>DASRIS010000119.1:0-69292 GCA_035649895.1 Micromonosporaceae bacterium | reverse complement strand
ACCCATGTCCTAGCAGGAGCTTCTTCACATCCATGACTACCGCAGGCGTGTCGAACGAGTCGCAGCCGGATCGTGACCAGCGGGCAGCAAGCCTCAAAACGGCCTAGAACCTACGCAACAGCCTTAACTTTTGGGCAGTGGCCCAGGAGCCGTGAGCGGACGGCAGTTGCCCGGCCAGTATTCCGGCGGCGGCCAGGACGGCGGCCGCCTTGACGTCGGCGAAGCGGATCATCTCGTTCGCCTGTTGCAGGGAGGCTCGTCCCGCTTCCTTCATGAGGCTTCCAGCTGTTCCGCCAGATCGGGCCGATCGTAGGAGGAGAAGAGCTGCCCCAACTGCCCGACCAGATATCGGCGTTCGCCGTCCTCGAGCCGCCCAAGGAAGTCACCGATCAGCTCGGCGATCACCAGAAACCGAGACTCCCTGACGTCCCCGAACTTCTCGGCGATCCCCTCGAAGTCGATGTCCAGCATCGCGTTCAGCTGGTCCGGATGGTGGCAGAGCCAGCAGCTGCGGGCGACATCGGGGCGGGAGTAGACGCTCTCCCGCAGGTACCGGATCCGTTCCAACTCGGCCCGCTGCCTCACGTGTTCGAGGGCGGCCTGCCGGTCGATCTCCAGGAATGCCTCTGCGGCGGCACGGGCTTGCGGGCCGACCGCCAGCCGAACGCGGACGCCGTTGGCAATACTGGTGTTGATCTCGTTCTCGGCGTTGCCGGCCTGGGTGACGCAGTATCGGGCGGTCACCTGGTCGGCCCACGCCGTAATCTCCTGCCGCGTCGTCCAGAAGGTGGCTTGGTCACTGCCCTGCTGCCAGAACTGGAAGGTCGCGTCGAACGCGACGTGCGGATGGCAGCTGCGCAGCTCGGCGGGGAAATGGTCGGTTGCGCGGGGTCCTCTGATCGCGCCCACAAGCCCGACAGACGGCCGCGCCAGTTCTCGCTCATGCGGCGACCAGCGGGTTCGCGCGGTGCAGTCGCTCGTTGAGTCGGTCACGCATGTCGCGGGCCGCCGGTGCCTCCGCGTCGCGAGCCAACGGCTGCCAGTCGTACAGCAGGTCGGACATGCGGGCGAAGCGGCTGCTGGCGCCTTGGCCGGTCCTGCCAGCGCGGACCATCAGGTCGGTGATCAGATCCTCGTACACGGGGTCCTCGGCCGCCGCATCCAGCCAGCGGAAGAGCGCCTCGCGGAATCCGCCCTGTGGCCCTTCGCCCGTGAACAGGGATGTGAAGGCGTGTACCAGTCCGGTCCGCAGTTCCGCGTCGCTGGCCGCCGCGTACGTTCGCCGGTTCCGCCAGTTTCTCGGCGAGCTTCTCCATGGCGTGCAGGACGTTGGTGGCCTGTCCCCCTTGCAGGAAGGCCAAGGCGATGAGGAAGAGGCGGGTCCGCGGATCGGGCAGCAACCCACCCCTCATCAAGCCAGTGAATTCATAAGGCCGGTGGGCGCTCGGCGGTCGGTTCCGGGAGGACGGACGTGGCCTCAGGTATGGCGCCGTCTCCTGGCCGAGGAGTGTCCCAAGCCTGCCTCCACCGATGTGATGGTGCAAGCCGCCGGGCTACGCCGCCCGCAGCGTGAGTACCGTGATCTCGCTCGGTGCGAAGATCCTCAGCGGTGGGCCCCAGAAGCCGGTACCCCGGCTCGTGTAGAGCTGGGTCCGGTCACCGTGCCGGCTGAGGCCGCTGACCGTCGGCTGGTCGAGGCGCACCAGGAGGTGGAACGGCCAGATCTGCCCGCCGTGGGTGTGCCCGGAGATCTGCAGGTCGACGCCGTACGCCACTGCCGCGTCGACCTGCTTCGGCTGGTGGGCGAGCAGCAGTACGGGCAGGTCCGGGTCGGCGCCGGCTAGCGCCATGGCGTGGTCGGCCCGGTGGCCGGGGCGCCCGGAGGACGCGGCGGTGGCATCGTCGACTCCGGCCACGACGAGTCGGGAGCCGTTGCGCTCCACGACGATGTGCCGGTTGTGCAGCGCATCCCAGCCGAGGTCGCGGATGTGGTCGAGCCAGCCCTGGGCCTCGCCGAAGTACTCGTGGTTTCCGGTGACGTAGGTCCTGGCCAGCCGGGCCCGGACGGCGCCGAGCGGTGCGGCCTGCTCGCGCCGTGCCGCCACGCTGCCGTCGGCGATGTCGCCGGTGTGGCACACGATGTCAGGGTCGAGCCGGTTGACGGCCGCGACGACCTCAGCCGACCAGCGGGCCCGGTTCATCGGACCGTAGTGCGTGTCCGTCAGCACGACGACGCGGACACCGTCCAGGCCGGGACCCAGCCGGGGAACCGTTACCTCGACCCGCCTGGTGCGGGGCACCCGGACCGCCTCGACGTACCCCCAGAGCACCAGCACGAGCGACACCGCGGCGACCGCGGCCGCGACGACCCGGGACCGGACGGGGTCGGCGACGCCGGCGACCACGAGGGAGAACCGCAGCACGTTCCCGAGCAGCGCCCAGGCGAAGAGCACCCAGACCACGCCGAGGAGGCTGTCGCCGGCGACGGCCGCCCAGTCCAACCGGCGGCGGCCGTGGCCGAGGTGCATGAGCACGGGCAACGCGACCAGCGCAGCGCAGAACACGACCGTGCCCACGGCGACGACACCAGCCGGCCACTGCGCGTCGGCGACGAGCAACGTCCACCACGGCACGCCGAACAGCAGCGCCAGGATGGTGGTGAGCGTCAGGCCGATCCGCAGTGGGCGCAACGACTGTCTCGCGGGCGCCGCCCGCACCGCTTCGCCAGCTGACACTGCCACACTCCTCGATCCAGTCAGGTCCGTGCAGCATGACACGTCCGGCAGGCCATCGACTACGTTCACCATGATCGCCATGGCTTCCTGAGGTCATGGCGATCATGGGCTCGGGCGGTGGGCGGCGGGTCTGGTACAGACCGGGAGCAGCCGTAGCGGGCCATCGGCGGGTGGGAGCGGGTAACCGTGGGTTACGGCCGTCGCGCAGCGGTTCGTATGTGGCGGCCACCACATCGGCCTTGCTTCTCCATAGTGGACAGTAAGATCGCCATCTACTACCATGCTCGTACCATCCTCGGCGTCGATACCGGCGCCAGGCAACCGCCTCCGACAAACTCTGTGTGGCTCACCTCGCCGCCTCGTTCTGGAACGCGGCGGCCTTCAACACCGGCTGGCTGACCGACAGGCTGACGGAAGAGGAGGTCACGGTCGACCGGTGGTGTGGGCGGCCGATCCACGAAGCCGCCGCGAGAACGCGTTTGACGTGCCCGTTCCTCAACCGCACCACGTTCTCCGGAATGCCGTCGGGTTGCCCATTCCCCGCAGCAGCGAGCCGGAGACAGTCGCCCGGCTGTGGCGACTGTCTCCGGCGCTACGCCCGCCCGTCTTTCGAGCCGGTCCCCGCCACGAACGGAGGTCTGCGATGTCGGTGACGGACGAGGTTCTGCAGCTCATGGCGCGAGACGTCCCGCCCGGGCAGCAGGAGCTCTCCCCAGCGGCCCGGCGGCGGCTGGTCGAGCTGACCGCGTGGCTGCGCAGCGCCCGCCCCGACAGCGGCAAGGAGCTGCAGCGCTACCTCGACATCCGAGAGCGCACCATCCCGGTACCCCGGGACGCGGTACGGGCGGCGGTGGCCGGCCGGCGCATCATGGTCACCGGGGGCAGCGGCTGCCTCGGCGCGGCCCTGCTGGACCAGCTCGCCGCGCTGGACCCCGCCCAGCTGGTCAGCGCCTCCGTCACCCCGGCCGAGCGGGAGGTCCCGGGCGTACGGTACCTGCGGCTGGACGTGCGCGACCGGCGGGCGGTCGAGGCGCTGATGCGCGAGCACCGTCCGGACGCGGTCTTCCACCTGGCCGCCCAGCGCAGTCCCGGGCTGGCCGAGCGGGAGGTCGTGCGTACCGTCCACACCAACGTGCTGGGCACCCGCAACGTCGCCGAGGCGGCCGAGCACGCTGGTGTGGAGCGCCTGGTGTACGCGTCGACAGGCAAGGCCATGCGGCCGTGGACCCCGGAGGTCTACGCCGGGTCGAAGCGGATGGGCGAGTGGGTGCTGGGCCAGGTGGCGGCGCACGGGCGTGTGGCGTGCAGCGGTGTCCGGTTCACCCACGTGGTCGACAACTCGATCGCTCTGGACCGGTTCCGCCGCTGGTGCCGGGCTGGGGACGTGGTCCGGCTGCACTCGCCGGACACGCTGTTCTATGCCCAGTCTGCTGTGGAGTCGGCGCAGCTCATGCTCACCGCCCTGGTGGAGGCGGCGCGGCCCGTGCTGCGGCTGTGCATGATCCGCGACCTGGGCTGGCCGGTCAGCCTGCTCGACCTGGCGCTCGGCGTGACCGCCGAGGCCGGCGGCGCCGCGGCGCTGTACGTCGCCGGCCATGAGCCCGGGTACGAGCAGGCACCCTATCCGGGTCTCTACGACCCGCTGCTGGCCGGCGAGGTGAGCCCGCTGATCAACGCGATGGAGGCGCCCGACGCGGAGTCGTCCCGCCCGGCAGTCGACGTGGTGCCGGTCCGCCCCGTGCCGGCACCGGACCTGACGCGTCGGCTGCCCGACCTGGAGGAGCGGTGCGTCGCCGGTGACGAGGCCGGCGTACGCCAGATCTTCTCGGCGGCGGCCTGGGACCTGTTCGTGCAGACCGTGCGGGCGGCCCCGTTCGCCGTGGTGGACCGGATCGTGCGCATCACCCGGCCCCACCGCGACCGGTTGACCGCCGAGCACCTCCGTATGGACGACGTGTTCCGCCGGTTCACCCGCCCCGCGCCGGCCCCGGTGTCCAAACTGGACACTTCCCAGCAGATCGCCATCAGTCGATGACCCGCCCCGCCGTGCCGCGCTCCGTACGCCTGCTCTACGCCGCGCAGGCCGTGGCGGCCGTGGGCATGGCCGCGGGCGGGACCGCCGGCGGCCTGTTGGCGGCCGACGTCAGCGGCGACCCGACCACCGTGGTGCTGCCGCTGGGCGCGGTGGTGCTCGGCGCCACGGTGGCGGTCCCGCCGGTCAGCATCGTCATGAGCCGCCGCAGCCGCCGCGCCGGCCTGCTCCTGGGCCTGCTCGTCGCGGTCGCCGGCGCGCTCGTGGTGCTCGTGGGCGCGTACCAGCGGGTGCTCGGCCCGGTGCTCGTCGGCAACGCCCTGCTGGGCGCCGGCAACACGGCCGTGATGTTCGGCCGGTACGCCGCCGCAGACCTGGTCGGCGGCGCCGTACCGGCGGCGACCCGCGCGGTGGCCACCGCCCTGGCTGCCGCATCCGTCGGGGCCGTCCTCGGCCCCAACCTGCTCGCACCGGCCGGCCGGCTGGCCGAGGGCGCCGGCCTGCCCGCGTCCGCCGGCCTGTACGCCCTCGCGGTGCCGGCGTTCGCGCTGGCGGCGGTGCTCGTGCTCGGGCTGCCTGCGGCCCGGCGCATGCCGGCAGGGGCCCCGGCCGGTGCGGCGGACCCGTCCGACCCGGCCGCCGACCATCCGCCCCGGCGGCTACCGCTGGCCGCCCCGGCGCTGCTCGGCGTGGCCAACGCCACGATGGTGACGATGATGGCGGTGGCGCCGCCCGCCCTGCACCACCACGGCTGGGGCCTGTCCGCCGTCGGCCTGCTGGTCAGCCTCCACGTCGCGGCGATGTTCGGGTTCTCGCCGGTGTCGGGCTGGCTCTGCAGCCGCCTCCCGGTGCCGCACGTCGCAGCCGCCGGGGCCGGGGTGTCAGCCGTGGCCGCCCTCGGCGCCGGCCTGCTGGCCGAGCGGCCGGACGCCGGCCACACCGTGGCGGTACTGCTGGTGGTGCTCGGCGCGGCCTGGAACGTGCAGCTGGTTGGCGGGACCATGCTGCTGCTTACCGGGCTGCCGGCCGGCCGGAGGCATCTCGGCGAGGCCATCGGCGAGGTCGCGATGGGCGCGGCGGCCACCGCCGGCACGCTGTCGGCGGCGCCGCTGCTGGCGTCCGCCGGGCCAGCCGGCCTAGGGGCCGGCGCGGCCCTGCTCACCTTCGGCGCCGCCGCGCTGGTGCTGCTACGCGGCCGGCCCGGCCCGGCCGCCAGGGCCGTGCCAACGGCGCACGCGCCGCGCAGCATGGAACCGGTCCGATGAGCACCAAGCGCCGGAGAGGGAGTGCGCGCAATGAGCCCCACAGCCGTCCTGTTCGACTTCTCCGCCACGCTCTTCGACCACACCCGGGTGGTGGACGGGGCCGGGCTCGCCGCGCGGGCGCGCGAGCGGGGCAGCCGGCTCGACGCCGACACCGCGCAGCGGCTGGTGGACCGGATTCTCGTCCACGCCGAGACGGACCGTGGTCGCCGGACCCGGCGGCGGTGCGACCTGTCGGCGGACGAGCACCGGCAGGGCTGGGTCGCCACCGTCACCGAGGTACCGGGGGTGACCATCGAGATCGCCGAGGCGTTCCACGACTGCATCACCGATCCAGCCCGCTGGCACCCGTACCCGGACACTGCGACGACCCTGGCCGCCCTGCGGGCGGCGGGCGCCCGGATCGGGGTGGTCAGCAACTGCGGGTGGGACCTCCGCCTGGCGTTCCAGCGGGCGGACCTGCACCGGTTCGTCGACACCTGGACGCTGTCGTGCGAGCACGGCCGGTGCAAGCCGGACCTGGAGCTGTTCCGGATCGCCTGCGCGGCGCTCGGCGTCCGCCCCGAGGAGGCGCTGATGGTCGGTGACGACCCCGGCGCGGACAGCGGCGCCCTGGCCGCCGGCATCCCGGTCCTTCTGCTGCCGCCCGCGCCCCCCTTCCCCGCCCCACGGGGGCTGGGCCTGGTCCAACAGCTGACGGGCCTCGGCGTGCCGGGCCACGTCCCGTCCGACGAGGGGAACCCGACCCGACATGTCACCCCAACGGCCGACGGCACCGCTGGTCATCGCGTCGAACCGGGGTCCGGTCGACTTCGAGCTGACTGAGAACGGCATCACCACCCGCCGCGGTGAGGGCGGCCTGATCGCCGTACTCGGGCCGGTGCTCGCCGACCGCGACGGGGTGTGGGTCGCCGCCGCCCGCACCGAGGGCGACCGGGTGATGGCGCGCCGGGCGGACGCCGGCGGGGTGCTGTCACTGGTCGACCTGCCGGAGGGGCGGGTGGCCGTGCGCGGGCTGGAGCTCGACCCCCGGGACTACGAGGCGTACTACTCATCGGTCGGCACCCAGATCCTGTGGTTCCTGCACCACCATCTCCTCGACGAGGCGCGGCCGCGTGACGACGCGGGGTTCCGGGCGGACTGGGCCGCCTACCTGCGGGTCAACGAGCGGTTCGCCGCGGCCTGCGCCGAGACGGCGGCTCCCGGGGCCGTGGTCCTGCTGCAGGACTACCATCTCGCGGTGGCCCCCGCGATGCTGCGGGCACGCCGCCCCGACGTACGCATCGCGCACTTCACCATGTGTCCGTGGGCGGAGCCGCAGCGGTTCCGCCAGCTGCCCGCCGGCGCGGCCCGCGCGCTGGTCGAGGGGATGCTGGGCGCCGACGTGGTGGCGTTCCTGGCCAACCGCTGGGCCGACAGCTTCCTGCGCTGCTGCGCTGAGCTGGGTCTCGAGGTGGACCACCGTACGCGGCGGGTGCGGCATCCGGCCGGGGAGGCGGCCGTGCGGGTCTACCGCGTCGGGGTGGACGTGGCCGCCCTGCGGGACCGGTGCGGGCACCCCCGGGTGCGCTTGGCGGCGCGGGAGCTGGACGCGCTGGTGGGCGACTGCCGCCTGGTCGCCCGGGTCGAGCGCATGGAGCCGGCCAAGAACGCGGTACGGGGGATCACCGGCTTCGGGGAGTTCCTCGCCGCCCACCCCGAACAGGCCGGGCGCGTGGTCCACCACGTGATCGCCTACACCTCCCGCGCCGGCCTGGACAGCTACCGGCGCTACGCCCGCCAGGTGCAGGCCGCCGCCCGTGCGGTCAACCGCAGGTTCGGTACGCCGGCGTGGACGCCCGTCCGGGTGGAGACGGTGAACGACTTCGACCGGGGCATCGCCCTGATGGCCCGCGCCGACGTCCTGGTGGTCAACCCGGTCCGGGATGGGATGAACCTCGTGGCCAAGGAGTGCGCGGCAGTCAACGACCGGGACGCGGCCGTCATCCTCTCCCGGGAGACCGGGGCGGCGGAGGAGCTTGGTGGGGCGGCGCTGCTGGTCGACCCGTTCGACACGGCGCAGCTGGCGGACACGATCGCCACCGCCCTGGCGATGCCCCGCTCGGACCGGCGGCGCCGGCTCCAGGCCCTGCGCGCGGGCGCGATGGCCCTGCCACCGCGGCGCTGGCTGGCCACGGTCCTGGTGGACCTGTCCACGCTGGCGCCGGCGGCGACCAGCCCCTGACAGCCGCCGCCCGCCCGGCCACGCCCGCCACGCGGCTACCCGAGCCGGTCGTCCTTGACCACGACCAGCATGGCGGTCGCCAGCTGCCCGGAGCCCGCGCTCAGCCAGGCCCGGATCGGTATGTGCCACGAGCTCACACCTCCTGAGTGGACTCAGGACCTAGCCGGTCTGGTCCTCAGTAGCGGGCCGAGCCACCGGCATTCTTTCGAGGACGCGCACGAGCTGGGCAATGAGGAAGAAGACGGCGAGATGCGCGGCGCGAACAATGAATGAGTCGATATCTCCTGGGTCGAGGGGGTCGCTCATTGGTGGAGACCGTGCAGTATTCCATGACTCCGCTCAACCACGTGCGGATGCCGCCCATGGACATGGTGCGGGCGGCGCAGTCGTTCGCCGACCGGATGGCGGTACGTCGGTCCGTGCGGGAGTTCTCGCCCGAGCCCATCCCGGACGGGGTCGTCGAGGCGGCCATCCGGGCGGCCGCGAGCGCGCCGAGCGGGGCCAACATACAGCCGTGGCGGTTCGTCGTGGTGACCAGCCCGGCCCGCAAGCGACGGCTCCGCGAGGCCGCCGAGGCTGAGGAGCGGGAGTTCTACTCCCACCGGGCCCCCGCCCAGTGGCTGGGCGCGCTGGCGCCACTCGGCACCGACTGGCGCAAGCCCTTCCTGGAGGTCGCGCCGGCGGTGATCGTGGTGTTCGAGGTGCACCAGGGGCCGCACACGCCCAAGCCGTACTACGTCAAGGAGTCGGTGGCATCGCGGTGGGGCTGCTGGTCGCCGCGTTGCACTACGCCGGCCTGGCCACGCTGACCCATACGCCGAGCCCGATGCGCTTTCTCAACAGGGTCTGCGAGCGACCGCCCGAGGAGCGGCCGTACCTGGTCCTACCGGTCGGTTACCCCGCACCCGACGCCCACGTGCCGCAGCTGGGCCGCAAGACCCTCGCCGAGGTGATGGTCCGCTGCTGACGCGTCAGCCACCGCATCACCGCGACGACTATCTCGCATCGCCACATAGCTCTTGGCGGTGGGTTGGTTCGCGATCTAGAAGATTTGTGCACGCTATCTCCGCCTAGGTCTTCTCGGTCGCAAAGCTTGACCCGCAGCTGAGCCTGGGTTGACCCAGCTTGCAGTTGTTTCTCGCCCCCAGGACGGCGGCACGGCCACGGCGGTTCCGCGAAAGGAAGCCCATGTACCCAGATGCAGGTGCAGATGACCAGGCCCGCACGATGACGCTCGAAGCCTTTGCCGACACCATCCTGCCGGGCGAGAAGCGTTGGCCTGGCGACCGGGCCGTCGCCGGTGCCGCCACTGGCGGCGGTTCGGTCGCGTCCGGCGCGGTGGACGTGCTGCGTATGCCGGAGAGCGGCATGGCACCCGCGTTGGAGGCGCTCGCCGATGCGCTGAACGACCACGCCGCGGCGTACGCAGCCGAGCGTGGCGCGGTGCTCGACGAGACCGTGCCGCCCTTTGTCGCGCTGTCGTTCGCGCACCGTACGGAGCTGGTACAGGCGTTGACCGCGCTCGACCATCCCGAGCGGGAGGTCTGGACCAGCCTGGCGATGTTCAGCACCATCGCCTTTGACGCCGCCGCGCATCTGCACACCGCCGACGCGGTCGCGGGCGGACATCCCGGCCTTACCACCATGCGGTTCGCGCCGCCGGACGCGGATGGGCTCTGGCGGTTCCCGGAGTACTCCTACGGCCGGCGGCTCGCCCGCCCGCACCCGCACACAACCCCCTCAGGGAGCCCGGCATGACCAGCACCGACAGCACCGATGTCCTGGTAGTGGGCAGCGGCTTCGGCGGAGCCATCGCGGCGTACCACCTCGCTGCGGGCGGCGCTCGGGTCGTCGTCCTGGAGCGGGGCCCATGGCTGTCCAGTACGGAGCTCACGCACGACTTCCGGTTCGGCACCTCCTCGACCCGCGTCTTCGACTTTGTGATCGGTGACGGGATGAGCGTGCTCAGCGGCAACTGCGTCGGTGGCGGCAGCGTCGTCTACTTCGCCGCGATGCCCCGGGCGCCACGCTTTGTCTTCGAGCGCCACGGCAGCATCGGCCGGCGGATGTGGCCGGCGACGATCAGCCGCGACTCGCTCGAGCCCTGGTACGACCGCGTGGCGGAGGCGCTGCCCGTAACGAGGCAGGACTGGTCGAGCGTCCCGTACGCGGGCGGGCTCTTCGCGGCGGCCTGTGCGCACGCGGGGCGGACCGCCAACCCGGTGCCGACGGCGGTTGATAATGACCTATGTGTCAACTGCAACTGGATGATGGCGGGATGCCGGTTCGACGCCAAGCGTTCGCTGCTGCTGAACTACCTGCCGGCCGCCGTCGCGCACGGCGCGCAGGTCCGCCCGTTGCACGAGGTCCAGCACCTGGAACGGGCCGACGACGGCGGCTACCGCGCCCACTACTCGCTCATCGACGAGACGGACTACCGGTTGGAGGTGGGCAGCGGCACCATCGATGCCAAGGTCGTCGTGCTGGCGGCCGGCGCCGGGGCCACGCCGGTGATCCTGCAACGCTCCGCAGCATCGCTCGGTGCGATGCCGGCGGCCGTGGGCCGCTACTTCTCCGGCAACGGCGAGCGGCTCAACACCGCCATCTTCGACGAGGAGCGCATCCGTGACGTGCTCGGGCTGGCCCGCGCCGACGGTATCCCGTACCAGGCCTACCAGGTCGGCAAAGGGCCGTGCGTGGCGAGCTGGGACCGGCTGGACGGCTCGCTGCCCGAGTACAGCCGCTACTCGCTGGAGCAGCTGTACTTCCCACCCGGCTTCGGCACGATCCTGGCCCAGGCGCCCGATGCGTCCGGGCCCACCTGGTTCGGGGTTGCCAAGAAAGAGATCCTGCGGCGCTGGCAGTCGTGGCTGACGGTCTTCATCATGAGCGAGGACGACAACGAAGGCGTGTTCGGCCCACCGCCGTCATCGGGGAACGCGACCCGGCTCTCGCAGCAGACGCTCGGCCGGGGCACCCTGCGCTACCGGCCGACCGAGAACACACTGCACGGCTGGGCCCAGGCGGACGCCGACATCCGGGAGATCATGGAACGGGACGGGCTCGCCCGGGTGATGCCGTGGACGAACGAGGTGATCGGCGCGTACACCGTGCACCCGCTGGCGTCCTGCCGGATCGGCGACGACCCGCAGACCTCGGCCCTCGACGACCGCCACGAGCTGCGCGGCCATCCGGGCATCTTCGTCACCGACGGTGCGGCCGTACCGGGGGCGCTCACCGTCAACCCGGCCATGACGATCGCCGCGCTCGCCGAACGCGCCGTGCCGGCGATTGTGCACGCGGCGCAGCAGCGTGGCGTGCGGGTGACGTACGGCGCGCCCGCGCCGGACGGCGCGACCAGCGGCCGGCGTGCCGCGTTGCCCCTGGTGGACGGCGTCGTCCGCCAGTGAGCTGAGGTCAGCGACCTGAGGCCAGTGAGCTGAGCATGGGGTGACAGACGATGGGCGGACAGACGATGGGTGAGCTGCTCGTCCGGCGTGCGGTACGCCGGTCGTTGGCGCAGGTCCGGCACGTCACCGCGGTCCCTCCCGGCTCGGCCGCGCCCGCCGTCGAACGGGTGTACGCGCAGGTTGAGCGGGACTTCGGGTTCCTTGCGCCACCGGTCGCGCTGCACTCGCCCGCACCTGTCCCGCTCGCCGCCTGCTGGACGATGCTGCGGGAGACGCTGCTGGCGGCGGGCCAGGCCGACCGGGCGGTGAAGGAGGCGGTGGCGGCGAGCGTGTCGGTTGCCAACGCCTGTCCGTACTGTGTGGACGTCCACAGTGGTGCCCTGCACGGTCTTGTCCAGGGAGGTGACGCGCTGTCCATCGCCGCCGACCGGACCGACGCGGTCAGCGACCCTGTCCTACGGAAGGCCGCCGAATGGGCCCGGACGAGTGCCGACCGGCAGGCCGCGCAGCGGTGGGCGACACCGTTCCCGGCCGCGCAGCTTCCCGAGCTGGTCGGTGTGGCGGTCACCTTCCACTACCTGAACCGTATGGTCAACATCTTCCTCCGCGACACGCCGCTGCCCTTCGCTGTGCCCGCCGCCGCCCGCGCCGCCACCCGGCGGGTGTTGGGCTTGATGATGCGGTCCACCACAGGGCGGCCGGTGCGGCCCGGCGGCTCCCTCGAGCTGCTCCCGGCCGCGCGGCTGCCGGACGACCTGGGGTGGGCGTCCGCCAGCCCCACCATCTCCGCCGGGTTCGCCCAGGCTGCCGCCGCTATCGACGCAGCGGGCCGCGCCGTGGTCGTGCCCGCCGTACGCGACCTCGTCAGCTCCCGGCTCGCCGGGTGGGACGGGCGGGCGGCTGGGCTCAGCCGCGCCTGGGCTGACCGGGCGGTGGCCGGCCTGCCCGAGGCGCAGCGCCCCGCCGGCCGGCTGGCACTGCTCACCGCCATCGCGTCGTACCAGGTTGACCCCGGCCTGGTGGCGGAGCTCCGGCGGCATCAGCCCGGAGACGAGGCGCTGGTCGCGCTCACCTCGTGGGCGAGCCTGGCGGCGGCACGACAGGTGGGCGGCTGGCTGTGGGCCGGCCTGCGCGGGGCGGCCCGGTCCGCCGAGCCAGCCAGCGGGGACGAGCGCGGGGCGCGGGTGGACTGACCCACGCCTTGCGCACTGTGGCCGGAGCGGCGTCGGGTTGCGCACGTTTGAAGAACAACATGCCAAGCGGATATTGCATGCTGTAGTGAACTATAGCTATCAGTAAATGTGACATGCCTCGGGAGATCGTGATGGCCTATCGCAGCACCATGCCGGGCCGCCGGCGGACTGTAGCCGACGAGGGCGGCACTCCCGAACCGGCGGCAACTCCGCGCCGGCGCGGGCTGGTCGTCCTGCTCAGCGTCCTGGGCGGCTTCCTGCTGACGGTCATCTGGTCGGCTGAGCTCGTCGACCAGACCATCGGCGACAACGTCGCCAACACGCTGCTCGGCCACGACGCCAGAGGTACGCCGATAGCGGGTATCGCCGCGGGCATCGCATTCGCCTTTGTCTCGGGTCTGGCGGGCACGTTCACCGCATGCAACATCGCCGCCTTTGGCGCGATGGCGCCGATGTTCGACACGGCGGGCGGCCGCTGGCGGCGTTCTGTGCGGGTGCTGCGGCCACTGGCCTGGCTGTCCGTCGGCATGGTCGCGGTGTCCGCGACGTACGGCGCGGTCGTCGGGCTGGTCGGGACCCGGATGCCGCAGTTCTCGACGGCGCAGAGCACCGCCGGCAGCCTGTCGCCACGCAGCATCCAGTCGATGGTGGTCTTCGGCCTCATCGGCCTCGCTATGTGCTACCTGGGGCTGGCGGCGTTACGGGTCGTGCCCGACCCGTTCGACAGCGTCGCTGGCAGGTCTCCGAACGCCCGGGTCGTCTTCCTGGGAGTGCTCATCGGCGGGTTCCTCATCGGGCGGCCGTTCGCGTTGTTCCGGCAGCTGTTCCGGGACGCCGCGGAGAGCGGCAACCCGCTCTACGGCGCCGCCGCGTTCACGCTCCAGTCCGTTGGCAACATCGCCATCATGGCGGTCATCCTGCTGCTCGTCGCGGGAACGGTCGGCGGGCGGCTGCACCGGTGGCTCGCCGCGGACCCTCGCCGGCTGCCGGTCATCACCGCCGCGACGCTGATCGTCGCAGGTGCCTTCACCTTCCTCTACTGGGATGTCCGGCTGCTGGCCCGGCGGGACATCATCCCGTGGTACCCGACCGCGCCGTGGGCGTGACGTCCGTCCCGACAGCGCGGGGAGGAAGCTCATGTCGACCGTGCTCGGTTCGCTGCGCAGGCTGCTGCTGGCACCGTCGCTCGCCGAGGTGACCTTCGCCGGCCGGGGCTTCCCGGCCGCCCCGTCGCAGGCGGCCACCCAGCTCGAGTCCGTACCGCAGGCGGTGGTGTGCGGCTTCGAGTGGGGCATCGACGCGCGTGACCAGTGGGAGGTCGAGCACCGGCTGCGCCTGGTCGACCCGGAGCAGCGCGGCTTCGCGTACGAGGGCGTGACGATGGCGTTCACCATCCTCGACGCGACGGGGCGCGGTCACCGTACCCGCGACCTCCTGCTCGGCCCCGGCCAGCCGCACATCTTCCTCGCCTACATCGGGATCGGGTTCGCGATGGCGCGGCTGCCGAGGCCGTTGTGGAAGAAGGTCCTGCCCGACCTCGCCGGTTCGCCGTACCACCCCACGATGAGCTGGCTCGCGGTGGACGGGTACGGCTTCGACCTCGCCTACTTCGACACCCGGCGCTGGGTGGACGAGCAGCGGATGCCCGCGCCGTATCCGTGGCAGGGCTCGCCGGGCTACTTCCCCCGCGCGGTGGACCAGGGCGTCGGCCGGGCCCTGTGGTTCATCCACGGCGGGCACGTGCCGGATGTGGCCGCGGCGGTGCGGCGGTTCGCCGTCTCCCGCCAGGCCGACCTGTGGAGCGGTGTCGGCCTGGCCGCGACCTTCGCCGGCGGCTGCGACGGCGACGCGTTGGCCGCCCTGCACCGCGCCGCCGGGGACTACCGGGCCGATCTCGCCCAGGGCGCCGTCTTCGCCGCCAAGGCGCGCGCATACTCCGGGTTCGTGCCGGCCTACGCGCAGGCCGCGTGCACCGTGCTGACCGGTCTGACGGTGGCGTCCGCCAGCGCGCTCGCGGACGACGCCGCCGTCGCTGACGAGGCTGACCGTGCGGTCCCCGCGTACGAGGTATGGCGTACCCGGGTACGGCAGCACATCGCGGCCCGGCCGGTGGCGGGCTAGCCTGATTCATCTCCGCCTATTGTCGACAACGACAATAGGCGTCCTGTGGTTTTCGCTGAGGCGTGCCTGTCGAGCTTTCTGTGGCCCGCACGTTTGGAGTAGACGGTGCCGTACCGGCGCAACCATGATGAGTTTCTGGGATCGCCTAGACGGTAGTCGGCAGATCTATTTTGGAGGCACCGTGGCCAGCCCTTGGCGTACGCTCAGGCGTCGTATCCTGACACCCGGTACCGCCGCAACGAGCCTTGCGGTGCGGGGTTTCCACGAGAAGAGCCCGGCCGCACGCGAACTGTTGGAAACGATCGGGCGTACGTTTCTCGCCGGGTTCGGATATGCCGCACAAGCGCGGCGTCCAGTCGACGCGGAGGAGCATCTCGAGAAGGTTCCGGTCCAGTTCCGCGGCTTCGGCTACGAGGGCGCGGCCATGGCCTTCGCCATTCTCGACGGGCTGCCGTTCGGCGGTGGTCGCAATGTCGAGCGGTTCGTCGCCGGCCGGGGCGGCGCGCACATCTACATGGTGTACGTCGGGGTCGGCTGGGCGATGGCCAGGCTGCCCCGGTTCCGCTGGCACACCCTCACCGTCCCGGACCCGCTCCTGCGCTGGCTGGCGCTTGACGGGTACGGCTTCCACCAGGCCTACTTCCACACCCAGCGCTACGTCCACGAACAGTTCCACGACGACCGCTTTCCCTGGCCGGCCGACGGTCCACAGTGGTACGCGAGCCGCGCGATCGACCAGGGTATCGGCCGTGCGTTGTGGTTCGTCGGCGGCACCGCCGTTGACGTGGTGACCACGACGATCGAGAGGTTCCCGGAGCACCGGCGGCCCGACCTCTACAGCGGCGCCGGGCTGGCGGCCACGTACGCCGGCGGCGTCGACGACGAGGAGCTGCGGGCGTTCTGGGACCGTGCCGGCGACCACCGCCCGCAGGTGGCACAGGGCTCCGCGTTCGCCGCCTCGGCCAGGGTCCGGGCCGGCCTGGTGGTGCCGCACAACGAGCTGGCCACCCGGGTGTTCTGCGGCATGACCGTCGCCGAGGCCGCGGCGGTGACCGACCGGACCCGCCCCGACGGGCAGGTCCCCGGCGCCCTGCCGGCGTACGAGGTGTGGCGGCGGAGCACCGCCAACGAGCTCGTCTCCATCGGGAGGTGTTAGCAGGTGTCCATCACAGTCGGCTGGCTGCGCAGGCAGTTGCCCGCGGCCGTCGCTCTCGCCCTGGTCCTGAGCGTCTTTCTGGTGGCTCGGCTGCCCACCGCCTCCGGGACCGAGCTGGCGGGCATGGCGAGCAGGTTCGCGTTCACCCCGATGTCCATCGCGCTGCCGGGTGGGTTCGCCCAGCAGGCGATCCGGAGGGTGAACCAGGACTACAAGCACATCGATGCATGGATCTCCTCGGTCGGCGCCGGGGTGGCAATGAACGACCTGGACGGGGATGGCCTCGCCAACGACCTGTGCGTCACCGACCCGCGCATCGACCAGGTGGTCGTGACGCCGACCCCGGGTGCCGGCGGCGACCGGTATGCGCCGTTCGCGCTCGACCCCGGCACCCTGCCGATGGCCACGGCGATGGCGCCGATGGGCTGTGTGCCGGCCGACCTCAACGAGGACGGCCGGATGGACCTGCTGGTCTACCTCTGGGGCCGGACGCCCATCATCTACCTGGCGCGGGCCGACGTGGCGGGCATGACGGCGGGTGCCTACCTGCCGACCGAGCTGGTGCCCGGTGCGGGTGGTGCCCGGTACTCCGGTCCACTGTGGAACACGAACGCCGCCGCGGTCGACGACCTCGACGGCGACGGCCACACGGACATCTACATCGGCAACTACTTTCCACACGGCCCGGTGCTCGACGACACGGTACGCGGCGGCGTGTCGATGAACCACTCCATGTCCAACGGCCGCAACGGCGGGGAGGACTACCTCTTCCGCTGGACCGCCGGCACCGGGGGTGCGCAGCCGTCGGTCGCTTTCCAGCAGGTCGGCGATGCGCTGCCGGCCGAGGTCTCGAAGGGCTGGACCCTCGCCGCCGGCGCCAACGACCTCGACGGCGACCTGCTGCCCGAGCTCTACCTCGCCCACGACTTCGGCCCGGACCGGCTGCTGTACAACAGGTCCACCCCCGGCCGCATCGAGTTCGCGGTCGTCGAGGGGGCCCGCAGCGCGGTGGTCCCCAAGTCGAAGCGGGTCGGCGCAGACTCGTTCAAGGGGCATGGGCGTCGACTTCGGAGACCTCGACGGCGACGGCCTGTACGACCTGTACGTCAGCAACATCACCACCTCGTTCGGCATCGAGGAGAGCCATTTCGCGTGGGTCAGCACCGCAGCGGACCAGCGTGACCTCCGCGCCCGCCTGAGCCGGGGTGAGGCACCGTTCGAGGACCGCAGCGCCCCACTGGGCCTGGCCTGGTCCGGATGGGGCTGGGACGTCAAGCTCGCCGACTTCGACAACGGCGGCGACCTCGCGGTCGTGCAGGCGACCGGCTTCGTCAAGGGGGAGGTCAACCGCTGGCCGCAGCTGCAGGAGCTGGCCACCGCGAACGACCAGCTGCTGGCCGACCCGGACTGGTGGCCGCACCTCACCGCCGGGGACGACGTCGCCGGGAGCCAGCGCCTGTGCTTCTTCGTCAAGGGTGACAACGGCCGCTACGTGGACCTCGCCGAGGAGCTCGGGCTGGCGGTCCCGGTGCCGACCCGAGGCATCGCCACCGGGGACGCCGACGGGGACGGCCGGCTCGACCTCGCGGTCGCCCGGCAGTGGGACGCGCCGGTCTTCTATCACAACGAGAGCCCGTCACCGGGCGCCTTCCTCGGCCTGCGGCTGACCCACGACACCACGCCGGTGGCCGGGACGCGTCCCGGCGCCGGGTCGCCGGCGGTCGGCGCCCAGGTCAAGGTGACCACTGTGGACGGACGCGTCTTCGTCGCCCGGGTCGACGGCGGCAGCGGGCACGGCGGCAAGCGCAGCAGCGAGGTGCACATCGGGCTCGGTGACGGGGTCACCGGACCGGTCGACGCGCGGCTGAGCTGGCGTGACCGCACCGGGCAGGTGCGCGAGCAGGTACTTCAGCTGACCCCGGGCTGGCACTCGCTGCGGCTCGGCGTCCAGGCCCAGGAGATGTAACAGTCATGGCCGACAACACGACCCGCCAGGCATACCACGACCCGAAGGTGACCACGGCGCTGCGCCGGTTCGCCATATCGATCACGGTCTTCAACATCCTCGGCTACACGGTCCTCGGCTTCGAGCAGCCGTGGCTGTGGCCCTTTGTCGCACTCGCCGTCGGGTACACCATGGAGATCGGGCTGGAGGTGGTCGGGGCCCGCGCGGAGGGGCGCGCCCCGCGCTTCGCCGGCAACGGCCTGCGCGGCCTGGTGGAGTTCCTCTACCCCGCGCACATCACCAGCCTGGCCGTCAATATGTTGACGTACGTCAACGACCAGGTGCTGGTGATGGTCTTCGGGGTGGCGGCCGCCATCGGCGCCAAGTGGGTGCTTCGGGCTCCGGTACGCGGCCGGCTGCGGCACTTCATGAACCCGTCGAACTTCGGGATCACCATGGTCCTGCTGCTCTTCCCGTGGGCCAGCATCGCGCCGCCGTACCACTTCACCGAGCACGTCGACGGCTGGGTCGACTGGTTCGTCCCGGCGGTCATCATCGTCCTCGGCACCATGCTGAACGCCAAGCTGACCGGCCGGATGTGGCTGATCCTGGGGTGGGTGGGCGTCTTCGTCCTGCAGGCGGTCGTCCGGGGCGCCATCACCGACACGGCGGTCCCCGGGGCGCTTGCCACCATGACCGGCGTCGCGTTCGTGCTCTTCACCAACTACATGATCACGGACCCGGGCACCAGCCCGTCCAAGCCCGCGTCGCAGTTCGCCTTCGGGGCCGGTGTCGCAGTCGTCTACGGCTTCCTCACCGGCGCCGGCATCGCGTACGGGCTGTTCTTCGCGACCGCCACCGTCTGCCTCGTCCGGGGCGGGTTCCTCTGGTCGCTGCACGTCGCCAACCAGGTACGGGCGCACCGTGAGGCGCTGGAGCGCGCCGCGCCCGTGTCGCCGGCGCCCGCGCCCGCGCCTGTAGGTACGCCCGCGCCCGTGGGCGCGGACGTTGACGCGGGCTCGGACGGCCGGCGGGTGGGAAGTGAGGTTGTCAACGCATGACCAGGATCGCCGTGGTCGGCATAGCGTGCCGCTACCCGGACGCCACGTCACCGAACGAGCTTTGGGAGAACGCGCTCGCGGGACGCCGGGCGTTCCGCCGCCTGCCCGACGTGCGGATGCGGCTGGAGGACTACTGGGACCCGGACCCCGCTGCCCCGGACCGGTTCTACGCGCGCAACGCCGCCGTGATCGAGGGCTACGAGTTCGACCGGGTCGCTTACAAGATCGCCGGAAGCACGTACCGCTCCACCGACCTCACCCACTGGCTGGCGCTCGACATGGCCGCGCTCGCCCTCGCCGACGCCGGCTTCCCGATGGCGGAGGGGCTGCCCCGGGAACGCACCGGCGTGGTGGTCGGCAACACGCTCACCGGTGAGTTCTCCCGGGCGAACCAGCTCCGCCTGCGCTGGCCGTACGTGCGGCGCACGGTGGCCGCCGCGCTGAAGGAGCGGGACTGGGACGACGACCAGCTGGCCGCGTTCCTCGCCGACCTCGAGGCCGCCTACAAGGGCCCTTTCCCGGCCATCGACGAGGACACCCTCGCCGGCGGGCTGTCGAACACCATCGCCGGGCGGATCTGCAACCACTTCGACCTCAAGGGCGGCGGCTACACAGTGGACGGCGCGTGCTCGTCGTCGCTGCTGTCCGTCGCCACCGCCTGCAGGACGCTGGTCGACGGTGAGCTCGACGTCGCGATCGCCGGTGGGGTCGACCTCTCGATCGACCCCTTCGAGATCATCGGGTTCGCCAAGACCGGGGCGCTGGCAAGGAACGAGATGCGGTTGTACGACCGCGGTTCCAACGGCTTCTGGCCGGGTGAGGGCTGCGGGATGGTCGTGCTGATGCGCGAGGCGCAGGCGCGCGAGGCGGGACACCGCAGCTACGCCACCATCGCCGGCTGGGGGGTCTCCTCCGACGGCAAGGGCGGCATCACCCGGCCCGAGGTCAGCGGCTACCGGCTGGCGCTACAGCGCGCGTACGAACGGGCGGGCTTCGGCATCGACACGGTGGCGATGTTCGAGGGCCACGGCACCGGCACCGAGGTCGGCGACGCAACCGAGCTCAGGGCCCTGTCGCTGGCCCGGCGGCAGGCGAACCCCACCGCCCCGCCGGCCGCCATCAGCTCCATCAAGGGGATGATCGGCCACACCAAGGCGGCGGCCGGGGTGGCCGGCCTGATCAAGGCGGCGATGGCGGTGCACCACGAGGTGGTGCCGCCGACCATCGGCTGCGTCGAGCCGCACGAGCTCCTCGGCGAGGCGCCGGCGGTGCTGCGCGTGCTGCGCAAGGCCGAGCCGTGGCCGGTCGACGCGCCGGTGCGCGCGGGCGTGACGGCGATGGGCTTCGGCGGCATCAACACGCACGTCGTCCTGGAGAACCCAGCGCCGCGGCGGCGGGTCGCGTTCGACACCCGGACTAGGGCGCTCGCGTCGTCGGCCCAGGACGTGGAGCTGCTGGTGGTCGACGCCGGTTCGCCGCACGACCTGCGCCGGCGGCTGGCCGAGCTGCACGGCTTCGTCGCCGGCCTCTCGTACGCCCAGCTCGCCGACCTCGCCGCCACCCTCCACCGCGAGGTACGGGACCTGCCGTACCGGGCGGCGGTCGTGGTCTCCTCCCCGGCCGACGCGCAGCGCCAGCTGCAGCGCCTGACCGGCGTGCTCGACGCCGGCGAGACCTCGCTGTCCACGCCGGACGGCCGGGCCTTCCTGGGGCACGCGAGCGGGCCCGGCCGGGTCGGCTACCTGTTCCCGGGGCAGGGATCGGGGCGTGGCACCAGTGGTGGGGCACTCCGGCGCCGGTTCGCCGAGGTGGAGGAGGTCTACCTCAGGTCGGCGCTGCCGAGCGCGGGGGACATGGTCGCGACCGCGGTCGCCCAGCCGCGGATCGTCACCGGGTCGATGGCGGGCCTGCGGGCGCTCTCGATGCTCGGCCTGGCGGCGACCGTGGCGGTCGGGCACAGCCTGGGGGAGATCTCGGCGCTGCACTGGGCCGGCGCCTGCGACGAGGAGACGCTCCTGCGGGTGGCCACCGTGCGCGGCCGGACCATGGCCGAGCACAGCGCCTCCGGGACGATGGCGAGCATCGGCGCGGCGCCGGAGGTGGTGACC
Source organism: Micromonosporaceae bacterium (assembly GCA_035649895.1). GTDB lineage: Bacteria > Actinomycetota > Actinomycetes > Mycobacteriales > Micromonosporaceae > DASSUC01. The sequence goes on along the minus strand of DASRIS010000119.1, from coordinate 48,045 downwards.
GCGCTAACGGCCGGCGTGCCGGTGGTGGTCGGCGGCTACAACGGTCCACAGCAGACCGTCATCGCCGGCCCGGTCGAGGCGGTCGAGGCGGCCTGCCGTAACGCCGGCGAGGCCGGGCTGAGCTGCACCCGGCTGGCGGTGTCGCACGCCTTCCACTCGCCGCTGGTCGCGCCCGCGGCCGATGCCTTCGGCGAGCGGCTGGCCGCCGAGACGTTCCGTCCGGTCAGCCGGATGGTTGTCTCCACGGTCACCGGGGAGGCGCTCCCCGCCGACGTCGACGTCCGGCAGCTGCTGCGCCGCCAGGTCACCGACCCGGTGCTGTTCGCGCAGGCGGCCGCGCTCGCCGCCAAGAACATCGACCTGTGGGTCGAGGTAGGGCCGGGACGGGTGCTCAGCGGGCTCGCGACCGCCGCGACCGACGTCCCGGCGGTCGCGCTGGACACCGACGACGAGTCGCTCGCCGGCCTGCTGCGGGTGGTCGGTGCGGCGTACGTGGTCGGCGCCGCGGGCGTCCACCCGGCGCTCTTCCACGGCCGGATGACCCGTCCGCTACAGGTCGGTGCCGAGCTCAGGTTCTTCGCCAACCCGTGCGAGACACCCCCACCGCTGCGGCTGCGCGCCAGCGCGCCGCCTGGCGAGCCCACGGTGGACGGTCCGCAGCCGGCGGTGGACGCGGCGCCGGCCGCCGTGACCGACGAGTCCAGCATGGACCTGCTGCGCCGGCTGGCCGCCGCGCGCGCCGAGCTTCCGCTGGAGATGGTACGGGCGGACAGCAGGCTGCTGGACGACCTGCACCTCAGCTCGATCACCGTCGGCCAGGTGATGAACCAGGCAGCCCAGCGCCTCGGCGTACCGGCGTCGCAGGCACCCACCAACTTCGCCACCGCCACCGTCCGGGAGCTGGCCGAGGCGCTGGACGAGCTGGCGCTGACCGCGCAGCCGCGCGACGGTGACCGCGCCGCCCCGGTCTCCGGTGCCGCGGCGTGGTCGCGGCCGTTCCGCGTGGACCTGGACGAGACGCCCCTACCGGCGCGCGGCGCGCCGGAGGGCTCGCACGAGTGGCAGGCGTACGGCGAGGGCGACGACCCGCGCGCCGGACCGCTGCGCACGGCGCTCGGTCACGCCGGCGTCGGCGGTGGCGTGCTGGTCTGCCTCCCCGAACGGTGCGAGGAACGGCACCTGGAGACAGCGCTGCGCGGCGTGCAGGCGGCGGCGCGGGGACCGGACCTCAGCCGGTTCGTGCTCGTCCAGGTGGGACGGTGTGGCGCGGCGGGGCTGGCCAAGACGCTCCGCCTGGAGGCGCCGCACCTGCGGGTCACCATCGTGCACACGCCGGTCACCCCCGACCTGGTCGACCGGGTGGTCGCCGAGGTGGCCGCGACCACGTCCTTTACCGAGGTGCACTACGACGCCGCCGGCGTGCGGCGGGTACCGACGCTGCGCGCGATGCCGGTCCATCCGGCGCGGACCTCCCCGCCGCTGGGCCCCGCCGACGTGCTGCTGGTGACCGGCGGCGGGAAGGGCATCACCGCCGAGTGCGCGCTGGCGGCCGCCGGCGACAGCGGCGCCGCGCTCGGCGTGCTCGGCCGTTCCGACCCGGCCGAGGACGCCGAGCTGGCGGCCAACCTGCGGCGGGTCGCGGCCGCCGGGGTACGGGTGCACTACGCGCGCGCCGACGTGACCGACCCCGCGCAGGTCCGCACGGCCGTGGCCGAGGTGAGCCAGGCGCTCGGCCCGGTCACCGCCGTGCTGCACGGCGCCGGGCGGAACGAGCCGACCGCGCTGGCCGACCTCGATGCGGCGGCGTTCCGCCGTACCCTCGCCCCAAAGGTCGACGGCCTGCGCGCGGTCCTCGACGCGGTCGACCCCGCCCGGCTCCGCCTGCTGGTGACGTTCGGCAGCGTCATCGGCCGGGTCGGCCTGCGCGGCGAGGGGCACTACGCGACGGCGAACGAGTGGCTGGCCGACCTCACCCAGGAGGCCGCGGAGCGGTATCCGCAGTGCCGCGCCCTGTGCCTGGAGTGGTCGGTGTGGTCGGGGGTCGGCATGGGGGAGCGGCTGTCGGTGGTCGAGTCGCTGGCCCGCGACGGCATCACGCCCATCACCGCGGAGCAGGGCGTAGCGGTCATGCGGCGGCTGCTCAGCGACCCGGACGCGCCGGCTGTGGTGGTGGTCAGCGGCCGTACCGGGGGCGTCGACACGGTGCGGTACGACCTTCCCGAGCTGCCGCTGCTGCGCTTCGTCGACCGGCCGCTCGTCCGGTACCACGGCGTCGAGCTGGTGACCGAGACCGAGCTGAACGCCGGGACCGACCACTACCTCGCCGACCACCTGCTCGACGGCAACCTGCTGTTCCCGGCGGTGTTCGGGATGGAGGCGATGGCGCAGGTCGCCACCGCGGTGACCGGGCGCACGACCGTGCCGCTGGTCGAACGGGCCGAGTTCCTGCGGCCGGTCGTCGTGCCGCCGGAGGGCAGCACGACGATCAGGATCGCGGCGGTGGTCACCGGCGAGGACACCGTCGAGGTGGTGATCCGCAGCGCGGAGACCGGGTTCGCGGCAGAGCACTTCCAGGCCCGGCTGCGCTTTGCCGAGCTCGCCGCGCCGGACGGCCCGCCCTGGCCGGGCGACGACGCGCTGCCCGCCGTACCGCTGGACCCCGCCGCCGACCTCTACGGCGGCATCCTGTTCCAGGGCCGGCGGTTCCAGCGGCTGCGCCGCTTCTACCGGGCCGCCGCCCGTCACGTGGACGCTGAGGTCGCGGTCACCGATACGACGGACTGGTTCTCCGGGGTCCTGCCGGGGGAGCTGCTGCTCGGCGACCCGGGCATGCGCGACGCGCTGATGCACGGCAACCAGGTGTGCGTACCGGACGCGACACTGCTGCCCGCCGGCATCGAGCGGGTATACCCGACCGGCGGCAGGGTGCGCTCCGGGCAGGTGCGGTACTGCGCCACCGAGCGCAGCCGCGACGGTGACACCTACGTCTACGACATCGCCGTACGCACCGAGGCCGGTGCGGTGGTCGAGCGCTGGGAAGGGCTGCGGCTGCGCGCAGTACGCAGGACCGGCGGACGCGGCCCGTGGGTGGCCCCGCTGCTCGGTCCCTACCTGGAACGGGGGCTCGGCGACCTGCTCGGCGCCCAGGTCGCGGTCGTCGTGGAGCCCAGCTGCCCAGACAGCGCCGGCGAACGCCGTACGCACAGCGCCGTTGCGGCCGGTCGCGCCCTCGGGCGCCGGGTCGAGCTGGGGTACCGGCCGGACGGCCGACCCGAGGCCGACGGCGGCACGACCATCTCGGTCGCGCACGGGGGTGGGGTGACCTTGTCCACCGCCGCGGCCGGCCGGCTCGGCTGTGACGTCGAACCGGTGACCGGACGGTCCGCTGTGGACTGGCGCGGGCTGCTGGGGGGACACGCGTACCTGGCCGAGCTGGTGGCGGCGGAGACAGGGGACAGTCCGGACACGGCGACGACCCGCGTCTGGACGGCGGTCGAGTGCCTGCGCAAGGCCGGCCTGCCGCACCACGCACCGCTCGCGTTGACGCCGGCCCGGCGGGACGGCTGGGCCATCTTCGCATCGGGCACGCTGCGCATCGCCACGGTCGCCACGACCCTGCGCGGCGGCACCGGCCCGGTCGTGTTCGCGGTCCTCACCGACGGGTGGTCGTAGCCGTGGAGACGTACTTCGAGTACCTGCACACCGTCGGGTTCGAGGAGACCAACCTCGTCGGCAACGTCTACTACGTCAACTACCTGCGTTGGCAGGGGCGCTGCCGCGAGATGTTCCTCAAGCTGCACGCGCCGGAGGTGCTCGCTGACCTCCGAGGTGACCTGAAGCTGTTCACGCTGAAGGTGGACTGCGAGTTCTTCGCCGAGGTAACCGCGTTCGACGAGCTGTCCATCAGGATGCGGCTGGTCCACCTGGCGCAGACCCAGATCGAGCTCAGCTTCGACTACCTCCGGCTCGACCCGGACGGCGGCGAGACGCTGGTCGCCCGGGGCCGCCAGCGCGTGGCGTGCATGCGTGGGCCGAGCACCCGTACCGTGCCGGCCCGCGTACCGCAGGCACTGGCCCGGGCTCTCACCCCGTACGCCCCGGTCCGCGCCTAGATCAGGTGAGGGAGGTCAGGTGACCGTCGAACCGACGCTACCCGTCGAGAGAGCCGATGCTCAGGTCCTGCGGCGGGCTTTCGGGATGTTCGCCACCGGGGTCACCGTGGTGACCGTCGGTGGCGGCACCCCGCACGCGATGACCGCGAACTCGTTCACCGCGGTCTCGCTCGAGCCACCGCTGTGCCTGGTCTGCGTCGACCGCGGCGCGATCATGCACGAGGCGCTCTCCGTGAGCTGCTTCTTCGGCGTCTCGGTGCTCGCCTCGCACCAGGAGCCGGTTGCGCGGTACTTCGCCGACCGGACCCGCCCGCTGGGGATGGCCCAGTTCAACGCGGTCGACTGGCGGCCCGGCGGGGTCACCGGCACACCGCTGATCAACGGCGCGCTCGCCCACTTCGAGTGCGAGGTCTGGCGTACCTACGAGGGCGGCGACCACACCATCTTCATCGGCACCGTGCTGTCCCTCGACAGGCAGCCCGAGACAGAGGCGTTGCTGTTCTTCCAGGGCCAGTTCGGCAGCCTGGATGCGAACGCGACGAGGTGACGGCATGACACTCGCCCCTGCCCGCCGGGTGCCACCCGGCCCACCGGCCACGGCCATGCTCAGCCTGCTGTGGAAGCTGGGCCGGGACCGGCTCGGGCTGATGACCTCGGCCGCCGCGACGTACGGCGACGCGGTGCGGATCTCCGCCGGGCCCAAGGTGCTCTACTTCTTCAACCACCCGGAACACGCCAAGCATGTGCTGGCCGACAACAGCGCCAACTACCACAAGGGGCTCGGCCTCGCCCAGGCGAGGCGCGCTCTCGGCGACGGCCTGCTCACCAGCGAGGACGAGCTGTGGCGTGAGCAGCGGCGGGTGGTCCAGCCGGTGTTCCAGAACAAGCGCATCGCCCGTCAGGCCGGGGTGGTCGTGCAGGAGGCCACCGCCCTGGTCCGCCGGCTGCGCGGGCACGAGGGCGGGCCGCCGGTCGACGTGGTCCGTGAGATGACCGGCCTCACCCTCGGCGTGCTCGGCCGTACGCTGCTCGACGCCGACCTCGGCGGCTTCAGCTCCATCGACCGTTCGTTCGAGGCGATGCAGGACCAGGCGATGTTCGAGATGGCCTCGCTCGGCATGGTCCCCATGTGGGTGCCGCTGCCGCACCAGCTCCGGTTCCGCCGGGCCCGGCGGGAGCTGCGCCGGGTCGTCGATGCGCTGGTCGCCGAGCGTGCCGCCCGGCCCTGCGGGTCCACCGGGGACGGTGACGACGCGCTGTCCCGGCTTATCGCGTCCACCCAGCGGGAAGACGACCCTCGGCTCGGCCAGCAGCGGATGTGGGACGAGCTCATCACCCTGCTGCTGGCCGGGCACGAGACCACGGCGAGCACCCTCGGCTGGACCTTCTACCTGCTCGACCGGCATCCGGACGTGTGGCAGCGGCTGCACGCCGAGACGGTCGAGGTGCTCGGCGACCGGACGCCGGTGTATGCGGACCTACGCCGGCTCGCGTACACGACGATGGTCGTCGAGGAGGCGGTCCGGCTCTACCCGCCGGTGTGGATGCTGTCCCGGATCGCCCAGCACGAGGACGAGGTTGGCGGGTACCGCGTACCGGCCCGGTCCGATGTGCTGATCTGCCCGTACACGCTGCACCGGCATCCCGCTTTCTGGGCGGTGCCCGACCGGTTCGACCCGGACCGGTTCGACCCCGCCCGGGCGGCCGACCGGCCGAGGTACGCGTACATCCCGTTCGGCGCCGGTCCGCGGTTCTGCGTCGGCAGCCACCTGGGAATGCTGGAGGCCGTCCTGGTAACCGCGATGGTCGCGCGGGAGCTGCGGCTCGAGGTAGCACCCGGTTATCGAGCTGTTCCCGAGCCGATGCTGTCGCTGCGGGTGCGCAACGGCCTTCCCATGACAGTGCGGTCGCTGCGCTGACACATCTTCTGCGAGGTCTGCGATGACACAGGGCTGCCCCATCAGGCTGGACCCCAACGACTGTCCTACCAGGCTGGACACCACCGGCCGCAACCTCCACGGCGAGGCGGAGCACCTGCGGGCGCAGGGTCCGGCGACCCAGGTCGAGCTGCCCGGCGGCGTGCTCGCCTGGTCCCTCAACCGGTATGACGTCATCAAGCGGGTCCTCACCGACCCGCGGGTCACCAAGAGCGCCCGTAACCACTGGCCCGCCTTCATCAACGGCGAGGTCCCGCCGACCTGGGAGATGATCAGCTGGGTCGCGATGGACAACATGGTGACCGCGTACGGCGCGGACCACGTGCGGCTGCGGCGTCTGGTGGGCAAGGCGTTCACGCCGCGGCGTACCGGGCAGATCCGGCCCCGGGTCGTCGAGCTGACCAACGAGCTGCTGGACCGGCTGGCCGGCGTGCCGGCCGGCGAGGTGGTGGACCTGCGCGCCGAGTTCGCCTACCCGCTGCCCGCCCGCCTGGTGGCGGACCTCATCGGCATGTCCGAGGAGGTCCGCGCGGAGACCGCGAAGGTCGTCGACATGATGGTGGACACCACGGTCACCCCGGAGCAGGCGCAGGCCATCCTGGTGGGCTGGCGGACTGCGATGGCGGACTTTGTCGCGGCCAAGCGGCAGGCGCCCGGCGAGGACGTCACCAGCGCTCTCATCGCCGCACGCGACGAGGACGGTACCCGCCTCACCGAGGCGGAGCTGACCGACTCCATCTTCGCCATCCTGGGTGCCGGCTCGGAGACCACCATCAACTTCCTCGACAATGCCGTCGCCGCCCTGCTGGCCAACCCCGACCAGCTCGAGCTGGTCCGGTCCGGCCGGGCCGGCTGGGACGACGTCATCGACGAGACGCTGCGGGTGGAGTCGCCGCTGGCGCACCTGCCGCTGCGCTACGCCGTCGAGGACATCGACCTGGCCGGTGTGACCATCCCGAAGGGCGACCCGATCCTGGTCAACTACTGCGCGGTTGGCCGCGACCCGGCCCGGCACGGCGCGGACGCTGGCACGTTCGACATCACCCGGCCCGACAAGGAGCACCTCTCGTTCGGCCACGGGCCGCACTACTGCCTCGGTGCGGGTGTCGCGCGGCTGGTCGCCAGTGTCGGCCTGTCGTCGCTCTTCGAGCGGTTCCCGGGGATCAGCCTCGCGGTGGAGCGGGACGCCCTCGAACCGCTGCCCACGTTCATCATGAACGGCCATCGCAGCCTACCGGTGCGGCTCACCGCCCCGCCGCCGGCGGGCACGCCGGTCTGACAGGTCTCGATGCTCTGAGGAAGGAGATGGCGTTGACCACCAACACACCTACACCGGACGAGCTGGTCCGCAGGATCGCCGAGATGGCGCCGGTCCTGCGCAAGCACGGGGCCTGGGCGGAGGACAACCGCCGGTTGCCGGACGAGGTCATCGGGGCGCTGGCCGACGTGGGCGTGTTCAAGATGCGCGTGCCCCGCCGGTACGGTGGCTACGAGTCCGACACCCGGACCCTCGTCGACGTGGCCGCTGAGCTGGCCCGCGCAGACGGCGCGACCGCCTGGACCGCCTCCGTCTACTGGATTCCCACCTGGATGGTCGGGATGTTCCCGGCCGAGGTACAGGACGAGGTCTTTGCCACGCCGGACGTCCGGGTGTGCGGGACGCTGAGCCCCAGTGCCATCGCCATGCCGGCCGAGGACGGCGTGGTGGTCAACGGCGAGTGGGGCTTCATGACCGGTGCCTGGCACAGCCATTGGCAGGAGATCATCGCGGTGCTGGTCGGCGCGGGGGGCGAGCCGTACCCCATCGTCGCCCTGGTACCAGTGTCCGACCTGCAGCTCGTCGATGACTGGCATACCTCGGGCCTGCGGGGGACCGGCAGTATCAGCACGGTCGCCAAGGACGTGTTCGTGCCGGCGCGTCGGGTCCTGCCACTGCACGTGGTCCTGGCGGGGCGGCCCGACGCGGCCGAGCCGATGTACCGGGCGCCGCTGCTGCCGGTCGCGTCCGTGTCCGCCGTGGGTAACGCGCTAGGTCTGGCCCAGGCTGGGCTGCACGCGTTCCTGGACCGGCTGCCCGACCGGAAGATCACCTACACCTCGTACGACAGCCAGCGCACCGCCCCGCTGACCCACCACCAGGTGGCCGACGCGACGATGAAGGTCGACGAGGCGGCCTTCCACGCCTACCGGCTGTCGGACACTGTGGACGCCAAGTGCGCCACCGGCGAGGAGTGGAGCCTGCTGGAGCGGGTACGCGCCCGGGGGGACCTGGGCTCGGCCTGCCGGCTGGGCAAGGAGGCGGTTGACCTTCTCGCCACCGCCAGCGGCGGCTCGTCCATCTACCAGGACGTGCCGATCCAGCGGATCGCCCGGGACATCCAAGCGGTGAACCTGCACGCCCTGATGCACCCGAACACCAACAGCGAGCTGTACGGCCGGGTGCTGTGCGGCCTGGAGCCCAACACGCAGTACCTCTGAAAGGGAGAGCCGACATGACCACAAGTAGCGCGCCGAGCCAGCCGGCCGTCACCGCGTCGCCGCCGACGGAGGCCCTCGACATCATGCGGCGGATCGTCACCGCCTGGGCGGACCACGACGCAGAGGCGTTCGCGGCGGCGTTCACCGAGGACGCCACGATGATCCTGCCCGGCCAGTACCGCAAGGGTCGCGACCAGATCCGGGACTTCATGGCCGCCGGCTTCGCCGGCCCGTACCGGGGCACCCAGGTCACCGGCGAGCCGCTCGACTTCCGGTACCTCGCCGAGGACGTGGCGCTGCTGCTCACGGTCGGTGGGGTGCTGGCGCCTGGACAGCGGGAGGTCAGCGCCGGGCAGGCCATCCGGGCCAGCTGGCTCCTGGCCGAGCGCGACGGGCGGTGGCTGCTGGCCGCGTACCAGAACAGCCCGCGCGAGTAAGCCCGACTGGTCCCTGTCTGCCCGGGCACCGGGTCGCGGGCGGGTTGCCATCGTCTCGAGGGTCGCTTCCGGTGCGCTGGTTCGGGACCGGCGTACCGGACGGCCTCTGCGCTGGTATGGACGGCGTACCGGGATGGCCGCTGCGCTGGTCCTGGGCCGGCGAGACGGGACAGCCCTCCATGCGACGGTGCGTAGCCTGCGGGTGGCTGTGTCCCGGTGGCGTAGCCGATGACCACGCGACTGACGCCGGCCGCCCGGCCAACAGCGGGTGTCGGCCGGGCGATGAGACCGGGCACGAGCTGGCCAGGTCAGCGTTGGGCGTGGTGATCCGCGCCGCCTACCTCGACCCGCTGGCGCCTACTGAGACCCTGTGAGATGCCGGGTTGGCGGCCGGACCCGGCCGGGCCACGGTACGCCTGGGCGATGTCCAGCCATCGGTCCGCCTCCGCGCCGGTGGCGACCAGGTCGAGGTCGTCGCGGTGCCGACGGCGCGTGGTGAGCAGGCAGAGGTCGACGGCGGAACCGGTGATGCGCTGCTCGGCGTCTGGCGGGCCGTGCCGCCACTGCGCGCCGGACGGCGCGGTGAGCTCGTACCGGAACTGGACGTCCGGTGTGGTGAGACCGCGTGCCTGGTACCCGAAGTCCCACGTGCGGAACGCGAACTCGACGACGTGTCGGACCCGGTCCGTGTAGCGCCGGCGTATCTGGAGCGCGTCTGCGATGTCCTGGCCATGACCGAAGAGCTCCATCATCCCGGCGGCTGCGAGCACCGAGGCGGGCAATGGCCGGACCAGCCACGGCACGAGCTGGTCCGCCGGGACGGCGGCGAGGGCCTTCTCCGCGCTCGCCCGCTCGGCCCGCCACCGGCTCAGCAGGACCGGTGGGGTGTCGCCGAGGTACTCTGCCTGGGCCGTGCTCACGTTGGCGCTGAAGTCCGAGCTGAGGCGGGCGGTGAGCGCCTCGAACCCGGCCGGGTCCGTGGCGGCGAGACTGGCCAGGCGGAATGTCGCCGCCAGATGGGCGATCTGGTGGGCGATCGTCCACCCCTCGGCGGGAGTGTCCATTCGCCACTGTGTCTCGTCGAGGTTCTCGACCAGATGGTCGACCTCGTTGCCGTCGGCGTGGAGGTCTGCGACCACGTGCTGCTGCGGTACCATTCATGTCTCCTCTCGTACGGCGGGCTGACCGGATCACGCCGGCGGTGTCACTGCGGCCGTCCATCGCTCAGGGGCAGTCCTCAGCATGCGGACATCGGCGAACTGGTGTCTTCTCTGCGCGTGCCGAGATGCGCCGGCTGGCGCGGCGTCCACGGTCCGCATGCTGGAAGTGGCTTGGCGTCGCCGAACGTCTCCACAATGGGCAGGAGCCGACCGTAGCGAGTGCTGAACCGGGACCAACCAGCACAAAGGATGCCGGCCAACGATCTAGCCCTAGATCGCCATAATCTTGGCGCGTTCGCGCTGGGGCCCACTACGGCGTGGTTGCGAAGCCGAGGCCATATCGGCGGTGCAGAGAATCGAGCGGAATGCGGTCAGTCCCCAGAAGAAAGTGGCGAGTCTTGGTATCTAATAGTGATGGACGCCACTATCTACTATGATTCTACATATCCACCAACGTCAACTAATATCGATCTACATCTTGATTACTTACCATGCTTTTCAATGATTAGCTGTTGCTAACACCACGTCCATCAGCTAACCTGAAAGCTAGACGTGAAGGTATCCCCGAATCGGGGTACTGGGCCCCAGGGAAATGCCACCGGTGGCCGCCACCTTGTTCCGCAATGGGGCCAACAACGCAGCGGCAGCCGATTCTCTGGCCGTCCGCGCGGAATGCCGCAGCTGTTACCGGGCTAATCGGGAGCGGATGAATGCTGCGCGGAGCTGGCCGCCCCTTGGCGGGTTCGGCATATCGAGCACACCGGAGGAGACATGGGGGACCCTATTGAGCTAGCCGTCACCCGGGCCATCAAGGCCATGCAGGAGAACCTCGGCGAGCCGCTCACCGTCGACGACTTGGCCCGGGCCGCGATGTTCAGCAAGTTCCACTTCACCAGGATCTTTCAGCGGGCTACCGGCGTCTCGCCCGGGCGTTTCCTGTCCGCGCTACGGCTACAGCGGGCCAAGCACCTGCTCACGTCCACCTCCTTGACGGTGGCCGACATCAGCATCTGCGTCGGGTACCACAGCGTCGGCACGTTCAGCTCGCGGTTCAGCCGCAGCGTCGGCATGTCCCCGACGACGTACCGCCGCATGGCCGGGTTCGCCCCCCACATCTCGACCGACCCGTGCATATGGCGCGGCCAGGCGTCCAGCAGCCGGGTCTCCGGTTGGATCCGGTTTGCCCACGGCGCGCAACCGGGGATGATATTCGTCGGGCTGTTCCCCGAGCGGATCCCACAGGGCCGACCGGTGCGGTGCGCGGTACTGCCGCAAGCCAGTCACTTCAGCTTCAAGGACGTACCGGTGGGCATGTGGTACCTGCTGGCCCAGTCGGTGACCTGCGATCCGCAGGCGCCCTTGGGCGAACCGGACAGCGCTGCACAGACCGTCTCGGTGGCTTCTCGCGGGCTGCTCGTTGTCCACCGGGACAGCGCGATCAGTGCCGACCTCGTCCTCGAACCGGTGCGCGTCCTGGACCCGCCGGTGCTGCTGGCCCTACTCGACGTCCGCAAGCTGGCGCTGTCCGGTGCTGACCAAGCCGAGCCGGCCGGTCCGTCGTCGGTTGCCACCGCGGTCCCGCCGGCAGCCGCTCTTGTCGGACCAGGTGCGGCCAAGCGATCGTACGCCCGGACCAGACCCGCTCCACTGCGCGCCAACGCCGCTTGACACGTTCTGGCTGTCATAAATATGTCGTCGACCGGGTGTCGCGTGTCGGCCCACCCATGCGTGACACGCTGCCCGCCTGGCTGGCCGCAGCGGGGGACTCAATGCGAATTTCGGACCTCAGCAAGCAGACCGGCGTACCAGTTGCCACCATCAAGTTCTACCTGCGTGAGCGGCTTCTCCCTGCTGGGCGACCGACCGGTCGCAACCAGGCCGAGTACAGCGAGGCCCACGTTCGCAGGTTGCGCCTGATCCGGGCGCTCGCCAACATCGGGCAGTTCGAGCTCTCTGTCGTCCGTGAGGTACTGGCGGCGGTGGAGAACGAGGAACTGCCGATGCGTGACCTGTACGAGGTCATCAACCGGGCGCTGGTCCCGCCGGAGCCAGCCACGACCGAGGCGGACGGACTGGACCAGGCCGGTGCCGAGGTAACCCGTTTCATCGCGGCGCTGGGCTGGCAGGTGGCGGAGGACTCCCCCAGCCGGGTACGGCTCGCGCATGTCGTGGCGGCGCTGGAGCGGCTCGGCTGCGCCTGCGGCATCGACTTCTTCCTGCCGTACGCCGAGACCGCGGAGCGCATCGCAGCGCAGGAGCTGGACCTGCTGCCACCCGACAGGACGCGTGGGGGCAGAGCCGGGGCGGTCGTGCGTGCGGTGCTGTTCGACATCGCCCTGGCCGCGATGCGCCGGATGGCGCAGCAGCACTACGTCGCGCTGCGGTTCGGCGCCGCGCGCGACCGCGACGAGTAGCGCATCCCGCCAGAGGTAAGGCATCGACGGTGAGCGCGACAGGTCGCCGGAGGCGACCGCCGACCCGTCGGGCGCATTCCAGCTCAGCGCCGGACCGGGCTCCCTCCTGCGGCTACCCGTGATGGGGTGACGCCAGTACACGCAGGTCAGTCGGAGAACACCCGTTCTTCCGCGCGTGCGGTCACTTCGGCCGGCGACGGCGGTGCGGTGAGCAGCGTCGCCACGGTGTCGGCGCTCGGGTCGCCCACCGCCCGGGCGCGGGCGATCGCCTCCGCCACGTCGTAGCGGGGCTCCGGTCCCCAGGTCAGGTCGCCACAGAGCACGACGAGGTCTGGACCGACCTGCTCGACCTGCGCCAGGACCGCGGTGAGCGCCGGGAGGTTCGCGTGCACATCGGAGAGCACCGCTACCGTGTCGACCGGACCGTAGCGCTGCGCCGGTCCCTCCTCCGGTGCAGGTCCATGCAGCAGCGGCACCTTCATGGCCCCAGCGTAGGCCCGCCAGCTGACCATCCTGGGGCGCTCGGAGCGCACGGCGTTATCCCCTGCATGTAGCTGTTTTCCGGCCGGGTCGGCGACGGTCAGCAACCAGGCGAGGGCTCCCCACTGGTGAGCCTGTTCGCTATCTTGCCGGAGGCACGTCGCAGTTGTCGAACCCGACGAGCGGAGTCTGCGGGGGTGGGAGCACCAGGCGCTGGTGCGGTGGGAGTGGTCGCACGCTGCGCGCGGCTGGCAGGCACGGATCGTCTGATGACATTCGGGCTGGTGTTCGGCGTCGCCGCGCTGGCCTGGTTCGTGGTCGGTCCGGCCAGCGGCCAACGGGTCGGGCTCGCGGTGGTGGCGCCGGTGTATGCCGGCCTGATGGCCGTCGGTGAGCTACGGATCGGGTTCGATCCGCGGCTCCGGCCGGCCGCCAAGCGGTTCTGGCGGGTCCTGTCGGCTGCGATGTTCACCTACATGGCCGGGATGCTGGTCGACCTGACGGCGCTGGTGTTCGGACTGGCGTCCGCGCGTGACGCCGGCAGGACGCTGTTCTATCCGGCCGCCGCGGTGTTCACCGTCGTTGCGCTGGTGGTGTTCCCGACGGCGGTCCGCAGCGCTGGCGAGCGGCTGCGGATGTCGCTTGACGTGGCTACTGTGCTGCTCGGCAGCGCGACATTCGTGTGGTACTTCCTCGTCAGCCGGCGGTGGCGGCCAACGAGCGGATGGGCCGAGCTTGCTGACCGGGTGGTGCTGCCGGCGCTGGTCCTCATCCTCGGCTTCGTCATCCTGCGCATCATGATGGCCGGTGCCAACGTCATGAGCCGGCCGACCGCCGCCGGGTTCCTCTTCGGCACGAGCTGCGTCGCCGTGCCGGTCATCCTGAATGCCGAAGGCGGAACCCCGGCTCATCGCGTGGGCTCGTTGGTCCACCTGGTCGGTTTCCTCTCGTGCGTCGCCGCCATAGCGATCCAGCGGCGGGTCGGGTTGGCCGGTGATGGCCAGCCAGCGGCCTGGCGCCGCTGGTTCGCCGTCCTGCCGTACGGTGCTGTGGCCGCCACGCTCTCCCTGCTGCTATGGGTGGCCAAGCCGCACCTCGACTACCGGAGCTGGTTCGTCGTGGTCGGCGCGCTGGCGCTGTGCGCGGCCGTCCTGGTCCGCCAGGTCGCCTCCTTATGGGAGATCTCCAGGCTCCTGAGGACCAACCGCGAACTTACCGGCCAGCTGCGGCACCAGGCATACCACGACGAGCTCACCGGCCTGGCCAACCGGGCGCTGTTCACCGAGCACGTGGCCGAAGCGGTCGCGCAGACCCGTCTCGACGGCTCCACCGCCGCGGTGCTCTTCATCGATCTGGACGACTTCAAGTTCGTCAATGACAGCCTGGGCCACCAGGTCGGCGACCAGCTGCTGGCGACCGCCGCCGCGCGGCTACGGACCACGGTGCCCGCGCGGGGGTTCCTCGGCCGGCTGGGTGGAGACGAGTTCGCCCTGCTCACGGTCCTCGGCGGGGACGGAGCCGAGCACCGGGCGTGCGCCGTCGCGGAGAAGGTCATCGCGGCGCTGCGTGGACCCTTCGTAGTGTCCGGCCGGTCGGTCGACGTCCAGGCCAGCATCGGGATCGCCACCGCGACCGGGGGCGCGCCGGGCGTCCCGGAGCTGCTGCGCAACGCTGACATCGCCATGTACGTGGCCAAGGAAGAGCACAAGGGCGGCTGGCGGCTCTTCGAACCAGCGATGCTCACCGCGGTCGTGCGCCGTCACCGGCTGCGGGCCGCGCTGGCCGACGCGGTGGCCCGCGGCGAGTTCGCCGTCTTCTACCAGCCGATCGTCGACCTGCTGGACGGCTCGGTGCACGGGGCCGAGGCGCTGGTGCGCTGGCAGCGCCCGGGCGCGGCGGCCACCTCGCCGGGTGACTTCATCCCGCTGGCGGAGGAGACCGGCCTTGTCGTTGAGATCGACCGTTTCGTCCTTGACACGGCCTGCCGCGAGGCGGCCCGATGGCCCGTCGACCCGTCCGGCGGGCGGCCGCTGTCGCTACATGTCAACGTTTCCGCCCGCCACCTGCACCGGCGGGACCTCGTGGACGACGTGGCGCGGGCGCTGCGCGACAGCGGCCTGCGCCCCGACCGGCTCACCCTTGAGATCACCGAGAGCGGCCTCGGCCACGACCATGAGGGGGCCATCGACCGGCTCGGCGAGCTGGTCCGCCTCGGCGTTCACCTGGCCATCGACGACTTCGGTACCGGCTACTCCTCGCTGGCCTACCTGCGGCGGATGCCGGTCGACGTGCTGAAGATCGACAAGGCCTTCACCGGCGAGCTGACGGGCGCGGTGGTGGCGCCGTTGGCCCAGGCGGTCATCGCCCTCGCCGCCGCCTTAGGCATGGAGACCGTGGCCGAGGGAGTCGAGGAGCCGGAACAGGTGGAGCGGCTGCTCACGCTCGGCTGCCGGTACGGGCAGGGCTACCACTACGGGCGGCCGATGCCAGCCGAGCAGATGACCGAGCTCCTGCGCGTCGCGTTCGAAGCCGACGCCGCCGACAGCAGCTTCCGAGCCGACCGGGGCTCAGCGGCAGTCCGGGCCTGATAGAGCGTGGATGCCGGTCCCCCCGGGCGGCGGATGGGTCTGTTCCGGTGGCATCGGCATCCACGGGCGTGGACCGTGGGCAGTGCGACCTGGGCTCCGCCGCCGTATGGGTGAGCAGGCAGGGCGCCTGGTCGTCAGGTGAGGATGAGGTACAGGTCGAAGTACCAGGTCGGTGTCGGGGCGCGGCGGCACTCGTACGTGTAGGCGTTGCCGGCAGTGACCTGGGCGTAGCCTACGTCGGCGCAGTCGAACACGTCGCCGTGCCGGCTGTGGAGAACCCAGGTGCCCCGGATGGCCCAGAGGTCCCAGAGGCCGTTGCCGTTGTTGACCTGGCAGTAGTAGTCCTGGATGTCGCCGCTGGCCTTCAGCTCCGCGCCCGTGTCGAGGCATGGCATGTCGCCGAAGACGTCACCGGGGTAGCCGCCGCTGTGGACGAACCAGCCCTCGCTCGCGACCGCGGGAGCAGCCGACATCACAACGACCGCCATCGCGGTGGCCAGGACGGCTCCGGCCCTCTGCATTACGTTGACAGACATCCTCCAAGAAGAATCGAAAGTTGACTAACTGTCAATCATGCTGGGCACAGGCCGGCGGTTCTGCGAGGCGTACGCCGGGTCGACGAGGGCGCGACCGCGACGGCGCCCTTAGCCGCTTGCCGGCCAAGAGCTCGCCGAGCTGGGCGAACGCCCACGGGCGCGCAGCATAGCCCCGGCAAGGGTTTCACCGGGTCGGCGCAGCCGGCGGGCGCCCGGTAACGTTGTCGGGCATGGGATCGGAGCCACGCTGGGCCGCCGTTGTCGCCATCATCGCCGCGCTCCTGGCCGGCGTCGGCGGCGAGCCCGATGCCCGCCCGGACCGGGGGCCGGACCCGACGCCGGCCGGCGCCGCAGGCCACCACCTGCCCCATCACGCCACGCCCGTGCCGGCGGCGCCGCTGCGGGCCGGTGAGCGGTTCGTCACGCTGACCATGCCGCGGCCGTACACCCCGGCGGCACCCCCCGGCGGCATCGACGAGTACCGCTGCTTCCTTGTCGACCCGGAGCTGACCGAGCCCGCGTTCCTGACCGGCAGCCAGTTCCTGCCGCAGAACGCTGACATCGTCCACCACACCATCTTCTTCCGCGTCGCGCCCGACGACGTCGCCGAGGCGCGCAGCGTGGACGCCGGTACCCCGGGCGACGGGTGGACCTGCTTCGGTGGCACCGGCATCCGGGGTGTGGACCGCGGCCAGCGCGACCTGGGCGCCGCCGGTGCGTGGCTCGCCGCCTGGGTTCCCGGCAGCGGCGAGACGCTGCTCCCGCCGAAGACGGGATACCGGCTCGAGCCCGGCACGCAGGTGATCATGCAGGTGCACTACAGCCTGCTTGCGACCGACGGGCGGCCGGCCGGGGCGGACCGGTCCGGCATCCAGCTGCGGCTGGCCCCGGGCGACGCCGACCTCGACCCGCTACAGGTGACGCTGCTGCCCGCACCGGTCGAGCTGCCGTGCGCGGAGAGCGAGTCCGGGCCGCTGTGCGACCGGGTGACGGCGGTCCGCGATGTGACCCACCGGTTCGGCCAGCAGTCCGGGCTCGTCATCATCGGGCTCAACCTCTACTGCAACGGTGGCCGGGACCCGGTGGCCGGCCCGCGGCAGCACTGCGACCAGCCGGTGCGCCAGGACGGCCTCGTGTACGCCGTCGGCGGGCACATGCACCTGCTGGGACGCTCGATCCGGGTGGAGCTCAACCCGGGTACGTCCCGGGCGCGGGTGCTGCTGGACGTGCCGGTGTACAACTTCGACGACCAGAGCGCCCGCGAGCTGCCGCAGCCGGTCGCCGTGCGGGCCGGCGACATCCTGCGGGTGACCTGTACCCACGACGCGTCCCTGCGCCGGCGCCTGCCCGAGCTGCGCCGGCTGCCACCGCGGTACGTCGTCTGGGGCGACGGCACGCCCGACGAGATGTGCCTGGGCTTCGTGATCTGGTCACGCCCCTAGCCGGTCGGCGGTCTCCAGCTGGCAGCCGGCAGCACAGCGGTCGTGCCGAACGCCTCCGGAAGGCTCCTCCTGCGCGGACGAGGCGAGATCCTCGCCTGCCGTCCACCCCGCGCGCGATGAGAACGAGACCATCGCGGTTGAGCTGGGCCGGCTGGCTAGCCTGGCTACGGGAGGTGCTCGCCGGATGCGGCGTGCCGGTTGTGGAGCTTCGGTGGAAGCACGAGCACCGGCTGCGCACCGCGGTCAACGCGTGCGACGCGCTGGTCGGACACGGCTGGCGGCTTGCCTGACCAGCCAGGGTCACCGGCGGCACCAGCCAGCGGTCACGGTCGGCACTAGCCCGCGGTCCCGGCGGCCAGACAGTCAGGATCCGAGAAGCGCAGGCCCCCGGGCCGCAGCTAGCGTGACGTCATGGAGGTCAGACGAGAACCCGACATACTACTCGAAGCTGGTTAGATCGGGCCGGACGACACCGGTACCAGACCGCGACGGCGGCCCCGGATAGCAGACGGAGACACGATGAGCATGGCCACGAGGACGGATAAGCACCCGCCTGCGCTGCAGGTTGCCGACAGCCACGACCTGATCCGCGTGCAGGGCGCGCGCGTGAACAACCTCAAGGACGTCAGCGTCGAGATCCCGAAGCGCCGGCTGACGGTGTTCACCGGAGTCTCCGGCTCCGGCAAGAGCTCGCTGGTGTTCGACACGATCGCCGCGGAGTCGCAGCGGATGATCAACGAGACCTACAGCGCCTTCGTGCAGGGCTTCATGCCGACGCTGGCCCGGCCCGAGGTCGACGTGCTCGACGGCCTGACGACCGCGATCATCGTCGACCAGCAGCGGATGGGCGGTAACGCCCGCTCCACCGTCGGCACCGCAACCGACGCCAACGCGATGCTGCGTATCCTGTTCAGCCGGCTCGGGCAGCCGCACATCGGCCCGCCCAACGCGTTCTCCTTCAACGTCCCCTCGGTCCGGGCGAGTGGCGCCATCACCGTTGAGCGCGGCGCCGGCAAGACGAGGGCGGAGAAGGCGACCTTCACCCGCCTCGGTGGCATGTGCCCGCGTTGCGAGGGCATGGGCTCGGTCACTGACTTCGACCTGTCCGCGCTGTACGACGACAGCCTGTCGCTCAACGAGGGCGCGCTCACGATCCCCGGCTACAGCATGGACGGCTGGTACGGCCGCATCTTCCGCGGCTGCGGCTTCTTCGACCCGGACAAGCCGATCCGCAGGTACACCAAGAAGGAGCTGCACGACCTGCTCCACAAGGCGCCGACCAAGATCAAGATTGACGGCATCAACCTGACGTACGAGGGTCTGGTCCCCAGGATCCAGAAGTCGTTCCTGTCCAAGGATGTCGACGCGCTGCAGCCGCACGTGCGCGCCTTCGTGGAGCGGGCGGTGACGTTCGCGACCTGCCCCGAGTGCGACGGCACCCGGCTGGCCAAGGAGGCCCGGTCGTCGAAGATCAAGGGAAGGAACATCGCCGACGTCTGCGCGATGCAGATCAGCGACCTGGCCGACTGGGTCCGTAGCCTCGACGAGCCGTCAGTGGCGCCGCTGCTGGCGGCGCTGCACCACACTCTCGAGTCGTTTGTGGAGATCGGGCTGGGCTACCTCTCGCTCGACCGGCCGTCGGGCACGCTGTCGGGCGGCGAGGCGCAGCGCACCAAGATGGTCCGCCACCTCGGCTCCTCGCTCACCGACGTCACCTACGTCTTCGACGAGCCCACCGCGGGCATGCACCCGCATGACGTCCAGCGGATGAACGACCTGCTGCTGCGGCTGCGGGACAAGGGCAACACGGTGCTCGTGGTGGAGCACGAGCCGGAGACGATCGCGATCGCCGACCACGTCGTCGACCTCGGCCCCGGTGCCGGTACGGCGGGCGGCAGCGTCTGCTTCGAGGGCACCGTGGCGGGACTACGGGCCAGTGGCACCCTCACCGGACGGCACCTGGACGACCGGGCCGGCCTGAAGCCATCGGTACGCACGCCGTCCGGGGTTCTGGAGGTACGCGGCGCAGACGACCACAACCTGCGCGACGTCGACGTCGACATCCCGCTCGGCGTGCTGGTCGTCATCACCGGCGTGGCGGGCTCGGGCAAGAGCTCGCTGGTCGACGGCTCGGTGTCCGGGCGGGACGGGGTCGTGTCGGTCGACCAGACCCCGATCCGTGGCTCGCGGCGCAGCAACCCGGCGACGTACACCGGGCTGCTCGACCCGATCCGCAAGGCGTTCGCGAAGGCCAACGGCGTCAAGCCGGCACTGTTCAGCGCCAACTCCGAAGGCGCCTGCCCCACCTGCAACGGGGCCGGCGTCGTCTACACCGACCTGGCGATGATGGCCGGCGTCGCCACCACCTGCGAGGAGTGCGAGGGCAAGCGGTTCGACGCATCGGTGCTGGAGTACCACCTCGGCGGCCGCGACATCAGCGAGGTGCTCGCGATGTCGGTGACCGAGGCCGCAGAGCTCTTCGGCGCAGGCGAGGCGCGCACGCCGGCCGCGCACGCCATCCTCGGCCGGCTCGCCGACGTCGGGCTCGGCTACCTCAGCCTCGGCCAGCCGCTGACCACGCTCTCCGGCGGCGAGCGGCAGCGGCTCAAGCTGGCCACCCACATGGCCGACAAGGGCGGCGTCTACGTCCTTGACGAGCCGACCACCGGCCTGCACCTCGCCGACGTCGAGCACCTGCTCGGCCTGCTCGACCGGCTCGTCGACTCCGGCAAGTCCGTCATCGTCATCGAGCACCACCAGGCGGTCATGGCGCACGCCGACTGGGTCATCGACCTCGGCCCCGGCGCCGGCCACGACGGCGGCCGGATCATCTTCGAAGGCACCCCCGCCGACCTCGTCGCCGCCCGCTCCACCCTCACTGGCGAGCACCTCGCGGCCTACGTCAGCGCCTGACCGAGGCCGTCACAGCACGACCAGCGCGCGTCCCCGCGCCAGTCCGGGCGTGCGGGCCCTGCGGCGCCCGCACCGCGCTGGCTGGTTGTGGCCACGCGTCTTGCTCGCCGATCTCGCGGCTCGTAGCTTGGCTGGACAACGGAGATCCTCGATGCGGTGGGAGGCTCGATTGAGTGGCGACCCGGTCGTGATCACCGCGATGGCGTGCCGTTTTCCGGGTGGCGCGTCGACACCGCAGGATCTCTGGCGGCTGGTCCATGACGGTCAGGACGCGGTGACCGGGTTCCCCACCGACCGTGGCTGGGACCTGGCAGCCATCTACCACCCCGACCCAGACCATGCTGGTACGTCGTACGTGCGGCACGGTGCCTTCCTCGCCGACCTCGCCGGGTTCGACGCGGAGTTCTTCGGGATCTCGCCCCAGGAGGCCCTGGCCATGGACCCGCAGCAGCGGATCCTGCTGGAGGTCGCCTGGGATGCGCTGGAGCGAGGGGGCACCGACCCGACCTCCCTGCGCGGCAGCCGGACCGGGGTGTTCGTCGGCGCCAACTGGCAGGACTACCTGTCCCAGGTGGCGCAGGTGCCGGCCCTGAGCGAGGGGTACCGGATCACCGGTAACGCGATGAGCGTCCTGTCCGGCCGGCTGGCCTACTTCTTCGGGCTTGAGGGACCAGCGCTGACCGTTGACACGGCCTGCTCCTCATCGCTGGTCGCGTTGCACCTCGCCCTCCAGTCCATGCGGATGGACGAGTGCGACCGGGCTCTGGTGGCCGGCGTCGGCCTGCTGACCTCGCCGTTGACGTTCGTCGAGTTCGCGCGGAGCCGGGTGCACTCGCCGGACGGGCGGTGCCGGGCCTACGCCGATGACGCGAACGGCACCAGCTGGGGCGAGGGCGTCGGGGTGCTCCTGCTGGAACGGCTGTCCGGTGTGCAGGGCACGGGCCGTCGCGTGCTGGCCGTGGTCCGGGGGTCGGCGGTGAACCAGGACGGCGCGTCCAACGGCATGGCAGCACCCAACGAGGCGGCACAGCGCCGGGTGATCCGGCAGGCACTGGCCAACGCCGGCACCCGGGCGGGAGACGTGGACGTCGTGGAGGGCCACGGCACCGCAACCCCGCTGGGCGACCCGATCGAGATCCGTGCGCTGCTCGACACGTACGGCCGGGAGCGCTCGCCGGACCGCCCACTGTGGCTGGGGTCGATCAAGTCCAACATCGGCCACACCCAGGCCGCGGCGGGCGTGGCCGGCGTGATGAAGATGGTGCTGGCGCTGGAGCACGCCGTCCTGCCCCCGACGCTGCATGTCGGTACACCGTCGTCCCGGGTGGACTGGTCGCCGGGGACGGTCGCGGTGCTGACCGAGCCCAGGACGTGGCCCGGGGGCAGCGGCCGGCCCCGGCGGGCCGGGATCTCCGCCTTCAGCGTGTCCGGGACCAACGCGCACGTCATCATCGAGGAGCCGCCGCCGGCCGGGAACGGCGGTCCGGCAAGGAACCGGCGGGACCGGGTCGTGCCGCTCCTGCTGTCGGCGGCGAGCGGGCCGGCGCTGCGGGCACAGGCTGCGCGGCTGCGCGACGTCACCTCCCGTCCTGATACCGACCTCGCGGACGTGGCATGGACGCTCATCGCGGCACGGGCGAGCCTGCGACATCGCGGCGTCGTGCTGGCGTCGGGCCACGCCGACGCCCTGCCGCGGCTTGACGCGCTGGCCCGCGGTGAGCCGGCGCCAGGTGTGGTCACGGGCGCGGTCAGGCCGATGCTGAAGCCGCCGGTGTTCGTCTTTCCCGGCCAGGGCGCCCACTGGCACGGCATGGGCGGGGCATTGCTCACGGACAGCCCGGCGTTCGCGGAGAGCATCGAGGAGTGCGCGTCGGCGCTGGCCGCCTGGGTGGACTGGTCCCTTATGGACGTACTGCGGTGCGCACCGGGCGCACCAGCGGTGGACCAGCCCGACGTCACCGGCCTGGTGTCGTTCGCGATGATGGTCTCGCTGGCGCGGTGGTGGCAGAGCATCGGGGTACGGCCCGGGGCGGTCGTCGGCCACTCGCAGGGGGAGGTGGCCGCCGCGCACGTGGCCGGGGCGCTCCCCCTCGACCAGGCGGTCCGGATCCTGGTGCAGCGCAACATGGTGATGGCCCCGTTGCTCGGCCGCGGCCGGATGCTGGCCGTCGCGGCCTCCGAGGACGAGGTCACCCGGCGGATGAAGGCGTTCAGCCAGCGCGGCGCGGTGTCGGTCGCGGTGGTGAACGGACCCAACGCGGTGGTGGTGTCCGGAGAGCCCGACGCGGTCGGCGAGCTGGAGGCCGAGCTGGCAGCGGCCGGCCTGCGCGTACGCCGCGTCCGGGGCGCCGACGGCGCCGGCCACTCGGCCCAGCTTGAGCCGTTGCGGGAAGGGATGCTGCGGGCCCTGGGCGAGGTCTCGCCGCGGACCTCGCCGACGGCGTTCTGTTCCACCGTGACCGGCACCGTCCTGGACACCGCAGACCTCACCGCGGAGTACTGGTACCGCAACGCCCGCCAGACGGTCCAGTTCGACCCGGCCGTCCGCGGCCTGCTGGCTCAGGGGTACCGCGTGTTCCTGGAGGTCAGCGCCCACCCGCTGCTGGTCCCGGCGGTCGAGGAGATCGTCGACAGCGCCGGCCGGTCCGCCGTGGTGGGCGCCACCCTCCGTCGGGACGAGGGCGGCCTGGAACGGCTGCTCACGGCGGCGGCGGCGATGCACGTCCACGGGGTGCCGGTGGACTGGCCGACCGCGGTCGGCGGCCCGTCGCGCCTGGTGGCCGACCTGCCGACGTACCCGTTCCAGCGCCAGCGGTACTGGCCGGACCCGCCCCGGCGGTCGCCGGTCGAGGAGCTTGACCGGTTGCGGTACCGCGTCGTGTGGCGCCAGGCCGCCGAGCCGCCGGCCCCCGTCGCCACGGCCACCGCATCGACGCTTCTCGTCGTAACGGCGGACGGCGGCGGCGGGTGGGCCGGGGAGGTGGCCGCCGGCCTGGCGGCGCACGGGGGGAAGGTGGCGCTGCTCCCCGTGCCGAC
Organism: Micromonosporaceae bacterium; assembly: GCA_035649895.1. GTDB lineage: Bacteria > Actinomycetota > Actinomycetes > Mycobacteriales > Micromonosporaceae > DASSUC01. The sequence continues at coordinate 24,512 of DASRIS010000119.1, read as the reverse complement.
CGGTGCCGGCCGGGCCGACCTCGCGGCCGCCGTGGCGGGAACCGGTCGGGACCACGCGGCGGTGGTGTCGCTCCTCGCCAGCGGGACCGTCCCGGAGGACGCCGTCGCCGCCAGCACGCTCGCGCTGGTCCAGGCGCTCGGCGACGCGGGAGTCGACGCTCCATTGTGGCTGCTGACCCGGGCCGCGGTGGCGACGGATGACGACGAGGTCCTGGCGAACCCGGGCCAGGCGGTCGTGCACGGCCTGGGCCGGGTGTGCGCGCTGGAGGTCCCTCGCCGGTGGGGCGGGCTGGTCGACCTGCCGGACCAGCTCGACGCCACCATCCTGCGGCGGCTGGCGGCGGTGGTGGCGTCGGCCGGTGACGAGGACCAGCTCGCCGTCCGCCGGTCCGGTGTCCTCGTACGCCGGCTCGTGCCGGCTCCGCTCGGCGGGGCCCCCGGCCGGCGGTGGCGGCCGCGGCCGGACGGCACCGCCCTCATCACCGGGGGCAGTGGGGTGCTGGCCGGCCACGTCGCCCGGTGGCTCGCCCGGCACGGCGCCGGCCACCTCGTCCTGGCGAGCCGGCGGGGCCAGGCGGCGCCCGGGACGGCGCAGCGGGTCGCCGAGCTGGAGCGGCTCGGCGCGCGCGTGACGGTGGCCGAGTGCGATGTCCGTGACCCGGCCGCGGTCGCCGCCGTCCTCGACGCGCTGCCGCCCGAGTATCCACTCGCGACAGTGGTGCACACCGCTGGGGTCGGGCGCCTGCAGGCGCTCGACGACACGACACCTGCCGACCTCGCCGAGGTGATGGACGCGAAGGTGGCCGGCGCCCGGCACCTGCATGAGCTGACCCGCGATCTCGACCTGGACGCCTTCATCCTGTTCTCCGCGGTGTCGGCCACCTGGGGCGTGGGGCGGCAGGGCCACTACGGCGCGGCCAACGCCTACCTCGACGCGCTGGCCCGCCACCGCCGCGACCAGGGCCTGACCGCGACCTCCGTCGCCTGGACGGGCTGGACCGGTGGCGGCATGGCGGTCGAGGACGCCTCGGCGGAGACGATGCGGCGCCGCGGGCTCGGTGACGGCGCCTGGACGCAGCTCGGGATGACGAAGGAGGAGGCGGCGCAGGAGACCGCCGACCGGTGGGGCCTGCGGGCGCTGGACCCGGACCGGCAGCTCGCCGCCCTGCAACAGGTCCTGGACCACGACGAGACCACGGTCACCGTGGTCGATGTTGACTGGGACCGGTTCCTGGCGGGGTACGCGTTCGCCCGCCGCCGGCCGCTGCTCGACGAGATCCCGCAGGCGCGTCGGGCGGAGGAGAGGCTGAGATCGCCCACTGTGGACAGCGTGGAGCCGGAGGCCGCGGTCCGGGACACATGGCTGCGCGTACCGCGGGAACGGCGCCGGGAGGCGATGCTCGACCTGGTGCGGTCGCATGTCCGGTCGGCCCTCGGCCCGGAGGGCCGCGACCGGATCGAGCCCGGCACCGGCTTCCTCGACCTGGGCCTGGACTCGATCACCGCGGTCCAGCTGCGCAACAGCATCGGCACCGCGACCGGAAAGCGGCTGCCGGCCACGGTGGTCTTCGACCACCCCACGGTCGGCGAGCTCGCCGACTACCTGGCCGGCCGGCTCTTCGGCGACGACCCGCCCCCGGTGGCCCCCACCGACACCTTCGTCCAGCTGTACGAGCGCGCCTGCCGGACCGGCGCGGTTGACGACGCGATGGGGATGCTGGCCCGGGCCGGCCGCCTGCGCGCCGCGTTCGAGCGCGCCGGAGACCTACCAGCTCCGCCCGCGTCGGCCAGGCTGGCGGAGGGCCCTGGCGTACCGCTGGTCTGTTTCGCGCCGTACGTGCCGCCGGCCGGCCTGCACCAGTACGCCAGGTTCGCCGCCGGCTTCCGCAGGCACCACGACGTGTGGGCCCTGAGCCACCCCGGCTACGCGCCGGGAGAGCTGGTCGCCGCCTCCCTCGACGCGCTCTTCGAGGTGCACGCGACGACGGCGCTGCACTGCGCCGCCGGGCGGCCGTTCGTCCTCGTCGGCTACTCCTCCGGCGGCTGGGTCGGGTACGGGGTGGCGGCGCGGCTGGAACGCCAGGGCACCCCGGCGCAAGCCCTGGTCATGCTGGACAGCTTCAGCCTGGACACCCGCGACGACCCACGGGTCTCCGCCTCGGTGATGCGGGGGCACCTGCGCGCCCTCGAGCTCGTCAGCGTGGCGGCCGAGGAGCTGACCGCGATGGGCCACTACCGGCCGATGTTCGAGTCGTGGCCGGTCCCGCCGGTTACGACGCCGGTGCTGCTGGTGCGGGCCAGGGAGCGCCATGACCCGGAGCTCGTGGCCGAGCCACCGGAGCAGCGCACCGACATGGTCGTCACCCCGGGTGACCACTACACCCTCATGCAGGACCATGCCGACACGACCGCGCAAGCGGTCCGTTCGTGGCTAGCCGCGAACCTCCACCTTGGATGACGCGGGCTTAAGGGGAGGAGCAACCCCAGTGAAGTCGTCGTTGTACCAGCTCGGCGAGAGTCCCCCACTCGGCGAGGTCCCCCAACGGATGTACGCCTCGGTCATCACGCGGGACCGTTTCGGCCCCCCGGAGCAGGCCTTCCGCACCGAGGCGGTCGACGTGCCCCGGCCGCGCCGCGGGCAGGTTCTCGTCTACGTCATGGCCGCGGGCATCAACTACAACAACGTGTGGGCCGCGCTCGCCAAGCCGGTGGACGTGATCGCGATGCGGCAGAAGCTCGGCGCCCCGGAGAGCTTCCACATCGGGGGCAGCGAGGGCTCGGGCATCGTCTGGGCGGTGGGTGAGGGCGTGCGGGCCGTCTCGGTCGGCGACCACGTCGTGCTGGCCGGCGGGCAGTGGGACGAGACCGCTGAGGACGTGCGGCTCAGCACCGACGTGGCGTACTCGGACACGGTCGCGGCGTGGGGGTACGAGACGAACTATGGCTCGTTCGCCCAGTTCTGCCTCGTCAACGAGGGCCAGTGCCACCCGAAACCCGCCCGGCTGACCTGGGAGCAGGCCGCCTGCTTCATGCTGTCCGGCCCGACCGCGTACCGGCAGCTTTTCGGCTGGGCCGGAAACCCGGTCCGGCCTGGCGACCCCGTGCTGATCTGGGGTGGGGCCGGCGGGCTCGGTTGCATGGCCATCCAGATGGTCCGGGCAGCCGGCGGGATCCCGGTCGCCGTCGTGTCCTCCGATGAGCGGGCCCGGTTCTGCCTCGACCTCGGGGCGGCCGGGACCATCAACCGCCGCCAGTTCGACCACTGGGGACGGCTGCCCGACACGGACCAGCCGGAGGCGATCGGCCGGTTCCTGCACGGGGCGCGGCAGTTCGGTAAGCGCATCTGGGAGATCGTCGGTGACCGCCGCGGGCCAAAGGTCGTGCTGGAGCACAGCGGCCAGGACACGCTACCCACGTCGATGTACGTGTGCGCGAACGGCGGCATGGTGGTGATCTGCGGGGGGACCTCCGGGTACAACGGCGACGTCGACCTGCGGCACCTGTGGATGCGGTCCAAGCGGCTCCAGGGTTCGCACGGGGCCAACGCCCGGGAGTGCCGGGAGGTCGTGAACCTCGTGAGCGCCGGGCTGCTCAACCCCTGCCTGTCCACCTGCGGGACGTTCGAGGAGATCGGGCCGCTGCACCAGCTGATGCACGACAACATCCACCCGCCCGGCAACATGGCGGTGCTGGTGAACGCGCCGGCCCCGGGACTGACCGCGTGGGACGTCTGACGTGCCGGCTGTCCGCGCGGTGACGGTCGCGCCCGGCCTGCGGGTCTGGCTCGTCTCCGGGTACGCCGAGGCCCGGGCGGCCCTGTCCGACCACCGCCTCCGCAAGGACTCGCGCCAGCTCGCGGCACTGCTGCACCACCGCCGGATCAGCGCCGTCGCGGGCCTGTTCCAGGACGGCCTGTCCCACCACATGCTCAACACCGACCCACCCGAGCACGAGCGGCTGCGCCGGCTGGTCAGCCGCGAGTTCTCGGTGCGGCGGGTGACAGCGCTGCGGCCCCGGATCACCGAGATCAGCCATGCGCTGATGGACGGGTTCCCGGGGCGCCCGTGGGTCGACTTCATCGAGGCGTTCGCCGTCCCCCTGCCGGTCACGGTCATCTGCGAGCTGCTGGGCGTACCTGCGGAGGACCGGATGACGTTCCGGTCCTGGACCAACCTGTTCGTGTCGGCCCGGGCCACCGCCGAGATGCGCCAGGCGGCGGCCGCGACCAGCGCGTACCTGCGCGACCTGGTCCGGGCCAAGCGCAAGCACCCCGGTGACGACCTGATAACGGGTCTGGTGACCCGGCGGGACGGCCAGGACAGCCTGACCGAGGACGAGGTGGCGGCGATGGCCGTGCTGCTGTTGGCGGCCGGGCACGAGACCACGGTGAACCTCCTCGGCAACGGCCTGCTGGCCCTGCTCACCAACCCAGACCAGATGGCCGCGCTGCGGGCGGACCGGAGCCTCCTGCGCGGCGCGGTGGAGGAGCTGCTGCGCTACGACAGCCCGGTCAACCAGGCGACGCTGCGGTTCACCGCGGGCCCGGTCGACGTCGGCGGCGTCACGATCCCCGAGGACGAGTTCGTGGTGGTGAGCGTGGACGCCGCCAACCACGACCCGGCCCAGTTCCCGCAGCCGGACCGGCTGGACCTTCGCCGCGACGGCGGTGGTGACGGCGGCGGTCACCTCTCCTTCGGCCACGGGATCCACTTCTGTCTCGGCGCCGCGCTGGCCCGGTGCGAGGCCGAGATCGCGTTCTCCGGACTGCTCGACCGCTTCCGGCGCATCGAGCTCGCCGTGCCGGTGGACCGGCTCGAATGGCGCGAAAGCGCGGTCATGCGCGGCCTGCGCGAGCTGCCGATCAGGGTCGCGTGACACCCGTCCACGACGACAGGGAGGGACAGCTGACATGGGGACACTGGTCGAGGAGCGCCGCGAGGAGATCCGAGCCATCGTCGCCGACATCCTCGAGATCGAGGTGGACGAGCTGACGGACACCGCCCCCTTCAAGGAGACGTACGGCACCGACTCGCTGCGGGCCATCGAGATCCTGGCCGCGCTGGAGCGGCGCCTCGACATCGTCATCGACCAGGCCGAGCTGGCCCGGATGGTCCACCTGCAGGGCGTGTACGACGTTGTCGCCGACGCGGCCAGCGCGTAGCCGCCGACCGGTGCGGAGGTGACCGAGGTGGCTGCGCGGCCCGACCGCCGGGTCGTGGTCACCGGGCTCGGCGCGGTGTCCGGTATCGGGACCGGGGTCGCCGAGTTCTGCGCCGGCCTGCGCGCCGGACGCAGCGCCGTACGGCCCATCACGGCGTTCGACACCACCGGGTTCGACCACGCGATGGGCTGCGAGGTGGTCGGCTTCGTGCCGGCGGACTGGGTCCGTGAGCTCGACCCGTCCACCATCGGCCGGGCCGCCCAGTTCTCCGTCGCCGCGGCCCGGATGGCGGTGCAGGACGCCGAACTGACCGAGGCCGAGCTGCGGGCCCGACCGGTCCTGGTCTGCGTCGGCACGACCGACGGCGAGTCCCGCGACCTTGACCATCTGGTCGAGTCCGAGGTGCGGCACGGCTTCGCCGCTCTCGCCCCGGACCTCGCCGCAAGAGTCCACGCTGGACGGTTGTCGTCGTCGGTCGCCCACGAGCTCGGGCTGCGCAGGGTGGAGGCGGTGACCCTGCCGACGGCCTGTGCCGCCGGCAACTACGCCATCGGCTACGGCTGCGACGCGATCCGCTCCGGCGACGTCACATACGCCCTGTGTGGCGGCTCGGACGCCCTGTGCCGTAAGACGTTCGCCGGGTTCTACCGGCTGGGCACCATCGCGCCCGAGCGGTGCCAGCCGTTCGACCGCGACCGCAAGGGCATCCTCACCGCCGAAGGGGCCGGCCTGCTGCTGCTGGAGTCGCTCGAGTCGGCTCGGGACCGCGGCGCGCGCATCCATGCGGAGGTCCTCGGCTACGGGCTCAACTGCGACGCGCACCACCAGGTCGCGCCGGAGGAGCAGAGCGTGGCGGTGTGCATGTCGCTGGCCCTCGCCAACGCGGGCGTCCGGCCAGACGAGGTGGACCTCATCTCCGCCCACGGCACCGGCACCCGAGCCAACGACGTCACCGAGGCGGCGGCGATCCGGCGGGTGTTCGGGCCCAGGCCGCCGCGCACCGTGTCGGTCAAGTCGATGCTCGGTCATAGCATGGGCGCCGCCAGCGCGCTCGCCTCGGTGGCGTGCATCCTCGCCATCAGCGAAGGGTTCATCCCGCCCACGATCAACCATGTCGCCACCGACCCCGAGTGCGGCCTGGACTGCGTACCCAACGTGGCCATCGCGGCGCAGCCACGGGTGGTGCAGAACAACGGTCTCGCCTTCGGGGGCAACAACGCCGTCGTGGTCTACGGCCGGTTCCCCGGGGACTCGGCATGACGTGGCCCGTCGCCGGCGCCGGCGCGGTCGCGGCCGTCGGGTCCACCGCCGCGGAGGTCTTCGCCGCCCTCTGCGACGGGCGTACCGGGCGGGCTCTGCTGCGGGCGTTCGACCCGGACAGCTACCGCGCCCAGTACGCCTACGAGATCGACGACCGTCCGGACCGGACCGACGTGCCCGCCCGCGCCACCGCCTGGCTGCTGCGCGCCGTCGCCGAGGCCGTCGGGCAGGCGGGCGTGGGGGAGGACCTGACCGATGTGCCGGTCCTCATCGGCACGGGCCTGCGCGAGCTGCGCTCGGCTGAGCTGGCCTGGCACGACGGCGCCCCGTTCGACCTGGGCCGGCTGCACTTCGGCCCGGCGCTGCGCGAACGGTTCGGCGCGGTGCACACGTACACGTTCGCCAACGCGTGCTCAGCTTCGCTGTATGCGCTGGCGCTCGCCGCTGACCTGCTCGCCGATGGTGAGTGCGACCGGGTGGTCGTGGCCGGCGTCGACGCGCTGACCGAGAGCATGTTCGGCCTGCTCGACCGCGCCCAGATGGCGGTGCCGGACCGGGTCGCCGCATTCGCCGCGACCCGTGGCGGCACGTTGCTCGGGGAAGGGGCCGCGGCGGTCGTCCTCGCCCGGACAGGCGCGGGCGCCACCGCTCTCGGCCGGCTGCGGTCGGTGGGGATCAACTGTGACGCCTACCATGCGACCGCGCCCGACCCGCCCGGCATGGCCGCCGCGATGAGGGACGCCCACGAGCGCGCCGGCGTCCTTCCCCGCGACATCAGCCTCGTGCTGCTGCACGGCACCGGGACGCCGCTCAACGACCAGGCCGAGGCCGAGGCCGTCGGTGACGTGTTCGGGCCCGATGTGAAGGCGCCGCTGATGATGGCGATCAAGCCGGCGACCGGCCACACCTCTGGCGGCTCCGGCCTGCTGAGCCTGGTCGTCGCCCTCCAGGTGCTGGCCAGTGGCCGGGTTCCGGCGGCGGCCGGGCCATCCGACCCGCTTGCGGCCGCGGCCGGGTTCCGGTTCACCGGGGGCCTGGCGGACCCCGGCACCGGTCCGCGGCTGGCGCAGGTCAACGCGTTCGGCTTCGGCGGGGTCAACGCCGTGGCCGTGGTCGAGGGCCCGGCGCCATGACCGGCGTCCGGCAGGCTCGCGAGGGGGACACGGGACCCTGTGTGGTCACCGGTACGGGCTACGCCCTGGCTGATGTCGCCTGCCTGGACGGCCTTGCCGGTGCGCAACCGGCACCGGTCGAGCCGGTCGACCCGGCCGCGCGGCTGGGCCGGCGCGGGTTGCGCTACCTGGACCGGGCCACCCAGCTGGCCCTGTGCGCGGCGGTGGACGCGCTCCGCGGTGCGCGGCTGGTCGACGGCGACGGCCGCGCCGTCGCGGACGGGGCCTCGGTCGCGGTGGTGGTCAGCTCCAACACCGGGAACCTGGGTACGGTCTGCCGGGTCGCCGGCGACATCGCCGCCCGCACGTCCACTGTGCTCAGCCCGATGGACCTACCCAACGCGTCGAGCAACGTGACCGCCGCGACGGTGGCGGTCCGGTTCGGGCTGCGCGGTCCCAACCTGACGCTCTGCAATGGACCTACGTCCGGGCTGGACGCGCTGCACTGGGCGGACCGCCTCGTGACGGGTGGGCGGGCTGACCGGGTCCTGGTGGTCGGGGTCGAGCCTCGCGACGACCTGGTGGCGCGGCTCACCGGCGTGGCACCGGCCCAGCTGTTCGACGGCGCGGTGGCCGTGGTGGTGGAGCGCGACGGTGCGTGCCGCCAGCGCGGCGCGCCGGCCCTGGGTCGGCTGGGACGCTACCGGCGGGACAGCACCCTGAGCCGCTGCCTCGCCGGGCTGCTGGCCGACCCGGAGCTGGACGGCCGGCCCGGAGTCTGGTTCACCCCGCCGGAAGGCAGCTACGGCGATGTCGCGGCGCCGCCGGGTGTGGCGCGGCACGACCTGACGCGGGCGGTCGGCCGTGCCTGCGGTGCGCTGGGCGTCCTGCAGTGTGCGGCCGCGCTGCGCCGGTTCGCCCGCGGCGAGATCGGGGCCGCGGTGCTGTCCTGCGGTGACGACCGCGAGGCGGCGGCCGGTCTGCTGCTGCTGTCCGGACCGGAGCGCCGGCACGACCACTCCGGCGTACCCGCCCCGCCCGCGGGCGGGGCCAACACAGTGAGGTGCGACGAATGACCCTGGACAGCGCTCTTACGACGTCGTTGTTGACCCGGTCGACGACATCGGTCCTGTACCCGCGGTACGAGGGCGCCAACATCTGCACCTGGATCGGCTTCAAGCACGTCAACTACCTGGTCGAGGAGGCCGTGCTGAACCACTTCCGGGACTGCGGCCTGCCGCCGAGGATGCTGTACGAGGACTACGGTCTCGGCCTCGACCTCGTCGACCTGGACACCCGCATCTCCCGCGCGCTGCACCTCGACGACACCGTCGTGGCCCGGGTCGTCCCGGTCGACGGGGGGCCCGGCGGGCCGCTGGCGTTCCGCGTCACCCTGGAGGTGCAGGGCGTTGCCGGGCGGGCGGTCTCGGCCAAGGTCGGTGCCTGCCTGCGGGTCGACACCTACATCGATGCCAGCGGCGAGCCGCCGGCCGACCTGACCCGGTTCGCCGTGCCGAGGCTGGGCGCACACCGCAACGGCTCGACCGCCGAGCGGGACGGCGGGCCGGAACCGACCCTGCCCACCACAGAGGGCAACGCGTTCGGGTGGCGGTGGCGCATCCCTTACCAGTACTGCCACTTCAACGACCGGCTGCACATGTCGGGCTACCTGCGGCAGGTGGAGGCCGTGGTGGACCTGTTCCTGGCCGACCGGGGCATCTCGATCAGATCCCTGCTGGACGAGCGCCGCTGGATCCCGGTGGTGCCGCACTCGCGCATCCAGATCCTGGACGAGGCCGTGATGGAGGAGGAGCTGCTCACACTGTTCACAGTGGAGGATGTGGTCAAGAACCTGACCTACACCGCCCGGACAGACTTCTACGTCGAACGTGCGGGACGCCCGGTCCTGACCGCCACCGGCCGGATCACGCACGGCTACGCGGTGGTCGAGAACCGTCGGGACTGGCGCCTGGTCCCGTTCGACGCGCGGGTCATGGGCGCCATCACCGCAACGGCGGCCGGGCCATGGTCGACTACCTGCTGATCGAGAGCACCGGCCCGCAGGCCGGACCGGGCGGGCAGCGGTTCCTGGACGACGCCGCCTGGCTGGCCCGCGGCGGTGAACAGGTGACTGTCCTGCTCGTCGACAACGGGGTGGCGGGTGCGGTGGGCGTGGCGGCGGCAGCCGCCGAGCTGCTGCGTGCCGGAGGAACGCTGTGGGTGGACGACTTCTCGTTGCGGCAGCGCGCCCTGGCCGAGCGCGACCTCGTGCCCGGGGTCCAGGTGGTGGGCATCGCCGACGTGGCGCGCAGGCTGCTGGCCGATGGCGTCCGAGCGGTCTGGCACTGACATGGTGTGGGCCGTTCCCCGGACCGATGTGCTCCTCAAGGTGCTCGGTGGACCGTACCGGTCCGAGCTGGTCGGGACCGCGTTCCGGCTGACCCAGGCGCTGCTCGACTGCGGCGCCACGGTGCAGGTGTGGGCGTGCGGTGACGCCACCGGCCTGACCAGCACCGCTCTCGGGGATACCCTGCCGGTCAACCTCCTCGACCGGGACCGGTCCTACCCGTCGACGGCAGCGCTGGTCCGCGCCCTCGTCACCGGACACCCCGGCCGGCTGAGCTGGTACGCCTGCCGGTTCTGCTGCCAGGAACGTGGGCGATCGGCGCAGATCGCGCAGGTCCGCATGCGGCCGCCGGCACGGTTCTGGGAGCACGTGGACGCCGCTGGCAAGGTTCTCGTGTTGGGGGCGAGCTGAGCCGTGACCGAACCGCGAGGCACCCTCATGATCGTCGAGCGCGCGTACCGGGGCGCGGTCGAGTCGCAGTTCGCCGACGTGCTGAACTGCCTGCGCGAGCTGCACCGGCAGTCCGGTGGGATCGAGGTCGCCCTGCGGGGCCTGGCCGCCAGCTACGCCCTGAGGTCCACCTTCACGGCGGCCATGCGCCTGGCCGGCACCGAGGTGGACACGCTGAGCGACCCTCATGCCGTGCTGTCCCAGCTCCTGCGCGACGGCGTGCCCGTCTGGGTGGAGCGGCCGGACCTCGACGCGCTCGGCCAGAGCGCGCCGGGCCGGCTGCTGCCCGGGGTGAGATGCCTGCCGTGCAACGGGCTGGTGGCCCGCTGGGCCGGGTACGAGCGGGTGTGGTTCATGTGAGCGACGGCGCCTCTTCCCGCCCTGCCGGGCCTGTCCTTTCGGCCTGGTCGGTCGTCTCGCCGCTGGGGTCGTCCAGCACGGACTTCGCCGAGGGCCTGCGGACCGACCGGCCGGCCGTGGCCGAGCTGGACCCCGCGCGGTGGCCCGGACCCTACCGGCGGGCATGCCTGGTGCCCGGCTTCGACGCCGTCACGGCCCTGGGCCGCAAGGGAACCCGGTCGATGGACCGGGCCTCAGCGCTGGCGGTGACCGCGGTGGGCAACCTGCTCAACGACGGCGGGGCCAGGCTGTCCGGTGTGGACGACAGCCTGGGCCTGGCGCTGGGCACCAGCATCGGCAGTGTGCAGAGCACGGTCGACTTCACCCGCGACTCGCTGGTGAACGCCCGCCCGTACCTGGTCGACCCGGCACGGTTCCCGAACACGGTGATGAACTGTGCGGCCGGGCAGGCCGCCATCTGGCATCGCCTCAAAGGACCCAACGCCACCGTGGCCGGCGGGCGGGCCACCGGGCTGCTCGTGCTGCGCTACGCGTCGCGCCTGCTGCGCGCCGGTCACGCGACCGCCCTGCTGGGCGGCGCGGTCGAGGAGTTCTCGACGGCGCGGGCCTGGCTGCGCTGGCATGCGGGTGGGCGGACCGACCCGGACGCCGTCCTGGGCGAAGGCGTGGCGCTGTGGCTGCTGGAACACCCCGACCGGGCCCGCGCGAACGGCCGCGACGGGCTGGCCACCGTGGTCGACCTGGAGTTCGGGTACGCGTCGACCGACCACGAGGTCGAGCCGGTGCTCGTGGCGGGACTGCGCCGGCTGTGGGAGCGGACCGGAGCCGGTCCCGCCGACATCGGGCTGGTCGCCGACTCAGGAGCATCCGGTGTGGACGGTGCCGGGGAACGGGCCGCACTGGACGGCGTGTTCGACGGGCGGCAGCCGGAGCGGCTGACGGTCGCGCACCGCATCGGCGACACGTACGCGGCCTCGGCCGCGTTCCAGGTCGCGGCAGTGCTGGCCCGCGCCACCACCGGACCCTGCGTCGCTACCGGGCCCCGCCTGGCACTGGTCACGTCGGTCGAAGGGCGGGGGGTCGTGGGGGCCGCCCTGCTCCGGGTCGGCCGGTAGCGCGCGCCGAGACAACCAGGAAGGAGGCAGCCGTGGCGGACAACGGGCTCGACGCGGACGAGCTGCGCCAGATCATCGCCGAGGTGCTGGACGTCGACGTCACCGAGGTCACCGACGACGCCCGGTTCGTCGAGGACCTTGGCGGCGACTCGCTGCTGGCGCTGGAGATCGTGGTGGCTCTGGAACAGCGGTACCTGGTGCGGCTCACCGAGGCCGACTTGCGGGAGCTCACCTCCATACCCAAGGCCTATGCCGTGCTGGCGGCGAAGCTGTGACCGGTTGGCTGGCGGGCGGCGAGCTCGAGGTCGTCGACCTCGGCGCGGAGCGCAGCCGGGTCCTGGTGCCGGTGGCGTTGGACGAGCCGGTGTTCCAGGGCCACTATCCCGGGTTCCCCATCTTTCCCGGGGTGTGTGTGGTCGAGTGCGTCCGGCGTGCTGCCGTGTCCACCCTGCCGCACGTGGTGCGCGACGAGGCGACCCCAGAGCTGGCCGAGGTGGTGTCGGCCCGGTTCCTGGACCCGGTGGCTCCGGGCGACCGGCTCGCCATCGACATCTCCTGGCGGCGCGACGGTGACGGCCTCAGCTGCGCCGCCGTTGTCTCCACCGGGCGGGGGCCGGCGGCCCGGATGCGGCTCCGGTTCGCGTTGGCGGCGGTGACCGGGCGATGACCGGCCTCACGGCGATCAAGGGCTGGCTGCCGCACCGGTACCCGATGCTGCTGGTCGACCGGGTGGTGGACCTGGTGGCGGGCGAGCGGCTCACCGCCCAGAAGGCCGTCACCTGCGCCGAGCCCTGCTACCAGAGCCTGCCGGACGACGCACCCGAGTCCCGGTACGACTACCCGTCGATGTTGCTGCTGGAGTCCTGGTGCCAGTCGGCCGGGATCCTGGCCGTCGCGGGGGAGCCGTGCCCGGCGGGCGTGGTGCTCATGTTCGGGCGGATGTCGGGCGTGCGCTTCACCGGACGGGTACGCCCCGGCGACGTGGTCGACCACCGGGCCCGCCAGGTCCGGGCAATGGCGGGCACCACCGTCCTGACCGGGGAGAGCCTCGTCGCGGGGGCGGTCGTGATGGAGGTGGGGAGCGTGATGATCACCCGGAGCGCCGTGCTGACCATCGACGGCGGTAGCGCCGCCTGACCGGAGGGACTGTCCCATGTCGACGATGCGGAACAGGCCGCGGATCTACTTCTCCTTCCGCAGCCCCTATTCGTGGTTGGCCTACCGCGATCTGGTCGACCGGTATCCCCAGGTCGCCACGGAGGCGCAGTGGCGGCCGTTCTGGGAGCCGGACCCGCGGACCGAGGCGATGCTGCACGCGGCGGGCGGCTCCTTCCCGTACGTCGACATGTCCCGGGCCAAGCACTTCTACGTGCTGGTCGATGTGGACCGGCTCCGGCGGGAACGGGGGCTGTCGATCACCTGGCCGGTTGACCGGGAGCCGGTGTGGGAGGTGCCGCACCTGGCCTACCTCGTCGCCGCCGACGCCGGCCTCGGGGCACAGTTCATCGACCGGGTGTACCAGGCCCGGTGGTCGCAGGGCCGGGACATCTGCGCCGCGGCGACCATGGCGGCGGTCGCCGGCGAGCTCGGCCTGCCCGAGAAGCAGGTCGTCGGCGCGGCCGACGACGACGAGATGCGTGGCCGCGGGGTGAAGGCCCTGCTGGAGGTCGACCGCGACGGGGTGTTCGGCGTGCCGTTCTTCGTGCACGGCCGGCACAAGTTCTGGGGTGTCGACCGCCTGGCGGCGTTCGTCCGGTCGGTGACCGGCGAGCCACCGCCGTCGCCTGTGGACGGTGCGCCTCCGCTCGAGACGGAGATCCGGGCCAGTGCTGACCAGGGCCATGCCGGCGGATGTGGGTGAGCCAGGTACCTACGTGGGGAAGATGAGCCGGAGCATCTTGTAGAGGATGTCGGCCTTGATCGCCAGGGAGGTGCGGAGGTAGACCTCGCCGGTGTTCCGGGATGTGCTGAACCGGTACTGGTCGGTGCTGCGCGAGGTCAGGGTCACGCCGGTCCGCTGGATGCTGCGCTGGCTGAAGACGAGCCGCTCGGGGTTGACGAAGATCGGCTCGCTGTCTCCCTCGAGGAGCATCTCGACCATCTCGCCGCGCTCGAACCGGGACTGCGCCTCGCCGATCTGCGGGCCCAGCTTCTTCGCGGCGGCCTTTCCTTTGATCTCGGTCTCGACGAGCATCCCGATGGCCGGCGGGCCGTCGGCGTCGAGCACGCTGACGTGCAGCAGGTCGACGGACTTCTTCCGCTCGAGCGTGCCGGCGGCGTTGCGCTGCCAGACCCAGACGTCGGTGGCTCGCCGTACCCTGCCCCACTGCCCGGTCAGGGTGACCGGCTCGCCGTAGGCGTTGACCAGCAGCGGCGACCTCTGCCGTAGCAAGGCGCGGAGCTCGGCGAGCTGGGCCTGCGCCATGTCCATGAGGTCCTTCTGCAGCTCCTCGAGGTGGATCACCAGCCGTTCGAGCAGCTCACCGAAGAAGACCCCGCGCAGCCCCTTCGCCTTGGCGCGAAGCTCGCGCGCCGTATACCCGCCGTAGTGGGTCCGCTCGACCATCTGGAGGAACACCTCGGCCAGCTCCTCCGGCGTACGGCCGCCGAGGTCCTTGGGTCTGTACCTCATCGATGCGAACACCTGCGCCAGCCCCGCGTGCATCCGCCTGCGCAGGACCTGCGCCTCCTTGGCCGGCAGCTTCAGCACCGACCCGAGCAGCCGCAGCGAGCGCAGGACCCCGGCGGCGAAGGCCGGGGTGACGGCCTTGCCGGGTGGGAGCGGCGCCCTGATCTCCGCCGCAAGGTCGGCGAAGGTACGGGCCTTCGCGGCCTGGACCCGCTCGGCGGCGGTGAGCCAGCGGTTAGCCATCGCCGAACAGCGTCTCGATGTCGAGGAGGTAGCCGCGCGCCATCAGCAGCTTCTTCACCGGCAGGAACCGGGCGCCGGCGGCGATGAGCACCAGCTCCAGGAACACCTGTTCGCTCAGCTCCGCGATAAAGTCCCGGCGCAGCGCGCACAGCTCGCCCACGCGCGCCAGGTTCTCCAGCGCGAACACGTCCGGTCCGATCAGCCGGTCGCCGAGCACCTCCTCGAGGTGGGCCAGCTGCTCGACCGCTGACGAGACCGTGTGCGAGATCAGCACCAGGTCCGCGATGAACGCGGCGCCGCGGACCAGCGGCGCGAGCTCGGCCGCCGGGGTGAAGAGCGTGGCCAGCGACAGCGCCGCCGCGCCCTTGCTGAACGCCGTCCAGAACGCCTTGGCGCCCTCCTCCTGCTGCCGCCGCGCCTCCAGCTTGTCGACGAGCGTGAGCGTGTAGTGGTGGTACACGACGCCGGCCAGGCTGTCCTTCTCGATCTCACCGGACTGCGCCATCTCGTGCAGCGTCGTCTCGTGCAGCAGCGCGAAGTACGCCGGGTCCTCGGCCAGCCGCGCCAAAGCGACGTCGACCAGCGCTCCCTCGGGGCCCTCCCGGCCGACAGCCAACCTGTCGAACCGGTCCGGCGGGTAGGCGAACGGCAGGTCGGCCCGGGTACGGCTGGCCTGCGGGTCGATGCCCGCGCCGAGCTCGTCGAGCCGCGAGTACATCGTCCACAGTGCCTCGCCGAGCAGCTGCTCCATCTCCTCCTTGGCGAAGCCGGGTCTCAGCCCGTCGATGATGAGCAGGGCCAGCGGGCAGCTCATGTGGATCACCGCCGCCATGCTGGCGTAGAAGCCCTTCGTGGCCTCCCGGACGCTGACGAGCTGGGCCTCGGTCGCCTGCAGCCGCCTCAGCTGCTGGGTGTACTTCTTCCTCGGGCGGGGGTGGTTGAGGGTGGGCTTCGTCTTCGGCCTGGTGAGGCGGATCCGCTCCCGCACGTTGGTGATCTCCTGAACCAGCTGGTCGAACCTGGCCCGCTGGTGCACGGCCTCGGTCAGCGCCTTGAACAGCGCCTCGGCGAGCCCGACGTTGCTCATGGTGTAGGTCGGGACCTGGACCGCACCGGCCCGGCCGCCGCTGACCGTCTTCATCGTCCGGACGAGCTGCAGCTCCGCCCGCCATGCCCGGGCGAGCGCGGCGGCGCAGATCGAGAGGCGACTGATGATCCGGATGGCGGCCTTCCGCTCGATCTCCATGAGACCGTCCCGGACCAGCAGCGCCAGCAGGTTGTACGTGTAGACGAAGAAGCTCCACGCCGCCCGCCAGACCGTGACGGTGGTGCCGCCCGCAGGCTGCGCGTTGCCCGACCTGACCTTGTGCTCCAGTGCTTCGCCGATGGTCGCGACACCCGACCAGCCGTGCACGACGTACACGTCGATGAGGCTGGTGAACAGGTCGTCGTCGATGACCAGGGTCTCCTCGCCGTCGAGGAGGACCGGCAGGCTCGGGTACGCCGAGACGGGCAGCCCAGCCCCCTCGTGCGCCTGCACGTTCAGCGCCGTGGCCAGCTCGCGCCGGTACGCGTCGACCCGACCGACGTACACCAGGCGCAGCCGGTCCGCGACGGTGATGCTCTCCGGCGCCGGCTCGGCGTCACCGATCTCGGCCTGGTTGGGCTCGGGTTCGGCAACGGCCTCGACCAGGATCGTCACGGCTCGTCGTCGGGGAGCTCGGGCAGCGGCGTCGTGCTGCCTTCGAGGTACACCAGCGAGGTCGGCAGCGTGAACGTCCACGGCTCACTCTCGGGCACCGCGTTGAACCGGTCGTCCTGCTGCCGGCGCAGCTCCTCGTAGAGGGGGATGAAGAGCGGGTCGCCGATGACCGGGGCCGGGCCGCCCTCCCACGGCTCCCGGGTGGCGAGGAAGTGCAGCACGGCATCGTCGTACGTCGGCATGACCGCCAGCAGCACGCGGGCGTACCCGGCCCGGAGGAAGTCGGTCAGGAACGGGTCCGTCGCGTCCGCACGGTCGAGCAGCTGCACCCACTTCGGCGTGGTCGCCCAGAAGTACGGGTAGCAGAGGTACGACAGCTGCTGCCAGTCGAACGCCTGCTCGAGGAACTGGACGTAGCGGCCCTTCTCCCGCGCCGGTTGCAGCATCATCGACGGGTACCTCATCAGCTCGGTGCTGTGCTGGAACTCCGCGACCGTCGGCGATGCCGGCCGGCCGGTGTTCGGGTCCGCCGAGACGCCCGCCTGCACACGGAACCGGGCGACGTTGGCCTGGACCTCCCGCGGTGTCATCGTCTCCCAGTCGGCGAGGAGGTCGTCGGAGGCGTCCGCGTCGAACTCCTTTGCGACGAGGGCGATGCACTGCCGCTTCAGCTCGGTGAGGATCATCTGCCGGTTCGCCGCCTCGGACTGGCCTTGCAGCAGGTCGTTGATGGTCGTCGCCCGCAGCTCGTCGAGCCGGTTGTGGTAGGTCGTCATCCGGACGTCGTACGCGAGCTGCCTTTCCTGGTTGATATGGTCAACCCGCATCCGCTCGGAGTCCCAGACCTTCTTGTAGACGGCGCGCTGCCAGTCGGCGAACGCGGCCGGGCTCAGCTCCAGGTCCGCGAAGATCTCCAGGGCGTACCACTTGATCTCCTGGAAGCCCAGCGTGAGGTGGACCGACTCGGACGCCAGGACGTGCGGCCCCCCGTTCGGGTACACGTGGTCCCCCGAGAAGTCGTACATCGCCTTGTAGCCGACCGGGGTGAGGTCGTACTGGACGAGCGTGGCGCCGTCGACCGCGATGCTGAACAGGTTGCGGTCGCGCCAGTTGGGGTTGGCCGGTCCCGCGTCGATGAAGTAGATGCTGCCGTTCATCCGGATGCGGGTGATCTGGTAGCCCACCGCGCCGACCCGGCACTCGTACGTCTTGCTCCACCACAGGTCGTCGGCCTGCATGCCGCGTTCCTCGAAGAACGCCTGGCCGCTCTCCTGGTTGATGAAGGCGATCGTGCGGTCGGTCGCCGGGTACGGGACGTCCTTCAGGTCGTACCGCAGCGCCAGCTCGTTGTACTTTGCCTGGTCGATGTCTGTGGCCGGGAACGGCAGCGACACCTCCTCGAACGTCGGCAGGTCCGGCAGCTGCGGGACGTCGAGGTTGGTCTGGAAGGCGCGCAGCCGCGACTCGACCAGGAAGGCGGCGGGCTCGGGCACCAGGAACTCGAACATCATCCGCTTGCCGTAGTTGAACAGCTGGGCCTTGTACCGCTTGTCGACCCACCGGTAGATGCCGGAGATGTGGTCGTTGCCGGCGGTGAACTTGTGCTTGTTGGTCTCCTCGGTCTCGAAGACCTTGGTGACCGACCGCTGGGTGACCGCGCGGCTCTGCACCCGGCTGACCGCCTTGCTGAGCACCTCGTGGGCGAAGTTCTGCGCCGTCTTGTCCTGCCGGTACTCGTTGCGGTTGAATGCGAACCCGGCCGTGACCTGGATCAGCACCGCCGGGTTGGGCGAGTAGCGGCCGACCAGGTTGGCGTTGACGTTGATGTCCTGCTTGATCACCTGCTCCGCCTCGCGCTTGAGCTCGAAGCGGTCGGTGGACTGCTGGTCCTTGCTGGTCTCCTCCTGCTGCTCGGAGCTGAAGGAGAAGGTCTCCTCGGTCTTCTCCAGCCGGCGGTGGTCGCGCTCCTTGGTCTCCCCGGCCATCACGTTGTGGATGTCCGAGATCTCGCCCGGCAGGTAGGCCACCAGCCACTGCTTGACGACCTTGAGGTCCCCGATGCCGATCGGCTTGATGTCGTTGAACGGCCGGGCGTAGTGGAAGAGCCGGGCGAAGATCGGGTGGATGACCGGGGTCGCGGACAGGTACGCGTCCAGCACCGCCGCGGTGGTGACGTCACCCGCGGCCACGGCGTCCATGGCGTTGGCCGCCCGCAGGCCGGTGATGATGTGCTCGAAGCTGACGCTGGTCCACCGTCGCAGCATGTAGAGCAGGTACAGCGCGTCGAACAGGCCGCGCCGGCAGCGCATCATGTCCTTTGTGGACGGGCGCGTCCCGTCGAAGACCTTGTCCAGCTCGGCCTGCAGGTGATGGACTGACAGCGGGTCGGCGGTCCGGTACTGGGCCAGCACGGCGAGGACGCGGCCCAGTCGCGGGGCGACCGGCACGCCATCGAGCGACTCGAGACGGTCCGGCAGGAGGTAGTACGTGTCGCCGACACTCAGGTAGGCGTTCTTCTCCAGCGCACCGAACGGCAGCTGCTCGCGCGTGTCGCTCGGGTCGCTGTCCGGGCAGTGCACGGTATAGGGCCTCAACATCGACAGCAGCCCGTCCCGGAGATCCAGCATGCGCTCGCTGCTGGGCTGCTCGCCACAGAAGACCTTCTGCCACACCGTGCTGAGCACGGGAGACTGGTGCAGATGGGTGTCCTGGATATAGTGGTGCTTCAGCGCCAGTGGGTCCACGGTGTCCGGCGCTCGTACGACCATGAAGTCGAAGACTGGAACCTTGTCGATGTCGGCCACGGCGTCAACGTACCGACCCGTCCGGACGACCTGCCTCCACGTGACGGTCAGCTGTCAGCCGTATCCAGCCAGACTACCTCGGCCGGCTCGCTGGCGGTCATCCGTTGATCAGCTGCCGGGCAGCCCCGAACCGGCACGGGCATGACCCACCCGTGCCGGCCCGGGACGGCTGGCCGTCAGCACCAGCCGCTGACGGGTCCGTCGACTCCTGTGTAGACGAACGCGTCACTCACCCACGTGCCGTCGGTGAGCTTGTTCCACAGCGCGGTGGCTCCCCACCGGCCGGTGTGCGTGGTGCCGTTGCGGGAGCAGGAGATTTTGACCGTACTGCCGTCGGTGACCTGGCCGGCCACGGAGTAGCTGGTGCCGGGACCGGTCCGCCGGTAGACCCAGCCGCCGCCGTTGGCGTCGACGATGCCCGAGTCGAAGCCGAGCGCGCCGTAGTTGTTCATCAGGCCGCTGCCGGCGGCGGCGACCTTGCTGCCGTGCAGCGCGTAGCCACCGGAGTACTGCTGAGGACCGTTGATGAAGACCCACTTGCCGATGATGTGGTACGCGATGTTGACGTACTGGCCGTGCTGCATGAGCGTGAAGTGCACGTGCGGGTAGCTCGCGGCGCCGCCGCACGGGATGGCCGTGCCGATGTTGCCGAGGTAGTGGCCCACGCCGACGCTGACGCTCGGCGGCACAGTGCGGTTGACGAGGTGGTAGTACTTCGTGGTGTACCCGCGGTCGTGCGCGATGACGATCTCGCCCCGGCAGCCGGGGTTCTCGTAGGCTGTGCCGGCCCGCACGGCCAGCACCCGCCCGTCGCCACCGGCGAGGTCGATCGAGCTCCACGGGCCGCTCCCCGCGTCCCAGGCGTGCGGTCCGCCGCTGAGCCGCCACTCCTGGCCGACCCCGTACGGCAGGCGCATGCCCGTGCGGTAGTCGCCGTTGGCGGCTGTGCCCACGTTGCCGCCGTGCGAGGCGAAGACCTCCCGCTCGTGGGCGGAGAGCATCGGCGCCCGGGCGGAGATCGCGGCGAACGCGGGCTCGCCGTCGAGCCCGACCTCCCACGAGCCGTTCCGGCGCTCGGCGAGGAACAGCCGGCTGTCCGGGTAGGCGTCGGACCCGCGCGGCGCCACCAGCGTCGCCATGCCGAGCACCCAGCCGCTCTGCGCCCGGATCACGCCCACCCGGGCGTCTGTCCAGGCGGTGGCCGCACCGGTCGCACGGGCGTGCGCCTTTGCCACGACCGCGTCATGCAGCGTGTCGGACCGGTTGGACGGTTGGGTGGCCGCGGCGGTGGGCGCGGCGGTGAGTGCGAGGACCGGAGCGACGGCGAGCGCCGCTACCAGCCGGGTGACGCGAGTGAGATGGCGCATGACAACCTCCTTCAGATCAGATTGGTCTGATTGCGTACAAGATCGCCCGCAGGTCCTGGAGGGAGCGGATGATCACAGCGGCGCTGGACCCGAACCGGCGGGCCTCCTCGCCGCCCTCGAAGCACCACGACGGAGGGGCGCCGCCGAGGCAGGGCACCACGTAGGGCTCGTTGAAGACGAACCCGACGCCGTGGTTGCGCGCCAGCCACGACGTACGGAAGCGCCCGGTGGAGCTGACGACCGCGGTGTGCGCGCTGGTGCCGTCGGCGTAGCCCGCGTAGTTCGCGGTGTGGTCCAGCACTGCCTGCGCCGTCGACCCGTAGAGCTGGCCGGCCAGGCTCTCGAGGTACGCCGCCTGGGTGGCCGCGTTGCTCATGTGCACACCGGCGATGCCGACCTGCCAGTTGTTGGTGCTGCACGTGACCAGCGGGTCGTAGTTGGAGTTCTGGCAGTTGGAGTAGCGATGCACGTAGGGCGAGCTGAGGTTGAGGATGCTCTCCTTCAGCGACCACCAGGTAACCCGGGAGACGGTGGTCAGCTTCTCGCTCAGGGTGCCGGGCACCCGCGCGATGGTCTTCGCCGCGATCCAGCGCACCGCCGCCTCCTGGTTCGCGGTCAGCTGGTACCGGTTGACCCACAGTCCGGGCACCTGGTTCCAGTAGGCGCGGTGGGTCCACCCCCGGTGGTCGCGGAAGTAGACCTCGATGAAGTCGCCGGTCGGCCCGCCGAGCACGCTCGCGGTGTCGCCGGCATAGGCCGTTGCCTCAACCGGGTAGGAGGTGCTCGGACCGGTACGGATGTAGACGGTCGTGGTGGCTTGGACGGTCGTCCCCCGGGCCGGGGCCACGACCGCCGCCTGGCTCGCGGTAGGTGTGGCGACCAGGGTGGCGAGCAGCGCGAGGGCCGCCAAGCCGCCGCTCGCCAGCCGGACGGCCACGCCGGCACCGTTGTGATTGGCAGGTATGAATCTCACGCGCCATCACCCATCTCTGTGCAGGTGGCTGGGTTATTGATGTCAATCGTTGGGACGCATGCTCCGGTGAAACAACCCCATAATCTGCACCGGATGGCCTCCGAAGGTCCGCGCCGCCGATAATCGAGAAGGTCCGGCGCCGTACGGCGGCGCCGGTTGTGGCGGGAGGGAGCTGATGGAAACCCTCAGCGACGTACTGGCAGACGCAATGCGGCAGGCCGGGATCGGCTCGCAGACGTTGAGCAAGCTGACCGGCGTTCCACGCACCGCGATCGACAACTGGCGGGAGGGCACGGTACGCCGGCCGCGGCACTGGCGACCGCTGGCCCGCATCGCACGGGTCCTGTCGCTGTCCCGCGAGGAGGCCGATGCGCTGCTGGCCGCTGCCGGGTACCCGGGCATCGCGGCACTCGCCGGCGATCTAGCCTCCGGGCATCCCGACCGGGAGCACCTCGACCCCTGGCTGGCCCGGCTGGAGGCGCCGCCGCGACACCAGCTCCGCGCACCCGCCGCCGACTTCGTCGGCCGGGACGACGTCCTCGCCACGCTGCTGGCCGCGTTACGCACCACCCACACGGCGGCGATCTCCGGGGTACGCGGGATGGGCGGCATCGGCAAGACCGAGCTGGCGGTCCTTGCGGCCAACCGGCTGCGCGAGGAGTTCCCGGACGCCCACCTGATGCTCAGCCTGCACGGGGTGAGCGCGGCGCCGCTGCCGGCGGCGCACGCGCTGCGGCAGGTGATCCACACGTTCAGCCCCAACACCCAGCTTCCCGACGAGGTCGACGCGTTGCAGCGGCGGTACTGCGCGGTCCTGAGCGGGCAGCGGGTGCTGATCCTGGCCGATGACGCCAGCGACGCGAGCCAGGTCCGGCCACTGCTGCCGCCGCCGGGGTGCGCCCTGCTGGTGACCAGCCGGCAACGGTTCTCCCTGCCGGGGATGACCACAGTGGACCTGGAGCAGCTTACCGAGGCGGAGGCGGTCGAGCTGCTCAAGAGCATCTGCGACCGGGTGACCCCGACGCAGGCCCGGACGCTGGCGCGGGCCTGCGGCTACCTGCCGCTGGCCCTGCGGGTCAGCGGCAGCGTGCTCCTCAACGACCCGGCCCTGGCGGTGTCCGACTACGTGGCCGCGCTGGCGGACCGGCGCCAGCGGCTCGCCCTGCTCCGCGACCCGGACGATGCCCAGCTCGACGTGGCGGCCTCGCTCGCGCTGAGCTACGCCGGGCTGGACCCGCCGACCCGGTCGGTGCTGCGCCAGCTCGGCGTGCTCAGCACGGACTTCGACACCGACCTGGCCGTGGCGGTGGTCCAGACGGACGGCGTCGACGTCACCGCCGCGCTGCACTCTCTGCTGCGCCGCAACCTGGTCGGCTACGACCCGGCGCGGCGCCGGTGGCGGCTGCATGACCTGGTCGCCGACCTCGCCCACGGGCACCTGACCGAGGCCGGCGAGCTGCCGGACACCATGTGGCGCTACTCCGAGGCCGCCGTACAGGCTGCCGCCGCCACCCAGGAGCAGTTCCTCTCCGGCGGCGAGTCGGCCGTGCTGGCACTGGCCCGGTTCGACCTGGACCGCCCGCACCTGGACACGGCGCGGCGATGGGCGGCGGCCCATGCCGGGACCGGGCGCGCCGACCAGCTGCTCGTCGCGGAGGCCGAGGCATCGACCCACCTCGGCTTCCTGCGGTACGACCACCGGGCCGAGATCACGCCGCAGGCGCACTGCGCCATCGCCGCCGCACGGCGGCTCGGGGACCGGCGAGCCGAGGCGATCGCGCTCAACCGCCTCGGCCGCCTGCACATCGACCTGGGCGAGGTCGAGCAGGCGATCGCCTGCCACGAGCAGCAGCTCGCCCTCGTCCGGTCCGGCGGCGACCAGGCCGGCGAGGTGCGGGCGCTGAACGGCCTGGCGATCGCGCACACCCAGTTCGGCCAGCTCGGGCGGGCGATCCAGCTGCACCTGGAGCAGCTCGCGCTCTGCCGGCGCCTCCAGGACCGCCGCGGCGAGGCGCAGGCGCTGTGCAACCTGGGCCGTACCGAGCTGAGCCTGGGCCAGGTGGCGGACGGGCTGGCCCACCTGGAGCCGGCTCTGGAGATCGCGCAGGACCTCGGCGACCCGTACGGGGAGAGCATCATCCGGTCCAACATCGGCGACGCCTGCGGCGCCACAGGCGACGCGGACGCCGCCATGGCGCACTACGAGGCGGCCTACGCGATCACCCGCAGCCTCGGCGACCGTCACCTGGAGATGGAGATCCTGGCTGGCCTGGCGCCGGCCGCGGCAGCAGCGGGCCGGGCCGAGCAGGCCGTCGGGCACGGCACCCGGGCCCTGGCGGTCGCCCGGGAGATCGGTGCCCGCCAGGGCGAGGCCAAGGCCCTACGGGCGCTGGGCCTGGGCTACGCCGCGCTCGGTGACGTGCCACGGGCCCGGGCGGCCTTCGAGGAGGCGCTCGCCGTGCTGCGTACCATGGGCGACCGGTACGGCGAGGCCGAGTGCGGCTGGGACCTGGGCTGGCTGCTCGTCCCGGTGGACCGGGACCTGGCCCTGTCGCTGCTGCGGGCCTCCGTGGCCTACCAGAAGGACATCGGGCACGCCCGCTCGGACGAGCGCGCCTCAATGCTCGACCAGGTTGCGGCCACGACCAGCTGACGATGGTGCAGGCGAGGGGGTGCCGCAGCTCAGCGGCGTCTGTTGTGTCCCGAACGCGAAAGGCAGGAATATGTAGGAACTTCTGTCTTGTGGCGACGCTGTACGGAAGATGAAGGTTTGGCCCTTCGGAGTCGCCCTGCTGGGGGAGGCTTCAAACCACCTCATGCTGCATTAGCTGAAGACTGTTGTGGTGAGCGATGAGGAAAAGGCATCCATTCGAGATTGTCAGGTGGGGGTCGGGAAGGCGAGCGCAAGCGAATCGCTGACGACGTGTCGAAAATTAGAAGGTGACATCGAAACCGGGGTGTCAATGCGATCCCGGGATGAGCCTGGCGG
>DASRIS010000118.1:0-134168 GCA_035649895.1 Micromonosporaceae bacterium | reverse complement strand
GCATCGCCGACCAGTGAACACCATGGTTGGCCGCGGTGGCGTGCGGCAAGCCAGAGGACGGCCGGGAACGGCGAGGAACGGCGGCCCGGTCGGCTCGGCCGGTCGGCCGGGTCCGGCTCGGTCGAACCGGTGGGGTCGGGTAGGGGCCGGACCTTGACCAGCACGGCGCCCGGCAGTGGCTGGTCAGTGGGGGTTAGGCTCTGCCCAGCCGCCGTAGCGAGGCCCCGGCGGTGCATCAGCATGGCGGCGGTCGGGCGGCCCTACTCTGGGAGGTGCGCAGCGGTGGTGCAGCGCAACCGGGCCGGCCACGGCCAGCCGACGCCGGCGGGGGAGGCGTCCCGGGACGGTCGCCCACCCGCTACCCGTTCTGGTGGCCGCCGTGCCGCTGGTGCGGTGCGGCGGAACACTTCGTCCGGTGCCGCGGCAACCGGCGGCGCCCTGGCGACTGGCGGCGCTGCGGCGACTGGCGGGACCGGGCGGGTCCGAGCCCGGCTACGGGAGGTGGTGGAGCCGGTGCTCACCGCCGCCGGCTGCGACCTGGAGGAGCTGAGCGTCTCCCGGGCCGGGCGCCGGCTCGTGGTGCGCGTGGTGGTGGACGGTGACGAGATGCACTCGGGCGTGATCGGCGAGCTGTCCCGGGCGGTCTCCACCGCCATCGACGCCGCGGAGGCCGCCACTGGCGAGATCATCAGCGGGGAGTACGTGCTGGAGGTCAGCTCGCCCGGGGTGGACCGCCCGCTGACCCAGCCGAGGCACTGGCGGCGCAACATCGGCCGCCTGGTCGCGGTCCGGGCCGGCGAGCAGCGGCTGACCGGCCGGGTGACCGCGGCGGACGACGACGGAGTGACCATGCAGGTGTCGGGCCGGCCGACCACCATCCGCTACGCCGACCTGGGGCCGGGCCGGGTGCAGCTGGAGCTGTCCCGGGCGGAGGAGGTCGGCGAGTCCGAGCTGGCCGAGTTCCTCGACGACCCGGCCGACAACGACCCGGCCGACGACCACCCAGCCGACCCGGACGAGGCGGGCATCGACGAGGAACTGGAGGACGAGGCGTGAACATCGACCTCGCGGCGCTGCGCGCGCTGGAGCGCGAACGGGAGATCCCGTTCGACACCATCCTCGCCGCCATTGAGACCGCACTGCTGACCGCGTACCGGCACACCGAAGGGGCGCAGCCGCACGCGCGGGTGGAGATCGACCGCAGGACCGGGGCCGCGACCGTCTTCGCCCAGGAGGTGGACGGTGACGGCGGGGTGGTCCGGGAGTGGGACGACACCCCGCACGACTTCGGCCGCATCGCCGCGATGACCGCCAAGCAGGTCATCCTGCAGCGGCTGCGGGAGGCCACCGACGAGGTCCACTTCGGCGAGTACGCCGGCCGCGACGGTGACCTGGTCACCGGCGTGGTGCAGGCGCACGACGCCCGGTCGGAGAAGGGCATCGTAACGGTGGACCTGGGCAAGCTCGAGGCCGTGCTGCCGGCCGCCGAGCAGGTGCCCGGCGAGCTGTACGAGCACGGCCAGCGCATCAAGTGCGTGGTGGTGCACGTGTCCAAGGGCTTCCGCGGGCCGCAGATCACCCTGTCCCGGTCCCACCCGGCCCTGGTGAAGAAGCTGTTCGCGCTCGAGGTGCCGGAGATCGCCGACGGCACGGTCGAGATCGCGGCGATCGCCCGGGAGGCCGGCCACCGTACGAAGATCGCGGTCCGCTCGACGGTGCCCGGCGTGAACGCCAAAGGCGCCTGCATCGGCCCGATGGGCGCGCGGGTCCGCGCGGTAATGAACGAGCTGCACGGCGAGAAGATCGACATCATCGACTGGTCCGACGACTCGGCCTCGTTCGTGGGTAACGCGCTCTCACCCGCCAAGGCGCTGCGGGTCGAGGTGGTGGACCTGACCAGCCGCGCCGCCCGTGTGATCGTCCCCGACTACCAGCTCTCCCTCGCGATCGGCCGGGAGGGGCAGAACGCCCGCCTCGCCGCGCGGCTGACCGGCTGGCGGATCGACATCCGGCCGGACACCGCTGCGGACGAGACGCCGGCCAGGCCGGGCGGGAGCGGCCCAGGCCGGGAGTAGCCCCCGGTATGCGCGCAACCGTGCTTGATCGGTAGGGTGGGGAATAGTCGGAGAACCCGGGCGCACAGGGTAGACTCTGGCAGTGGTACGTCGCGCGTCGCCGACACGCACCTGTGTCGGTTGTCGGGGGCGCGCGCCAGCCTCCGAGTTGTTGCGAGTGGTCGCGGTTGAGCACGGCGTCGTCGTGCCTGACCCGGCCCGCAGACGACCGGGCCGGGGGGCGAGCTTGCATCCCGATCCGGCGTGCCTCGCGCTGGCGGAGCGCCGCCGCGCCTTCGGGCGCGCGCTGCGTCTCACCGGTGTCGTTGACACCGGTCCGCTCGCCGAGCATCTGGCCCGGCAGCACTCGGAACCGCCGCTGGTGGGGCGCGAAGCCCCACCCGGACAGCAAGGTAGGACGACCGACATGAGCACACGATGAAGTTCCTGAGATGACCAGGCTTCAAGTGCACGAGTGAGGTCGCTGCGGGACATCCTGCTGCGGCCTCGGAGTGAGGAGTGCAGTGGCAGGCAAGGCCCGCGTACACGAGCTGGCGAAGGAGCTCGGGGTCGAGAGCAAGATCGTACTCGCCAAGCTCAAGGAGATGGGCGAGTTCGTCAAGTCCGCGTCGAGTACGGTCGAGGCTCCCGTCGCGCGACGGCTGCGGGAGGTGTTCGTTGCCGCGCCTGCGGCGTCGGCGCCCCCACCCCCGGCCGCTCCGGTCGCGACCGCCGGCGAGGTGCGGGTGGCGCCCGCTAAGCCGGCCCCGCCCAAGCGGCCGGCGAGGGTGGTTCCTACGCCGCCGCCGGCCCCGACCATCAAGCCGGCGAGCGCGCACGACATCGAGGTGGCGGCCGCCGAGGCGCGCGCCGCCGCGCTCAAGGCGGAGCAGGAGGCCACGGTCAAGGCCGCACAGCAGGCCAGGCAGCGCCGCCAGCCCCCCGCGGAGGGCGGCGGCGTCACCGTCCCCCGGCCGGGTCCGAGCATGATGCCGCCGCGTCCCGGCACACCCGCCGCGGCGGCGGCCAGCGCGTCGGCGCCGCCCCGTCCAGCCCCGCCCAGCGCACCCGGCGGGCGGCCTGGCCCGCGCAGTGGTGGCAACAACCCGTTCGGCATCACGCCGTCCGGCCAGCGTTCCGGCGGCCCTGGCATCCCTAGGCCCAACCCGGCCTCGATGCCGCCCCGGCCCAGCCCGGCCTCGATGCCACCGCGGCCCAACCCGTCCCAGATGCCTACCCAGCGTCCTGGCCGCCCCGGCGGTGGCCCGGGCGGCCCCGGCCGTCCCGGCGGTCCGGGCGGTGGCGCCGGCCGTCCCGGTGGTGGCTTCCGGCCCGGTGGCGGGCCCGGCGCCGGCCGTCCTGGTGGCGGCGGTGGCGGTGGCGGCGGTGGCTTCCGTCCGGGCGGGGGCCCGGGCGGTGGCGGTGGCGGCGGCTACCGTCCCGGCGGTGGGCCGGGCGGCGGTGGCCCAGGTGGTGGCGGCGGTGCGGGCCGTCCCGGCGGTGGCGGCCGTGGCCGCGGTGGCGGCGCGGGTGGCGCCTTCGGCCGTGGCGGCGGCAAGCCGGCCAAGGGCCGCAAGTCCAAGAAGCAGCGCAGGCAGGAGTTTGACAACCTGTCGGCCCCGACCATGAGCTCGGGCGCGCCCCGGGGCAACGGCCAGGTGGTCCGGCTGCCGCGCGGTGCCTCGCTGTCGGACTTCGCCGACCGGATCAACGCCAACCCAGGCTCGCTGGTCCAGGAGATGTTCAACCTGGGCGAGATGGTCACCGCGACCCAGTCGTGCACCGACGACACGCTGCTGCTGCTCGGTGAGCACCTCGGCTTCGAGGTGCAGATCGTCAGCCCCGAGGACGAGGACCGCGAGCTGCTCGCCCGGTTCGACATCGACCTCGACGCGGACATCGACGAGGAGCGGCTGGTCAGCCGCCCGCCGGTGGTGACCGTCATGGGCCACGTCGACCACGGCAAGACCAAGCTGCTGGACGCGATCCGCAAGTCCAACGTGGTCGAGGGCGAGGCCGGCGGCATCACCCAGCACATCGGCGCGTACCAGGTGCACGTCGAGCACGACGGCAGCGACCGGGCGATCACCTTCATCGACACCCCGGGCCACGAGGCGTTCACCGCGATGCGGGCCCGTGGCGCGCAGGTGACCGACATCGTGGTGCTCGTGGTCGCCGCCGATGACGGCGTGATGCCGCAGACCATCGAGGCGCTCAACCACGCCAAGGCCGCCGACGTGCCGATCGTGGTGGCGGTCAACAAGATCGACAAGCCGGAGGCCAACCCGGGCAAGGTGCGCCAGCAGCTGACCGAGTACGGCCTGGTCGCCGAGGAGTACGGCGGCGACACGATGTTCGTGGACGTGGCCGCCAAGCCCGGCATCGGCATCGACGCGCTGCTCGAGGCGATCCTGCTCACCGCGGACGCGGCGCTGGACCTGCGGGCACCGGCCGACGGGCTGGCCCAGGGCATCGCGATCGAGGCGCACCTGGACAAGGGGCGCGGTCCGGTCGCCACGGTCCTGGTGCAGAAGGGCACGCTGCGGGTCGGCGAGGCGATCGTGGCCGGCGACGCGTACGGGCGGGTGCGGGCGATGCTCGACGAGAACGGGCACCCCGTGCCGTTCGCGGGTCCCGCCCGTCCGGTCCTGGTGCTCGGCCTGACCGCGGTGCCGGGAGCCGGCGACACGTTCCTGGTGGCGGACGAGGACCGCATCGCTCGGCAGATCGCCGAGCAGCGCCAGGCCCGCCGGCGGGCGGCGGCGTTCGCCAACCGCCGTGGCCGGGTGACCCTGGAGTCGCTGTTCGAGCAGATGAAGGAGGGGGCGAAGAGCTCCCTGGTCCTCATCCTCAAGGGCGACGTGTCCGGTTCGGTGGAGGCTCTGGAGGACGCCCTCGTCAAGATCGAGGTGTCCGACGAGGTCCAACTGAAGATCATCCACCGCGGTGTCGGTGCGATCACCCAGGACGACGTCAACCTGGCCAGCGCCTCGGACGCGATCATCATCGGGTTCAACGTGCGGGCCAACGACAAGGTGCGCGAGCTGGCCGACCGCGAGGGCGTGGAGGTGCGCTACTACACGGTCATCTACCAGGCCATCGAGGAGATCGAGTCGGCGCTCAAGGGCCTGCTCAAGCCGGAGTTCGAGGAGGCCGACCTCGGGTCGGCGGAGATCCGCGAGGTGTTCCGCTCGTCCAAGGTCGGCACGATCGCGGGCTGCATCGTGCGGTCCGGGCTGATCCGGCGCAACGCAAAGGCCAGGCTGATGCGCGACGGTGCGGTGGTCGCGGAGAACCTGACCATCGCGTCGCTGAAGCGGTTCAAGGACGACACCACCGAGGTCCGCGACGGCTTCGAGTGTGGTCTGACCCTGGGCAGCTACAACGACCTGAAGGTCGGCGACGTCATCGAGACGTACGAGATGCGGGAGAAGCCGCGCGCATGACCGCGGCGAGCACGGCGGAGGGGCTCCCGGTCGGGGGCCCCTCCCGCCGTTACGCGCTGCTGGTCGCCCCGTCCAGCAACCGGGTGTACGGCCAGGCGGCCCCCCGGCTGGCCCACGCGGAGCTGGCCGTGTTCGCCGAGACCGTACTCGCGGCCGAGGTGGGCGGCATCGGCCCGCGGCTGCGCGGCGGCGTGCCGTACCTGGACTTCGTCACGGCCACGCCGCTGTCTGCTGTGGACGTTGCGTACCTGTCCAACCTCTCCTGCGCGTACGCGCTCTTCGAGGTCGTCCAGGCCGGGGAGCTGCTGCGGCCGGTCGAGCTGACCCCGCTCGCCCACCACGACGAGGACCTGGTCACCATCCCGAAGTACGCCGGCAAGACCAACGAGCAGTTCACCCGGCTGCTGCTCAACGTGACCGTGCTCGCCAGCACGAAGGCGCCGGCGATGCTGGCCGGCGGGCTGACCGTGCTCGACCCGCTGTGCGGCCGGGGCACCACGCTCAACCACGCGCTGCGCTACGGCTACGACGCGGTCGGGATCGAGGTAGACGGGGCGGACGTGGACGCGTACGCCGCGTTCATCAAGATGTGGCTGCGGCGCAAGCGGGTCAAGCACCGGGCAGAGACGCACCCGGTGCGCCGGGAC
The DNA here is from genome assembly GCA_035649895.1 of Micromonosporaceae bacterium. Taxonomy (GTDB): domain Bacteria; phylum Actinomycetota; class Actinomycetes; order Mycobacteriales; family Micromonosporaceae; genus DASSUC01. The sequence goes on along the minus strand of DASRIS010000118.1, from coordinate 128,021 downwards.
CGCCGGCGGGTGGCCCGGTGCCTCGACGTCGTCATCGGTGGCGACCAGCGGCTGACCGTGTTCCACGCGGACACCCTCGACGCCCGCGACTTCCTCCGGGCCGGCTGCGCGGACGTGGTGGTGGCCGACACGCCGTACGGGGTGGCCCACGGCAGCCGTACCCCGGAGAAGGGGCTGTCGCGGCGCCCGCTGGACCTGCTCGCGGCGGCCGTGCCGGTCTGGGCCGAGCTGCTGCGGCCCGGCGGCGCGCTCGGGGTGTCGTGGAACACACACGTGGCGGCCCGGTCCGCCGCCGCGGCGACGCTCGCCGCCGCGGGGCTGGAGGTGGTCGACTCGCCGGGGTACCGCGGGTTCGAGCACTGGGTCGACCAGGCGATCACCCGCGACGTGCTGGTGGCCCGCAAGCCCGGGCGCGCTGCCGGGCCGGACGGCGCGCGGGCCGGATAATCGCGGCATGTACACCGGCACCGCGGTCTTCGACGTCCTGCTGCCCGGCGACTCGCGCTCGCTGAAGGCCAAGCGCTCCTACGTCCGCCCGATCGTGGCCGCGCTGCGCCGGTTCGAGGTGGCGGCGGCCGAGGTGGGCGCCCTGGACCGGCACGGCCGGGCCGAGATCGGGGTGGCGCTGGTCGCCGCTGAACCGGGCCACGTCCACGAGGTGCTCGACTCGTGCGAGCGGCTGGTCGCCGCCCGCCCGGAGATCGAGCTCCTGTCCGTACGGCGGCGGCTGCACGGCGACGAGGACTGACGGTGGCGAGGACTGACGGTGACGTGGGGCTGACAGTGACATGGACTGACGGCTACGCGGACTGAGGCGGCCTGGTCTGGGCGGGTTCGCGGGTCCGGAGCGTGGCGCCCGGCCGGACGGCGGCGCGGGTAGTGTCGGATCGGCCAGGCCACGCGACGGCTCGGCGGGCGCAGGCCACGGTAGGTGGCGGTGCGGCAACGACGGGTCGATGACAACGGCGGAGGTGGACGAGATGACGGACCCCACCCGGGTACGCCGGCACGCCGAGCGCGTGCGGGAGCTGGTGGCTTCGTTGGTGCGTACCCAGATCAAGGATCCCCGCCTCGGCATGATCACGATTACCGACGCCCGGCTCACCGCGGACCTGCGCGACGCCACGGTCTTCTACACCGTGCTCGGGGACGCGGCGGCGCACGAGGGCACGGCCGCCGCCTTGGACAGCGCGAACGGCCTGCTGCGCAGCATCGTGGGCAAGGCGCTGGGCCTGCGCCACTCGCCCACGCTGACCTTTGTCCAGGATGACGTGCAGGACCACGCCAAGCACATCGACGAGCTGCTCGCCGCGGCGCGCGACGCCGACGCCGAGGTGCAGCGCCTGGCCGCCGGGGCGGCGTACGCGGGCGAGCCGCAGCCGTACCGGGTGGCGGAGGAGTCGGAGGACGAGTGGGACGCCGCGCAGGAGCGCCGGTGAGAGAGCCCGCTGCGCAGGCGGTACGGGAGCCGGGCGGGCTGGTGGCGCTGACGGCGCCGGAGCCGGCCGGGCCCGGGACGGAGCTGACCGCGTCAGGGGCGGAGCTGGCCGTGGACGTGCCGGCACACGAGTGGGCGGCAGCGGTCGAGCTGCTGTCCGCCCTGCACGCCGAGAGCACCGTGCTGCTCGCCTGCCACGTAAACCCGGACGGCGACGCGCTCGGCAGCATGCTCGGCTTCGGGCTGGGCCTGCGCCGCCTCGGCCTGCGGTCGGTGTACGCCAGCTTTCCGGGGCCGCTGGAGGTGCCGCAGCCCTTCCGCGCGCTGCCAGGCCTCGACCTGCTCGTGCCGGCCTCGGCCGCGCCCGCGGCGCCCGACCTGATGCTCTGCTTCGACGCGGCCAGCGTCGGCCGCCTCGGCGAGCTGGCCGACCGCATCGGGCCCACCACGATCGTGCTCGACCATCACGCCTCCAACACCCGCTTCGGCGGCGTCCACCTGGTGGACCCGTCCGCCGCGGCCACCTCGGTGGTGGCCGGGGCCCTGCTGGACCGCCTCGGCGTGCCGCTGGACCGGGAGATCGCCGAGTGCCTCTACGTGGCGCTGGCCACCGACACCGGCTCGTTCCGGTTCGACCTGACCACGCCGGCAGTGCACCAGCTGGCCGCGCGGCTGCTCGCCACCGGGGTCAGCCCGGCGGAGGTGGCCCGGCGGGTCTTCGACACCCGCCCGTTCGGCGCGGTCCGCCTCTACGGGGAGGTGCTGCGCCGGGTCGAGCTGGAGCCGGGGTCAGCCGGCGGGCTGGGCCTTGTCTGGACCTACGCCACGCTGGAGGACCTGGCCCGGCACGACCAGCAGCCGTACGTGCTGGAGGCGCTCATCGACTCGGTCCGCTGCGTGGCCGAGGCTGACGTGTCCTGTGTGGTCAAGCAGCTCGCCCCCCACGAGTGGGCGGTGTCCCTGCGCAGCAAGGGGGGCGTGGACGTGGCCCGGGTGGCGGTCGCACTCGGTGGCGGCGGGCACCGCCTGGCCGCCGGGTTCACTGGGTACGGGTCCCCCGTCGAGGTGGTCTCCGCCGTCCGTCGTGAGCTGGACGGACCGTGGCGCGAGAATCAGGGTTAACTCGGGGCGGCGGCGCGCTACCCGCGGACAGGTCCACCAGTGACAATCGCTGTGTGGAACAGTCGTCCGAGCTGACCGTCGAGATCGCCCAGCCGTGGGTGCGACCCGTCGTGCTCGTTCCGGTCTTCGTCCTGCTGTCGGCCGTAGGTGGTCTGTTCCGGTCCTTCTCCCTGGAGGCCAACCTCTACGTCCTGGCGATCGGCGGCACGCTGTTCTGGCTGGGCCTGTCCAGCCGTGTCCCGCGCCGCTCGGTGCCGCTGCGGCTCAGCCGTAGCGGCCTCTGGTGGCTGGTGCCCGCGCTGACCCTCGCCATCGTGGAGCTGGTCACGTTCGTCAGGGGCTCCTCGTACGACTACCCGACCCTGTCGCTGCTGGCCGACCCGTTGTTCGAGGGCTACCTGGCCCGGACCGCGGGCTACTTCGGCTGGGTGACCGCCTTCTGGGGGCTGATCCGGCGATGAGCGTCACCCGGCTGCTCGCGATCACCGGCTTCCTGCTGGCCATCGGGCTGTTGGGCGTGGTGGAGTGGCTGGCCAGGCGGGAGGGCTCGCGGATACCCACCTTCGGCGACCTGGCCGGCTTTGTCATGGGCTACGAGGTTGGCCGCCTGCCGGTCGGGCGCATCGCCGTGTTCGGCTTCTGGTGGTGGGTCGGCTGGCATTTCTTCGCGCGCTGACCAGTGCGCCGGGCCGGGCGGCGTGCTGACGCCCGCCGGCTCCGTCGGCCGCCGTCCCGGGGCCGGATGAGCTGCTGCACAAAACCGGCGATCTCGCTGAAACAGTGCCTACGAAACCGTCCACGCTCCGGCGGACGCGGTAAAGTGCGGGCCAGTGCACAGCCGGCTCGGCCGGCGCGGGAAGGAAGACTCAGGGGGCAAACGGTGACGGCCGAGGTCGCGAACCAGGCGCGCATTACACAGCTCCTCCAGGAGCACGAAGACCGTCTCATCAAGCGGTGGACCGAGATCGCGAGCGCGACGCTGCGCGGCCGGCTGACTGAGGCCGAGGTCTCCCGGCAGCTACGTGAGCTGTTCACCGTGTTGACGACGGTGCTGTCAGCCGGGAGCGCGGTCAGCCTGACGGCCCCGCCAACCGGTGAGCTGCGGGCGGTGCTCGCCGAGCTGTCCCGCTCCCGCGCGCGCAGCGGCTTCACCAGCACCGAGACGGCGGTCAGCGTCTTCGGCCTCAAGGACGCCGTGCTCGATGTGCTCGACGAACAGGCAGACCCTGCCACGCTGCGCGACTTCCTTGGCTTCTCCCAGCTGGTGGACCAGCTCGGCCTGTACACCTTCGAGGTCTACGCCCAGACCCGCGAGGAGCTCATCACCGAGCAGGCGCAGCAGCTGCTCGAGCTGTCCACGCCGGTGGTGAAGCTCTGGGACGGCGTGGTGGCGGTGCCGCTGATCGGTACCCTCGACTCGGCCCGCGCCCAGGTGGTGATGGAGAAGCTGCTCCAGACGCTGGTGGACACCGGCTCGGCGTACGCGATCATCGACATCACCGGCGTGCCCGCGGTGGACACCCAGGTCGCCCAGCACGTGCTGAAGACCGTGGTCGCGGCCCGGCTGATGGGTGCCGAGTGCGTCATCTCCGGCATCCGCCCGCAGATCGCGCAGACCATCGTGGCGCTGGGCATCGAGTTCGGCGACATAGCCACCAAGGCCAGCCTGGCCGACGCGCTTATGCACACGCTGCGCGCCAGCGGCGTGGACCTGGTGGCGCGCCGCTCCCGTACGGACGTCTGATGGAGCGCATCCCCGTCCTCAAGATCGGGGACATGCTACTCGTCTCCATCCAGGTGGACCTGGAGGACCAGTCCGCGGTCCAGCTACAGGAGGACCTGGCTGAGCGGATCGTGGCCACCGGGGCGCACGGGGTGATCATCGACATCACCGGCCTGGAGATCGTCGACTCGTTCATCGGCCGGATGCTCGCGTCGATCGCGTCGATCTCGCGGGTGCTCGACGCGCAGACGGTTGTCGTCGGCATGCGCCCGGCCGTCGCGATCACGCTGGTGGAGCTCGGGTTGTCGCTGCGCGGCGTGCGCACCGCGCTCGACGTCGAGCGCGGCATGCAGCTGCTGAAGCGGGACCGGCCGGCCCGCACCACAGACCTCAACGGCGGTGGCGCCGCTGCGGGGGTGCCCGCCGGGGAGCGGCCGGCGTTCCACAGCGGGCCGCCGGCCGGCGGCCCGCCATGACATCGCCCGTCCGACCAGACGCCGCCGCTGCTCTGGCTGGTTCCGGTGCCGAGGCTGCCAAGGTCCAGCCGATCAAGAGCGATGAGGACGTGGTCCGGGTACGGCAGCTGGTGCGGACCCTTGCGGTGGCCGCACGGCTGTCCCTTGTGGACCAGACGAAGCTGGTCACCGCAGCCAGCGAGCTGGCCCGCAACACGCTGGTCCACGGCGGTGGTGGCGAGGCCCAGGTGGAGCTGGTCAACAAGGGGCTGCGGGCCGGCGTGCGCGCCACCTTCGTCGACGACGGCCAAGGCATCGCGGACATCGAGCTCGCCCTGACCGACGGCTACACCACCGGGCGGGGGCTCGGCCTCGGCCTGTCTGGCGCCCGCCGCCTGGTGGACGGGTTCGAGCTGGACAGCAAGCCCGGCGGCGGCACCCGGGTCATGATCGTCAAGTGGGCCCGGTGATGTTTCCGAGCGGCCCGCTGGCGGATGACATGCGGTGGTTCCCGATCGAGGGGGCCGGCACCGTCGGCGCGGTCCGGCGTGCCGCGACCGGGCTCGGGGAGCAGCTCGGCCTGCCTGAGCGGCGCGTTGCCGAGCTGGCCATCCTCGCTACCGAGCTCGCCAGCAACCTGCACAAGCACGCCCACGACGGCACGGTCCTGGTGCGCTCCCTGCGCCGGGCCGGCTCGGCCGGGGTCGGGCTGGTGGGTGTGGACTCGGGCCCAGGCATCCCGGACGTGGCCCAGGCGGTCTCCGACGGCCACTCGACCGCGGGGACACTGGGCATCGGGCTCGGCGCCATCGGCCGGCAGGCCAGCTGGTGGGACATGTACTCGCTACCCGGCGTGGGCACGGTGGTCGCCGCGGAGGTGTGGTCGGACGGCACCGCGGCGCAGCCCTGGGCCGACGGGCTGACCCGACCGATCGCCGGCGAGACGACGTCCGGCGACGCGTTCGCCGTACGCTCGCTGGGTGGGCGGGCTCAGGTGCTGGTCAGCGACGGGCTCGGGCACGGGCCGCTGGCCGCGGCCGCGAGCCGGGTGGCGGTCGACGCGTTCTGCGACGCGCCGGGCGCGGGGCCGGGCGAGGTCGTCGAGCACCTGCACCGGGCGCTGGCGCGTACCCGGGGGGCCGCGGTGATGGTCGCGGAGCTGGACCCGGCCGCGGAGGTCGTGCGCGCCGCCGGCCTGGGCAACATCGCCGGCTTCGTGCTCGGATCCGGGGTACGGCGGCAGCTGGTGACCCTGCCCGGGATCGTCGGGCACCAGCGCCAGCGGGTACGCGAGTTCGCCTACCCGCTGCCCGGCAGAGCCCTGGTCGTCCTGCACTCGGACGGCATGACCGACCGGTGGGACCCGGACAAGTACCCGGGGCTGCTGGCGCACAGCCCAGTGGTGGTCGCCGCGATCCTGCTGCGTGACGGCGGCACCCGGCGGGACGACGCTGGCGTGCTGGTGGCGAGGGTGCCGACATGACCGGCCTGGCCGATGGCGGCACCGAGATCCTGCGGCTGCGCATCCGCAACGAGCACGATGTCTTCACGGTCCGCCAGATCGGCCGGGAGGCGGCCGCCGCGCTGCGGATGGAGCACCAGGACCAGATCCGCATCGCCACGGCCCTGAGTGAGGTCGGCCGGCAGATGCTGGCGCACGCGGGCGGGGCCGTGGTGACGTTCCGGGTCAGCAGCTCGGAGCCGACGCTGCGGGTCGAGGCGGTCACCGCGGAGCGGCTGGACCAGGAGCACAAGGACGTCGCGGGCGCGCTCACCGCCGCGGCCAGGCTGGTGGAGGTCGAGGTGCTGGCGGACGGGCCGGGCACCCGGGTACGGCTTGACCGGCGCCTGCCGCAGGTCGCCGGTGCGTTTACCGGCAGCGAGCTGACGCAGGTGCGGGCGGCGCTGGCCCGGCTGACCCCGACCAGCGCGATCGCCGAGCTCGCCGCGCAGAACGAGGACCTGCTCGCCGCGCTCGGCGAGGTGCAGCGCCGACGGGACGAGCTGCTGCGGCTCAACAGCGAGCTGGAGGAGACCAACCGGGGGGTGCTGGCGCTCTACCGGCAGCTCTCCGACGAGCTGGAGGAGACCAACCGGGGCGTGGTGGCGCTCTACGCCGAGCTGGACCAGCGCTCCGCAGAGCTGCGGATGGCGAGCGAGGCCAAGAGCCGCTTCCTGGCCAACGCAAGCCACGAGCTGCGGGCGCCGCTCACCGCCATCATCGGCCTCACCCGGCTGCTCGCCGACGCCGGCTCCGCCCCGCTCACCGCGGAGCAGGCCGAGCAGGTCGACCTCGTCCGTACCTCCGCCACGGATCTGCTCTCGCTCGTCAACGACCTGCTCGACCTGGCCAAGGCGGAGTCCGGGCGGATCGAGCCGGCCCTGGCCGAGGTACGGCTCAGCGGGCTCTTCGGGCAGCTCCGCGGCACGCTACGGCCGCTGGCCTCGCGTCCCGGGGTGACGCTGCTGGTCGACGAGCCGGTCGGCGTGCCGGCGCTGGTGACCGACGAGATGCTGCTCGCACAGGTGCTGCGCAACCTTGTCACGAACGGCCTGAAGTTCACCGAGCAGGGCACGGTGCGCATGTCGGCGCAGTGGCTGCCGGCTGAGGAGCTGATCGAGATGGATGTGGTGGACACCGGCATCGGCATCCCCGCGGCGGAGCAGGAACGCATCTTCGAGGAGTTCTACCAGGTACGCGGGGCGTTCCAGGCCGGCGGCACCGGGCTGGGCCTGCCCTACGCCCGCCGCGTGGTCACGTTGCTCGGCGGCGAGCTGACGGTGGAGAGCGAGCCCGGCAAGGGCAGCCGGTTCCGGGTGCGCCTGCCGCGGGTTCCGGCGCGCGGGGCACCGCTGGGGCAGGTGCTGGTGGTCAACGGCGGCGCTGCGCTGCAGGCGGCGGTGGCCCGGGCGTTGCACGACGAGGCAGACCGGGTCAGCGAGGTGGTTGATGCGGCGCAGGCGCTGGCCGACATCGCGGTCGAGGTCCCCGATGTGGTGGTGGTACGCGTGTCGGCGCCGGTGAGCGGGAACGGTGAGGGCTCGGACGGGTCTGGGCGCAGCGGTGAGCCGGACGGCGTGGTCCTGATCCGGGCGCTCGCGGCGGACGAGCGGCTCGCCGCCATCCCGGTGGTCGTGGTGACCGAGCCGGTGGGCGGCGAGCGGGAGGCCGCGTGGTTCGGGCACGCGGCGGTGGTCCTCTCCGCCGGGGACATCACGCCGGAGGCGCTGCGGGTCGCGGTGCGTGACGCGGCCGCCGCCGGGCAGGCATCATGAGCGCCATCGATCCGGTCGCCGCGCCCGGGCCGGTGGACGCGGCGCCTGCCGACCCCCGGGGCGCGACCGTGCTGGTGGTCGACGACAGCCGCAGCAAGCGGTACATCATCGGCAGCTGGCTGCGCCGGGCCGGCTACGCCGTCCGCGAGGCGGAGACCGGGGCGCAGGCCCTGTGCCGCCTTGCGGACGGCCCGGTGGACGTGGTCGTCCTCGACGTACGCCTGCCGGACGTCAGCGGGTACGAGGTCTGCGAGCGGATCAAGGGTGACCAGCGCTGGGCCGCCCTGCCGGTGCTGCACGTCTCGGCCAACGCCGTCGACGTCGCCGACCGCACGCAGGGGCTGGCGCGCGGCGCCGACGGCTACCTGGTCGAGCCGATCGAGCCGGACGAGCTGCTCGCCACGGTGAACGCGATGCTGCGCTACTACCGCGCCCGCCAGCACGCCGAGCGCCTGGCCAGGCGGCTGGCGCTGCTGGTCGACGCGACGATCGCGGTGAACACGGCCGACCGGACCGAGGCGGTGCTGACCGCCGCGGCGTCCGGCGCCGCCGAGATCTTCCAGGCCGCGGCGACGGCGGCCGCCCAGACGCCCGAGGGCGAGCGGCTGGTGGCCACGGTCACCGGGCCGGGCGCGGAGCCGCTCATGCGGCCGTTCCGCCCCCGCAACCTCGCCCACGAGCTGGCCGCCACATCCCCGGGCACGGTCGCGCGGGTGGCCCTCGCGCCGGAGTACCGGGACCTGCTGCCCTGGAACGGCCGGTTCGAGGAGGTGTGGGTGACCGTGGCCCGGCCGAAGGAGAACCGGCCGGCCGCCTACGTCACCGTCACCAGCCCGGTGGTCGCCCGGGAGGACGTGCATATCCTGACCCAGCTGGGCCAGGCGGTGGCCCAGGCCGTCGAGGCGATGCGCTCGCACGACGAGGAGCGGCGCACGGCCCTCACCTTGCAGCTCAGCATGCTGCCCCGGGAGGTGCCGAAGGTCCCCGGCTACGACATCGCGGTGCGGTACGAGCCGGCGACCGCCGAGGCGGCGGTGGGCGGGGACTTCTACGAGCTGGCGCGGCTGGACGACGAGCTGGTGGTGGCCATCGGCGACGTGGCCGGCCACTCGCTGCACGCCGCCACGGTCATGGCCGAGCTGCGGCACGCGCTGCGGGCGTACCTGGCCGAGGGGCACCCGCCGCACGCGGCGCTGGACCGGCTCAACGCGCTGATGCTGCGCTGGGTGCCGGACGAGATCGCCTCTGTCCTCGTTGGACTGCTGCACCCGGGCACCGGCCGGCTCCGGCTCGCGTGCGCCGGCCACATGCCTCCGGTGCTGGTCCGCGACGGCCGGGCCGAGCTGGTCAAGCTGCGCGGCACCATGCTCGGCATCCAGGCGGACCGGCCCGGCGACACCGAGATCGAGCTGCCGCCGGGGGCGACCCTGGTGCTCTACACCGACGGGCTGGTCGAGCGGCGCAAGGAGCAGATCGACGTGGGGCTGTCCGAGCTGACCCGCCAGGCGTCCACGGTAGAGCCTGACCTGGACGTGTTCTGCAACCGGCTGCTGCAAGGGCTGGCCGGCGCTGCCAAGCACGACGACGTCGCCGTGCTGGCGCTGCGCCGGTGCGTGGGGACGCCAGGAGCTGAGCCGGGAGCGCCGCCGGCTCGGTCCACATGATGGGAAACCTGCGCACCATGTGGACATGACGGATAGTTTGGTTGGCAGTACTAGCCGTACTTGTCCTTGGTCTCAGCCACCGCAGCGGGACTCGTCTGCAACCGGCCAGCCCGCTGCGGAGCCAGCGGAGCCTGCGCTGGTGCCCTCGCCGATCGGCGAACGAACCGACCCCCTCCTGCGGCCCTGCCGCCTCGTTGCCGACCCTGGAAGGACCTGACATGCCGACCGCGCCGCCTCGCCCACAGCCCCACGACGACGCCCGGGAGCAGGCCCGCCGCGCCCTCCAGACGTCGCTGGACACGCGCCAGTAGCACCGCCGTCCAGGCGCGGCGCCCGGACGATGTTGTGTAAGTAGCGCTGGCCTTTGCATCCATTACGACTGGCGTGGCACCATCCGGAGCGATGCACTCCGCCGGCAACCCAGAAGCGGTGACCCTGCGCCGGATCGCCGGGCTCGCGCTCCCCGCGCTCGTCGTGCTCGCGGCCGAGCCGCTCTACGTGCTCGTCGACACCGCGGTCGTGGGACACCTCGGCCGGGTCCCGCTCGCGTCGCTGGCCCTCGGCGGGAGCGTGCTGACCGTCGTCGCCTGGCTGGGCACGGTGCTCGCCTACGGCACGACCGGGCGGGCCGCCCGGCGGTTCGGCGCCGGGGACCGCAGCGCCGCCGTTGCCGAAGGGGTGCAGGCGTCGTGGACCGCGCTGACCGTGGGCGTGGTCGCCGCGCTGGCCGCGCAGCCGGGGGCGCCGGCGCTGGCCCGTACCCTGGCCGGGGCTGACCCCGAGGTCGCCGCCGGGGCCGCGCAGTGGCTGCGGGTGGCGGCCCTGGGCGCGCCGGGCCTGCTGCTCGCCGCGGCTGGCAACGGCTGGCTGCGCGGCGTGCAGGACACCCGCCGCCCGCTCGCCTACGTCCTGGGCGCCAACGCGCTCTCCGCCGCCCTGTGCCCGCTGCTCGTCTACGGGCTCGACCTGGGTCTGGTCGGGTCGGCCATTGCCAACGTGGCGGCGCAGACCGCGGCGGGCGTGCTGTTCGTGCGGGCGCTGGCCCGCGAGCGGGTGTCCCTGCGCCCGCAGCCCCGGGTGATCGGCCGGCAGCTGCTCCTCGGGCGGGACCTGTTGCTGCGCGGCGCCGCGTTCCAGGTCTGTTTCCTGTCTGCCGCCGCGGTCGCCGTCCGCTTCGGCACCGCCGCGCTCGCCGCCCACCAGATCGCGCTCCAGCTGTGGGTGTTCTGCGCGCTCGCCCTCGACGCCGTGGGCATCGCCGCGCAGTCGCTCGTCGGCGCCGCGCTCGGCGCATCCCGCGCGGACGAGGCCCGCTCGCTGACCCGCCGGGTCGCCGTCATCGGGGGTACGGCGGGCGCCGGGCTCGCCGCGGTCATCGCCGCCGGAGCGGGCGTGCTGCCGGCGTGGTTCAGCGACGACCCCGGGGTGTACGCCCAGGCGATGCTCGCCTGGCCGTGGTTCGTGCTGATGCAGCCCTTGTGCGGCGTCGTGTTCGCGCTCGACGGGGCGATGATCGGCGCCGGAGACGTGCGGTACCTGCGCGACCTGACCCTGGCCTGCGCGCTGGGCGGCTTCCTGCCCGCGGTCTGGCTCGCCTACCTGCTCGACCTCGGCCTGGGTGGGATCTGGGCGGGCCTGACGCTGTTCATCGTGCTGCGGCTGGTGGCGATCTTGCCACGCCTCCGCTCCGGCCGGTGGGCGGTGACCGGCGCCGTCCGGTAGCGGCTGGGCCGGGCGGGTCTGACAGGCTTGCCCCTCATGGGTACGGACGCTGCGGCGGTGGACGCTGAGGGCTTCGCCGCTGAGGGCTTCGTCGTGGTGGACAAGCCGCCCGGGATGACATCCCATGACGTGGTGGCCCGGGTCCGGCGGCTGGCCGGCACCCGGCGGGTCGGCCACGGCGGCACGCTCGACCCGATGGCCACCGGGGTCCTGGTGGTGGGGGTGGGGCGGGGCACCCGGCTGCTCACCTACGTGGTGGGGTCCACCAAGGAGTATGCGGCGACGATCCGCCTCGGGCAGTCCACAGTGACCGATGACGCCGAAGGCGAGGTCGTAGGCGGCGCACCCGCAGGCACCCTCACCGAGACCGCGGTACGGGCGGGGCTCGCCGCCCTGACCGGGGACCTGGACCAGGTGCCGAGCGCGGTGAGCGCGGTGAAGGTCGGCGGCCGGCGGGCCTACGCCCGGGTGCGGGCCGGGGAGGAGGTCGCCCTCGCCCCTCGCCGGGTCACCGTGTCCCGGCTGGAGCTGCTGGCGCTGCGCCGGGACACGGCTGCCGGAACCGTGGACCTGGACGTCGAGGTGGCGTGCTCGTCGGGGACGTACGTGCGGGCGATCGCCCGGGACCTCGGGGCCGCGCTCGGCGTGGGTGGGCACCTGACCCGGCTGCGCCGCACCGCGGTCGACGGGTTCACGCTCGCCGAGGCCGTACCCCTGGCGGAGCTGGCGCCGCTGGCAAAGCTGGCGGAGCTGGAGCCGCTGGCAAAGCTGGCGGAGCTGGAGCCGCGGGCGCCGCGGGTGGTGACGCTGCCGCTGGCCGCCGCTGCGGCCCGGTTGCTCCCCCGGCGGGACGCCACCGGTGAGCAGGCGCGGGTGCTCGGGCATGGCGGCCGGCTGCCGGCGTGCGGGACCGACGGGCCGTACGCCGTCTTCGCCCCGGACGGCTCGCTCGTCGCCATCGTCCGCGAGGAGGCCGGGCAGGCCCGCCCTGAGGTGGTGTTCACCCCTGCCGGTTCGAGCTGAGGTGGTGTTCACCCCTGCCGGTTCGAGCTGACCACCGGCTGCGCCAGCCGCTGGCTGTGGCCGCGCGGCTAGGATGAGCGACCGTGCCGGGCGGACGGGCCTTCCGACGTGGGCGGTGGTGCTGGGCGGGCGTGCTCGCCCTCGCCACGCTGGCGGCCTGCGCCGCTCCCGGCTCGGCACCGCCGGACCGGCCGGCGGCGGATGCCGCGCGCACCACCCCGGCAGCGGCGCCGTCCGGGCCGGCCCTGTCCCCGCCGGCCCCCACCTCGCCCGCGTCAGGGGCGCCATCCTCGCCGGCCCTGCCCTCGGCCGTCCACCCGCTCGCCGGTGTGGTGGTCGTGGTAGACCCCGGGCACAACGGCGCCAACGCGGCACACCCCGAGGTCATCAACCGCATGGTGGACGCGTACACGAAGCTCAAGCCGTGCGACACGACCGGCACCCGGACGGACGACGGGTACCCCGAGCACGCGTTCAACTGGGACACCGCGGTACGGCTGGCGGCCCGGCTGCGGGTGGCCGGCGCGCTGGTCGTGCTGACCCGGTCGAGCGACACCGGGGTGGGGCCGTGCCTGGACCATCGGGCGGAGATCGGTAACCGGTACCGCGCGGTCGTCGCTGTCTCGATCCACGGCGACGGCGCGCCGGCTGGCGCGTACGGCTTCCACGTGCTGGAACCGGCGCTGGTCGCTGGCGCCCCGTCCACCGCGGTCGTGGCCGAGTCACACCGGCTCGCCGTGCTGGTGCGCGACGAGCTGCGCCGGGTGGCGCCGCCGGCCAACTACATCGGCGAGGGCGGCATCAACACCCGCGACGATATGGGCGGGCTCAACCTGTCCCGGGTGCCCAAGGTGATGGTGGAGTGCGGCAACATGCGCAACGCGCGGGACGCGGCCCGGATGAAGGACCCGGCCTTCCGGGAGCGGGTCGCCGCGGCGCTCGCCGCCGCGCTGACCCGCTTCGTCCGCGACCGGTAGGCTCCAGGGACCGGTGGACTCCAGGGACCGGTAGGCTCCCGCGACCGGTAGGCTCAGCGGGCCCGCGAGCCGCGGGCGAGGCCGGCCCGGGAGGTCGACGTGCAACGATGGCGGGGGTACGAGGCGACGCCCGGCTGGGGGCGCTCGGTGGTGACCATCGGCGTCTTCGACGGAGTCCACAAAGGACACCAGGAGATCATCGGGCACGCCGTCAAGCGCGCCGGTGACCTCGGCATGTCCGCGGTGGTGGTCACCTTCGACCCGCACCCGTCCGAGGTGGTGCGCCCGGGCTCGCATCCAGCCGTGCTGACCGAGCCGGCGCGCAAGGCGGAGCTGATCGAGCAGCTGGGTGTGGATGTGCTGTGCGTGGTCCCGTTCACGCTGGACTTCTCCCGGCTGCCCGCCGAGCAGTTCGCCCACGACGTGCTGGTCGAGAACCTGCACGCGGCGCTGGTGGTGGTCGGGGAGAACTTCCGGTTCGGCCACCGGGCCGCTGGCGACGTGCCGATGCTGGAGCGGCTCGGGCGCGCGTTCGGGTTCGCCGTCGAGCCGTCCCGCCTGGTCGCCAGCGACGTCGCGGTGCTCTCCTCCACGTACGTGCGCGCCTGCGTGGACGCCGGTGACGTCGCCGCCGCGGCGACGGCGCTGGGGCGCCCGCACCGGCTGGAGGGTGTCGTGGTGCGCGGCGACCGGCGCGGCCGGCAGCTGGGGTTCCCCACCGCCAACCTGATCTGCGGCCGGTACGCGGCGGTGCCGGGGGACGGGGTCTACGCGGCGTGGCTGGTGCGCACGGACGGCCAGCGGCTGCCGGCCGCGGTCTCGGTCGGCACGAACCCGACCTTCTCCGGCCGGGAGCGCCGCGTCGAGGCGTACGTGCTGGACTTCAACGGCGACCTGTACGGCGAGCGCCTGGCGCTGGACTTCGTGGCCCGGCTGCGGGAGATGCGCACCTACCCGAGCGTGGAGCCGCTGGCGGCCCAGATCCGCGAGGACGTGGCACAGACCCGGTCGCTGCTGGCCTGACCCGGCCCGGTGCCGGCGTGGCCGCTGGCTGCGGCGCCGGCTACGGCTGGTAGCCTTCCCGGTAGGCCGGGTCGCCGGCCGCCGGCTCCGCGTGCCTGCTCGACGCCGCGGGTGCGGAGCCCAGCAGACCCATGACGAGGGAGCACATGGCGCTCGACGCAGAGATCAAAACGAAGATCATGCACGACTACGCGACGGGTCCGGCCGACACCGGCTCGCCGGAGGTGCAGGTCGCGGTCCTGACCAAGCGGATCCGGGACCTGACCGACCACATGCGGGTGCACAAGCACGACCACCACAGCCGGCGTGGCCTGTTGCTGCTGGTCGGCCGGCGGCGCCGGCTGCTGAACTACCTGAAGAAGAAGGACATCAACCGCTACCGGACGCTCATCGAGCGTCTCGAGATCCGGCGGTGAGCTGGCCGGGGGGAGCGGCCCGGCTGCTCCCCCCGGTGACCCAGCCCCCCGCAACCAAGACAGACCGCACGATCCCACGTAGGGAGCGGCCCGGCGCCAGCCGGTCCGGTGGGTCGGTCCTCGGTAGTGGTCTTCGGAAGCGCAAGCTCCGGGGGCTTCGATCGAAGACCGGCCGTAGACAAGCTCCCCGCGGGTAGTGCCCAACCGAAGGAGCTAGTCGTACCAATGACCGAGCAGACAACCCTCGGCACCCAGCACAGCACCGCAGTCATCGACAACGGCCGCTTCGGCCAACGCCAGGTGGTCTTCTCCACCGGCCGGCTGGCCCGCCAGGCCGCCGGCTCCGCGGTCGCCCAGCTGGGCGACACCGTGGTCCTCTCCGCGACCACGGCCAGCCGGGTGCCCAAGGAGCAGCTCGACTTCTTCCCGCTGACGGTCGACGTCGAGGAGCGCATGTACGCCGCCGGGCGGATCCCCGGCTCGTTCTTCCGCCGCGAGGGGCGGCCCAGCGAGGACGCGATCCTCACCTGCCGCCTGATCGACCGGCCGCTGCGGCCCAGCTTCGTCAAGGGCCTGCGCAACGAGATCCAGGTCGTCGAGACCGTGCTCTCCCTCGACCCGGCGCACCCGTACGACGTGGTCGCCATCAACGCCGCCTCGCTGTCGACGAAGCTCGCCGGCCTGCCCTTCAGCGGGCCGATCGGAGCCACCCGCGTCGCCCACGTCGAGGGGCAGTGGGTCGCCTTCCCCACCCATGAGGAGCTGGAGCGGGCCACCTTCGACATGGTCGTCGCCGGCCGGGTGACCGGCGAGGGCGAGGGCGCCGACGTCGCGATCATGATGGTCGAGGCGGAGGCGACCGAGCACACGATCGCCCTGGTGGCCGGCGGGGCCACGGCACCGACCGAGGAGGTGGTGGCCAGCGGCCTGGAGGCGGCCAAGGCGGCGATCCGCGAGCTGTGCCGGGCCCAGCAGGAGCTGGCCGCGACGACGGCCAAGCCGACCGGCGACTTCCCGGTCTTCCTCGACTACCAGGAGGACGCCTACGCCGCGGTCGAGGAGGCGGTGCGGGACGAGGTCAGCGAGGCGCTGCGGATCGCCGGCAAGGCGGACCGGGAGGAGGCGCTGGACCGCGTCAAGGAGGCCGTGTACGAGCGCCTCGGCACCCAGTTCGAGGGGCGCGAGAAGGAGCTGAGCGCTGCCTTCCGGGCGGTCACCAAGCGGGAGGTGCGCGCCCGGGCCCTGCGCGACCAGGTGCGCATCGACGGGCGCGGCCCGAGCGACATCCGGCCGCTCACCGCCGAGGTGCACGTGCTGCCGCGGGTGCACGGCTCGGCCATGTTCGAGCGGGGCGAGACCCAGATCCTCGGCGTGACCACGCTCAACATGCTGCGCATGGAGCAGTCGCTGGACACCCTCTCCCCGGCCAAGACCAAGCGCTACATGCACAACTACAACTTCCCGCCGTACTCCACCGGGGAGACCGGCCGGGTCGGCGCGCCCAAGCGGCGCGAGATCGGCCACGGCGCACTGGCCGAGCGGGCCCTGATCCCGGTGCTGCCGTCGCGGGAGGACTTCCCGTACGCGATCCGCCAGGTCTCCGAGGCCCTGGGCTCCAACGGGTCCACCTCGATGGGCTCGGTCTGCGCCAGCACCATGTCCCTGCTGAGCGCCGGGGTGCCGCTGAAGGCGCCGGTGGCCGGCATCGCGATGGGCCTGATCTCGGACGAGGTCGACGGCAAGACCCAGTACGTGACGCTGACCGACATCCTCGGCGCCGAGGACGCGTTCGGCGACATGGACTTCAAGGTGGCCGGGACCCGGGACCTGGTGACCGCGCTCCAGCTCGACACCAAGCTGGACGGCATCCCGTCCGACGTGCTGGCCGCCGCGCTGCAGCAGGCGCACGACGCCCGGCAGACGATCCTCGACGTGATGCAGGAGGCGATCGACTCCCCGGCGAACATGTCGCAGTACGCCCCGCGGGTCACCACGATCCGGATCCCGGTCGACAAGATCGGCATGGTCATCGGCCCCAAGGGCCAGACCATCAACGCGATCCAGGACGAGACCGGCGCCGAGATCACCATCGAGGACGACGGCACCATCTACGTCGGCGCCACCGACGGCCCGTCGGCCGAGGCCGCGGTGGAGCGCATCAACGCCATCGCCAACCCGACCCTGCCCAAGGTCGGCGACCGGTTCCTCGGCACGGTGGTGAAGACGGCCGCGTTCGGCGCGTTCATCTCGCTGCTGCCCGGGCGGGACGGCCTGCTGCACATCTCCAAGGTCGGCAACGGCAAGCGGGTGGAGCGGGTCGAGGACTTCCTCAACGTCGGCGACAAGGTCGAGGTGCAGATCGCGGACGTCGACGCCCGCGGCAAGATCTACCTGGACAAGGTCCGCCCGGAGGGCGAGGAGGCGCCGGAGCCCGCCGAGGGTGCGGACCGGCCCGGCGGGCGGGACCGCGGCGAGCGGGACCGGGGGCCGCGGGACCGGGGCGACCGCGGTGAGCGTGGCGAGCGCGGCGGCGAACGCGGTCCCGGCCGGGACCGCGAGCGCGGGCCCGGCGAGGGCACCGACGGCGGCGAGTTCCGGCGTCGCCGGCACCGCGACCGCTGACGCCCGCATGGCCACCCTCAGCCGAGCGGTCACCCGGACCCTCACCGACGACCCGCTGGGCGGCACGGTACGCCGTACCGTGCTGCCCAACGGGCTGCGCATCCTGACCGAGGCGATCCCTGCTATGCGCAGCGTGTCGTTCGGCATGTGGGTCGGCGTCGGCTCCCGGGACGAGCCGCCCAGCCTCTCCGGCGTCTCGCACTTCCTGGAGCACCTGCTGTTCAAGGGCACCCGGCGGCGTACCGCACTGGAGATCTCCGCGCAGATCGAGGCCGTGGGCGGGGAGACCAACGCGTTCACCGCCAAGGAGTACACCTGCTACTACGCCCGGGTGCTCGACGCCGACCTGCCGCTGGCCATCGACGTCATGTGCGACATCATCGCGGACTCGACGCTGGCCGAGGCGGACGTGGAGACCGAGCGCGGAGTGATCCTCGAAGAGATCGCCATGCACGACGACGAGCCCGGCGACGAGGTGCACGACCTGTTCGCCCGCGCGGCCTTCGGCAACCACCCGCTCGGCCGGCAGATCTCCGGCACGGTGGAGAGCATCTCGGCGATGACCCGGCGCCAGGCCCAGTCGTTCTACCGCCGGCGGTACACACCACCGTCCATCGTGGTCGCCGCCGCCGGGAACCTGGACCATGCCAGGGTGGTCAAGCAGGTCCGGGAGGCGTTCGCCGAGGCCGGCCTGCCCGACGACCCGGCGCCACCCGCCGGCTACCGGCCGGACAACCGGTGGGTACGGGTACGCAGCGGCGAGGTGACCGTGCTGGCCAAGGACACCGAGCAGGCCCACGTGGTGCTGGGTGGGGCCGGCATCGCCCGCCTCGACGCGCGGCGCTTCGCGGTCGGCGTGCTCAACAACGTGCTCGGTGGCGGCATGTCCAGCCGGCTCTTCCAGGAGATCCGGGAGAAGCGCGGGCTGGCCTACTCGATCTACTCCTACACCTCGCAGTACTCGGACACCGGCCTGTTCTCGATCTACGCCGGCTGCGCCCCCGGCAAGGTCGAGGAGGTGCTCGAGCTGATCCGGACCGAGCTCGCGGAGGTGGCCGCGCACGGCCTGACCGATGCCGAGGTGGCCCGGGGCAAGGGCATGCTGAAGGGCGCGTTCGTGCTCGGCCTGGAGGACACCGGCTCCCGGATGACCCGGCTGGGCAAGGGTGAGCTGCTCTACGGCGAGCTGCTCACCGTCGACGAGATGCTGGCGCGGGCGGACGCGGTGACGCCCGACCAGATCCGGGAGGTAGCGCGCGACCTGCTGGTACGGCCCAGGTCCCTCGCGGTCATCGGACCGTTCGAGGACGCCGACTTCTCGGCCGTGGTCAGCTGACGGTCCACTACGGACGAAAGTGGTGACGTGATGGACATCATGCGCGAGCCGGTGGGTGACCCGCCGGCGCCTGCGCAGATCAGGGTGGGGGTCCTCGGTGCCCGCGGCCGGATGGGCGTGGAGGTGTGCCGTGCCGTCGATGCGGCGGACGACCTCGAGCTGGTCGCCATGATCGACCAGGGGGACTGGCTGTTCAACGCGGTCGACGCCGGGGCCGAGGTGCTGGTCGACTTCACCGCGCCGGACGTGGTGATGGACAACCTGCACTGGTGCGTGGACCAGGGCATCAACGCGGTGGTAGGCACCAGCGGCTTTACCGAGCAGCGGCTGGAGCGGGTACGCCACTGGCTGGCCCGCAAGCCGGACGTCGGCGTCATCATCGCGCCGAACTTCGCTGTCGGGGCGGTGCTCATGATGGAGCTCGCTGCGCGGGCGGCCCGCTTCTTCCCGTCCGTGGAGATCATCGAGCAGCACCATCCGAACAAGGTGGACGCGCCGAGCGGCACGGCCCTGCGCACCGCCCACATCGTGGCGCAGGCCAGGGCCGATGCTGGCCAGGGCGAGATGCCCGACGCCACAAAGGACGAGCTGCCCGGGGCCCGTGGGGCGGTCGTGGACGGGGTGCGGGTGCACTCGGTCCGCGCGGCCGGCCTCGTCGCCCACCAGGAGGTCCTCTTCGGCGCGCCCGGCGAGACGCTGACGGTCCGCCACGACTCGTACGACCGGGCCTCGTTCATGCCCGGGGTGCTGCTGGCCGTGCGGTCGGTGATGCGCCGGTCCGGTCTCACCGTGGGCCTGGAGTCCCTGCTCGACTGACCACGGCGTGGTGCTCCGGCCCGGCTGGTCACGGGCCCGGCTCTGGTCCCTCAGGGTCGCCCATCCGCGCGTTGTCACCTACCCGCACGTGCAGGCGCAGCTGCGGTACGAGCAGGTCTGCCACGTCCAGCGCCCGGGCGGCGCCGTCCGGGGCCCACCCGGCCGAGGTGAGGAACTTTCTGGTCGCCACATCATCCCGGAAAGCCCATGCCACGGCGCGCTCGAAGCCGTCCGCCACCCAGTGCGCAACGCACGCGGCCAGCAGCCGGCTGCCGTGCCCGCGCCGCCCCCATCGCGGCTCCACCAGCAGGTCGGTCACTGCCGCCACCCGGTCGCCCCACCCGTCCGGCGCGCCGCTCCTGATCAGCGACTCGTCGGGCGGGCCTCCTCCGGCCAGGGACTCGTCCGGCGGGGCGTCCACGGCCAGCGACTCGCCTGGGGCCAGCGCCGCCTCGTCCGCCGGCCCGGCCGCGGCGAAGCCGACCAGGTAGGCTTGTTCGGCCTGTTCGACGGCGACGAGGACACGGTGCCGGTCCGACGGCGGGTGCTCGACCGCGGCCCGCCACCGCTGCGCCATCCAGTCGGCGTCGAGCTGGTCAAGCACGTGCCGGGGCAGGATCCGGCGGTAGGCGACCCGCCACGTCTCGAGCTGGATCCGAGCGATCTCGCCCGCCTCGCCGGGCCGGGCCGGTCGGATGTACCCCTGGGCCATGGACCGACCCTAAAGGGAGCCGGATGTCGCAGCGGACCAGGCGTGAGGTGCTCGCCGTCGCGGCGCTCGCCGTGGCGGTGGCGGTCTTCCTCTGGCTGGTCGCGGTCAGGCACGGGTTCTTCGACCTCAACGTCTACTTCGGCGCGCTGAACCACTGGGCCGACGGTGGGCAGCTCTACGACTACCTGCGGCCGCGCACCGAGTACGGCTTCACGTACCCTCCGTTCGCCGCGCTGGCGATGCTGCCGATGGCGTTCGTACCCTGGCATGTCACGATCGTGGTGAGTGTGCTGCTGAACCTTGGCACCACCGCCGCGGTGCTCTACTGGCTGGTCGACCCGGTCGCCCGCCGCGAGGGCTGGACCCGGTGGTTCGCCTTCGCGGTCGCCGCCTGCCTGGCTGCGGCGTACGAGCCGATGCGCGAGACGTTCACCTTCGGCCAGGTGAACATGCTGCTGGTCTTCCTGGTGTTCGCCGATGTCGTGCTGCTGCTCGGGCGCGGCTCGCGCTGGGCCGGGGTGGGCATCGGCCTGGCCACGGCGGTCAAGCTGACGCCGGGCATCTTCATCCTCTACCTCCTGGTCACCCGCAGGTACCGGGCTGCCGTGGTGGCCAGCGCCACGGCGGCCGGGGCGACGCTGCTCGCCGCGGCGGCCGCCCCGGACGCGTCCCGGATCTTCTGGACCGAGGCGCTGTGGAACACCGAGCGCATCGGGGCCCTGTCGTTCGTGTCGAACCAGTCCCTGCAGGGCGTCCTCGCCCGGCTCGACCCCGGCGACCCGAGCCGCGCGCTGTGGCTGGCGGTGGTGCTCACCGTGCTCGCGGTATGGGCCTGGCGGGTACGCCGGGCGGTGGCCGCCGGTGACGAGCTGACCGGTGCCGCGCTCACCGGCGTGGTGGGCTGCCTGGTCAGCCCGGTCACCTGGGTGCATCACCTGGTCTGGCTGGTGCCGGCGCTGGCGCTGCTGGTCGACAACGGCATGCGGGCCGCCCCCCGCAGCCACCGGCGGGTCGCGCTGCTCGTCTGGGCCGCCGCAACGTATGTGCTGCTGTGCAGTGCGCTCGTCTGGGCCTGGTGGTGGGACACCTCCGGGGTGGACGCGTTCCTCGGCAGCAACGCGTACGTCTGGGCCAGCCTGGCGCTGCTCCTCGGCCTGCCGATCCGGTCCCAGGCGGCGCCGGAGTGCCCGGGAGGCCACAGTCGCGTAGCCGCCCTCCGCGAAGCCGGTCGGGGCACCCTCGCCGCAGACCCAGAGGGTCCCGCCGCAAGCCCGGAGAGTGGCGTGCCCTGGAGCCCCGCCGCGCAGAAGATGTACGTCAGAAGGTAGCCCGTCCCGTTCCATCCAGCGGCCGCGCCGTTTCCGGCTCAACTACGTGCTCTTCCGGCAGTGGCCGCGCCGGCCAGGTGGGCACGGGCGCTGGGTCTCCAGCGCCTGGGCCGGTGCCGGAGGACGCCCGCTGATCCGGAGCCCTCCCTGAGCCCGCTTGGCCCGATGCCGCTGCTAGTCCTGGATCAGGTGCCGTTGCTAGCCCGGGGCCAGGCGGCCCGGCCGTGCCCGGCGGCCCGGCACACTCGCTGGTCTTGTCGGTGGGTGCGGTTAGCCTGCCAGCGATGGACACGCTCTCGCTCGCCCAGGCCCGCCGGGTCGCGCTGGCCGCTCAGGGCTTCACCGACCCGCGCCCGACGGGCACGCCCACGCTGCGCCATCTCCGCCGGGTGGTCTCCCGCACCGGGCTCATCCAGATCGACTCGGTCAACGTGCTGCAACGCGCCCACTACCTCCCCATGTTCAGCCGGCTCGGGCCGTACCCGATGGACCTGCTCGACCGGGCGGCGTACCAGCACCCCCGGGTCCTCTTCGAGTACTGGGGGCACGAGGCGTCGCTGCTGCCGGTCGAGCTGTGGCCGCTGCTGCGCTGGCGCATGGCCAAGGCACAGGACATTGCCTGGGGGCGGATGCGCCTGCTGATGCAGGAGCAACCGGACCTCGTCGCCTGGGTGCTCGACGAGGTCCGCGCGCGGGGGCCGGTGACCGCCGCCGACATCGAGCAGGACGTGCCCCGTCGCCGCAGCGACAGCTGGGGGTGGAACTGGTCCGATGTCAAGGCCGCGCTGGAGTGGCTGTTCTGGTCGGGCCAGGTCACCACCGCGCGCCGCAACGGCTCCTTCGCCCGGGTGTACGACGTGCCGGAGCGGGTGCTGCCCCCGCAGGTGCTGGCGGCGCCGGTCCCCGACGGTGTCGACGCCCGGCGGGAGCTGGTCCGGCGCGCGGCCGTCTCGCTCGGTGTGGCGGCAGAGCCGGAGCTGCGGGACTACTTCCGGCTGCCGGCCGGCGGGTTCCGCGAGGCAGTCGCCGACCTGGTCGACGCCGGTGAGCTGGTGCCGGTCCAGGTCGCCGGCTGGCGAGCGCGCGCCTACCTGCACCGCGACGCGAAGCTGCCCCGGTGGGTGCGCGGAGCCGCACTGCTGAGCCCGTTCGACCCGCTGATCTGGGAGCGGTCGCGCACCGAGCGGCTGTTCGGCTTCCGGTACCGCATCGAGATCTATGTCCCGGCACCGCAGCGGGTGCACGGTTACTACGTGCTGCCGCTGCTGCTCGGGGACCGGCTGGTGGCCCGGGTCGACCTCAAGGCCGACCGGCAGGCCGGTGTGCTGCGGGTGCCGGCGGCATGGGTGGAGCCGTCAGTCGACGAGGGCGAGGCGGCCGAGGCGCTCGCGGGTGAGCTGCGCCGGCTGGCCGGCTGGCTGAGCCTCGCCGATGTCGCCGAGCCGGAACGGGGTGACCTGGCCAAGGAGCTGACCGCCGCGCTGCGTCGGTGATCCGCGTCGGCGTGCCCGGTGTACCGTGAAAGTCTCCGACGACCGGTGAGGACGGGCCCAATGACCTCAACGCTCGACCAGCCGGCAGCGGCCGGCGCCGGCGGGCCGCAGCCCGGTCACCACACTGGCCCCGTCGCGCCCGCCAACTGGGACTGGGTCGCCGCCCCGCCACCGCCACCGCCGGACCGGTTCACGCTTTTCTTCACCCGACTGTGGGCCCGTTCCCCGCGCTGGGCCGCGCCGCTGGCCATCCTCGCCTGCTTCGCCGGCGCCACCGGCTACGTGCTGGCCGTGGACCCAGCCGATGCCAACGCCGACGCGGTGCCGACCTGTCTGCTCAAGTTCACGACCGGCTTCGACTGCCCAGGCTGCGGCGGCACCCGCGCCTTCTGGTACGTGCTGCAAGGCAACATTCCGGCCGCAGCCCGTCACCATGCCTTGTTCGTGTTCGCCCTGCCGTTCCTGCTGTACACGTACATCGCCTGGGCCGGTCAGGAGATGTTCCGCTGGCGGCTGCCGATGCCGCGGGTGACTCCGAAGGCGGTCGGGTTTTTCCTGGCGGCCTGGGGCGTCTTCACTGTGCTGCGCAACCTCCCCTGGCCCCCGTTCACCTGGCTTTACGTCTAGCCAGCAGCAGGGCTATTTCTGAAGCTGTCCCTTCATCCATTCAGACATAGCCTGTCCGCCTGTCCTCTGGTCCCTGCGCGGCGCCGTGGTCACAAGGGAACTGCAGTGGGAACGGCAGCGGCGCGGTGATACCGGCCGGCTCGGTGGAGCCGTTTGTATGGATAATGGCAGTCCGAAATTCGCGCCTGGGTGAAGGCCAGCGGCGCCGCGACCGGCGCCGCGGTCTACCGATGGTGTGCCTGGTCCGCCCGGCAGGCATGCCGGTCCTGCCGGCGCTCGCGACCGAGCTTGGTCGGGACGGGCAAGGACGTATCCCACATGTGCTCATTGAGCTGCCCGGGCCGGTGTTGGAGCTGGATCAGGCGACAGCGCCTGCACCATCTGACGATGACGAGAGGAAGATCCAGGCGGTACGGGAGATCCTGTTCGACCTGGCCAAGAGGTTCAGGCCCCTGGGCGCACCCCTGATGGACACCGAACCACGCCGCTGTTGTACTGCGACGAATCGGTGACTAGAATTATGGTCATGACAATCATCCCGCTGGCTGAGGCCAAGGCACACCTGTCCGCGGTGCTGGACGAGGTGCGGGACACCCACGAGCGGGTGGTGATCACCCGCAACGGCCGTCCGGAAGCGGTCCTGATGGCCGTGTCGGACCTGGAGGCGCTAGAGGAGACGCTGGACCTGTTGTCGACACCGGGTGCCCTGGAGCAGATCCGCCAGGCCGAGGTCGACATCGCCGCTGGCCGTGCTATTGATGCTGACGAGCTACGCAGGCAGCTAGCCGCCCGTGCGGAGCGGGAGCGGCGTGGCTGACGAAGCGTATCGCCTGTCGCTCGCACCTGCCGCGCGTCGCGCGCTGACCGAAGCACCACCGGCTGGCCTGCCTATGGCCGTGGCCGCAGCAGTGGGGGAGTTTGTCAACGGAGCCCTCTTAGACAACCCGCACAGGGTTGGCAAACCGCTCACCCGCGAGCTGGTTGGGTACCACTCGGCCCGTCGGGGCGCGTATCGCGTGGTCTACCGCATTGACGAGAATACGCGCGTAGTCCACGTGGTACGCGTCGACCACCGCGGGGACATCTACCGTTCCTAGGCGGGTGGGCGGCGCGTACCGAGGGATGAACGCTCTGGCTCAGGCGGCGGTCTTGACGCGGTGGACGTCGATGTCGCCGCTCATCGTGCGGACCTGGATGGTCAACGCCGGCTCGCCACCGGCCGGACCGTCCGACGCGGACAGGTCGCTGTGGGTCGAGCCGGAGATCGTGGTCAGGTCGAGCCATACCCCGGTGCCCGGCTCCACCCCGACCTCGACGTCGCCGGAGGCGGAGCTGACCTTGACGGCGCCACGCCGGGCGCTGCCGACGCGCACGTCGCCGGAGGCGGTCTGGGCCTGCACCGACCCGCCGGCCAGGTCGATCTCGACGTCCCCGCTGGCGGCGTGGGCGGTGACCGAGCCGGTGACCGAGTGCGCGTTCACGTCGCCGGAGGCGGCGCTGACCTGCAGCTCGCCGTCGACCCGTCCCACCCGTACGTCGCCGCTGGCGGTGCTGATGGTGGCGTCGCCGGTGACGTGGTCCAGCTGGACTTCGCCGGATGCGCTCTTGACGGCGGCCGAGGCGAAGCGGCCGTGCGCGTTGAGGTCGGCCGAGGCGACCTTGACCTCCAGCGCGCTGTCGGTGGGCACCCGCGCCTCGACCCGCACCCGGGGCGAGCGGCGGAAGACGAAGCCGCTGGTCTCCGGCGCCTCGATGTGTAGGCGCCCGTCGTGCATCTCCACCCGCGTGCTCGCGGCGGCCTCGCGGGAGGAGTCGCTTTTGTCGTACGGCAGCACCTCGACTGTCGCGTTAGGACGGTCCTCGGCGACGACCTCGATGCTGCCGCCGGCCAGCCGGGCGGTCACGGTTATCGGGCCTGGGCAGGTGAACTCGGGCATGGTAAACCTCCATAGTGGTGCGAAAGCCCGCGGCAGCGGGGTGATGGTGCGGGTCAGGCCTGGGCGAAGCCGGTGACGCGGCGCCCGAACGCGCGGCCGGCGGGTGGGGGCAGGTGGCTGCCGGGCATGGCGGCTGCGGCGATCGCGCGCACCAGCCAGGAGTTGACCGAGATGCCCTCGCCGGCGGCGGCCCGCTCGACCGCCTCCTTGAGCGACTCGGGCAGGCGCAGGGTGATCCGGGCCAGCTCTCCGGAGTCGGCTGCGGTGGGCGGTGGCGGGGCGGCAGCGGCCGGCCTGACCTCGGTTACCACCAGGTCGGCCTCGCGACCGCGCAGCCGCACTTCGACGCTGGCCGTGCCCAGCTTTGTGGTCACCTCCGCCGCCGCGTCGGCGAGCGCCTCCATGAGGCTCAGCCGGACTGACGCGTCCAGCGAGCCGGCGAGCAGCTCGGCCGCCTTCGCGATCTCCGGGCCGCCGGGCGCGGCAGCCGCCGCAAGATCGCGGCGAAGGCTTTCGAGGTACGGCGTCAGATCCATGACGTCATGATGACATCACTTCTGCCGTCAGTCAACTGTCGTGATGCCGTCCTGAGGCGTCACTGGCGGCGGCGCCTGAACTGGTCGGTCGGCCGACCGGCCTGCCGCGCACGGCGATGTCGTACCGGGCGGCTAGGGTGCGCTCATGCCCGACATCGTCCCGATGCAGGTGCGGCTCATCGCCTGGACGCACTTTGACGTGCCCGACGACATCCCGTGGGAGACGGACGCCGAGGGCGGCCAGGCGCTCGCGGAGTTCGCCGGGCGCGCCTGCTACCAGTCCTGGAGCAAGCCCAACCCGGCCACCGCCACCAACGCCGGCTACCTGCGACACATCCTGGAGGTCGGGCACCTGTCCGTGCTCGAGCACGGGTCGGCGACCTTCTACCTGACCGGGATCTCCCGCTCGCTCACCCACGAGCTGGTCCGGCACCGGCACTTCTCCTACTCGCAGCTCTCCCAGCGCTACGTGCCCGAGCGCGACGCGGCGATGGTCGAGCCGGAGGTCATCGCCGCCGACCCGGAGCTGCACAAGGCGTTCGTCGAGGCGACCGAGGCGAGCGTGCGGGCCTACACCGAGCTGCTGGCGGGCCTGGAGCGCCGGTTCGCCGACGTGCCCAGCGCCACCCTGCGCCGCAAGCAGGCGCGTCAGGCGGCCCGGGCGGTGCTGCCCAACGCCACCGAGACCCGCATCGTGGTGACCGGCAACTACCGCGCCTGGCGGCACTTCATCGCGATGCGCGCCACCGAGCACGCAGACGTCGAGATCCGCGCGCTGGCCGTCGAGTGCCTGCGCCAGCTACAGCGGGTCGCGCTCAACGTCTTCGCCGACCTCACCATCTCGGCGCTGCCCGACGGCACCGAGATCGCCGCAAGTCCTTACACCTGGGAGTCCTAAGTGACCTCGTCCGATACCGTGGATCTATGACGATCGACCGTAACCGCCCGTTCGGGCGCCTCGTCACCGCCATGGTCACCCCGTTCCACGCCGACGGGTCGCTCGACGCCGACGGCGCCGCCCGGCTCGCGGCCTACCTCGTCGACGAGCAGGGCAACGACGCCCTGGTGGTCAACGGCACCACCGGCGAGTCGGCGACCACCACCGACGCTGAGAAGGAGACGGTGCTGCGGGCGGTCATCGAGGCCGTCGGCGACCGGGCCCGGGTCATCGCCGGCGTTGGCACGTCCGACACGCACCACACCATCGAGCTGGCGCACGCCGCCGAGAAGGCCGGGGCGCACGGCGCGCTGGTCGTCACCCCGTACTACAACAAGCCGCCGCAGGCTGGGCTGGTGCGGCACTTCACCGCGGTCGCTGACGCGAGCGGCCTGCCCCTGATGCTCTACGACATCCCGGCCCGCACCGGCACCGCGATCGAGACCGAGACCCTGGTCCGCGTCGCCGAGCACGAGCGCATCGTCGCGGTCAAGGACGCCAAGGGCGACATCGCCGAGACGTCGTGGGCGACCAGCCGCACCGATCTGGCGTTCTACTCCGGCGACGACAAGAACACGCTGCCGCTGCTGGCCGTCGGCGCGGTCGGCGTGGTCGGGGTGCCGACGCACCTGTTCGGCCGGCCCACCAAGGCGATGATCGAGGCCTTCGAGCGGGGCGACGTGGCCGAGGCGCTGCGGCTGCACCACGCGACGCTGCCGGCGTACACCGGGTTCTTCCGGACCCAGGGCGTGATCCTCACCAAGGCCGCGCTGGCCGCCTTGGGCCTGCCCGCCGGGCCGGTGCGCTCGCCGCTGGTCGACGCGACCGAGAGCCAGCTCGCCCAGCTACGGGCGGACTGCGCCGAGGCGGGCCTGACGCTGTGAGCAGGAGGACCGGCCCGTGAGCCAGGCACATCCAGACCTCGACCCGCCCGGGCCGCTGCCAGCAGGCGGCCTGCGCGTGCTCCCGCTGGGCGGCCTCGGCGCGATCGGCCGCAACATGACCGTCTTCGAGTACGACGGCAAGCTGCTGATCGTCGACTGCGGGGTGCTCTTCCCCGACGTGGACCAGCCGGGGGTCGACCTGATCCTGCCCGACTTCGCCCCGATCCTGGACCGGCTGGGCGACGTCGTGGCGATGGTGCTCACGCACGGCCACGAGGACCACATCGGCGCCGTGCCCTACCTGCTCGCGCACCGCAACGACATCCCCCTCGTCGGGTCCCAGTTCACGCTGGCGCTGACCGAGGCCAAGCTGGCCGAGCGGCGCATCGAGCCCGTCTCGCTGACCGTCCAGGAGGGGCGCACCGAGCGGCTGGGCCCGTTCGAGTGCGAGTTCTTCGCGGTCAACCACTCGATCCCGGACGCGCTCGCGGTGGCCATCCGCACCCCGGCGGGACTGGTGCTGCATACCGGCGACTTCAAGATGGACCAGCTGCCGCTGGACGGGCGCCTGACCGACCTGGCCGGCTTCGCGCGGCTGGGCGCGCAGGGTGTGGACCTGCTCCTGTCCGACTCGACCAACGCCGAGATCCCCGGTTTCGTCACGCCGGAGCGGGAGATCGGGCCGGTGCTGGACTCGATCTTCCGCAGTGCGCAGGGGCGCATCATCGTCGCCTCGTTCGCCTCGCACGTGCACCGGGTGCAGCAGGTGCTGGACTCGGCCGCCGAGCACGGGCGCAAGGTGGTGTTCATCGGGCGGTCGATGGTGCGCAACATGGGCATCGCCCGGGACCTCGGCCTGCTGCGGATCCCGGGCGGCCTGATGGTCGGCATCGACGAGGCGATGTCCCTGCCGGCCCGCGAGATCGTGCTGATGTCCACCGGCTCGCAGGGCGAGCCGATGAGCGCGCTCGGGCGGATGGCAACCGGCGACCACCGGCACGTGACCGTGGAGTCCGGCGACACTGTGGTGCTGGCCAGCTCCCTGGTGCCGGGCAACGAGACCGCGGTCTACCGGGTCATCAACCAGCTCTCCCGGGCCGGCGCCGTGGTCATCCACAAGGACGTCGCCCAGGTGCACGTCTCCGGTCACTCGCCCGCCGGCGAGCTGCTCTACCTGCTCAACGTCGTACGGCCGAGCAACTTCATGCCGGTGCACGGGGAGTGGCGGCACCTGCGCGCGCACGCCCGGCTGGCGGTCCAGTCCGGCGTGGACCAGAGCCGGGTGGTGCTCTGTGAGGACGGCGACGTGGTCGACCTCGTCGACGGCCGCGCCCGCAGGGCCGGCCACGTCAGGTCCAGGTACGTCTACGTGGACGGGCTCGCCGTGGGTGACGTGGGGGAGAGCCTGCTGACCGAGCGGCGGATGCTGGGCGACGGCGGCTTCATCGCGACCACAGTGGTCGTTGACTCGGTGACCGGCAAGGTGGTCGGCGGCCCGACCGTGTCGGCCAAGGGGTTCTCCGAGGACCCGGCCGCCTTCCAGCCGGTGGTGCCGCTCATCACGGAGGCCCTCGACCGGGCCGCCGAGGAGGGCATCACCGACCCGCACCAGCTCCAGCAGATCGTGCGCAGGACTGTCGGGCGCTGGGTCAACGAGGCGTACCGGCGCCGGCCCATGATCGTCCCGTTCGTCGTCGAGGTGTGAGAGGTGTGACTGGCGGGTGCCCTCGGCGGTGCTCACCATCGGCCACGGGGCCCGGGCGACCGGGGCGTTCCTGGAGGTCCTGCGCGAGGCGGGCGCCACCGTGCTGGTGGACGTCCGGCGCTACCCGGGGTCGCGGCACCACCCCCAGTTCAACCGGCGGGCGCTCGCGGCCGCCCTGGCCGAGGCCGGCATCGGGTACGAGTGGCAGGGCGAGGAGCTGGGCGGGCGCCGGTCCCGGGTGCCCGGCTCCCGGCACACCGCGCTGCGCGACGAGGCCCTCGCCGGGTACGCGGACCACATGGACACGCCGGTGTTCCGTACCGCTGCTGAAGCTCTTGCCGCTCGGGTCGGCACCGACCGGCCGGCGGTGATGTGCGCAGAGACCCTGTGGTGGCACTGCCACCGGATGCTGGTCGCCGACGCCCTGACCATGCGCGGCGTGGCCGTCGGGCACCTGCGCGAGCTGGGCCGGCGGGAGCCGCACCGGCTGCACCCGACGGTCCGGCAGGGCGACGACGGCTGGCCGGTGTACGACGTGCCGGACACCCTTCCCGGCCTCTAGGTCCAGGCCGGTAGCAGACGCGGCTGCTGGGGCATCACCTTCAGCTGAGTGACAGCCGGCTCCAGTGGACACCAGCCCGGTAGCCTCGAGGCATGGGCTACCGGGCGCTGACCACGCTGGTGCTGGTCACGCACTTCGCCTACCTGGCGTACGTGGTGCTCGGCGGGTTCCTCGCCTGGCGCTGGCCGCGGGCGATCTGGCCGCACCTGGCCGCGGCGGCGTGGGGGCTGGTCGCCATCAGCATGCCTACGATCTGCCCGCTGACCTGGGCCGAGGACTGGTCCCGCCAGCGGGCCGGCGAGTCCGGGCTGACCCAGGGCTTCGTCGACCGGTACATCGAGGGCGTCCTCTACCCGGCGCAGTACACCGCGGCGCTGCAGGCGCTGGCCGCCGCCACGGTCGCGGTCTCCTGGGCCGGGTTCGTGCTGCGCTGGCGCGCCCGGCGACGCGCCGGCACACCGGAGCGCAAAAGCGCGGGTTCGTCACAGGGCGCCGCTACCGTGTGACGCATGGCGGGTCGACCGGCAGGGCGTGGCAGCACGGCCCGCCGTGCCACGTCGTCCAGCCGGGGCGCCGCGCGCCAGGCCGCCTACCGCCCGCGCTACAGCCCCTACCGGCCCTACCGGCGCACCAACCTCAGCCTGTTCGGGCTGCTCGGGCGCTGCCTGGTCTGGCTGTGGATGGGGCTGGCCCACGCGGTCGGCTGGGCGGTGCGGGGCGTCGGCCGGCAGGCCGCCACCGCCCGGGAGCTCGAGCCGGAGCACCGCCGCGACGGCGCCGGCCTGGCGGTGCTGGGGCTGGCGCTGCTGCTGGCTGTCGCCGTGTGGTTCTCGGCCGGCGGGCGGGTGGGCGAGGGCCTGACCACGACCACACGGCTGTTCCTCGGGTCGATCGCCGCCGCGCTGCCGGTGCTGCTCATGGTCGGCGCCATCCGGCTGCTGCGGGAGCCGGGCGACCCGGCCCACCACGGTCGGGCGGTGGTGGGGTGGAGCGCGCTGCTGACCGCCTGCGCCGGGCTGCTGGAGATCTCCCAGCGGCCGATCGACATCACCCAGCGCGAGCACGCCGGCGGCCTGCTGGGCTGGGCGGTCGGCGGCGGGCTGGACTACCTGGTCACCCAGTGGGTGGCCGTGCCGCTGCTCATCTTGCTGCTGGTCTTCGGGCTGCTCGTGGTGACCGCCACCCCGGTCAACCGGGTGCCCGAGCGGCTGGCCCACCTGCGCGACCTGCTGCTGGGCCGCCCACCGTCCGCGGCGGAGGCGGACGCCGGGGCCGAGGCGGCGGTCGAGGAGAGCCCGGTCCCGCTGCGCCGGCGGCCGGCCCGGCGGCGCCAGGCCGCGCTGGCACCGGGGGACCAGGCCGGCGGCGACGAGGTGGACGCCGGCCCGGAGGGCGGCGACGAGGCGGCGGTGCTGCACGACACCGTGGTCCTGCCCCGCCGCCCGCCGGCCCGGGTGCCCCGCCGCCTGGCCGAGCCACCGGAGCACACGGCGCCACCGACCCGGGCGGAGCAGCTGGTGCTCTCCGGCCTCGGCGGCGACTACACGCTGCCCCCGGCCAACCTGCTGCGCCCCGGCGAGCCGGCCCGGGCGCGCAGCCGCGCCAACGACGAGGTGATCGGGGCACTGCAGAGCGTCTTCGAGCAGTTCGACGTGGACGCCGCGGTCACCGGCTTCGCCCGCGGGCCGACGGTCACCCGCTACGAGGTGGAGCTGGGCCCCGGCGTCAAGGTCGAGCGGATCACCCAGCTCTCCCGCAACATCGCCTACGCGGTCAAGTCGCCCGACGTACGCATCATCAGCCCGATCCCGGGCAAGAGCGCGGTCGGCGTGGAGATCCCCAACACCGACCGGGAGAGCGTCGCCCTCGGCGACGTGCTGCGCTCGCGGGCGGCCACCAGCGACCACCACCCGCTCCTCGTCGGTCTCGGCAAGGACATCGAGGGCGGGTACGTGGTGGCGAACCTGGCCCGCATGCCGCACATCCTGATTGCCGGTGCCACCGGTGCCGGCAAGGCCCTGGCGCTGGACACCCCGGTCCCCACGCCCACTGGCTGGAAGACCATGGGCGACCTCGAGGTCGGAGAGCGGGTCTTCGACGAACGCGGCCGCCCGTGCACGATCGTCGCCGCCACGCCGGTGCTGTACGGGCGACCATGCTTCGAGGTCGAGTTCTCGGACGGGACGGTGATCGTCGCGGATGCCCAGCATCAGTGGCGCACCACCAGCACCAGCACCAGAGCCGGCCGGACGCGACGCACACACCAATGGAGGGACGGATCGTACTGGTCCGCAGAGGATGTGGCGCTCGTCGCCGCCCGGTCGGCGCAGGTGCTCGCCGAACCGGGTCGCCCGGCTACGATGCCGGAACTGGTTGACGATGCGGGGCCACAGGTCCGGAACGTGGTGTACCGGATCGCCGGCGGGATCCCGCGGCTGGGTAGCGTCCGCGGGGCCACCTACCGGCGCGGCGGGCGCGATGTCATGCGGTCCGTGCCCGCGTACTCCCGGCATCGCCTCTACGCGGCGTTAGACGATCTGATCGGATCGCCGGGTCGGTCGAGCCGGCGGCGGACCGTTGATGACCGGCCGGTGACCACCGAGGAGATCGCCGCGTCCCTACGCGTGTCTGGAAAAGGCGCCGCCTGGACCAACCATGCAGTCGCCGTGAGCGGCCCGCTCGCCTATCCCGAGCGGGACCTCCCGATCGCTCCGTACACGTTTGGGGCGTGGCTCGGCGGCGGCATCCCCGGGGATGCCCAGCTCACCTGCCTCGATGGGGAAGTTCTCGATGAGATCCGTCGGGACGGCTACGTCGTGACCAAGCACCCGACCAGCCGGATGCACTACACGGTCTCCAACCGGCCCGAACGCGACCGGCGTATCCGGGAAGCTGTGGCTTTGGCGGCGCCCACGCCGCCGCCGCCGCGTTACCGGACCATGCGGGCGTTGTTCCGAGAGGTCGGTGAGAAGCACGTCCCGCGGATCTACCTGGAGGCGTCCGAGGAGCAGCGTCGAGCACTTCTCGCCGGCCTGCTCGACACAGATGGAACGGTCTCCAAGCGCGGTGGCGTCACATTCGCGGCTACGAGCGAGAACCTGGCGAACGATGTCTTGGAGCTGGTTATCGGACTCGGCTACCAGGCGAGGCTCCAGACCAAGCGGGTCAACGAGCGGGACGGGTCCAGATCCACCTGCTACCTCATCCACTTCACACCCGCCGACAAGGTCTTCCGGCTCAGCCGGAAGCTGGCCCGCCAGGTGACGACGACCCGTACGACGGCATCCAAGCGGTTCATCGTGGACGTGCGTCCGGTTCCCTCGGTTCCCGTTCGATGCATCGAGGTCGACAGCCCGAGCCACCTCTACCTGGCCAGCCGCGCCTGCATCCCCACCCACAACTCCAGCTGCCTGAACACGCTGCTGGTCTCGATCCTGACCAGGGCAACACCGGACGAGGTACGGCTGCTGCTGATCGACCCGAAGCGGGTGGAGCTGACCGGGTACGAAGGCGTCCCGCACCTGGTCACGCCGATCGTCACCAACCCGAAGAAGGCCGCCGACGCGCTCGACTGGGTCGTCCGCGAGATGGACATGCGCTATGACGACCTCGCCGCGCACGGGGTGCGCCACATCGACGACTTCAACCGCAAGGTCCGGGCCGGGCAGGTCAAGCCGCCACCGGGCAGCGAGCGCGTGATCACGCCGTACCCGTACCTGCTGGTGATCGTCGACGAGCTGGCCGACCTCATGATGGTGGCCCCGCGCGACGTCGAGGACGCGGTCGTCCGGATCACCCAGCTGGCCCGCGCGGCAGGCATCCACCTGGTGCTGGCCACCCAGCGGCCCAGCGTGGACGTGGTGACCGGCCTGATCAAGGCCAACGTGCCGTCCCGGCTGGCCTTCGCCACCTCGTCGCTGGCCGACTCGCGGGTCATCCTGGACCAGCCCGGGGCGGAGAAGCTGATCGGCCGCGGGGACGGCCTGTTCCTGCCGATGGGCGCGAGCAAGCCGGTCCGCATCCAGGGCGCCTGGGTCACCGAGGCGGAGATCGCCGACGTCGTCGCGTACTGCCGCAACCAGCGCGAGCCGGAGTTCCGGCCGGAGGTGACGGCGGCCGCGGCGGAGAGCCGCAAGAAGGTCGACGAGGACATCGGCGAGGACATGGAGCTGCTGTTGCAGGCGATCGAGCTGGTGGTCACCTCGCAGTTCGGCTCGACCTCGATGCTCCAGCGCAAGCTGCGGGTCGGCTTCGCCAAGGCCGGCCGGCTGATGGACCTGATGGAGACGCGGGGCATCGTGGGCCCGTCCGAGGGGTCCAAGGCCCGCGACGTCCTCATCAAGCCCGACGAGCTGGCCGAGGTGCTCAGCGGCGTACGCGGCGACGCGGAGTGACTGCCAGGTGTCTTTGGGCAAGCGGCTATGTGTGCACTATTCTGCGCTTGTGCTCAGCATAGTGAGCGAGTGCGCAGATTTCTGGAGACGGAGATGGATGTAGCGCACCCCGTCCGCGCTGTCGTGCCCACGCTGGACGGGCCTGTCCTTGAGGTGCTGGCTGGCACGACTCGTCCGCTCACCGGTAGGGAGGTCCAGAGGATCATGAACACGGCCTCACCTAACGGGGTGCGGCGAGCCCTTGCTCGGCTGGTAGAGCAAGGAGTGGTGCACGCTGACGAGCACGCGGCGGTGACCTTCTACACCGGCAACCGCGAGCATCTAGCATGGCCGGCCATCGAGATCCTGGCGAGGATGCGTCACGTCCTGCTTGAGCGTCTGGAGAAGGAGCTTGAGGGCTGGCAGACGAAGCCCGTCCACGCCTCGGTGTTCGGTTCAATGGCGCGTGGCGACGGCAACGCCCAGTCCGACATCGACATACTTCTTATCCGCCCAGATGGCATCGAGGAGGATGCGTCACCGTGGGCGGAACAGGTCGACGGGCTCCGGCGCCGAGTTGTGGCGTGGACCGGTAACCAATGCCAGGCGTTCCAGCTCAACCTGGACCGTCTTGCGGAGCACGCCGAGGTGGATGACCCGCTTGTCGACAACTGGCTCCATGACTCCGTCACCTTGGTCGGTGTCAGGCTACGGACGCTCCTACGGCAGCTGTCTACCGGTGGTGACGCGCAGTGAGTTCGCGATCGACCGGTCGACTGGAGGCTTGCGGCACTGGACAGGCCCGCACGCGACTGGCTCAGGCGTTGGCCTTTCTGGAGGTCGCCGAGATGGTGGGCGCGGAGCAGGACGAGCTGGCGACTCCGGGAGTCGCGGCGGCTCTGGCGGTGCTGGCCGGGATCGCCGCATCCGATGCGGTCTGCTGTGCTGCCCTTGGGTAGCGGTCGCGAGGTCAAGACCACAGGCAGGCCATCGCATTGCTGTCTCAGGTGTCCCCGAATGGCCACGCGATGGCGCGCGATCTTGAGCGGCTTCTTGCGGTCAAGGACGACGCACACTACGGGATGCTGCATCTCAGTCACCAACGCGCGGTCTCGGCGCTCCGCCAGGCGCGTCGCCTCGTTGACGCAGTATCCGCTCACGTGCGGTGACCCGGCTCGACATCCAGCGTCCGAGCCGGTTTCCTGGCTATCCACTGGACGGCTGCCCTGCATCGTTGAGCGCGGCGTAGGGTGGGCCCGGTGACGAGTGAGGTCTTCCAGCTCTGCGACGAGTACGTGACCCGTTCCGCCGCGCTCGACCCGGTGTCGTCGACGATGCGGGGCGTGGTGGCCGAGTTCGTCCCCGCCACCGACTACGGCCCTGACGGCCTCGACGCCCGCGCCGACCTGATGCGCCAGACCCTGCGCCGGCTGGAGGCTGTGACGGCGAGCGCCGGCAGCGACGGCGGGCTGGCTGACGACGACCGGGTCGCCGCCGACTACCTGCACGAGCGGCTCACCGCCGACCTCGCCCAGTACGACACCGGCGAGATGCTGCGCCAGCTGCGCGCCCCGTTCGGGCTGACCCAGACCATCCGCGACAGCGTGGAGCTGCTGCCGCGCACCGCAGCGGACGACTGGGAGCGGGTGGTGGTCCGGCTGGCCGCCGTACCCGAGATGCTGGGCAGCTGGCGCCGGGCGCTGGAGCTGGGCCTGCAGCGCGGCCTGGTGGCCTCGCGCCGGCAGGCGGTGGAGTCGGCGTTGCAGGCCGACCGGCTCGCCGGGCGGGCCGGCGTGCCGGCGACCTTCACCGAGCTGCGCGACGGCTACGGCGACGGCCCGCTCGCACCCCGCCTCGCCAGTGCGGCCGATGCCGCGCACGCCGCCTACGCCGACCTCGCCCGCTACCTGCGGGACGAGTATGTGCGAAGCGCCGTGGAGCGCGACGGTGTCGGCCCGCAGCGGTACGCCGTGGCCAGCCGGCTGTTCCTCGGCGCGGACATCGACCCGGTCGAGGCGTACGCCTGGGGCTGGGAGGAGCTGCACCGCATCGAGGCCGAGATGGTGGCCGAGGCCGGGCGGGTCAAGGCCGGTGCCAGCGTCGACGAGGCCACCGAGATCCTCAACGGCAGCGAGTACGTCGACGGGGCGGACGCCTACCGCGGCTGGCTGCAGGAGCAGCACGACCAGGCCATCGAGCGGCTGCACGGCCGGCACTTCGACATCGCCGAGCCGCTGCGCCGGGTCGACGTGGTGCTCGCGACGTCGTCGAGCAGCGGCGCGGCGTACTACACCCCGCCCAGCGAGGACCTGGCCCGGCCGGGGCGCACGTGGTGGCCGGTGGCGGAGCGGGAGCGCTTCACCACCTGGGACGAGCTGACCACGGTGTTCCACGAGGGCGTGCCCGGCCACCACCTCCAGCTTGGCCAGGCCCGGGTCGCCGCCGGGCGGCTGTCCCGGTTCAGCCGCACGTACGGCGTGAGCGGGCACGCCGAGGGCTGGGCGCTCTACTCCGAGCGGCTCGCCGACGAGCTGGGCTGGTTCACCACGCCTGGTGAGCGGCTGGGCATGCTGATGGGCTCGGCGCTGCGCGCCACCCGCGTGGTCCTCGACATCGGCCTGCACCTGGACCTGCCGATGCCACCGGCGGAGGCGCAGCGGCACGGTCCACGGTGGACGTTCGAGGTAGCCGAGCAGGTGCTGCGCGAGCGGGGCCGGGCGGCCGAGCACCAGGTGCACCCGGAGGTCGTGCGCTACACCGGCTGGCCGGGGCAGGCCATCTCGTACAAGCTGGGGGAGCGGGCCTGGCTCGCCGCCCGCGCGGAGGCCCGGGCGCGGCCCGGCTTTGACCTACGGACCTGGCACACCCAGGCGCTCTCGCTCGGCTCGGTGGGCCTGGCCGGGTTGGCGGAGGCGCTGCGCCGCCTGTAAGCATCTTTGTCCGCCGGGCACCACGTGAGGCGCTGCGCCGCCTGTGACCTGCCCACCCGCCCGGGCGCTACGCCGCGTCCGGCCCACCCGTCGCCGCCCCGCGCCCCGGTGTCCCGCGCGCTGACGCTCTGCGCTGGCGTAACAGCCCGGCGAGGCTGACCGCGGAGACCACCGACCAGACCCCCTCCAGCAGCAGGAAGCCCCAGTCCCGGTCGAGCGCCGCGAGCACCGAAAGGATCGCCGCCCCGACGAGGTTCAGCACGAGGTACGGCAGCCGGTGGGTGTCCAGCCGGCGTAGCTGGGCACCGGCGAAGGCGGCGAGGATGAGCAGGGCACCGACGATCTCGACCAGGTCAGGTAGGTGCATCGCGGTCTGCCGCTCCGTCGCAGGGCTGCCGGTGCCACAGGCTACCGGCCTGGCGGCCACACCGGCGGCCCAGGAGGTCACCGTTGCGCGAGCGGCTCGCTCCTGCTCGGTACCCTCGTGACGTGTCCGCTGACTCCAACCGACCTGGCCGCCGGGTTGCCCTGCTGACGCTGGGCTGCGCCCGTAACGAGGTGGACTCGGAGGAGCTGGCGGCGCGGCTGCACGCCGACGGCTGGCAGGTGAGCACGGACGGGACCGGTGCGGACGTCGTACTCGTCAACACCTGCGGCTTCGTGGAGAAGGCCAAGCAGGAGTCGATCGACACGCTGCTGGCCGCGGCGGGGACCGGGGCGCGGGTGGTGGCCGCCGGCTGCCTGGCCGAGCGGTACGGCCGCGAGCTCGCCGCGCACCTGCCCGAGGCCGACGCGGTGCTCGGCTTCGACGACTACCCGGAGATCTCGGCGCGGCTGGCGGCGGTGGCGGCCGGGCAGCGACCGGATCCGCACGCCCCGCGTGACCGCCGGCTGTTGCTGCCGATCACGCCGGTGGCGCGGGCCGGTCCGCTGGCATCCGGCGCCGGCTCGGTGGTCGTGCCAGGTCACGCCGTCGTGGACGCCGCCACCCCGGCCCACCTACGGCCGGTGCTGCGCCGCCGGCTCGGCGCCGGCCCGGTCGCCTCGCTGAAGCTGGCCAGCGGCTGCGACCGGCGGTGCGCGTTCTGCGCCATCCCGACCTTCCGCGGCGCGTTCGTCTCCCGCCCGCCCGACGAGCTGCTCGCCGAGGCGGAGTGGCTGGCCGGCACGGGCGTACGGGAGCTGGTGCTGGTCAGCGAGAACTCCACCTCGTACGGCAAGGACCTCGGCGACCCGCGGGCGCTGGAGAAGCTGCTGCCACAGCTCGCCGCGGTCGCCGGCATCCTGCGGGTACGGGTCAGCTACCTCCAGCCGGCCGAGACCCGGCCCGGCCTGGTGGAGGCGATCGCGACGACACCCGGCGTGGCGGCGTACTTCGACCTGTCGTTCCAGCACGCCAGCGAGCCGGTGCTGCGCCGGATGCGCCGCTTCGGGTCCACGCCGCGGTTCCTGGACCTGCTCGCCCTGGTCCGGTCGCTGGCACCTGAGGCGGGCGCGCGTAGCAACTTCATCGTCGGCTTCCCCGGCGAGACCCGGGGCGACGTGGCGGAGCTGGTCCGCTTCCTCGACGCAGCCCGGCTGGACGCGATCGGCGTGTTCGACTACAGCGACGAGGACGGGACCGAGGCGGCGACGCTGCCCGGCAAGGTGCCCGCGCCCACCATCCGCCGCCGGTACGACCGGCTGCTGGCGCTGGCTGAGGAGCTGTGCGCGCAGCGGGCCGCTGACCGGGTCGGGACAGCGGTTGACGTGCTCGTGGAGACGGTTGACGGTGGGGTGGTGGAGGGCCGCGCGGCGCACCAGGCGCCCGAGGTGGACGGCTCCACCACGCTGGTCCTCCCGCCCGGGGATGCCCTGCCCAGCCCAGGCGAGCTGGTCCGGGCGACGGTCACCGCGAGCTCCGGGGTCGACCTGGTCGCGGTGGCCACAGTCCTGGACACCAGGGTCCCGGTCCTGGACATCGCGGTCCCGGTCCTGGATACCTCGGTTCCGGTCCTGGATACCTCGGTCCCGGTTGCGGACACCGCGGTCCCGCGGTCCGCCGGCAGAGCCGCCCACGAGGCCGGTGCCCGGTGACCCGGTCGGTGCCGGTGCCGCTGGTCAACGCCGCCAACGCGCTGACCGTGGTCCGGCTCCTCATGGTGCCGGTCTTCTTCGCGTTAGTGGTCGTCTCACAGCTGACCTCACCCGGTTGGCGGATCGCCGCCTTCGTGGCCTTCGGTCTCGCGTCCTTCACCGACTTCGTGGACGGCTGGATCGCGCGGCACTGGCAGCTGGTCACCGCGTTCGGCAAGGTCGCCGACCCGATCGCGGACAAGGCGCTGACCGGCACCGCGCTGGTCCTGCTCTCCGCGTACGGCCGTCTGCCCTGGTGGGTCACTATCCTGATCCTGCTCCGCGAGGCGGGCGTGACGTTGCTGCGGTTCTGGGTGATCCGCTACGGCGTGATGGCGGCCAGCCGGGGCGGTAAGGTCAAGACCGCCCTCCAGATCCTCGCCATCGCCTGGTACGTCTGGCCGTTCCCGCCGGTCCTGGCCGCGGTCGGTCCGTGGATCATGGCTACGGCGGTGGCGGTCACCCTGCTCACCGGCCTGGACTACGCGCCACGCGCCCTGCACCTGCGGCGCGGCGCCCCGACTGTGCCGGTCCAGGGCCACGGCATCGGTTCCGGGGCGGCCCGGAACGGTTCCGAGACGGCCCGGAACGGTACCGGGACGGCTCAGGAGGAGCCCGAGCCGGCCCGGGACGCTGAGGCGGCCCGGGACGCACCTGAGACGGCGCGGGACGGCTGAGTGGCCAGCCCCGCCGCCGAGATCGTCAGCAGCCTGCGCACCAGGGCGCAGACGCTGGCTGTGGCCGAGTCCCTGACCGGTGGCCAGCTCTGCGCGGCCGTGGTCGACGTCCCCGGGGCGAGCGCGGTGTTCCGGGGCGGCCTGGTCGTCTACGCCACCGACCTCAAGACCTCGCTGGCCGGCGTACCAGATGATCTGCTCGCCGCCCGCGGCGCGGTCGACCCGCAGGTCGCGGCGGCGCTCGCCGCCGGAGCGCGCCAGCGCTGCGGCGCGGACTGGGGATTGGGCACCACCGGTGTCGCCGGTCCGGATCCGCAGGACGGAAAGCCGGCCGGTACGGTCTTCGTCGCCTGCCACGGTCCGGTCCGGGCACTGGTGCGCCCGCTGCGGCTGTCCGGTGACCGGTCCGCGATCCGCTCCGCCGCGGTCACCGCAGCACTCGACCTGCTCCGGGACGAGCTGGCCCAGGTCACAAGGGCAGCGGAGGGATAGCGCCGCCGGCTGGCCCGCCGGCCGAGAACCCCGGCCGAGAACGCGCCCCGCCGGCCGAGAACCCCGGCCGAGAATGCGCCCCGCCGGCCGAGGACCCGCCCGGGGATCCGGCCGAAACGGCGAGCCGGCTCTGCCGTGGGCGTGGGTGCCGACGATGGCCGCAGCGGGTACGGTGGAGGTTCGGCCGCGGCCAGCCAGTTAGCCGGGGAGGTGCGAATGATGCTGCTGAGGCGGGTGATTGGCGACGCGCTGCGGGCGCGGCGGCAGGCTCAGCACCGGACTCTTCGCGAGGTCTCCACCGCCGCGAACGTCAGCCTCGGTTACCTCTCGGAGGTCGAGCGCGGGCAGAAGGAGGCCTCCAGCGAGCTGCTCGCGGCGATCTGCGAGGCGCTCGGTGCCCAGCAGTCCGAGGTGCTGCGCGAGGTCAGCGACACCCT
This sequence comes from Micromonosporaceae bacterium, assembly GCA_035649895.1. Taxonomy (GTDB): domain Bacteria; phylum Actinomycetota; class Actinomycetes; order Mycobacteriales; family Micromonosporaceae; genus DASSUC01. The sequence continues at coordinate 86,663 of DASRIS010000118.1, read as the reverse complement.
CGCCCTCGCCGAGCAGATGCCGGACGTGCTCACCCCGGGCGTGCTCACCCCGGCGGGGGAGGACGGCGCGGCCGTCGTGCCGGCCACGCCGGTCACCCGTTCCGGAGACGCCGACGCCCAGGTCTCGGTCACGGTGCACCGGGAGACGCCGCTCAAGACGACGCTGCGCGCGCACCGCACGCTGCGCTCCGACGACCTGCGCCGCGAGGTCGTCCGGGTGGCCTGACCGGCGGCTGTTCACCGGTCGCGTTCGCTCCGCTCGCGTCCGCCTGCAACGATGGAAGCGGCTGGTCGCCGGATCGGCTCGGAGGCGACCGGGGCGGAGAGAGGAAGCACGAGAGATGGCCAATCCGTTCGTCAAGGGCTGGCGCTACCTGATGGCGCTCTTCGGTGCCCGGATCGACGAGTACGCCGACCCTAAGGTGCAGATCCAGCAGGCGATCGAGGACGCCCAGCGCCAGCACCAGACGCTGGTCCAGCAGGCGGCGGCGGTCATCGGCAACCAGCGGCAGCTGGAGATGCGACTGTCCCGCCAGATGTCCGAGGTCGAGAAGTTCCAGGCAATGGCCCGTCAGGCCCTGGTGCTCGCCGACCGGGCCCGGGCCAGCAACGACGAGGCAAAGGCCGGTGAGTACGAGAGCACCGCTCAGGCCATAGCCACCCAGCTGGTCTCGGCCGAGCAGTCGATGGAGGATCTTAAGACCCTGCACGACCAGTCCCTCGGGGCGGCGGCCCAGGCGCGCAAGGCGGTCGAGAACAACCGCATGATCCTGGAGCAGCGGCTGGCCGAGCGCACGCGGCTGCTCAGCCAGCTCGAGCAGGCCAAGATGCAGGAGACCATCGCCCACTCGCTGGAGTCGATGTCCGCGCTGGCCGCTCCGGGTAACACCCCGTCGCTGGAGGAGGTGCGGGAGAAGATCGAGCGGCGGTACGCGAACGCGATGGGCCGCGCCGAGCTCGCCTCCACCTCGATCGAGGGCCGCATGCTCGAGGTGCAGAAGTCAACTCTTGACCTGGCCGGAGCGTCCCGCCTGGAGCAGCTGCGGGCCAGCATGGCCGGGGAGAGGCTGGCCGGCACGCCCAACGCACCCGCGGTCGGGACGAGCAACGCCCCCGCAGTCGGTGCGGGTGAGGCCGCCGCCGCTAACCAGGCCGCCGCTAACCAGGCCGGTGTGGCGCGGCTCGACGAGATCCGGGCGAGCATGGCAAAAGCGGACCGGGTCAAGGACACGCCGGCCGGCGACACGTCGGCGGCGGGCTGAGACAGCGGGCTGACCTGCGCGCAGCCGGGGAGGGAACGATGGCCGACGAGCGGGCACGACACTTCCGCCGGCTGCGCCGGCTGCACCGCTCCGCCCGCCGGTGGAGCGTGACGGCCGGGGGCCTGGGCGGGGCTGCGGCCGTGCTGACGCCGTACTCCGGGCTGGGCCTGGCCGACGCCGGCTGGATGGCCGCGGCCGGCGGCACCGCCGCGCTGGCCATCTGGCGCTGGGTCGACCTGCGTACGCTGGCCGCCCAGCCACCGCCGCCGCCGCCCGACCCGGCGCTCGCCGGGGAGCGTACCCGCCGGCGGATCGAGGGATTCGTAGCCAGCCTGCCCGGCGGGCGGGAGGCCATCGTGGAGCTGCGGCGCCACCGCGACCGCAGCCGCCTGCGGGGCTCGTCGGTGCTTGACGGCTGGCGGCGGCTGGACCTCGCCGCGCAGACCCTGGCCGGCCTGGCCGGCCGGCTCGGCGGGCCGGCGGAGGGCGCGGTGCTGGAGGCGGCCGTGGCCGAGCGCGCGCTGCGCGAGCTGGCCGACCGGGCCGCGAGCGTGGAGCGGGCCAGCCGGTTCGCCACCGGCGAGGCCCGCGCCGCTCTGGACGAGGGACAAGCAGCGCTGGTGGCGCACTTCACCGACGGGGTCACCGCGTACGAGAGCCTGGTGGCCGCCGCTGCGGCGTACGTGGCCGAGGACGGCCGGGCGGTCGAGCACCCCTCGGTGACCCGGCTCACCGAAGCGGCCGACCTGCTACGCGCCATCGCCGCCGGGTACGCCGAGCTGCGCACCGCCGCCCGCCCGATGCCCAGCTAGCGCTAGCATCGCGGTCCAGCCGCGGTCCGGGCAAGGTGCGAGTCAGCGGGCACGCGCCTTGCGTCACGGCTTTGCCGCGAGGCAGCCGTACATGAACACCCTGTCCAGACGGGTCGGCGGGTGGTTCCGCCACAGGTCGACGGGTTGGACTCCCTCGGGGGTGAGCTGCCAGCGGCCGAGGAGTGGCCGGATCTGTTCGGGCCGCCGCAGGTACAGCGTTCCACCGGCCTGGTGCACAAGGCTCAGCACGGCTGGGTGCGACTCCATCGCCTCGCCGTCAAAGTCCGCAACCAGGTAGCTTCCCGAGGGCGCCCAGTCGTAGGTCTCGGAGAGGGTCTTCTGAGCGGTTCGGTCATCGAGAAACCCCAGGACGCCGACCATGACGACGCCGACGGGCTGTGTCGGGTCGAGGATCTGTCGCACCGCATCCTGGTCGAGCGTCCCCAGGTCGGCCGCGTCGCAGTAGGCGTAGTCGACGTGGGGCAGCCCGGCCAGGATCTGCTTGCCCAGCTCGATGTTCACCAGGTCGACATCGGTGTAGAGGACCCGCGCCTGCACCACCTCGTGCACGTTTCCCCGGGTCGGTACTCCGGAGCCGAGAACCAGGTACTGGCGGGTTCCTTGGTCGGCGACGGCGCGGACGGCACGCCCGAGGAACTCCCGGAGTGTGGCGAAGACCTGCGGAAACCCCGGGTAGAGCAGCTCGAATGCCTTTGCTGCGTTGACATCGGCCGGAAGGTGATGCCCGCCACCCAGCCAGTAGTCGATGATGCGCCCAGTGTTCGGGTCTTCCGGAATGGCCACGGCGACATTCTCCTCCGGCTGGCGGCCCGGGCGGCAGGCCCAGCAAGCTGCCGCCGCAGGGGCAGGTACGTAGACGCACTGGTCAGGGACCTACGGCCCTACGCCGGGCGCCGCAGTGGAGGGAAGCCTCGAAAGGAGAACCGATATGCAGGAGGGGTATCCCATGCATGCACTCGTATATCACGGACCCGGCGACAAGAGCTGGGAAGAGGTTCCCCAGCCGAGACCTCAGGATGACACGGACGCGGTCGTCCAGGTTGACACCGTCACCATCTGCGGCACTGACCTGCACATTCTCAAGGGCGACGTGCCGGCGGTCACCAACGGGCGGATCCTCGGCCACGAGGCCGTCGGCACGGTGACCGAGGTCGGCGCCGGGGTGCGGAACGTACGCCCGGGCGACCGGGTGCTCGTCTCCTGCATCACCGCCTGCGGCCGGTGCCGCTACTGCCGCGACGGCAGCTACGGCCAGTGCGTCGGCGGAGGCGGCTGGATCCTGGGCCACAAGATCGACGGTACGCAGGCCGAGTACGTCCGGGTGCCGTTCGCGGACAGCTCGACGTACCCGGTGCCGGCGGGGGTGACGGACGAGGAGGTCCTCATGCTCGCCGACATCCTGCCGACCGGGTATGAGGTGGGCGTGCTCAACGGCACCGTCCGCCCGGGCGACACGGTGGTGGTGGTCGGTGCCGGCCCGGTCGGCCTCGCCGCCACACTCGGCGCCAAGCTGCACTCGCCGAGCCACGTCGTAGCCGTCGACCTGGCCGCCGGGCGGCTGGACGCGGCCAAGCAGTTCGGCGCGGACATCCTCGTCAACAGCCGCGAGGACGACCCGGTTGGCAAGGTCATGGAGCTGACCGACGGGCTCGGCGCGGATGTCGCGATCGAGGCGGTCGGCGTTCCGGAGACCTTCGAGCTGTGCACGCGGCTGGTGCGCCCGGGCGGCCACGTGGCCAACGTCGGCGTCCACGGCAAGCCCGTGACGCTGCACCTGGAGGACCTCTGGATCAAGAACGTGACCATCACGACCGGGCTGGTGGACACGTACTCGACACCGACCCTGCTGCGGCTGGTGGCCGCGCGCCAGATCGAGGCGGCCCGGTTCGTCACGCACCGGTTCGGCATCGAGGAGCTCATGGACGCGTACGACGTGTTCAGCCGGCCGGGTGAGACCGGGGCGCTGAAGGTCGTGCTCAGCCGGCGCTGAGCGGCTGACAGCCCGCTCGGTCCGGTCGGGTGCTGGCGGCGCCTGTGGCCGCCAGCACCCTTCTGGTCCAGACCAGGTTCACCGCCTTGTTGAGACCAGCCCAGGCGATGCCCGCCTTATTCGGTGTCGATGTCTGTCTCGCCGTTGCCCTCGGCGGCATGCGTGCCCATCTCCGTCATGAAGGCACGCTCCCAACCGATCAACGCATCGGCCCGCTCCGTGATAAAACCCTCACCGTCGCCTGCGCGGAGGCGTTCGAGCGCACGGACAGGAATCCCGTGCGTGGCCAGGACCTCACCCTCGATGTCGGGAGCAAGGTCGAGCAGGGCGCGCCGGACCGATACTCCGGGGCCGGTGGGGAGGACAAGGCGGTTCGCTGGATGGGACGCGCTCGGCACGTCGCGCACGACATGCTGGTAGGCGTCGGTGTCGGACCTTGCGAGCACGTCCACCGGGTCAACCTCCCCATCGGGGGTACGCCTCTTGCTGAAGTGCCGCAGCTCCCAAAGGATGAACGCCCGCACCCGGGCACTGCGAAGGTCGAACTTGTCCGGGAACGGCCGGGCTGGCTGAGGATCCCACGGCTGTGCCGTATCGCCTTCTGCGAACCTCTTCATCTCCTGAAGCGCATTCTTGACCTGCGTGCTGTTGGCGCCGGCGAAAAAGCCGGACCACGACGTTCCCCAGAACCAGCGTCGAAGCATCCGTCGCTGCTCCGTGGATGGCTCAGGATTGTGGTGGAAGCACGCGGTTAACAGCATGATCTGCAGCTGGTACGGCACGAGCCGAGCCAGGGGAACGCCGACATCGTCGCGAAGGAACCGTACCGCTCGATGCAGCGCCTGCTCGGTCTGTCCCACCGCATCGGCCAGCTTCTCCTCGACGCGACCTGCCAGCTTCTCCCATCGGGCATCCTGGACATCGACCTCGCCCGCGACGGCCAGGATCGACCGGAACACCGTTATCGGGACGACCGGGCCGTATCCGATGCTGCTGAGGCCCTCCCGGATTGCGATGATCCGGTCGGCGAGGCTTTCGCCTTCCGTCCGGTAGGTCAGGGCGGACACCATCTGGTCGGGCGTCATGGCCTGGCCGCTGCTGTTGAGCCGGGAGAAGACCTCGACGGTGTGCCGCAGGTCGCCACCTTGAAGTCGTACCACGGCTACCTGGTAGGACTTGATGCGGTGCGCCAGCTGCTCGGCCTCCTCCACCAAGGCGTCGAGCAGGTCCCGGTCGTTGATCTTCTCGGCTAGGCGCCGGGAGTAGGCCAAGAAGTCCATGGTCCGCAGCACCGCCCGCATCGGAAGGTAGGTCGCTGGCGGCTCGCCCGCTTGCCTCCAGTGGCGGAAGCGGTCGGATCGTTCGTCGGGGTCGCCCAGAACCCGGTAGATACGCCACATCCACTCCCGTTGACCCGATAACACTGGTGTGGCTGGTCGCCGCAGCAGGCTACCGAACAGAGTGGAGAGCCGTTGGTGACCATCGACCAGAAACGAGGTCGCCCCGCTGGCAGGTGGAGGAATCGCGATGTCCGCTAGCCGGTCCAGGCTGGGAATGGGAAGGTCCGTCTCCCAGACCAAAAGGCTGCCGATCGGGTATCCCCGCTCGATGCTGTCGAACAGGTTGAGCATCTGCTCCGGCCGCCACACGAAGGGGCGCTGAAACCTCGGCACCCTCAGCCGGCCCGAAGCAATCTCCGCAAGCACCTGCTCCAGCAGCATGATCTGATCTCACCCTAGTGGGCCGTGCTCTGCCAGCCCGGAATGCCCTCTTCGGGGCGCATCATGTCAGTGCCTGACCCGGTCGCCCACGACCTACCGAGTACGGCCGCCGCCTTTGCGCCGGCTCCCCGGGCAGGCAGGATGGCGGGCGTGCCGGAAGGCGACACGGTGTGGAACACCGCCCAGGCGCTGCACCGGGAGCTGACCGGGCAGCGGCTCACCGCCTCCGACTTCCGCGTGCCAACCCTCGCCACCGTCGACCTGGCCGGGTGGACCGTGGCCGGGTCGGCCAGCCGCGGCAAGCACCTGCTTCTGCGCCTGACCGGCCCGGACGGCACCCGGCTGACCCTCCACTCCCACCTGCGCATGGACGGTGCCTGGCGCACATACCGGCCCGGTGCCGCCTGGACCGCCGGCCCGGCCCACCTGGTCCGCGTCGCGCTGCACACCGACCTGACCGTGGCGGTCGGCTACCACCTGCACGACCTGGCCCTGGTCCCCACCGGCCAGGAGCAGGCGCTCATCGGCCACCTCGGGCCTGACCTGCTCGGCCCGGACTGGGACCCGGCCGAGGCCGTCCGCCGGCTGGGCGCGCACCCCGACGCCACGATCGCCGAGGCGCTGCTGGACCAGTCGAACCTCGCCGGCATCGGCAACCTCTACAAGTGCGAGGTGCTCTACCTGCGCGGCATCTGGCCGTGGACGCCGGTCCGCGAGGTGCCCGACCTGACCGCCACCGTGGTCCTGGCCCAACGGCTGCTCGCCGCCAACCGCGGCCGGTGGGTGCAGAGCACCACCGGCTCGCTCCGCCGGTCCGAGACAACCCACGTGTACGGCCGCCGCGGCCGGCCCTGCCGGCGCTGCGGCACCCTGGTCAGCAAGGCCGAGCAGGGTGAACGGGTCACCTACTGGTGCCCCACCTGCCAACCCGGATCGACCGGCTGACCCTCAGCCGCCTGGACCCGCGCCGCCCGGGCCACGGTCCACAGTGGTCAGCCGCAGCACGTCGCCGGCTACCACGCCGAGGACCACGGCGGCCCGGCCACCGTTGACCGCGACCGCGACCCGGTCTGCGGAGTCGACGTAGACGACCAGCCCGCCGGGCGGGGCGTCGGCGTAGGTAGTCCCCCGTACGGCGCTGACCCCGCCGACGGACAGCCGCCCGCCGAGCCCCACGACGTCCCCAGCGCGCGCGGTGAGCTGCACGTTGCCGAAACGGTCGACGGTCAGCACCTCCGCCTCGACCCAGCCCGCGCCGATGGCGAGCGCCGGGTCGGGCAGCCGGACCAGCCCGGCCGGGTCGATGGCTGGCCCCGCACCGGACATGTCGGCACCGGTCGCCAACCTGGCCGCGACCGGAACGAAGACGTCCCGGCCGTGGAACGTGCGCGACACCGTGGAGGCGAACCACCCGGCCTCGGTCAGCTCCACCGCCCGGATGGCGCCGCCGAGGGCGTCGGCAGCCCAGGGCAGCAACCCGTTGTCCGGGCCCACCAGCACACCGGTGGCGGCCTCGACCGCGACGCTGCGCCGGGCCGTACCCACGCCGGGGTCGACGACCGCGACGTGCACGGCGGCCGGGAGCTGCGGCACCGTCTGGGCGAGCACGGCGGCGCCGCGCGCCACGTCGCCGGGCGGGATGAGATGGGTCACGTCGATCACCCGTACCGCCGGCGCCAGCCGCCCGACCACGCCGTGGCACGCGGCCACGAACCCGTCCGACAGGCCGTAGTCGGTGGTGAGGCTGATCCAGTCGTACGCCGGGCCGATGCCGTCCATGGCGGTCAGGTTAACGGTCACGTACGACACGCCGGTCCCACGCGCGGACGCCCGCCGCCCGGGCGCCTTGGGCGTGCGGGCGCCTACCCTGCGCCCGTGAGCTCGGCGTGGTGGACCAGCGCGGTGACCGGGACGGCCCCGTCGTCGGCTGCGGGCAGCCCGTCAACCAGCAGCGCCACAGCGGTGACGGGCGCGGTGGCGTCGAGCTGCGGCATCGCCATCGCGCCGCTCCCGCCGGGGTCCACGAGCAACAGCCGCAGCCCGGGCACTCCGGTGGCCGGCGACTCGGGCCGTACCAGGGCCACCTCCAGCTCGCGGGCGGCGAGCGCGGCGAGGGCCATGCCGGCCTCCCCGTAGCCGGTGGCCGCGTCCACCCGGCCCAGGTGCGGCATTGTCAGGGCCCGGACCGCGTCGACCGCGTCGACCGGGTCGCCCAGCAGCGACCACAGGGCCAGCTCACCGCCTGCGGCGTGCCGCAGTACGGCGGCCCGCCCGGCCCGGCGCACGTCCACCTCCCCGGCCAGCCGCAGCTCCATGGTCAGCTCGTCGCGCATCGGGATGCCGTACGCCCCGGTGGTGGGGATCGTGGGCTTGAGCCGCCGGGCCTGGTCGACGGCGCCCGGCGCCACCCGCGTGATCCGCAGCCCGCGCCGCTGGTAGAAGCGGACCGCGTCCAGGTTGTCGTTGGTGGTCACCAGCCACAGCCGGCGCAGACCCAGTGCCCGGGCGTGGCCGATGGCGGTGCTGAGCAGGGCTCCGCCGGCACCCGCGCCCGGGGTGGCCGCCTCGATGCTGACGACCTGCATCGCCGACCTGTCCACTGTGTACGTCAGCGCCCCGGTGACCGTCCCCCCGGCGTCGACCGCGACCAGCGTGGGCAGCTTGGTGAGGTCGTACCCGACGCCGTGGCCGACCACGAACGGCCGGCCCCAGCTGGCGCGGAACAGCTCGGTGACCCGGTCCCGGTCGTGCGCGGTGGCGGCCCGGACGGTCAGGTCACCCATCCGCCCGCCCCGGCTGGGACACTCCGGCCCGCCTCAGCTGGGACACTTCAGCCTGACCCGGCTGGGACACATCGGCCCGACCCAGCTGAGGTGCCACCTCGGTGGCGAGCAGGTCCAGGTGGTCGAGGTCGGACAGGTCGAGAACCTGTAGGTAGAGCCGGCTGGTGCCCAGCTCGGCCAGCTCCCCGATCTGGTCGACCACCTGCGCCGGGGTGCCGTACAGCGGCGGCGTACGGCCGAACGCCAGGGCCCGCTTGCGGGCCTGCGTCTCGGTGCGCCCGCACGCCACCGGCTGCGCGACCGAGAGGACCAGCGGAGCGCGCCCGGCCGCGTCCCGGTCGGCCTTCTCGCATGCCTGCGCCACCCGCTCGTACGCCTGCCGCGTCTCGTCGAGCGTGGCAAAGGGCACGTTGTACTCGTCGGCGTACCGGGCGGCGAGCTCAGGGGTACGGCGGCGCCCCTGGCCGCCCACGATGACCGGCGGTCCGGGGGACTGGGCCGGCTTGGGCAGGGCTGGCGAGTCGACCAGGTCGTAGTAGCCGCCCCGGAACGTGAACCGCTCGCCGGGCGGGGTGCCCCACAGGCCGGTGACGATGGCCAGCTGCTCGCTGAGCCGGTCGAAGCGCTCCCGTACGGGCGGGAACGGGATGCCGTACGCGGTGTGCTCGGCCTCGTACCACCCGGCGCCCAGGCCCAGCTCGACCCGGCCGCCGCTCATCTGGTCCACCTGGGCGACGCTGATCGCCAGCGGCCCGGGCAGCCGGAACGTCGCCGAGGTGACCAGCGTCCCGAGCCGGATCCGGGAGGTCTGCACCGCGAGCGCCGCCAGCGTGGCCCACGCGTCGGTCGGGCCGGGCAGCCCGTCCGAGCCACCCATGGTCAGGTAGTGGTCGGACCGGAAGAACCCGTCGAAGCCCAGCTCCTCGGCGTGGCGGGCGACGGTGAGCAGGTCGGTGTAGGCGGCGCCGAGCTGGGGCTCGGTGAAGACGACCAGGCGCATGCGCTCCACCTTTTCATGCGCCGCCGCAGCAACGGCTGCCCACCCGGAGGGCGTGACGGTGACGTGATGGCGCAGCCGGGAGCGGGCGCCCCGGCCGGGGCGAACGTATGCGCGCATGCCTCCTGACCGGCGCAGTGGGGGACGCTCGCCTAACACTCAGGCACGCATCGTCTACCTCTGGACCGTCGTCACGGGCGAGATGCAGCCGGAGGCCGACTTGCCTGCCACCGGCTTGCCGCTCGCGTCGACCACTTGGCTTTTCGAGGTCAATGGCCAGGGCGGTCGCCCGGTTGGGTGCGCCGGTCAGCGGGTCGTGTAGGGCGTCATCAAGGGACGCGACCAGCTGGCGGCAGACTCCCCGCGGCGACCAGGCGCTGTCCACGTATCCGACCAGCGAGCCGAGTACCGCCGCCGGGTGGGCGTCCACGATCCGCGGGCCCTCGCCAACCTCGACGCCGAAACCCAGCGACGACACTATCGACCTCGCCACCCGGAGGACTTCCCGAAACCTATTGCCCAGTTCGGTATCACAAAGATTGATGTAACGGTCGGTGGCTCCCATGGGGTGACCAGCGTCGCGTGTGTCGTTCGCGGGCGCAGCGGCCGGCATCGTGTAGGTCATCTGGGTTGTGTGGACTCAGACAACCGACGGCCGGCCGCCGCGGTGCGAGCGTATGACCGGGCAGGACCAGGAGCAAGTGGACTGGCTGTACGGGCAGTTGGCCTCGATGGTCGAGTGGGACGCGCCGACAGGCCGGCCCCGGGTTCTGCCCTTGTATACCGCGCTGGTGATGGTGCTGTTCGCGCTGCGGCACAACCTGCCGCCCGATGTGCTCGGGGAGCTGTTCGGGTGTGGGTCGAGCACGGTGGGGCGCTACCAGGACGAGCTGGAGGTACTGGTCGACCTGGTGCTCGCGCCGCTGTATGAGCAGGTCCGTGCCCAGGCCCAGCGGGAGGCGGCGCTGGTGGACGGGCTGGTGGTCCCCATTGGGGAACGCGACCGGGTGGGCGGCCTGTTCTCGGACAAGAAAAGGTACTGCGGGCAGAACGTGCAGGTGGTGGCCACCCTGTCGGGGCGGTTGGCCGATGTCGGTGACCCGTGCCCGGGGTCCATGCACGACAGTAGGGCGTTTGGCGAGTCCGGCATCGCCGCGCGGTGGGTAGGGCACTACGAGCAGGACGGGACGGGGATGATCGGGGACAAAGGGTACCAAGGGACCAGGATCCGTACCCCGTACAAGAAGCCGCCGGGCCGGGAGCTGACCGAGGTCCGCCATGCCGGCAACACCGCGTTGAACCGGATCCGGGCCGCCGTGGAGCGTGCGATCGCGCATCTGAGGTGTTGGAAGGTTCTCAAGACCGGCTTCCGCCGGTCGTTGGAGGAGCTCCCTGCGGTGCTACGCACCGTGACCAAGCTGGAGGTCTTCCGGGTGTACGGCCTGTACTGGAACCCCATTTAAAATATGTTTTGGGAAGTCCTCCCGGAGCGGCGCTACGCAGCGGCGCGCGTCACCGAGTCGATAGCCCGATGTAGGTCGTCCACGCGCACAGTGACGACCCGCCTGCCGCCGGTGGCAGCTCGATCGAGTCCTTCGCGCAGGAGCGCCTTCATGAGCTGGCTCGGGTTGTCCAGGCCACGACGCTGCATCTCTGCCACGATCTCCTGAGACCACTCGGCCGGGGCGCGGAAGGAGAACACGACCGACATCGGGCGCTGACCAGTGACGACCTCACCTTCGGTGAAGTCTTGCTCTGTCATCGCCCTTCGCAACTCGTCACGGGTTGTCATCAGATCTCACCCTCCAATCGTTTCTCGGCCGCCGCGGCCTGCTCGGGCGGCAGCACCGTCACCTCGGCCACCCGATACACGTTGTCGCGGCCGGGCAGCTCCAGTAAGCCGATGCTGATGATTTGCCCCGTCGGCGTTCGCCCGGTGACGATCAGGCCGGTGGTGCCGACGAACCGTCGATGGACCGGGTGCCCGTAAAGCACGGCGAGCACCGTGAGCACGTCGACCCCGACCGCGATCGCGGCGGCGTAACTGTCGTCGCCGAACTCGTAGATCTCCTCGGGCACGACCTCATCGTAGACGATTGTAGACACAGGTCATACTCGCTGGTCGGCTGGTTTGGATCGAGCCGAGCCTGCCCGAGCAGGCAGATCGCCCGGTGGTGGGGCTATGGGCACGAGTGGGGGGCAGTGCGCTTCCTGTCCACCATCATCCGAGGTGCGTAACGGGCTGCCCTGACTACCCAATACCTAGCTGGCGCCCCAAAGGACACCGTGCTGTCCTCTCGGGGCAACTGGCGTTTAGCTGGCCGGCGCAGGTCGGGCCTGCCCTCCGCCGCCGCTCCCGGGCTACCCACCCTGGTCCGCGGAGCGGGCCGGGGCGCCCGCCCGCCCCGGTGACGGCGGCAGCACGACCTCGCGCACCGCCAGGTAGACCGCCCGTACCGCGAGGGTGCGCTCCACCTCCTCCAGGATCGGCGCGAAGAACTGCCGCCGGTGCTCGCTGTCGCTCATCGAGGTCACGGCAAAGTACATGCTGCCGAAGCCGGCCAGAATCACCGCTGCCCGGGGCAGCGCGGCCGGGAGCTCAGGCAGCCACACCCAGGGCCGGGCCGGCTCGCCGAGCCACTGCTCGGCGGTTGCCGGGTCCACCACGATCGCGCCGAGCACCATGAAGAACGCGAATAGGCCCATCCCGACCAGGCTGGCCTGCACCAGTTGGCGCATTGCCAGCCCGACCAGGAGGTTGCCGACCTGGCGTGCCTCCAGCGGCCGGGCCTGCAGCGCCCCGTCCGGCACGATCTCGACCAGGGGTACGTCGGCCAGCGGCGTCTCCCGGCACGCCGCGTTGAGGCGGGGTTGGCTGAGGTCCTGCTCCACCCGGCCGATCTCGTCCCGCAGCCGGGCCGCCGCGGCGAGCACCGTGACCGCGGCGAACAGCGCGACCACGAGCAGCATGCGCCACCAGGTCAGCCGGTTCATCGCCTGCCACAGCTCGCCGGTGAAGAAGAAGAACAGTGTGACGAAGAGCAGCATCGGCAGCGCCCGGCCTTGCAGCTTCACGCTGTTGCGCATGTCCCGCACCGCGTCCTCGACCGCCCGCCGGGTCAGCGGCACCAGGCCGTACGCGGTCACCAGCCACGCCGTGACGAACGCCAGCAGGTGCGCGCCGGCGAAGCTCGCCACCGCGGCGCCGGAGGGCTGGCGGAGGACCTGTTCCGCCCGCTCGCTGCCGTACCCGGCGACAACGAGCAGGGGTACGAGCGCCGGCAGCGCGGCGTACGCCGCCAGGAGGGCGGCTGTGGTGACCCGGGTGGGGCGAGGCGCCCGCCGGCCGAACGCGGTGAGCGCCAGCCACCCGCCCACGCCCAGCACCGCCACGGCGAGCAGGAGCAGCAGCCGCCCGTACGGGCCGGGCGGCGCGGGCACCAGCCAGGTGAGGCTGCCAAGTGCGGTCAGTGCCAGGAACGGCAGCATGCGCGGCAGCACGTGGGCGACGAAGCCGTACCCCTCGATCAGGGTCGGCACGCCGCGCTGGACGAACCAGCGCTCGGTCTGGCGGATCAAGGCGCGGGACGCGGTCAGGGGCACCTGCCGATCGTGCCAAACCCGGCGCCGGTCAGCCGCGCAGGCGCAGCCCCCGGTGGGTCGGCCGGAACCCGGCCGCGCTCAGCGCGTCGGCCAGCGGGGACGCGTGCACGGCCGCACCGTCGGCCCGCTCCACCGACAGCGCCCCCAGCGCGCCGGCGTGCACCGCGTCCGCCAGGGCCTTTGCCGCGACCTCCAGCGCATCGATGTCGTCCACATAGGACAGCACGGTACGCCCGCCCCGCTCGACGTAGAGTGCGAGCGCCCCGGCGACCAGCACGACGAGCGCGCCGGCCTTGCGACCGGCCCGGTGGCCGGTGGCGCTGGCCGGGTCGCCGTCCCCGGAGTCCACGATCCGTTCCGGCCAGGGCAGCGCGGCGCCGTACGGGTTGGCCGGGTCGGTCGCGGCGAGCACCAGGGCGGCGGCCGCGCCGCGCCCGGTGCCGCCCGCGCCTCCTCCGGTGCGGCCCGTGTCTGTCCCGGCGCCTGCCCGGCCGGCCGGCACGTCGCCGTCGGCGGCGAGCGACCGCAGCCGGTCCACCGCGCCCGGCACGGCGAACTGCGCCGCGCCCAGCCCCTCCACGAAGTAGCCCCGCCGGGCCGCCCCGCGCTCCTCCAGCGCCGCGAGGACCGGGTAGACCGCCGCGAACCCACCGGCCACCCCTTCGGCGGCGACGGCTCCACGGGTCACCACGCCGTGCCGCTCCAGCAGCGCGTCGGCAGCGGCGGCGGCCCGCCGGGTCGGGTCGGTGTCGCGGTCCGGCAGCCGGTACCACCGCCCAGCAGCGGTCGGCGGGCCGGTGCGGGACGGCAGCCCCACGCGGCCCGGGCGGCGGTACCGCGAGCGGGCGGGTGCGGGGCGGGAGCGGTGCGCTCCCGAGCCGCCGGAGAGCAGCGCCCGCACCGGCGCGAGCGTGTCGTTCGACAGCCATCCGGCCCACACCAGGTCCCACACGGCGGCGACCAGCTCGCGGTCGTCCTGGGCGCCGAGCCGGTCGGACAGTGCCCGGAAGAACAGTGCCTGCCCGTCGGCGAGCGCGTCCAGGACCGCCTGGTGCAGCGGGGTCAGCGCCAGGGCCTCATCGGGTGGGGCCAGCAGCAGCGGGGCGGCGTCGGCGTAGGCCAGGGTGAGCCAGCCGTCGCCCCCGGCGATCGCGCCGGCACCGGCCCAGACCACGTCGCCGCTGGCGCACAGCTCGTCCAGGTAGGCGGGGGTGTAGTCGGCCACCCGGGCGGGCAGCACCAGCCGCTCCAGGGCCGAGGCCGGCACCGGGGCACCCTGCAGCTGCTCGACCGCGGCGGCGACCGCCTCCACCCCGCGGGCGGACGAGCCAACGTGCTGCCAGCGCGGCAGGAACAGGGTCAACGCCTGCGCCGGCACCGGCTCGATCTCCCGGCGCAGCGCCGCGAGGGACCGGCGCCGCAGCAGGCGCAGCACCTCGGCGTCGCACCACTCGGTGCCCGCCCCGCCGGGCGTGAGCTCGCCTGAGGTGACCCGGCCGGTCGCGGCGAGCCGGCGCAGCGCCTGCTCGACCACGAACACACCAAGCCCGAACCGTGCCGCGCACGCGCCTGCCGTAAACGGCGCGTGGGTGCGCGCGTACCGGGCGACGAGGTCGGCGAGCGGGTCGTCGCCGCTGTCCAGGAACGCCTGCGGCACGCCGACCGGCAGGGCCACGCCGAGCGCGTCGCGCACCCGGCCGGCGTCCTCCACCGCCAGCCACCGTTCCTCACCGGCGATGCGCACCTGGATCGCCCGCCGCGCCGCGACCAGCTCGGACAGCCAGGCCGGGGCCACGCCGCGGGCAGCCACGTCGGCCGGCGACAGGTCACCGACGACCCGCAGCAGCTCGGCCACGTCCTCCGCGTCGCGGGGCCGGCGCTCCTCGGCCAGCCACTGCAACCGTCGCTCGGTCTCGGCCACCACGCCCGGGTCGAGCAGCTCGCGCAGCTCCACCCGACCGAGCAGCTCGCCGAGCAGGGTGGAGTCGAGCGCCAGGGCGGCGGCCCGGCGCTCGGCCAGTGGGGCGTCGCCCTCGTAGAGGAAGGCGCCGACATAGCCGAACAGCAGCGACCGGGCGAACGGCGACGGCCGCGGCGTCTCCACCTCGACCAGGCGGACCCGGCGGGACCGCAGGTCGCGCATCAGCTCGACGAGCCCGGGCACGTCGAACACGTCCTGCAGGCACTCCCGCGCCGCCTCCAGCGTGATCGGGAAGTCGGCGAGCTCCCGGGCCACCTCGAGCAGCTGGGCCGCCCGCTGCCGCTGCTGCCACAGTGGTTGGCGCCGCCGCGGGTCGCGGCGCGGCAGCAGCAGCGCCCGGGCGGCGCACTCGCGGAACCGGGAGGCGAACATCGCCGAGCCGCCGACCGACTGCTCCACAATGGACGCGACCTCGTCGGGGTCGAAGACGGCCAGCTCGGCGCCTGGCGCCTCGTCGAGCATGTCTGGCAGCCGCACCACGACCCCGTCGTCGGAGGGCAGCACCTGGGCATCGAAGCCGTACCGCTCGCCGAGCCGGCGGCCGATCGCCAGTGCCCAGGCGCCATTGACCTTGGCGCCGAGCACGCAGTGCACGGCCAGCCGCCAGTCGCCCAGCTCGTCGCGGAAGCGCTCCACCACGACCGTCCGGTCGTCCGGCAGGTGCCGGGTCGCCTCGCGCTGCTCGCGCAGGTAGGCCAGCAGGTTGCCGGCGGCCCACTCGTCCAGCCCGCCCGCGCGCAGGGCCTGCGTCGCCGCCGGCTCGCCGAGCCGGGCCAGCCCGCGCAGCCGGGCCCCGATCGCCCGGCCCAGCTCGACCGGTCGCCCCGGCGCGTCACCCTTCCAGAACGGCATGCGCGCGGCCTGGCCCGGGGCGGGGGAGACGAGCACCCGGTCGGGCGTGATCTCCTCGATCCGCCACGAGGTGGAGCCGAGCAGGAAGACGTCGCCGACGCGGGACTCGTACACCATCTCCTCGTCGAGCTCGCCGACCCGGGCGGCGCGCTCGCTGCCGGCCAGGAACACGCCGAACAGCCCCCGGTCCGGGATGGTGCCGCCGCTGGTCACCGCGAGCCGCTGCGCGCCGGGACGGCCGGTGAGCTGGTCGGTGGCCCGGTCCCAGACCAGCCGGGGACGCAGCTCGGCAAAGGCGGTCGACGGGTAGCGCCCGGAGAGCATGTCCAGCACCGCGTGCAGGGCCGAGTCGGGCAGCTCGGCGAAGGGCGCGGCACGGCGTACCAGTGTGGTCAGGTCTGGCAGCGACCACGGCTCCAGGGCGACCATCGCGATGACCTGCTGGGCCAGCACGTCGAGCGGGTTGCGCGGGTAGCGCAGCTCCTCGATCGCGCCGGCCTGCATCCGCTCCGCGACCACCGCGCAGGAGAGCAGGTCACCCCGGTGCTTGGGGAACACCACCCCGCTGGACACCGCCCCCACCTGGTGCCCGGCCCGGCCGACCCGTTGCAGGCCGGCCGCGACCGTCGGCGGCGCCTCGATCTGCACGACCAGGTCGACCGCGCCCATGTCGATGCCGAGCTCCAGGCTGGAGGTGGCGACCACGGCCGGCAGCCGGCCGGACTTGAGCGCCTCCTCGATGTGCTTGCGCTCCTCGCGCGACACCGACCCGTGGTGGGCCCGGGCGATCACGGGTGCCGCGCCGCGCGCGGTGCCGGCCTGCGCCATGACCTCCGCCGGGGTACGGGTCGGCTCCGGCTCCGGCACCTGCCCGGCCCGCTGCCCGGAGAGCTCGTTGAGGCGGGCGCAGAGCCGCTCGGCGCCCCGGCGGGAGTTGGTGAAGACGATCGTGGACCGGTGCGCCTCGACGAGGTCGAGCACCCGCTCCTCGACGGCCGGCCAGATCGAGGCCCGCCGCGGCTGCTCGCCCTCGCCCCCGGGCCCGGCGGCCCCGACCTCGTCCAGCCGGGTCATGTCCTCGACCGGCACCTCGACGGTGACCTCGATGGTCTTCGCCGCCGGGGGCTGCACCACCTCGACCGGCCGGGTGCCGCCGAGGAACCGGGCCGTCTCGTCGACCGGGCGCACCGTCGCCGACAGCCCGATCCGCTGCGCCGGGGCGGGCAGCAGCGCGTCCAGCCGCTCCAGCGACAAGGCCAGGTGGGCGCCGCGCTTGGTCGCGCAGATCGCGTGCACCTCGTCGACGATCACCGTCTCCACG
Source organism: Micromonosporaceae bacterium (assembly GCA_035649895.1). GTDB lineage: Bacteria > Actinomycetota > Actinomycetes > Mycobacteriales > Micromonosporaceae > DASSUC01. The sequence goes on along the minus strand of DASRIS010000118.1, from coordinate 69,320 downwards.
CCGCGCAGCGACTCCCGCGCGGCCGAGGTCAGCAGCAGGAACAGCGACTCGGGCGTGGTGATCAGGATGTCCGGCGGCGTACGCCCGAAGGCCCGGCGCTCGTCGGCGGGGGTGTCCCCGGTGCGCATGCCCACGGTGACGTCGGGCGGCGGCACGCCGAGCCGGGCTGCGGCGTGGCGGATGCCGGCGAGCGGGGCGCGCAGGTTGCGCTCGACGTCGACCGCGAGCGCCTTGAGCGGGCTCACGTAGAGCACCCGGCAGCGCCGCCGCGGGTCGGCCGGGTGGGGCTCGGTGGCCAGCCGGTCGAGCGACCACAGGAACGCGGCGAGCGTCTTGCCGGAGCCGGTCGGCGCGACCACCAGGGCGTGTTGACCGGCGCTCACCGCCCGCCACGCCCCGGCCTGGGCTGGGGTGGGCGCGGCGAACGCCGCCTCGAACCACGCCCGGGTGGCGGGGCCGAAGCGCGCCAGCGGGTTGCTTGTCACGCCTCTATCCTGCCCACCGGGTACGACATTGCGGAGGGCTCCGACTGCGCTGCCGGCCCCTAGCGCGTTTCTTGTTCAATGCGTTGTAGACCCCGTCATACATTTTTCCTATCCTGTATGACAGGAGGTAGATCGTGCCTGAGGTCTGGCCGGAGGCCATCGAGTGGGACGACGGCAACGCCATGCACGCCACTGCCCATGGAGTGACTGTGGAAGAGATAGAGCAGGTGATCGCCAACGGGCCGACGTACCGGCGGAACAAGCGCGGGCGCGCAGCTGACCTGCTCGCGTTTGGCGAGACCGACGGCGGCCGTCGAGTCGTCGTGGCCGTCGCCTGGGATGACGCACGCCGGACCGTGCGACCGATTACCGCCTGGGAGGACTGATGACCGACGACGTGGACAAGATGACCGAAGCCCAGCTGGCTGAGTACTTCCAACGTCACCGCGACGACCTGGCAGGAGACGAGGTCGACAGCCGCCCGCCCGCGCGCCTCGACGTCATGATCTCGATCCGGTTCACCCGGGAGGAGGCCGCCGTCCTGCGCACCGCTGCAGAGCACGCCGGCATGAGCCTGTCCGCCTACCTACGACAGACCGCACTTGCCGCGTCTGCAACGAACGTCGTAGACCTCGATCGTGTCCGTCGGGACGTTGCCCGCGTCCGGGAACTGGCCTCCGATGCTCTCCGCGCCCTTGCGTGACCCGCACGTGGACGCTTCCAGCCTGGTCCGGTTACCAGCTTGGATTGGCCCGGCCGCTCAACCCTCGTCCCGGCGCTGCCGATCATTAATGAACGCCAAGATGTCTGGAACGGCTGGGTCGTAGCCGTCTGCTGTGTCGACGCGGATTGCCGGCGCAGCCAGCGAGATAGGGACGAAGGCATCCAGAGATGCATCGCCGACGGCCAGCGCCCGTAGGAGGCCACGGTCGTCATGCGCGGCGCGAAGCGCATCCTCTTCGACGCGGCGGCTGATCCTGGCGCGGGCGACCGTATGGTCGATGGTGCAGCGGACGATCCGGAGCACGGCGAGATCGGCAAGAGGCGTGAGACCGGGCCGCCAGACCCGGTCCTGGAACGCCGCCTCGGCGACGACCGTGACCCCAGCACCGAGTAGCAGGCGGAGCACGTCGAAGAACGTTGTCAGTGTCCGCCGGGTGAGCGGGTCACCAGGGCCAGGCGTGAAGCCGCGGATGGCTTGGACCATGCCCTGCTTGATCTCATCCCGGCAGATCACCGGACAGCCGAGAGCGCGTGCCAGCTCGTAGGCCAGCGTGGTCTTTCCGGACCCCGGCGGCCCGCTGACAACGACGAGTGTGGGCGGCGGGCATGACGCCATCGGCGCCCCGGCCTCATGCAATGGAGGAGCGGTGCAGCAGGGCAACGAGACGGTGCTGCGCCGCGGGCCAGTCCGGCGCCGTCATCGCGTACTGCACGGCGTCCCGCAGGGTGCCGTCCGGCAGGCGGGTGCTCGCGCGCAGCACGCCCTCCCGCTGCGCGCCGATCCGCTCAAGCGCCGCCTGCGACCGCTCGTTGCCCAGGTCGGTCCGCCAGACCACGCGCACCGCACCCAGCCCGTCAAAGGCGCGCCGCAGCAGCAACAGCTTGGCCTCGGTGTTCAGCCCGGTGCCCCACCACCGGCAGCCGATGATGGTGTGCCCGACCGTGACCGACCGGTTCACCTCGTCCACCTGGTAGAAGGAGGTCGTGCCGGCGACCTCGCCGGTACGCGCGTCCCGCTGCACCCACGGCACCCGCGTTCCCCGCGTTCGCTCGCGCAGCGCCTCAATGACGTACCCGCGCATGTCCTCGGCGCTGGCCGGCGCCGGCGCGGCGAGCCACCGCCACACCTGCGGGTCCGCGGTCGCGCCGAGCAGGCCGTCCACATGGGACAGCTCGAGCGGCTCCAGCACCACCCGGGCACCGTGCATCGGCTCGGCCACCAGCCACGGCGAGGCCGCGGGACGCAGGTAGTCCGGGGTCGGCGCGGTCACGCCGGCATCCGGCTCCGGCGCCCCCGGTGCCAACCGCAGCGGTACGACCCCGGCCCAGTTGTCGAGCGCGTAGTCGTCCGGCTCGTCGACTGGTGCGCCGGCCCGCGCCTTGACCGACACCTCGGCCAGCGGCAGGGCGAGCACTGCGGTCTCGGCGAGCTCGCGCCGGTTGGGCGGCCGGGTCTGCGCGGCCCGGCCGCGGCCCACCTTCTCCACCAGCGCGGTGAGCACGTCGCGCTTGGCCGCCTCGTCGGTCACCAGCCGGGCGTTGCCGTGCACCACCACCGAGCGGTAGTTCGCGCTGTGGTGGAACTGCGACCGGGCCAGTACCAGCCCGTCGAGCAGGGTCACCGCGAGGCAGACCGGCAGACCGGCCGGGGAGCGGGCGGCCAGCAGCGGCCGGCTGCCGGTGGAGCCGTGCACATAGACCGTGTCACCGATGCGTACGTGCAGCGTGGGCAGCACCCGGGGCTCGCCGTCCACGACGAACCCGAGATGGCAGTGGTACGCCTCGTCGAGCACCGCCCGGGCCGTGGCCGCGTCGTAGCCGACCCGGTCCAGGTGGCGGTTTGCCGTCGTCCGTGCCGTCTGCGGGAACGTGTCGAGCATCGCCGTACCGCCTTCGTTCTAGTACAATCTGTAGACTGTGCCAGTACAGTACCAAATCACCGGGCAACGGGCGACGGACATATCGGCGAGCGTCGAGGCCGGCGTACGCACCGGTGCCCTGCCCGCCGGCGCTGCCCTACCGCCCGTGCGGGAGCTGGCCCGGCGGCTGGCGGTGAGCCCGGCCACCGTGGCAAAGGCGTACCAGTCGCTGCGCCAGCGCGGCGTGGTGGAGACGGCCGGCCGCAACGGCACCCGGGTGCGCGCCCGCCCCCCGGTCGCGCTGTCCCGCGCCGCCCGGCGCCCACCGGTGCCACCGGGCGTGCGCGACCTGTCCGCCGGCGAGCCGGACCGGCGCCTGCTGCCCGACCTCGGCCCGCAGCTGCGCCGGCTCGCCGCCGGCGCCTGGCGCCCGGCTGGCTACACCGACTCCGGGACCGTGCCGGAGCTGGTCGAGCTGGCCCGGGCGCGGCTCGCCGCCGACGGCGTACCGCTGCGCGACGCCGAGCTGACCGTCACCGGCGGCGCCCTCGACGGCATCGAGCGGCTGCTCACCGCGCACCTGCGCCCGGGCGACCGGGTCGCGGTCGAGGACCCGGGCTGGGCCAACCTGCTCGACCTGGTCGCGGCGCTCGGCCTCGAGCCGGTGCCGGTGCCGGTGGACGACGACGGGCCCACCGAGGCCGGCCTGCGCGCGGCGCTGGCCGACGGCGCGCGGGCCGCCGTGGTGACCGCGCGGGCGCACAACCCGACCGGCGCGGCGGTCACCAGGGCCCGCGCCGCGGCGCTGCGGCGGGTGCTGCGCGGCGCCGGGGACGTGCTGGTGGTCGAGGACGACCACGCGGCCGAGCTGGCCCCCGTACCCCTGCATGCTCTTGCCGGCGCCACCCGCAGCTGGGCGTTCCTGCGGTCGGTGGCCAAGCCCTACGGGCCGGACCTGCGCCTGGCCATGCTCGCCGGTGACCCGGCGACGGTGGCCCGGGTGGCCGGGCGGATGCGGCTCGGCACCGGCTGGGTCTCCACTGTGCTGCAACGGCTGGTGGTGCGGATGTGGCGCGACGGCGAGGTCGCCGCCGTGGTGGCGCGGGCCGGCCGGGAGTACGACCGCCGGCGCGGCGGGCTGCTCGCGGCGCTGGCCGAGCGCGGCGTCACCGCCCGCGGCCGGACCGGGATCAACGTCTGGGTTCCCGTCGCCGACGAGACCTCCGCGGTGGCGCGGCTGCGCGAGGAGGGGTACGCGGTAGCGCCCGGCTCCCTCTACCGGCTGTCCTCGCCGCCGGGCATCCGGATCACCGTGGCCGGCGTGGCCGCCGGCGACGTCCCAGCGCTGGCCGGCGCGGTCAGCCGGGCGGTGGGTGCGGGTGACCGGTTCCCGGGGGCCGGATCCAGTAGGTGACGCGCGTTGCCCCGCGGGCGCGCGCGTTGCCCGCGGGCGGCTGGGTAAGAATGACCGCGTGACTGAAGAACCGGCACCCGGCGCGCAGCACTACGTGCCGCCCAGCGCGTCCTCGGTCGAGCAGCTGCGCGAGGCGGCCACCGGCTGCCGCGGCTGCCAGCTCTACCAGGACGCCACGCAGGTGGTCTTCGGCGACGGGCCGCCGCTGGCCCGGGTGGTGATGGTGGGCGAGCAGCCCGGCGACATCGAGGACCGGCGCGGGGCCCCGTTCGTCGGCCCGGCCGGCAAGCTGCTCGACCGGGCGATCGTGGACGCCGGGCTGGAGCGCGCGGGCGCGTACGTGACGAACGCGGTCAAGCACTTCAAGTTCAAGTCGGCCGGGCCGGGCAAGCGGCGCATCCATCAGACGCCGGACCGGGTCGAGATCGTGGCCTGCCGACCCTGGCTGGTCGCCGAGTTCGCACTGCTGAAGCCGGAGGTGGTCGTCGCGCTCGGCGCCACCGCCGCGAAGGCGCTGCTCGGCCCCTCGTTCCGGGTGACGAAGTCACGCGGGGTGCTGCTGCCGTGGCCGGACTCCGCGCCGGACCCGGCCGACTTCCCGACCGCGTCCGGGCAGATCCTCGCCACGATCCACCCGTCCGCGGTGCTGCGCGCCGATGACCGCGAGATCGCGTACCAGGGGCTCGTGGCTGACCTGCGAGTGGTGGCCGGCGCGCTGGCTGGCTGAGCCGCGCTTTCCCCGGCGCTTCCACCCCGCGCGCCTGCCCCGCGCGCCTGGCCCGTGGTCCCGCTGTCCCGCACCCCCGTCCTGCCGACGGCTACCAGCGTCCGGGCTCGGCCATCAGTTCCCCGGCGGTGGCTAACTGGTCGTACGCATCCCGCCACGATGGGCAGCTTGGCCTGGCGCAGACTGCACAGCTGCCGGTGAGCGGGTTGTTCGCATGTCTCTTGAGCCGCTGCCGGAGATCGCGCACCTGCGTATCCGAAAGGTTCCGCGGTGACCGCCAGCCATGTTCGGTGAAGAACGTCGTCGCTGGCTCATGGCTGGCCGTTGACCAGGCATGGGTCATGGCTCCTCCCTCCAGCTCGGCTTCCTCCGGCGCCACCGGCGCTACGGAGGCGGCCGGTACGTCGCTCTGCCGAGACCCGCGCGCTGGTTGGCCAGGCGGGTGATCGTCATCAGCGTGGATGCATACATCCGGTACATGTCAACGTGTCCCTAGGCATGATCACGATGGTGCCGAACTAGATGCGTACCCGACATCGCGAACTGCAAACGACGTAGCCGCAGCCCTCTGACGAGGCCGGCAGGCGGCTGGTTGGGACGCCTGCTTCCACCTGCGCTTACCGGCCTCGGGTCGCTGCGACTCTCCACCCATCGCAGCGTCACCGAGATCGAGGGTGACGTCGACCTGGCTCGCCGGCTGGGACAAAAAGGCCCGAGCCCCGGAGTCATGACTCCAATAATGATCATGAGCTGTCCGAGGAGAAGGTCGTACCTGGTCGTCGGCGAGACTAGTGGTCCGGCGGGAGGCGGTAGACGGACACGTGGGACCGCGACCCGGCGGTGAGCTCGGCGCCAGCCCAGTCCGCATGCCGGGTCTCCAGCTCGAACCCGGCCAGCTGAGCCATGAGGTCGAGCTCAGCCGGCCAGATGTAGCGGTGTGGGCTGCGGAACAGTCGAGCCTGCCGGCTCTCGTCGAACCTGAGGTGGTGCGAGACGATGTGCTGGCGCAGCACGTCGTACGTGTCCAAGCCGATGTAGCCGGGCTCAGCATGAAAGACGACGGCCTGCTGACCCGGTGGGAGCCTAGGCAGCTCGGGCACCCAGAGCTCGATCACGAACCGGCCACCGGGGGTGAGGTGGCGGGCGGCATTGCGGAAGCACGCGACCTGCTCGGCCTGGGTGAGCAGGTTGGAGATCGTGTTGTAGACGAGGTAGACGAGCGCGTACGTGCCCGGAGCGCGGGCTGTCGCCATGTCGCCGACGACCACCGGGATCGTTGCCTCGTCCACCTTCGTGCGCAGCTGGTCGATCATCGGCAGGGACAGCTCGATACCGGTGACGGGCACTCCCCGCTCGGCGAGCGGGACGGCCACGCGGCCGGTTCCGATAGCGAGCTCGAGCGCCCGCCCCCCACCCGCGAGCTCGGCGAGGCGGTCCACGGTCGGCCCCAGGACCTCAGGCGCGAACATGCCAGTGCCCGGTGTGTCGTAACGCTGGGCGGCCTCCACGTCCCAGATCTCCTCCTGCTGCATGCCGCCAACGATCGTCATGGCGGACCTGCTTGTCCAATGGCTTTTGCGCCCATACGTAGGCAGGTAGGTCCCCTCCTTCACAGCCCTGCTGGGAGCCGTACTGGCTGGTTCTGCCGGCGAGCATGAGTGAGACAAGGGGCGGAGCCGGCCCGTAGCAGGCAGGCTCCGCCCCACGCCGGTCCTAACCGATCGGCTCCCGCCACATCGGCCACAGTGGAGGCCCCTCCGGCAGGGTGAACTGTGGCCCGGCCAGGTAGCCGTGCCGCCGGTAGAGGTAGCGGCTACGCACGCTGCTCGCCTCCAGATAGGCCGGGATCCGGTGTCGGTCCAGGTAACGATGGTGGTGCCGCAGCAGGGCGCTGCCGAGGCCGGTGCCCTGCAGCTGCGGGGTGACGGCGAGGAAGGCCAGATGGTGATGGGGCGCCCGGGGCTTGTGCGCCTCGAAGACCGCGTCGAGGATGCGGAACCGGTCGCTCCACGGGCCGCACGCGAGAGCCAGGCGGCGCTCGTACGCCAGGGGTGGCGGGACCGGCTCGACCCCGCGCCGGAACCATACCGCCACCGCGGACCGGTCCTCGACCATGTCGATATGGCCGAACTCCAGCGCGTGCTCGACCAGGATGGCCATGTCCGCGGCGAGCACCGCCTGCCTGGCGGACGAGTCGGGGACGAGCCAGTGCGCGACCGCGAGCGGCTCGAACGCCTCTGCGACCAGCGCCGCGACCACCGGCGTATCTGCGGGTCCGGCCTGGACGACCGGTACGGCGTTCACCGGCCCACCGCCGGCTTCTCCGCAGGGCTGGCCGGGCGTGCCGGGACCCGGAGCACGGCGCTCTTGGCGCCGAGGCCGATGGTCGCGTAGACCTCCGGCCGGGCCGACCGCAGCGCCAGCCCCCAGCCCACACCGACCAGGGCCGCCGCGAGATAACCACCGGGTACGACCCAGCGCAGCGGCGAGTCGGGAGAGACGCCGAGCAGCGTGTCGATGTTGGCAACGGCGAGCGTCACCACGACGCCGAGGGCGCCGGCGGCGAGCGCGGGCGCGACCAGGCGGCGCGACAGCGGCAGCCCCGCCGGGCAGTGGGCGAAGAAGGCGACCACGGCGACCGAGGTGGCGGCGACCAGCAGCAGGACGCCGATGCCGCCGCTGGTGCCGCACCAGAAGAACAGCTGGACCAGCGGGTCCCAGCCGGCGACCGCGTAGGTCACGATGACCGCCAGCCCGATGGCGCTCTGCACCAGGGACCCGACCTTGGGTGCACCGGTACGCCGCGACGTGCGCCCCAGCGCGGCCGGAAGCACCTGCTCCCGGCCGAGGGCGAACATGTACCGCGCGGTGGTGTTGTGGAAGGAGATCATGGCGGCCAGCAGCGAGGTCAGGAACAGCGCGTGGCCGATGTCGGCGAACGGCTGGCCGAGCTGGCCGGCGGCGAGGTTGAACACCAGCTCCGGGCCCTGCTCCGCAGCTGCCGTGACGACCCGGTCCGGCCCGGTCGCCACGGTCATCGCCCAGGACGCGAGGGCGTACATCACGGCGATGAGGACCACCGAGAGGTAGGTGGCGGTGGGCACGGTACGGCGGGGGTTGCGGCTCTCCTCGCTGAACACGACCGCGGACTCGAAGCCGACGAACCCGAGCACGGCCAGGGCGAGGATCGCGCCCACCCCGGGGACGAGCAGGTTGCCCGGCGCCAGAGTGTCCACAGTGACCACTCCGCCGGCCGGGTGGGCGAGGTTGGCGGCGGCGTAGAGCCCGACGACCCCGACCTCGGCGACCAGCAGGACCGCGAGGACGGTGCCGTTGACGTCGACCCGCAGCACGCCGAGGACCGCGACGAGCGCCCACGCCAGCACGGCACTGCCCCACCAGGGCGGAGCGATGCCCAGCCACTGGTCGAGCAGCGGCGTCGCCGCGGCGCCGACCGCGCCGTACAACCCGACCTGGAGCAGGTTGTACGCGAGCAGCGCGACCCAGGCGGCGCCGACACCGGCCGGGCGCCCCAGGCCGCGGGCGATGTAGGCGTAGAACGCGCCAGCGTTGGCGACGTGCCGGGCCATCGCGACGTAGCCGACGGAGAACAGCGCGAGCACGACGGCGACGACAAGGAAGGCCAGCGGGATGCCGGTGACGCCGGTGACGGCGTACCCGGTCGGTATCACCCCGGCGGTGACCGTGAGCGGTGCCGCGGCGGAGAGCACGAAGAAAACGACGGCCGGCACGCCGAGCCGGCCGTCGGCGAGGGTTCGGGACAGGTTGCTCTGGGCGACCGGCGATGCGGTCCTGGTCATGAGAAGCGACTCCGATCTGGTTGGGATGGGAACTTCTTGCGGGTACGGGTTCAGGTGCGGTGGCTGAGCACCGCGTCGCCGACGGCGGCTTCCGTCTGCGCGACCAGCTCGCGCAGGTCCGGCGCCAGCCAGCCGAGCACCTCGGCACGGTGCTGGCGGGTGACCGGCTCGATGTCCCACAGCACCTGCCGGGCCAGGCCGGTGGCGCCGACCAGGCCGACCAGCACCACGTCCGGCCAGGTCCACCGGCCGCGCCCGCTGAGCAGCATCCGCAGCCGGGCCTCCGGCCACGCGGCGGCAGACATGTCGGTGGGTACGAAGAACGTGCCGCGCCGCCAGCGGGACGTGCGGCGGGTGGCGTGGCCGGCCCGGACCAGCCGGTCGCCCACGGCCTCGGGCGCGGTCCGGCTCAGGAAGTCCAGCCAGGTGCGGACCCTGCGGTGATGCGGTTCGGCGACGAGCTGCTCGAGGACGGTGTGCGCCAGCGCGTCGTCGGGGAGCTGCCGGTCGACGACCACCAGCTGGCCGTCATCGACGGTCAGCTGGTGGTCGAGCATCAGCTCGGCGAGCAGGGCGGCGCCGAGCCCGACCCCGGCCGCGCGGGTGTGCAGCCGGGGCCGGCCGGTGCTGTCGGAGTGGGCTATGCGGAAGAAGTCGTCGGCGAGCACGCCGGGGCCTCCCAGGTCCGGGACATGGCAAGCGAGGTGGGATCGCTACGATAGTAGGTAATTCGAACTCATGCCATCAGACATCCTGTGCGACATGGTCTTGGTCACGTTTGGCCGGGTTGTGGTTGGTCGGCGAGATCGGGCTGCGCTATGCACCCACCGGCCGGGTGGCACAGGGCAGCATTGGCTCGCCGCCCGCGGGTGCCTCTCTCGTCGATGTGAGCGGCGTTGGGGGGTGCCGGCTCGTGCTGTGGTCAGATGAGCGGATGAGGGGTGGCTCAGTGGGAGAGCAGGCGGCCGCGGCGGGGATCAGTGGCGCCACCACAGTCCATGCCTTCCCGGCTGGCGCAGACAGTCAACGCTGGTTGGTCCGGAGGTCCCAGACCACGTTCGGGGCACCGGTGGGGCAGCTGCTAGGCACTCGCTAGGCATCTGGTGGCATCGCTTCTTGTACGAGTTGGGTCTGCCCATGGGCCAGAGGGATGGCAATGCTGAAAGACAGACGTGACGCGAAGCCGAACGTCGCCCTCTATAACGTGCGGGACGCGAGAGCCGAGACGCAGGAGCAGACCGCTGCGGCGCTGAACGCGCTCGCCGCCCGGCGGGGTGAGCCGACAGCGATCACCGGCAACCACGTCAGCCGGTGGGAGCGCGGAGTGGTGCAGCCATCGCGGCTGCACAGCCAGCTGCTGGCGGAGCACTTCGGGGTGGCCCCCGCGGACCTCGGCCTGACCCGGCAGCGAGCCGCTTCCGCCGGCCACCGCGCCGCTGGCCCCTCGGTCGGCACCGGCGATGTCCTGGGCCTTGATGACGACACACCGGTGGAGACTGACCCGAGAGTGGTCGCGAGCCAGCGGGAGTGGCTCTATACGCGTCGGGCGATGGGCGTACGCCGTTCAGCACTCGCGAAGACTGTGGCCCACCTTTATCCATCGGAGGTCCAGCGGACCGCCGGCATGCTGCTGCATCCTGGGTGGACTCCCGCGTCGCTCCTGGACCTCGCAGACATTGAGCTGTCCCTTGCGCCGGCCGTCGAGCCGCCGGAGCTCGACGGTAGCGAGGAGGTCACCAGCCACGTGCGGCCGCTGCGTGGTCCGGACCAACGCTTCACCCGGTACAGCCATGCGGTGCGGGACATCGCCCGGCCCAAGCTCTTCGAGAACCGGCCATGCTGGCGCCTGCTCGATGTGGCCTTCTCCGGTTCTCGAGGGCATCTCAGCTTCGGCTATATGAACTATTTTGACGGGATAGACATCTGCGAGGCAGCCGCTCATGAAAGTGCTGCTACACACCTCACCAACGGCGGGGAGGTGGCCGCTGCAAGCTGGCGGGGCCTGCGCCTACGGACCGCCATCGGCGACCCGTTCAACCTGCGCCGAAGGGCCCTGCTCCTCTCGATAAACACGCTTACCATCCGGAAGGACCGGATGTCGGCCAGCGTACTTCTGCACAACCGCAGTGCGGATAGCGTGGCCACCTCCGGCGGCGTGGTCGGCGTCATGCCCGCAGGCGTCTTCCAGCCGTCCACGGTGCGTACCGTCGACCACTCGGCAGACTTCGACCTCTGGCGGAACATGATGCGCGAGTTCTCCGAGGAGCTTCTCGGAAACCCGGAGCACGCGGGCGACGGAGCCGGAGCCGACTACCAGGCCGAGCCACTGCGGTCCCTTGACGCCGCCCGTGCCTGCGGCGGGGTGCGCGTGTACTGCCTTGGGGTCGGCGTGAGCGCACTCGACCTGTGGGGTGCGGTTGAGACCATCGCGGTGTTCGATGCCGAGGTCTTCGACGAGATCTTCGCTGGCCTCGTCCACGTCAACGACGAAGGCTCGGTGCTGCGGATAGGAAGATCTCGACCGACGGTCCACGTTCCCCTTACTAAAGAGATTATCGAGGAGCTTTGCGCGATGGATCGGACCGCTCCGGAGACGGCCTTCAGCCTCCGGGCCGCATGGCAGCACCGGGACCAGCTACTCGGCTAGCCAACCAGGCGGGTCGGCTGGCCAGGGCGTGCCCGGTACCACGGCCAGTCCTGGCTGCGCCATCGACTGCTACGCCGGCCGCCGGAAGGCTTTTGGCGCGGTGCGCTGCCATGTTGGCCGCCATCTATTGTTATACGCCCATGACACAATGTGTATATAGGTTGTCGCTCCGCAGTTTGGCCCTCCGGTCCGTGCGCCTAGCTGATCGAAGAGAGATCATTATGTCCCACCATGTACCCATGCCACGTCGCCCGGTCGAGGAAGAGCTGAACGCGGCTTTTGAGCATTATTTTGCGACGGATGAGGAACACCGGCGCGCACCCGCGGAGGCATTGCTGAGCCTGCCGCAAGCTCAGGACTATATTGTGGCGAAACTCTGCTCGCTACCAGCGAGCGCAAGCCGGGCCCGCGCGGCGCTATGGCGGTTGGCGAGCATGGACGCCATCGGCAAGCTGGCCTACCCGGACAACCGCTGGGTCACCACGATCGTGTCATGGCTGGAACAGGGAAAGGCAACATGGCAGGAGTCGGCCGGCGTCTGTGCTGAGGTCGGCTTCCAGGCTTACCTGGCCGACAAGCCCAACCCCATCAGCACCGAAATGATCAGGTCTCGAGGGCCGCTGGCCATCTCCGGGCGTGCCTTGCTCCACCTGCACCTGATCGCGCAACGGCTGGCGTACCGATGGGAGGCGATGGAGCAGTGCTTCGCTGATCTCGACACCCCAGTCGATAATCTCGATCCGTACTCGCGCGTGTACCACGTCTTTGCATTGCTGGCCGGCGGTGACCCGAGTGGACCGGACCATATGCGGCGTCTGCTGGAAGTGGCCGGTGACGACTACCGGGTCAATCTGAGCCTCGTGGAGGGGCTACGCCTGTCGCGCGGGCTGCCGAACCAAGGCGAACAGATGCTCCAGCTACTGGCCCGTCCCGCATTGGCCCGGTCGCCCAGCCCCGATCTGCTGTACCGCAAGGCATACGCGCTGCGCAGGCTAGGTCGTTACGATGACGCACTGCGCGTCGCGGACGAGTGCCTGCAGAAGATACCGCCACTACAGGTACAGGACCGCGTCCGAATCCTGCAGGAAAGGGAGCTCATTCTTGCCGAGCAGGCCATCGATGAACAGGCAGCCGCCGCTCGACAGGCCGCGCAGGACCAGCTCTCCGCCGCACGTCGCGCGCTCGAGGCTATGGTTGCAGCTCAGATGGCGGAGATGCGGCGGGCCATGTCCGAGGGCCTGTTCCGTACCGTGGAGATCCTGGGCGTCTTCACCGCCATCATTGCCGTCCTCGGTGGCAGCGCCATCGGCGCCACAGCGTCCGGCCTGAGCTGGTGGCAACGCGGCGTGCTCATCATCGTCGCCGGCGCCGTCGGCCTTGGTTTCTTCGCGCTGCTCCGGACTATCGTCCAACCCCGCTTCACGGACCGGCCCTAAGGCCAGGTGTAGCTCACCAGGCGCACGGTGAGGTTCCTAAGGCTTGACGCAGGTGTATGCGCCGTAGAGCTGCCCACGGAACCCGGCGGAGACGATCTCGAAACCCGCGGCCGTGAGCATCGGCTCGAAGAGCCAGCGGTAGGTGCTGTGCTCGGTACGGATATGTTCGGCGTAGTCCTCAGCGGTGTACCCGTCCGCCGGGTCGACGGCCGCATTCGCCAGCCATCCCTGGAAGACGTCGTGGGCCTGCGCCGGCGCGAAGTCGTAGATCAGGTCCCGTACCCGCAGGATGCCGCCCGGCCGTAGCACCTGGGCGATCCGGTGAAGGGCGAGTGCCTTCCAGAAGTCCGGCAGCTGGTGCAGGGCGTTACGCGTGTAGACGCCGTCGGCGGGCGGCCCCAGGTGCTCGTAGGTGAGGAAGCCTGCCTCGACGACCTGCAGACCGGGCGCCCGGGCCGCATGCGCGCGCAGCAGCGCGAGCATTGCCGGCGATATCTCGACCGCGATGACCCGGCCGAAACGGCCAGCCGCAGCCAGCGCGAACTGACCGGTGCCGGCGGCGAGGTCGATGACCGTCGACGTGCTGCCCAACCCGTACGCCTGGAGGACGGCCAGGTCCGGCGCCGGGTCCGGACGGCCCTGCTTGCGGTCGTACCCGGCGACGAAGGCTGGGTCGAGGTGCTCCCGGCCTGCGTACGCCAGCTCGTCAAGGAGCCACTCGCCCGACATCGCCGCTCAGCCCGGTGGCGGCGTGGGGGGCCTCAGCGGTGGAGGCGGCGGAGGCGGATCCGTCGGCCCAGCCGGCCATGACGGCCACGACTGCCAAGGATCTGCCGCTGGCGGCGCGGTGCCGGCCTGCCCTGGCGCTGGCGGCACGATGTTGAGCTCCTGGGCGATCACCATGGTGTTGACCGGCTCAACGCGGGCGCGCATGTCCGCGTACGCCGTGAGCGCCAGCGGCGTGAGCAGGACCGCCAGCGCGCCGCTGGTCAGCACTCCCAGCAACGTGGAGACGACGGACCCGCCAACCACGCCGCTGGTGTCTGGCACCGCAAGCTGCACCAACCCGTCGCCCAGGCCGCCGGTCAGGACACCCGCCAGGCTACCGGCGAGGCCGAGCCCCATGATCGTAGCGATCCGGGCGACGGACGAGCCGAGGTTGCCGTGGAACAGCGAGAAACAGCGGCTGATGACGTTCGTACGCTCGACCGCCACGACCACCGGCAGCACGACGAAGACGGCCCCGACGTAGAGGACCGGCAGGACGCACAGGCACAGCGCGACCAGGTAGATCGGGGCCGCGAGCAGCTGCCACCCGAGCAGCGGAAAGGCCCGCCTCGCCGCGAGGAGCAGCGCGTCAGCGATCCGTACCTCCGTACCGACTGCGACCGAGACTCCAATGTGGACGGTCGCGACCGTCACCATCGCGGCGAGGATGAGGGAGACAAACACCCCCATGAGCGTCAAGCCGAACACGCCGAACATCGGCGCCAGGTCCGACGGCGTGGCCGGATCCGGCGTCTCGAGCCCGGTGCCCAGGTCGTCCGACACCACCGCCGCGTAGGCGAGGACCGGCGCCTGCACCAGCAGCGACAGGACCACGCCGACCGCCTGGAGCGCCGCCAGCGGTCTCCAGCCGCGTTTGACGATGAACAGGCCACGGCTCCACCAGCCGTTGTAGTCCGGGCTGATGAGGGGGTCGGTGGAGTACCCCGGCAGCTGCGGCGGAGCTACATAGCCACCGGGTGGACCGTAGGGCGGCGGCCCGCTAGCCGGGTAGGGCGGGTTCGGGTACCAGTCGGTCATGCTTCCCCTGCTGCTCCGTTGGGCATGCGCGGGGGTAAACGTAGCTTCCCCGGACCAGGCGCGATGTCCTCCTCAGGACAGCCGGGGGCCAGGGCTTGCGGGCCAGGAGAGCACGAGCCGGACATGCGTCTTCTCGATGACCGGCCGACCGTTCGGGTCGGGCACTGTGGCCGTGCCCCCCAACCGCCGGTACGCATCGATGTGCAACCCCCACGTCATGGGCCTTCCCGCATCCGCCCAGGCGCGGACCAGGCGGACCAGGTCGGTGCCGAGCCGGTGACCGGCCGGGCCGTACCCGTAGACGTTCACCAGGCGGCCGTCAGGGCCCTCGGGACCGCGGGCCAGTGCGGCGAGGCTGGCGCCCTCGGCCACGCCGACCGTCATCCGCCAGCCCGGCGCGCCGAAGATCGCGTACCCCAGCCGGGCCGGCTCTGTCGGCCGGTCCGTCGGCGGCCCGGCCGGGCGGTTCTCGGAGAGGCCACAGCAGCGGGGCTCGTGCACGGCGAGCCACAGGGCCATGCCGTCAAAGAGATCCATCGGCTCGGCGCTCACGCCGGTGGCGAGCTCGACCGGCGGTGTGTCCAGCGCGTGGCGCAGGCCGTGGGGGTCCAGCCCGTCCGGCTGCTGCGTCATCAGCGCCAGGCCGGCCTCGCGGTCGAGCACGCGTACCAGGTCAGGCCCTGCCATGGCGCCACGTATCCGCATGAACCCGCACGGCGCCAGGGACCGGCTCACCCAGTGCCCGTCGGGGGCGCGCTCGAACGCCACCGAGACCTGCGCGCCACGCAGGTCAAGGGGCACCACCAGGCGACCGTCCGGGGCCAGCTGGTCCAGCCACGCCGGCGCCAGGTCCCATACCCCGACGGTCGCGATCATCCGGTGGTACGGCGCCCGCGGCGCAAACCCTTCGCTGCCGTCGGCGCAGACGACCCGTACCCCCGGAAAGCCGGCCGCGGCGAGCCCGGCCTGTGCCCGTGCCACCACGTCGTGGTCGATGTCGACCGTGACCACCTCGCCGGCCGGGCCCACGATGTGGGCCATCAGGGCGGCGTTGTAGCCGGTGCCCGCGCCGACCTCGAGGACCCGCTGGCCGGGCGCGAGCCCGAGCTGGTCGAGCATGATCGCCATGATCGAGGGCTGGGAGGACGAGCTGGTCGGTAGGCCGTCCGGGCCGCGCTTGGTTACGATCGCATCGTCGCGGTACACCGACTCCAGCGGCACCTCCGGCAGGAAGACATGCCTGGGCACCGTACGGAGCGCCGCGGCGACCTGTTCGTCTGGTATGGCTGTCCGGGCGAGAACTTCTTCGAGCAGGTCATGGCGCAAAGCCGTTGGGTCAGTCATCGATGCCCTCCGAATGAACTTTCCTGTCCGCGTGCCCAGACCGCAAGCCTTACGGTCTCGTCGCAGGTCAGGGGCTTGCGCCCGGCCATGGTCGGCTTACGCGGCGGCGCGCCGACCGCTACCCTGCTCGACGGCCCCGCCAGCCATTGAGCAGGTCCGCGAGAGGCGCCGAGGGGCTGGCGGTACGGAGTGGACCTGAGTCATGGCATCGACAACGTCAGGAGGCTTGATGGTGAAATCAGTGGTGATCGTCGGCGGCGGGACCGCCGGCTGGATGAGCGCCACCTACCTGAAGGCGGCGTTCGCCCACCGCGTGAATGTCACCCTCATCGAATCGGAACGGGTCTCGACCATCGGCGTCGGCGAGGCGACCTTCAGCACGGTACGGCACTTCTTCGACCACCTCGGGCTCGCCGAGGAGGAGTGGATGCCGTCGTGCGCCGGCTCGTACAAGCTCGCGATCAGGTTCCAGGACTGGCGCGCCGTTGGCCACCACTTCTACCACCCGTTCGAGCGCTACCGGTCGGTCGACGGGTTCGAGCTGGCCGACTGGTGGCTGCACCTGGACGACCGGGGGGACGCGTTCGACCGCGACTGCTTCGTCATCCCGCACCTGTGCGAGGCCGAGCGCGCCCCGCGCACCTTTGACGGCAGCCTCTTCGCGGCACAGCTCGGCGGGCCGCTGGGCCAGGCCGCGCTGGCCGAGCAGCGGGCACAGTTCCCGTACGCGTACCACTTCGACGCGAGCCTGCTCGCGGACTTCCTCGCCGACTACGGGGTACGCCGTGGCGTGCGCCGGGTCGTCGACGACGTGCTGGAGGTCGCCCGGGACGAGCGCGGCTGGATCAGCCACCTGCGCACCCGCGAGCACGGCGACCTCACCGGTGACCTGTTCATCGACTGCACCGGGTTCCGCGGGCTGCTGATCAACCAGACGCTCGGCGAGCGGTTCCACTCGTTCCAGGACGTGCTGCCCAACAACCGGGCCGTGGCCCTGCGGGTGCCCCGGGACCAGGCGGTCACCGGCATGCGGCCGTACACCACGGCGACCGCGATGGACTCCGGCTGGATCTGGAACATCCCGCTGCTGGGCCGCGACGGGACCGGCTACGTCTACGCCGATGACTTCTGCAGCCCGGAGGAGGCGGAGCGGACCCTGCGCGCCTTCGCCGCACCCGGGCAGGACGACCTGCCGGCCAACCACATCCGCATGCGGATCGGGCGCAACGAGCGCTCGTGGGTGGGCAACTGCGTGGCCATCGGCCTGTCCAGCGCGTTCGTCGAGCCGCTGGAGTCCACCGGCATCTTCTTCATCCAGCACGGCATCGAGCAGCTGGTGCGGTACTTCCCGGACGGGCGCTTCGACCCGACGCTGGCCGATAGCTACAACGCGCGGGTGGCGCAGGTGGTGGACGGGGTCAAGGAGTTCCTCGTCCTGCACTACCGGGCGGCGCAGCGCAACGACACGCCGTACTGGAAGGAGGCGAAGGTGCGCCCGATCCCGGACGGCCTGGGCGCGCGGCTCGACACCGCCTCCTCGCACCTGCTCGACAACAGCGGCATCTACCCCCACTACCACGGGTTCGAGCTGTACTCGTGGAACACGATGCTGCTCGGGCTCGGCTTCCAGCCGCGCCGGCCGCGGCCGGCGCTGGCACACCTCGACCCGGCTGCGGCGCGGGCCGAGCTCGCCGCGGTGCGGGCCGACGCCGAGAAGCTCATCAACAACATGCCGAGCTGCTACGACTACCTGTCGAGCCGGTTCGAGTAGGCCCGCCGGCCCGGGTCGCCGGTAGGCTGCGGCGGCCCGGGCCGGAGGGACGCCGGCGGCTGGGAGAGGAGCCTGGCGTGGCGGTGCAGGTCGCGGTCTGCGGGCCGGCCAGCTGCACCGAGCCGGAGGCGGTCGCCGCGTACCAGGTCGGTCGGCTCCTCGCCCAGCGGGGCGCGGTGGTGGTGTGCGGCGGCGGCACCGGCGTGATGGCCGCGGCTGCCGCGGGAGCGCGCTCCGTCGGCGGGCTGGTGGTCGGGGTCCTGCCCGGCGCGACCAGGGAAGGTGCCTCGCCCGACCTCTCGGTGGCTGTGGTCACCCAGCTGGGCCAGGCCCGCAACGCGGTCATCGTGTGGAGCGCCGACGCGGTGGTCGCGGTGGGCGGATCCTGGGGCACCCTGAGCGAGGTCGCCCTCGCCATGCGGCGGGGCGGGGTGCCGGTGGTATGGCTGGACGGCTGGCGGCTGGTCGACCGCGACGGGGCCCCGGTGCCGGGCATCGTGCACGCCACCGACCCGGACCGGGCCGTTGAGCTGGCGCTGGGCGGTCACGGCTGACCTCTCCAGTCAGCGATCCGACGGCAGGGCCCTGGCTGGCCGACACCGGCGGGAGCAGCCGATCGTTATGTTGCCACCAGTGGCCCGGCAGGCTGGGCCACCTTCTGGGGGTGGACGCAGTGGATCGACGAGCTCTTGGGCGCATCGTGGCGGTTTCTGTCGCGCTCATCGTGGTGTCCGGCGGCTCGTGCGAGCCGGCGACGCCGTCCGACACCTCACCGGGCGCGCTGGACCTCAAGATCATCATCCTTGACCTCGAGCCGAACCCGACCGATGGGAAGGTCATCGTCGGGATGCAGTTCCTGTCCGGCGGCCAGGCGGCCAACGTGGGCACCAACATCGCCACCTGCGACGGCGTCAGCCTGACGCAGAACGCCCTGCTCGGCAACGCGTACGCCGAGCGCGTCCCGCTGCGCGCCCCCGGCCAGCTGTACCACTTCACCTACCAGCACGGGGGCACGACGGTCGCGGTCGACGTCCCGGCGCCCGCCCGGCCGACGCTGACCTCGCCGGCCCCGAACGCGCAGGTCCCGCGGAGCACGGCGGTCACGGTGACCTACCCGCCGGGCGGTGGGGCTGCGGTGGTCGTCAGCACGAGCAGCGCCCAGGGCTCCAACGAGCACGGCGAGCAGCCCGACAACGGGGCGTACGGCAACATCGACGTGACCGGCGCAGCCCCGGGAGCCGGGAGCGTGGCGCTGAAGCGGATCTTCCGGCCGGTGCTCACCGGCACCGCGTTCAGGTCGGCGACGGCCGAGGTCACCACGATGTCGGGGCGGGTGACGGTCACCTGGACGTAGGGCCGCTGCGGCCGGGCCCGCCGTCCTCGCCCCGGGCGCCCGCCGGCTCCCCGGCGGGGAGGGCGGTTCCGGTTGTACGCGGACCCGGCCGGTCACCCGATCTGTCCGGTCTGGCGGTAACGCCGCAGCCGCTTCGGTGGCAGACTTCCCGCATGGAACAGCACCTCTATGAGCCGGTTCACGAGGAGTTCCGCGCCCTCTGCCGGGACTTTCTCAAGCGGGAGGCCGCGCCGTACCACGACGAGTGGGAGGTGGCCGGCATCGTCGACCGCGAGGTGTGGCGCAAGGCCGGCAAGGCCGGCCTGCTCGGCATGGACGTCGACGAGGAGTACGGCGGCGGTGGCCAGCGCGACTTCCGGTTCAACGCGGTGCTGGTGGAGGAGATCGTCGCGGTCGGTGTGTCGGGCCTGGGGTTCGGGCTGCACAACGACGTGGTGGCGCCGTACCTGACCGAGCTGGGCACGCCGGAGCAGAAGCAGCGCTGGCTGCCCCGCTTCTGCAGCGGCGACATGGTCACCGCGATCGCGATGAGCGAGCCCGGGGCCGGCAGCGACCTGGCCGGCGTGCGTACCAGCGCGGTGCGCGACGGCGACGAGTACGTGCTCAACGGCCAGAAGACGTTCATCACCAACGGCGAGCAGGCCGACCTCGTCGTCGTGGTCGCGAAGACAGCGCCCGACCAGGGTGCGCACGGCGTGAGCCTGGTCGCCGTGGAGCGCGGCGCGCCGGGCTTCAGCCGGGGGCGGCGGCTGGCGAAGATCGGGCTCAAGGCCAACGACACCGCGGAGCTCTTCTTCGACGACTGCCGGGTGCCGGCGACCAACCTGATCGGCACCGAGAACCACGGCTTCTACCACCTGATGGGCAACCTGCCGCGGGAGCGGCTCAGCATCGCGGTGGCCGCGGTCGCCGCGGCCGAGCGGATCCTGGACCTGACGCTGGAGTACGCCCGCACCCGGGAGGCCTTCGGGCGGCCGATCGGCAAGTTCCAGCACAACCGGTTCGTGCTGGCGGAGCTGGACACCGAGGTGACCATCGCCCGCACGTTCCTCAACCACTGCGTGGCCGAGTTCAACGCCGGCCGGCTGTCGGTGACCGACGCGGCCAAGGCCAAGTGGTGGACCACCGAGCTGCAGAACAAGGTGGCCGACCGGTGCCTGCAGATGCACGGTGGGTACGGCTACATGCTTGAGTACCCGGTCGCCAAGGCCTGGCTCAACAGCCGGGTCCAGACGATCTACGGCGGCACGACCGAGATCATGAAGGAGATCGTCGGACGGGGACTGGGCCTGTAGCCTGCGGCCACGCCCGACCTGCCGCCAGCGCGCACCTTTCACCTGTACGGGAGCTCGATGACCTCTGCGCCGCCGGTAGTCGCGCCGTCACCCGCCCAGGTGGCCGCGGCCCAGCGGCGTACCTTGTCGATCCTTTTCTGCACCCAGATCATCGGCGGCGTGGGTGTGGCCATCGGTATCTCCGTCGCCGCCCTGCTCGGCGCCGGGCTGGGCGGCGCGGGCGTGTCCGGCCTGGCCTTCAGCGCCGCGGTCGTCGGTGCCGCCCTGCTCGCGGTGCCGGTCACCCGGCTCACGCGGGCGCGGGGACGCCGGCCGGGCCTCGCCGTCGCGTACGGCATCGGCGGCGCGGGCGCGCTGGTGGTCGTGGCGGCTGCGGTGACCCGCTCGGTGCCGCTGCTCTTCGCCGGCATGCTCCTCTTCGGCGGGGGGACGGCGGCCAACCTCCAGGCCCGGTACACGGCCGTGGACCTGGCGGAGCCGGGACGGCGGGCACGGCACCTGTCCCTGGTCGTCTGGGCTACCACGGTCGGTGCCGTTGCCGGGCCGAACCTGGTCGCCCCGGCCGACGCCGCGGTCCGGCCGCTCGACCTGCCGGAGCTGGCCGGCCCGTTCGTGTTCAGCGCCGTCGCGTTCACGTTCGCGGGGGCCGTCCTGCTGGTCCTGCTGCGCCCTGACCCGTTGCTGCTGAGCCGCGCTGCGGAGCTGGCTGCGGGACGGGCGCAGGACTGGCCGGCGCACGCCGGCCCCGCCGCGGCGCCGGCCGGTGTGGCTGGGTCTGGGGCTGCGCCGGCCGGCATGGCCGCGGCCCTGCGGCTGGTGGGAGAGCGCCCGGCCGCCCGGTTCGGCCTCGCCGCGGTGGCGGTGGGGCACCTGGTCATGGTCGGCGTGATGTCCATGACGCCTGTCCACATCGGACATTCTCACGACTCGGCGGACGTGCTGCGCATCGTCGGGGTGGTGATCAGCGTGCACATCGCCGGCATGTATGCGCTCTCACCGGTTGTCGGGTGGCTCGCCGACCGGCTCGGGCGGCGTGCCGTGGTGCTCGGCGGGCTCGGGCTGCTGCTGGTCGCCTGCCTGGTCGCGGGCACCGCCGGTCACGACACGGTGCGGCTCTCGGCCGGCCTCGCCCTGCTGGGCCTGGGCTGGTCCGGGACCATGGTGGCCGGCTCCACCCTGTTGAGCGAGTCGGTGGCCGGGGCCGTACGCCCCGCCGTGCAGGGCCTGTCCGACCTGGTGATGGGGTTGGCGGGAGCGTTGGCCGGCGCGCTGTCCGGGGTCGTTGTGCAGTGGGCCGGGTACCCGGCGCTCACGCTGCTCGCTGCGCTCGCCACCGGGCCGCTGGTGGTGGTGGCGCTGCGCTGGCGGGCCGGGGGTGGGGCAGGATGAGCCGGTGCGGTTGACCGACTTCTGGACTCGCCTGGAGCAGGCGTTCGGGCGAGGCTACGCGGCCAGCATCGCTGCTGACCAGGTGCTACCCCAGCTAGGCGGGCGCACGATCGCCCAGGCGCTGCGGGACGGAGAGGACACCGTCGTGGTGTGGCGGGCGGTCTGCGCGGCCTACCCGGAGCGCGTGCCACCCCGGCTGCGGTAGGCCGCCCCGTCGCGGTCTCGTCCCCCGTCGCGGTCTCGCGCCCCCCGTCGCGGCCGCCCGGTCGCGCTCTCGCCTCGCAGCTCCAGCCCACAGCTCGGGCCTGCATCTTGAGCCCGCAGCTTGAGCCCGCAGCTTGGGCCACACAGCCGAGTCCCTCCGGCGTGTCGCGTGTGGCATCGTACAGGTGTACGGGTATTGTCCACAGGAACGGGTAGTTCTCGTCCACAAGCTAGGCACGGCGGCTGTTTTCTGTCGCACCCAGCGCCTAGCGTGACCGCGTGACGAAAAGCTCATCCGGGAAGACGCCCGCGAAGACCGCGAATACAGGGGTGGCAGCAATGGCAGCAGCGCCTGACCGCGAGAAGGCACTGGGCCTCGCGCTCGCGCAGATCGAGAAGCAGTTCGGCAAGGGGTCGGTGATGCGGCTCGGGGAGCGACCGGCCACCCCCATGGCGATCATCCCTACCGGGTCGATCGCGCTCGACGTCGCACTCGGCATCGGGGGGTTGCCACGCGGCCGGATCGTGGAGATCTACGGCCCTGAGGCGAGCGGCAAGACGAGCCTGGCCTTGCACGCGATCGCCAACGCGCAAGCGTCCGGAGGCATCGCCGCCTTCATCGACGCTGAGCACGCGCTCGACCCCGAGTACGCGCGAGCGGTCGGTGTCGACACCGACGCGCTCCTGGTCTCCCAGCCCGACACCGGAGAGCAGGCGCTGGAGATCGCCGACATGCTGGTCCGCTCCGGCGCGCTGGATCTCATCGTCATCGACTCGGTCGCGGCGCTGGTGCCCCGCGCTGAGATCGAGGGCGAGATGGGCGACAGCCATGTCGGCCTTCAGGCCCGTCTGATGAGCCAGGCGCTCCGCAAGATCACTGGTGCCCTCAACAGCTCCGGCACTACGGCGATCTTCATCAACCAGCTCCGGGAGAAGATCGGGGTGATGTTCGGCAGCCCCGAGACGACCACCGGGGGCCGGGCGCTGAAGTTCTACGCGTCGGTGCGCCTCGACGTCCGGCGCATCGAGAGCCTCAAGGACGGCACCGACGTGGTGGGCAACCGCACCCGGGTGAAGGTGGTGAAGAACAAGGTCTCCAGCCCGTTCAAGCAGGCCGAGTTCGACATCATGTATGGCAAGGGCATCTCGCGTGAGGGCTCGCTGATCGACGTGGGGGTCGAGCAGAGCATCATCCGCAAGTCCGGCGCCTGGTATACGTACGACGGTGACCAACTCGGCCAGGGCAAGGAGAACGCGCGTAACTTCCTGAAGGAGAACCCGGACGTCGCGGCCGAGATCGAGAAGAAGATCCTGGAGAAGCTGGGCGTCGGCGTCCACGCTGGTGACGCGGCGGGCGGCCCGGCGCTGCCTCCGGTCGACTTCTGACCAGAGCATGGCGGGACGGCGACGAGGCGCCCGCTCCGGGCGGGGGTGGGACGCTGCCCCACCCAGGACGGACGCCAGGTCCACATGGCGTGCCGACGAGGGCTCAACGACGCACGACGGTGCTGCCCCTGCGCCAGGTGCTGGCGACTCCATACCCGACTCCACGCCGCGCTCCGGCTCGGCTCGGCGCGGGGGCCGGCGCCGGATGCCGGGGACGGCCGTGCCGCCTGGCCCGGGCGGGTCGGCCACCCGGTCGGCCGACCCGACCATGTGGCCGGCCCCGGCCGAGGTCTCGCAGCCGCCCCCCGCCGAGCGGGCCCGGCAGATCTGCCTGGACCTGTTGGCCGACCGCCCGCGCACCCGGGCCGAGCTGGCCGCCGCCCTGCGGCGGGAAGGCATCGATGATGACGTCGCGGCAGAGGTCCTGGACCGTTACGACGAGGTCGGCATCGTGGACGACGCGGCGTACGCCAGGGCCTGGGTGACCAGCCGGCACCACGGCAGGGGCCTGGCGCGGCGGGCGCTCGCCAGCGAGCTGCGCCGCCGCGGCGTGGACCCGGGCACGGTGGGCGAAGCGTTGACCGAGATCGATGGCTCGACCGAGGAGGAGACAGCTCGACAGCTGGTTGCGCGCCGGTTGCGCAGCCTCCCGGCCGGCGATCCCGGGGTCCTGCTGCGCCGGCTGGTCGGCATGCTCGCCCGCAAGGGTTATCCACCCGGGCTGGCGTACCGGGTGGTTCAGGAGGCGCTGGCCGCCGACGCCCGTACGGCTGAGCTCGCCGAGCTGATCGACGTGGAGGCACTCGCCACTGCCGCGGAGGAGAGCGACCGCCCGGCCGACGATATAGAAAATTGGACACAGTGAGTAGTTAGTCGGTCCACACTATGGAGTCGCAGGTCAAGGGCGGAATGACCGACCTGTGTGCTGTACGTCCCAGCTGGTACCCGATCATGAGTCCTTGACCGGACCGGCCCGGTGCCCCTAGCCTCGGCGTTACTACAAGAGAACGTCCGACCACCGCGGGCAAACCGCACAATATAGTTCACGTAACAGTACGGCATCAGTTGGCCGCGCGAGGGACGCGGCCGCGATGGGTTACCGACTCGACCGGGGGCGACCGCGCCCACACCCATCGGCTACCGGCGGTGTCGCAGAACACCGCAGGTGGGCCGTACCTTCAGGCACTACCCGGGGGTTGGACATCTCACCGAGCGGCGCATCCGCGCCACGGAGTGTGGAGGACGGCATGTCCGGGGTGGAGTGGGTGCTGGTAGCCGTAGTCACTCTGCTGGCCGTCCTCGTCGCGACCGCCATCGGAGTTGGGGTGGTCTATCTGCGCCGGTTGTCGGTCGTCGGGCCGGCCGCAGTCGGTGCCGTCGGCGAAGACCCGGCGACCCTGGCCGAGCGGGCGCAGCACGACCAGTCGCTGGCGGTGCTGCGTAACGCGGCCGAGGAGGCCACGCGGGCCGTTGACGACGCCCGGGCGGTCGCGGCCACCGCGCGCACCGAGGCGGCGGCGGCGAAGGCCGAGGCGAGCGCCGCGCGGGCAGAGGCCCAGCGGGTGCTCGACGCGGCTCGCGCCGAGGCCGAGGCGGTCCTCGACCGGGCGCATCGCCAGGCCGGGCAGGACGCCGAGCAGGCCCGCGCAACGGCTCGCCGGGCCGGAGAGCGCGAGCTGGCCTCGCTGACCACGGCGGCGCGCGAGCAGGCGGCCGACGCCGAGCGCCGGCACCAGCGCCTCGACGAGCGGGAGGGGCGGCTGGCCGAGGAGGCGGAGCGGCTGGCCGAGCGCGACCGGCGGATCAACGCCACAGCGAGCGAGCTGGCCGCGCGCGATAGCATGCTGGCCGCCCGGGAGGCGGCACTGGCGGAGGCGGAGGAGGTGCACCGGCGCGAGCTGGAGCGGGTAGCCGGGCTCACCGCCGAGGCGGCAAAGGCGGAGCTGGTCGAGTGCATCGAGAACCAGGCGAAGCGCGAGGCGGTGCTGCTCATCCGGGACATCGAGGCGGATGCGCGTAACACGGCGGACCAGCGGGCCCGGCACATCGTGGTGGACGCGATCCAGCGGGTGGCCAGCGAACAGACCGCCGAGAGCGTGGTCAGCGTGCTGCATCTGCCGTCGGACGAGATGAAGGGCCGGATCATCGGCCGGGAGGGGCGCAACATCCGGGCGTTCGAGTCGGTGACCGGGGTGAACCTGATCATCGACGACACACCCGAGGCGGTCCTGCTATCCTGCTTCGACCCGGTCCGCCGGGAGATCGGCCGGCTCACTCTGGAGAAGCTGGTCCTGGACGGCCGGATCCACCCGCACCGCATCGAGGAGGTCTTCGAGGCGGCGCGCCACGACGTGGAGCGCATGTGCCAGCGGGCGGCCGAGGACGCGCTGGTGGAGGTGGGCATCACAGAGATCCACCCGGAGCTGGTGACCCTGCTGGGCCGGCTGCGCTACCGCACCAGCTACGGGCAGAACGTGCTCAAGCACCTCATCGAGACCGCGCACATCGCCGGTATCATGGCCGCCGAGCTGCGGCTGGAGCCCGAGCTGGTGAAGCGCTGCGCGTTCCTGCACGACATCGGCAAGGCGCTCACCCACGAGGTGGAGGGCAGCCACGCGCTCATCGGGGCCGATGTGGCGCGCAAGTTCGGCGAGGCCGACAGCGTCGTACACGCCATCGAGGCGCACCACAACGAGGTGCCGCCGCAGACCATCGAGGCGGTGCTGACGCAGGCCTCCGACGCCTGCTCCGGCGGGCGCCCCGGGGCGCGCCGGGAGAGCCTTGAGGCGTACGTGAAGCGGCTCGAGCGCATCGAGGAGATCGCCGCCGGCAAGACCGGCGTGGAGAAGGTCTTCGCCATGCAGGCCGGCCGCGAGATCCGGGTGATGGTCCGCCCAGACGACATCGACGACATTGCGGCGGCCGTGCTCGCCCGGGATGTGGCGAAGCAGATCGAGGAGGAGCTGACCTACCCGGGCCAGATCCGGGTCACGGTGGTACGGGAGTCGCGGGTCACCGAGATCGCCCGCTGACCCGGCAAGCCCCACTCAGCCCAGGCCGGCCGCGCCCATGCCCCGCGGCCCGGTGGCCGCCTCGGCGGCCTCGGTGGCCGCATGGAGGCCGCGCCGGCTGGTCCGCTGGTCGAGCCAGCCCGCGAGCACGGTCAGCGCGGCGTTGATGCCGATGAAGACGGCAGCGCCCACGAGCGCCGTCGGCACCACGTTGGCGAAGTTCGCGTTCACCTCGTTGATGCGCTGGAGCAGCTCCGGGTAGGCGATGATGTAGCCCAGCGCGGTGTCCTTGAGCAGCACCACGAGCTGGCTGACGATCACCGGCAGCATGGCCCGTGCCGCCTGCGGCACCAGGATCAGCTGCATCACCTGGTTCTTGCGCATGCCGAGGGCGTACGCCGCCTCCGACTGCCCGCTCGGCACGGCCAGCACGCCGGCCCGGAACGCCTCGGCGAGCACCGAGCCGTTGTAGAGGGTCAGCCCGACCACGACCGCCCAGAATGCGGACACCGGGCCCTGGATCAGCCAGGGCAGGCCGTAGAACACGAAGAAGATCATCAGAAGCAGCGGGACGGCGCGGAAGAACTCCACGACGGCACCTGCCGGCGCGCTGACCCACCAGCGCTCGGAGAGCCGGCCCACGGCGAAGACGATGCCGAAGGCGAGGGCGAACACCATCGCCACTGCGGCGGCCTGCACCGTGCCGACCAGGCCGGGGATGAGGAACTGTTTCCAGATGCGCCAGTCGACCAGGGGCTCCCACTTGTCGGCCGCCCACTGCCCCCGCTCGTCGAACCGGTCGTAGACGACCCAGAGCAGCGCGGCCAGAACCACCGCGAAGACGACCGTCAGGACGGCGTTGCGCCGCCGGGCCCGGGGCCCGGGGTGGTCGTAGAGCACCGAGCTCACCGCTTCACCGCCAGGCGGCGGGAGAGCCAGCCGAACGCGTACCCGGTCGGCACGAGCATCGCCACGAAGACCCCGGCGAACACCAGGAAGATCGGGATCACCGCGTCTCCGTTGTCGTTGATCAGCTGTTTCATCGCGTTCGACGCCTCGATGAGCCCGATCGTGCCGACGATCGTCGAGTTCTTCGTCAGCGCGATCAGGATGCTGCCCAGCGGGGCGATCACCGCCCGGGCGGCCTGCGGCAGCACGACGAGCCGCAGGGTCTGGGTGAAGGTGAGCCCGATGGCCCGGGCCGCCTCGGCCTGGCCGGCCGGGACGGTGTTGATGCCCGAGCGGATCGCCTCGCAGACGAAGGTCGCCGTGTACGCCGACAGCCCGACCACGCCCAGCCAGTAGTTGTTCAGGTTGAGGTCGTCGGAGAGGGTCACGCCCAGGTTGACGAAGAGCCCGAAGTAGCAGAAGAAGATCACCAACGTGAGCGGCGTGTTGCGGAAGACGTTGACCCAGGCCGTACCGAAGCCGCGCAGCACCGGCACCGGCGAGACCCGGGCCGCGACGAGCAGCACGCCGACGACCACGGAGAGCAGCGCGGACACGCCGGTCAGCTTGAGGATCCACAGGAACGACGAGATGAGCACCTCGCGGTTCAGTTCGTCGGCGAAGACGTGCATGGGGCCCCTCTACCGGCGGCAGGCGGTGCGCGGGTGGCGGACGGTTGCAGGTGACGGACGTTGCGGGTAGCGGACTTGCGAGTGACGGACGGTTGCGGATGGGCGGTGGCGCTGGCGGGCCCGTGGTGCGGGCAGCGGTGGGCGGGGCCGCGGCCGGCCCCGCCCACTCCTCACATCACGACGGGCAGTTGGTCAGCTTCGACACGTCCAGCGCCGGGGCCGGCGTGCCGCTCTTGCCGAGCGTGGCGTCCCACGCGGCCTTGTACGACCCGTCGGTCGCGGCGGCCTTCAAGATCTCGTTGATCTTGTCGCAGCCCGCCTTGTCGTCCTTCTTCAGCCCGATACCGTACGGCTCGCTGCTGAACGGCTTGCCGATCACCTTGAACTTGCCGGCGAACTGTGTCTGGGACGCGTACCCGGCCAGGATGATGTCGTCGGTGGTGACCGCGTCCACGGCGTTGTTGGCCAGCGCCTCGACGCACTTGGAGTAGGCGTCGAAGAGCTGCAGCGACGCCTTGGGGTGCTCGGTCTGGATGCGCTTGGCCGGGGTGGAGCCGGTCACCGAGCAGACCTTCTTGCCGTCCAGCGACTCCGGCCCGGTGATCGTCGAGCTCAACGGCACCAGCAGGTCCTGGCCTGCCACGTAGTACGGCCCAGCGAAGTTGACCTTCTGCTTGCGCTCGTCGTTGATCGTGTACGTCGCCACGACCAGGTCAACCGTGCCCTGCTGGATGAACGGCTCCCGGTTGGCCGAGACTGTGGTCTTCCACTCGATGTTGGCCGCGTCGACGCCGAGCCCCTTCGCGATGATCTTCGCGATCTCGATGTCGAAGCCCTCGTACTGGGTGCCAGTCTGCAGGCCGAGGCCTGGCTGGTCACCCTTTACGCCAATGATCAGCTTCTTCTCGTTCTGGGCCTTGGCGATGATGCCCGTCGCGCCGCTGCCGCCACCGCCCTCGTCGTCGTCCCCGCCGCAGGCCACGGCGGAGAACGCCAGCGCGACCATCACGGCGACCGCCGAGACAGCTCTGATGCGCATCCTTCTTGCTCCCCTCAGTGCGTCAGAATCTTGGAAAGGAAGTCCTTCGCCCGGTCACTGCGTGGGTTGGCGAAGAACTCCGCGGGCGGTGCCTCCTCCACGAGCTGGCCGTCGGCCATGAAGACCACCCGGTCGGCCGCGTGGCGGGCGAACCCCATCTCGTGGGACACGACGATCATCGTCATGCCCTCCCGGGCCAGGGTGGTCATCACGTCGAGCACCTCACCCACCATCTCCGGGTCGAGGGCGCTCGTCGGCTCGTCGAACAGCATCGCCTTGGGCTGCATGGCCAGGGCCCGGGCGATGGCGGCCCGCTGCTGCTGGCCGCCGGAGAGCTGCGCCGGGTACTTGCGCGCCTGGTCTTTGATGCCGACCCGGTCCAGCAGCTTCATGGCCCGCTCGCGGGCGGCCTCCGGCTTCTCCCGACGCACCTTGACGGGGCCGAGCGTCACGTTCTCCAGGACCGTCTTGTGGGCGAACAGGTTGAACGACTGGAACACCATCCCGACCTCGCTGCGCAGCCGCGCGAGCGGGCGGCCCTCGTCGGGCAGCCGCTGGCCGTCGAACCGCACCGTGCCGGAGCTGATGGTCTCCAGCCGGTTGATGACGCGGCACAGGGTGGACTTGCCCGACCCGGAGGGGCCGATGACCACGACCACCTCCCCGCGGTGCACCGAGAGGTTGACATCGCGCAGGACATGCAGCTGGCCGAACCACTTGTTGACGCTCTCCAGCGCGATGAGCGGTCCGTCTGCCGCCGCTGCCATGCCACCGTCCTAAGGCCGTAAGGGTGATCCAAGCACTCTAGAAGGGCATTGGTCACGGAGCGGTAACAGCACCGCCGCGGCGTACTTCCAGCTTGTCCAGCAGGTCCCGGGTGGCGGCCGCCACCGCGGCGACAGCCTCGTCGAACGCTGCGGCGTTGTGGGCCGCCGGGGCCCGAAACCCCGAGATCTTGCGTACGTACTGCAGCGCCGCCGCGCGCACGTCGGCGTCCGTGGCCACGGCCGTGTACGGCGGCCGCAACGTCTTGATGCTTCGGCACATGGCCCCATCCTCCGCCATGGGCACAACCGGCTGTCCCGGCACCCGCCGGGGGTCCGGTTACCCTTGATGGTCGATGGGAGAGGGGCGCGGGCGTGCCGAAGAGCTTTAAGGTCGTCACCTACGGCTGCCAGATGAACGCGCACGACTCCGAGCGCATCGGCGGCCTGCTGGAGCAGGCGGGGTACGTGCCGGCGGGCGAGTCCGACACGCCTGACGTCATGGTCTTCAACACCTGCGCGGTCCGGGAGAACGCGGACAACCGGCTCTACGGCAACCTGGGGCACCTGCGCCCGGCGAAGCTCGCACACCCGCAGATGCAGATCGCGGTCGGTGGCTGCCTCGCGCAGAAGGACCGGGGCGAGATCGTCAAGCGGGCACCCTGGGTGGACGTGGTCTTCGGCACCCACAACATCGGCTCGCTGCCGGTGCTGCTGGAACGGGCCCGACACAACGCGCAGGCCCAGGTGGAGATCCTCGAGTCGCTGGAGGTCTTCCCGTCGACCCTGCCGACCCGGCGCGAGTCGACGTACTCCGGTTGGGTCTCGATCTCGGTCGGGTGCAACAACACCTGCACCTTCTGCATCGTGCCCAGCCTGCGCGGGCGGGAGAAGGACCGCCGCCCGGGCGACGTGCTCGCCGAGGTGGCGGCGCTGGTCGCCGACGGCGTGCTCGAGGTGACCCTGCTCGGGCAGAACGTGAACTCCTACGGGGTCGACTTCGGCGACCGGTACGCGTTCGGCAAGCTGCTGCGCGCCTGCGGTGCGGTGGAGGGCCTGGAGCGGGTGCGCTTCACCAGCCCGCACCCGAAGGACTTCACCGACGACGTGATCGCGGCGATGGCGGAGACCCCCAACGTCTGCCACCAGCTGCACATGCCGCTGCAGTCCGGCTCGGACGCGGTGCTGCGGGCGATGCGCCGCTCCTACCGGGCCGACCGGTACCTGGGCATCATCGAGGCCGTCCGCACCGCGATGCCGGACGCGTCCATCACCACCGACATCATCGTGGGCTTCCCGGGGGAGACCGAGACCGACTTCGCCGACACGCTCGCCGTGGTGCGCGCGGCCCGCTTCGCCGGGGCGTTCACCTTCCAGTACTCGCGGCGGCCGGGCACGCCGGCCGCCGCCATGCCCGGCCAGCTGCCCAAGGAGGTCGTGCAGGAGCGCTACGAGCGGCTGGTGGCGGCGGTGGAGGAGATCTCCCTGGCGGAGAACCAGGCGCTGCTGGGGTCCACTGTGGAGGTTCTGGTGGCGGTTGGGGAGGGTCGCAAGGACGCGGTCACCGGCCGGATGTCCGGGCGGGCCCGGGACGGGCGCCTGGTCCACTTCGCAGCCGGCGACGCCGGACCGGCGGTTCGCCCCGGCGATGTGGTGCGCACCACGGTCACCCACGCAGCGCCGCACCACCTGACCGCGGACGGGCCGGTGCTGGCGCACCGCCGGACCCGGGCCGGCGACGCGTGGGCGGCCGGGCGGTCTCCGCGTACCCCTGGGGTCCTGCTCGGGCTGCCGGCGGTCGGTGTTCCTGCCGCGGCGCGCGCCCCCGGCGCAGGTGCCGGCGCCGGCGTGCCGCAGTGCGCCGCGACCTAGCCGCGGCGGCGACTTAGCTGCGGGTTAGCCGTTGATAAACAGCGGATTAAGTCCCGGGGCCCAGGTCAAGATCCCTATAGGACAGCAGCCGCGCAGCCGCCGCCCGAAAGCGCCGGCCGTCTAGCGAAATGCCACGACAACGGTGTATGGCAAGCCGCAAGCCGGACCCGCTACCACCAGTCCGGCGGCCGCCACGCATGCCTTGACGGCGCAGGGTCGGCTGTGTCTAATAGTCGCCGGTACCTTGTGCTTAGCCCATCCAACAAGAGGGACGGGGCAGGCGAGTCCTCCCGAGTCATCGACTCCGGGGCCGTAGGCCCGTCCTTTCTGGCACTCCCACATAGCTGTGCGGCGTGCCAGCCATTACCGGGGAACCTATGGCGACCTAACGATATTGCAGTGCGGCTTGCGCTGCCACCCGCCCGGCCACGGCGACGACCGGCCGCCGATGAACGTGTCCGGCGCATCCTCGGCGTCCCCACCGGCGGTATCCCTATTGGCCCTAGAAATCCCCGAGGACCCAGGCGCCCTCGGTGCATATACGGTCGACCCGACTACCCGCCGGGCCCGCTGTCTCAAGGCAGTGGCGCCGGCAGACAGGCGCGACTCTTGAACGAAGGCCGAGCTATGGAACAGTTCGACGTCGTCGGCGCCGGGTTGGGCCCGTTCAACTTGAGCCTGGCGGCCCTGGCAGAGCCATTACCCGAGATCCGGGCCCGCTTCTTCGAGGCAGCAGCCTCGTTCCGGTGGCACGGCGGGATCATGGTCCCGGGGGCCCAGCTTCAGGTCTCCTTTCTCAAAGACCTGGTCACGCTCGTCGACCCGACCAGCTCGTTCTCCTTCCTGAACTACCTGGCGAGCGAAGGGCGACTGTACCGGTTCCTGGTGGCCCGCGCCGGCCGGTGCTCGCGCCAGGAGTTCGAGCGCTACTACCAGTGGGCGGCGAGCCAGCTCAAGAGCGTGCTGTGGGAGCACCGCGTCGAGCGGGTGGAGCTGCGCGGCGATGTCCTCGAGGTCCGCTGCGCCCACAGCGAGCCGGTGGCGACGAGGAACGTCGTGGTCGGCTCCGGCCGTACGCCGGCGATGCCGGACTGTGCGGCGAAGCTGCGCGGGGACACGGTGCTGCACAGCGGCGAGCTGTGCCTGGTGCAGCCGGCGGTGGCAGGCCGGGACGTGCTGGTCGTCGGGGCCGGGCAGAGCGGCGCCGAGGTGGTCAGCCACGTGCTCGCCAACGGCGCTGCGCTGCCGCGCTCGCTGACCTGGGTCTCCAGCCGGCTGGGCTTCCTCCCGCTGGACGACTCGCCGTTCACCAACGAGTGGTTCCACCCGGCCTACGTCGACCACTTCTACGGCCTGGCGGCCGACCGGCGCCAGGCGCTGCTGCACCGCCAGCGCATGGCCAGCGACGGGATCGCCGAGCCGCTGCTGCGCACGGTGTACCAGCGCCTGTACGACCTGGACGTGCTCGAGCCCGGACGGATGCGCCACCGGCTGCTGGTGTGCCGGCGCCTGGTCGACCTGGTCCGCGACCACGACCGGCTGGTCGCCACCCTCCACAACGAGGACACCGGTGAGATCGAGACCTGCCCGGCCGACGTGGTGATCTGCTGCACCGGCTACCGCAGCGAGTTCCCGGAGTATCTCGAGCCGCTGCGCGGCCGCCTGCTGGACGGCGACGGCCAGCTGCGGGTCCGGCGGGACTACTCGCTCGCCTGGGACGGCCCATCCGAGCTGGGCATCTACGTGCAGAACGCGGCGGAGAGCACGCACGGCATCGCCGACCCCAACCTCAGCCTCGCCGCATGGCGTAGCGCCCGGATCATCAACTCCATCTGCGGCCGGACCGCGTACCGGATCGACGACGCGGACGCGACGATCGCGTGGCAGGGTCCGGGCCGCCCGCTGTCCCCGAGCGGAGCCGGGCTGTGAACGCCGACCTGGCCATCGTGGGCGGTGGCGTGGTCGGCTGCTTCGTGGCGCACCAGGCGATGCGGGCCCGACCGGACTGGCGGGTGCTGCTGCTGGAGCGGTCCGCGGTCGGCGCCGGAGCCACCGCCTGGTCGGCCGGGGCGAGCTTCCCGCTGGCCGCGACGGCCCGCCACCGGGAGCTGGTGCGCGAGAGCGCCGTCGGGTACGCGGCACTGCGCGACACCACCGCAGGGCCGTTCCTGCGCCCGGTACGGATGATCTACGTGATCCGGCGCAGCGGCCTGGACGGCCTGCGGGGCAGGATCGTGGACGCCGCACCGCGGCCGGTCACCGCCGCCGAGCGGCGGCGGGTCGAGGAGATCCTCCCCGACATGCGGCTCGAGCCAGACGACGAGATGGTCACGCACGACGGGCACGGCTTCATGGTGCACGCGCGGATGGTGGCCGAGGCGCTGGTCACCGCCGTGGCCGGTCGGGTGGAGACCCAGCTCGGGCAGCAGGTCACCGCGGTCGAGCCGGTCGGCGGGCGGCCCGGGCCGGGGTACCGGCTGGTCACCGCGGCCGGACAGTGGGCTGCCCGGCGGGTGGTGCTGGCGTCCGGCCCGTGGACGCCGCCCGTGGTGGGCCCGGTGCCCCTGCCGGCCCTGCCCGGCGCGCGGCGCAAGCGGGTCGCGGCGCTCTACGCGCGGCTTCCGGTCCGGGTCGGCGACCCGCTGGTGTACTTCCTCGACGACGACCTGTTCATCCTGCCGTTGACCGCCGGGACCGCGCTGGTCAGCTTCTACCGCGACGAGTGGGACACCGACCCGGACGCGATGGACGGCCGGCCCAGCGCCGAGGACCTGCGGCTGGGCACTGCGGCCCTGGCCGGGCGTAGCGTACGGGCGGCGGCCGCGGTGACCGGCGGGCGGGCGTTCTGCGACCTCTACACGGCCAACCGGCTGCCCGTGGTCTCGTCCGACCCGGACCTGCCCGGTCTCGCCGCGGTCCGTGGCTGCTCCGGCTCTGGCGTGCGGCTCGCCCCGGCGCTCGCGGCCGAGGCGCTGCGCGCCGTCCTCCCGGGAGTCCCCGCAGCATTCCCCGACCCGGCTGGCGCCCGTGACGCGGCTGGCGCCCGTGAGGCGGCTGGTACCTGCGGTCCGGACGGCGCCCGCGGCCCGGACCAGCTGGCCAGCCAGCTAAGGAGGCATCCGTGATCATCAACAGGTACGACGCCGGTGTCCTGCACGACGCCTTCGGCATCGAGATGAGCACGATCGAAGGGCTCGGGCCGGACGCCGGGTGGGGCCGGGTCCCTCCCGGCGGGCGTTCCGACGCGCACCAGCACGACGAGATCGAGGTGTTCGTCATCGTCGGCGGCACCGGTGAGATCGTCGTCGACGGCGCGCGCCACCCGGTGGCTCCGGGCACGGTGGCCATGTTCGACCCGTTCGAGACGCACGTCATCGAGAACACCGGCGCGGGCGACCTCATCTTCCTCACCGTCTACTGGCGGGATGCGGAGCGGGCGCTGCGCGCCGCGGCCAGGCGCCATCGCCGCCGCCTCGACAAGCGGCCGCTCTTCGTCTTCTCCACCCCACCGACGCCGAACGGGGACCTCCACCTCGGCCACCTGTCCGGGCCGTACCTCGGCGCCGACGTGTACGTCCGGTTCCAGCGGATGAACGGCGCCACCGCCTGGCACCTGACCGGCAGCGACGACTTCCAGAGCTACGTGGTCGACCGGGCCCGGCGCGAGGAGCGCTCAGCGGCGGAGACCGCCGCGCACTACAGCGCCGAGATTGCCGCGACCCTGCGGCTCATGGACATCGAGGTCGACCAGTACACGGTGACCAACGCCGACCCGGCGTACCGGACCGGGCTGCAGGCGTTCTTCTCCCGCCTGGTGGCGTCGGGCTCGGTGGCGCCGCGGCCCGGACCGGCGCTGTTCGACGGTGCCAGCGGTGACTACCTCTACGAGGTCGACGTGTCCGGCGCCTGCCCGACCTGCGGGGAGCCCACCGGCGGCAACATCTGCGAGGAGTGCGGCGAGCCCAACTCAAGCGCCGACCTGGTCAACCCCTGCTCGGGGCGGTCGGACGCGCCGCCCCGTACGGGCACCGCCACCCGCTACACCCTGCCGCTGCACGAGCTCCGCGCCGACGTTGAGGCACACCACCACCTCGGCCGGGTCCCGGCACGGCTGCGGGAGCTGGCCGACCGGCTGTTCCGGCGCCCGCGCGTGGACGTCGCCGTGACCCACCCGGCGCAGTGGGGCGTCCCGCCCGCCGCGGCGGACATCGCCGGGGCCGGTGTCGACGGGCAGGTCATCTGGGTGTGGCCGGAGATGGCGTACGGGTTCCTGCACGGCATCGAGGCCCTGGGCCGCCGCCTCGGCCACGGCTGGCGCGCTGGCGAGCCGCTGCCGGACTGGAAGATCGTTCACTTCTTCGGGTACGACAACAGCTTCTACCACGCGATCCTCTACCCGGCGCTGTACCGGCTGGCGTACCCGGGCTGGACGCCCGACATCGACTACCACGTCAACGAGTTCTACCTGCTGGAGGGGGCGAAGTTCTCCACCAGCCGGCGGCACGCCATCTGGGGCAAGGAGATCCTCGGTCCGGACAGCGTCGACGCCGTACGCTTCTTCCTCTCCCGGACCCGGCCCGAGGGGCGGCGCACCAACTTCCAGCGCGCCGCGTACGAGGCGGTGCTGCGGGACACCCTGGTCGGCACCTGGCAGCGCTGGCTCAACGACCTCGGCGCCCGGGTCGAGAAGCGGTACGGCGGCAGCGCACCCGACGCCGGCGTCTGGACCCCGGAGCACACCGCGTTCCTCCGGCGGCTCGGCGACCGGCTCTCGGCGCTGGCCGGCAGCCTCGGCTCGGACGGGTTCTCGCTCAACGACGCGGCCGAGGCGCTGGACGGCATCGTCTGCGACGCGGTGCGGTTCTCCGCGTCCGAGTGCGCCACCGGCGAGATCGATGGCTGGCGGGACGAGGCCCGCACCGCGGTCGCGCTGGAGCTGGCCGCGGCGCGGCTGCTCGCGTACTGCGCCGCCCCGGTGATGCCGCGCTTTGCCGCGCGGCTGGCCGCGGCGCTCGGTGGCGCGCCGGCCGCGGAGTGGCCACAGACGGTCAAGCTGGTGGCGCCGGGGAGCCGGATCGACCTGAGCCGCCAGGTCTTCTTCGGCCCAGCGCCCGCGCCGCTGGCGGGCAACGGCCCGGTGGTGGGCGGCGGCCCGGTGGTGGGCGGCGAGCCGGTGGTGGGCGGCGAGCCGGTGGCGGGCGGCGAGCCGGTGGCGGTGCGGGTGGCGCCTGTCGCCTCCGTGCCGCTGCTGCCCTGGCTTCGCGACGTGGTACGTGGCACCCTGCAGCTGCCCGAGGACGAGCCGGTGGACAACCGGACCCTGGCGGAGCTGGGTACGGGTTCGCTGCACACGGTTGCGTTGCAGTACCAGATCCTTGACCGGACCGGCATCGACATCCCCGCCGCCGACCTGCTCGGCAGCCGCGACGTCGCCGAGCTGGCCGCGCTCCTCGACGCCCGCGCCGCAGAGGCGGAGCTGACCACGGTGGTGCAGGTATGAGGCCGCCCTCTCCGGCCGCGGTAGCCCTCCCGGCTGCGCCCCATGGCCGTAGTGCGTCTCAAGATCGCGATCAGGTACGGGAAACGTGCAGTCGCACTAAACATTTCCTGCTCCAGTCGCGATCATGGCGGGCTTCGGGGTGGCCGCCCGGCCGAACTCGGCCAACCAGCAGTCATCCGTGTGCCCCGAAGGGCCCCCAAAGGGAGCATCCTTGGTTAAATCGGTCGAGGTGTGGTGATCCGTGTTCGCTACGTCTCGGGACTACCCCTGGACGGCAGAGGCGGATGAGCACCTCGCGTTGGAGCGAGGCGGCCAGGACCGAGCGTTGGAGCGAGGCGGCCAGGACCGAGCGTCGAAGCGAGGGCCAGCAATGAGCGTTGTCCAGCTTGCCGGAGCGGACCCCGTACAGGTGCTGGGGGAGATTGCGGCGCGCGGGCTGAGCATCACCGTGTCAGGTGCCGACCTGCGGCTGCAGGGGCCGCGGGAGCGGATGGACCCCGAGCTCATCGGGCGCATCAAGGCCTGCAAGGCGGAGCTGGTCGCGCACCTGGCCGCAGCGTCCGGACCGCAGGCCGGACCGCCAGCCGCAGCGGCGGAGGCTGCCGAGGCGGGCAGCTTCCCGCTGACTCCGCTGCAGCGCAGCTACCTGCTCGGCCGCGGCGAGGTCTTCGAGATGGGCAACGTCGCCAACCACGTCTACTGGGAGGTCGAGGGCCGCTGGGACCTGGACCGCCTGGAGGCCGCCCTGCGGTCGGTGGTGCGCCGGCACGGCATGCTGCGTACCCGGTTCACCGCCGACGGCCGGCAGGTCGAGCAGGCGTGGCCGGTGCCGGTGGGGATCGCTCGCCTGGACCTGCGCGGCGAGACCGGCGAGGAGCAGCACCGCCGCCGGCTGGAGCTGCGCGAGCAGCGGTCCCACCGCGTCCTGCCGGCCGACCGGGCGCCGCTCATCGCCGTGGATGTGACGATCCTCGCCGACGACCGGATGGTGCTCCACGTCAGCCTCGACGGGCTGGTGGCCGACGGCATCAGCACGTTCCTGTTCTTCCGCCACCTATGGGCCAGCTACCAAGCCAGTGACCAGGCAGGCTCCGCGGCCGAGGGGGCGGACGAGCCGCAGGAGGCGTCCTTTGCGGCGTACGTCGCGGCGCTGGAGGCGGCGCGTACCCGGGCCCCGGCCCAGCGGTCCCAGGAGTACTGGTTCAGCCGGCTCGACGACCTCGCCCCCCATCCGGACCTGCCGCTGCGGACCAGCCCGTCCGCGATCACCCAGCCCCGGTTCACCCAGCGGCTGGTCCGGCTCGACGCGCCGGCGTGGACAGCGCTGAAGGACCGCGCCGCGCAGGCCGGGCTGACCCCGTCGGGCCTGCTGCTCGCCGCGTACGCGCAGACGCTGGCGGCGTGGGGCGCTGGCGAGCGCTTCACGCTGACCACCACCGTGGCCAACCGCCCCCCGATCCATCCGCGCATCTTCGACGCGATCGGCAGCTTCTCCGACACGATGCTGGTGGAGGTCGAGCTCGCCCGGGGCGCCAGCTTCCGCGAGCGGGCCCGGGCGCTACAGGAACGGCTGCGCCATGACCTCGACAACCGGCACTTCTCCGGCATCGAGCTGATGCGCGAGCTCGGCCGGCGGCGTGGCGGAGCGGCGCAGGCGCGGATGCCGTACACCTTCAACAGCGCGGTCGGCTACGTGTACGGCGATGTCGACGGCTCCACATTGGAGCTTTTCGGCCCGGAGGTGTACGCGGTCAGCCAGACGCCGCAGGTGTGGCTCAACGTCTTCGCGATGGAGCAGCACGGTGGCCTGGTCGTGAAGGTCGACAGCGTCGACGCGCTGTTCCCGGAGGGCCTGCCCGGAGCCCTTGTCGAGGGCTACCAGACGCTGCTGGAGCGCCTGCTCGACGAGGCGGCCTGGGCACAGTCGGCGTTTGACCTGCTCCCGCCGGCGCAGCGGGCGCGCCGGCAGGCGGCGAACGACACGGCCGCGCCGCTGCCGGACGGGCTGCTCCAGGACGCGTTCATCGCGCAGGCCACGCGGGCACCCGACGCCCCGGCCGTGCTGACCACGCGGGCGACGCTCAGCTACGGCGAGCTGCTCGCCCGCGCCCGCCACGCCGCCGCCTGGCTGCGTGCCCGGCGGGTCGGGCGGGACGAGCTGGTCGCGCTGGTGATGACCCGGGGGCCGGAGCAGGTGGTGGGGATCCTGGCCACGCTGCTGGCCGGCGCGGCGTACCTGCCCATCGACGCCAACCTGCCGGCCTGGCGCCAGCGCTATCTCCTGCGCGACGGCAAGGTCCGGTGCGCCCTGACCAACTGCGGCTGGACCGCCGGCAGCCCGCAGCACGGCGGCGACGGGGCCGGCGGAACCGACGAGGTCGATGTCCTAGAGCTGGACGTTGCGGAACCGCTGGTCGTGGCGGAACCGCTGGTCGTGGCGGAACCGCTGGATGTGGCGGAACCGTTGGTCGTGGCGGGACCGCCGGATGTGGCGGGACCGCTGGCCGGGGCCGCAGTGCCTGACGTGCCACCGGCTGCCGGCGCGAACCCCGACGACCTGGCCTACGTCCTCTACACCTCGGGCACGACCGGTGAGCCGAAGGGCGTCATGGTCAGCCACCGCAGCGTGGCCAACGTCGTCGCGGACTGCAACGCCCGGTTCGCCGTTACGCCGCGGGACCGTCTCTTCGGCATCAGCGCGTTCACCTTCGACCTTTCGGCGTACGACATCTTCGGCGCGCTTACGGCCGGTGCCGCGGTCGTGCTGCCAGACCACGACAAGGCCGCGGACTCGGCACACTGGCTCGCGCTGTGCGAGCGCTTCGGCGTCACGGTCTGGAGCTCGGTGCCCGCCATCGTCTCGCTGCTGCACGACCAGGCGGTCGCCGACGGTCCGGCGGCGCTGGCGACGCTGCGCCTGGTGATGATGAGCGGCGACCGGATCCCGCCGGACCTGCCGGCCGCTCTGCGGCGGCTAAAGGCCGACCTGGCCCTTGTCTCACTCGGCGGTCCGACCGAGACGACGATCTGGAACATCCTGCACCCGATCACCGCCGCCGACGACGGCAGCCGCAGCATCCCGTACGGCCGGCCGAACGCCAACAACCGCGCGTACGTCCTGGACCCGGACGGCCTGGACGCGCCCGACTGGGTGGCGGGGGAGATCTGCGCCGCCGGCACCGGCCTGGCCCGCGGCTACTGGGGCGACGAGGCGCGCACCGCGGAGCGCTTCTGCTACGACCCGCGCCGCGGCGGCGAGCGGCTCTACCGCACCGGCGACATCGGCCGCTACCTGCCCGACGGCAGCATCGAGATCCTTGGCCGCAGCGACCACCAGGTCAAGGTGAACGGGTACCGGATCGAGGCGGGTGAGGTGGAGACCCGCCTGGTGGCGGTCGGCGCGGTGGGGCAGGCCGTGGTGGTCCGGCAGGAGGGCGCGCGCGGCGACCGGCTGGTGGCGCACCTGGTGGCCGCGGGGGAGGAGCGGCCCCCGGACGCGGCACTGCGCTCGGAGCTGCGCACCCACCTGCCCGAGTACATGGTGCCGTCGGTCTTCGTCTGGCACGAGCAGCTGCCGCTGACCCGCAACGGCAAGGTCGACCGGGCCAGGCTCGCGGCCGGCCCGCCGGGCGAGACCCCGGCCGCCGGGGTACCGGCTGCTGGAGTGCCGGGCGCTGCGGTGCCGGCTGCGGCCGGGCGCGCCAGCTCCGAGCTGGAGCAGGCGCTCGCGCAGCTGTGGGCGTCGGTGCTCAAGGTCGCGCAGGTCGCCCCGGACGACGACTTCAACCAGCTCGGTGGGGACTCGATCGCCGCGGCGCGCATCATCACCGGGGTACGCAAGCAGTTCGGCGTCACCATCCCCATGCACCGCCTGCCCGAGGTCGCCACGGTGCGGGCGATGGCGGCCTACCTTGCGAGCGGCGCATGACGTACTCGGTCATCAACCGCATCGTGGCGGCACCGCCGGAGCCGGGCCGCATCCGTTTCCTGCGCCTGGACTCGACCGAGTCGCTGGACCTGGCCGCCCTCTACGCGCAGGCCGGGCGGGTGGCGCTCTGGCTGCGGGAGCTGGGCATCGGGCCAGGCGACCGGATCGGCATCCTCGCCGCTAACTGCCTCGAGTGGGTGCTGCTGGACCTCGCGGCGCTGCGCCTTGCGGCAGTGACCGCGGGGCTGGAGCCGGGCAAGTTCCAGCCTGACGGTGCGCTGCTGGCGCGCTACGACCTGAGCCTGCTCTTCACCGACCAGCCACTCT
The DNA here is from genome assembly GCA_035649895.1 of Micromonosporaceae bacterium. GTDB lineage: Bacteria > Actinomycetota > Actinomycetes > Mycobacteriales > Micromonosporaceae > DASSUC01. Next base: position 27,638 of record DASRIS010000118.1, on the reverse strand, counting down.
CCGAAGTGGAGGGTGTCCGGCCCATCGGCGAGGTGCGGCGCATCGCCGAGGCGGCAGTGGCCGGGACAGCGACGGCCGGGACGGCAGTGGGCGGGACGGCGACGGCTGGGACGGCAGTGGGCGGGACGGCGACGGCCGAGGCGGCAGCGGGCAGGACGGCAGCGGTCGGGACGGTCACTCGGCTGGCGGTCCTGGACGGGACGCTGCCGACGGTCAGCTACGGCCCGGACGACGTGACGACGATCAAGTTCACCTCGGGCAGCACCGGGCAGCCCAAGGGGCTCGCCGCCACGGTCGGCAGCATCGACAGCTCGCTGCGCGCCGTGCAGGAGATGTTCGCCCACGGGCCAGGCGACGACCTGTTCATATTCCTGCCGCTGTCCCTGCTGCAGCAGCGCTACTGGGTCTACTCCGCGCTGTGCTTCGGCCACGACGCCACGGTCAGCACGTACGAGGCCGCGTTCGCGGCGCTGCGGCAGGCGCAGCCAACGGTTGTCATGGGCGTACCGGGCTTCTTCGAGACCGCGAAGAAGCACATCGAGGCGCGGGCCCGGCGCGACGGCGGCGACCAGGCGCTGCGCACAGCCGCGCGGGCCGTCTTCGGCGAACGGATCCGTTACCTGTGGACCGGCTCCGCCCCGGCCAGCGCCGCGATGCTGCGCTTCTTCAACGATGTCGGGCTGCCGATCTACGAGGGCTACGGCCTCAACGAGACCTGCATCGTCAGCAAGAACTACCCCGGTGCCAGCCGGGAAGGCAGCGTCGGGCGCGTCCTGCCGGGCAAGCAGGTGCTGCTGGATGAGCACGGCGTGGTCAGCGTGCGCTGCGACTACCCGGTGAACCGCCGCTACGAGTACGCCGCGCCCGGCGACTCGGAGCGGATGTTCGGCCCGGACGGGGTCGTGCGCACCGGCGACCTCGGCTACCTCGACGAGGACGGGTTCCTCTACATCCGCGGGCGGGCGGACGACGTGATCGTGCTCGACAACGGCAAGAAGGTGGTCGTACGCCCGATCGAGGAGCATATGAAGCGGAGCCCGGCGATTGAGGAGTGCGTCGTGTTCTGCCCGGCCCAGACGCACCTCGTGGCGGTGGTGTCCCCGGCGGGCGAGCCGGCCGACGAGGCGGCCATCGCGGCGCAGCTGACCCTCACCAACACCGCCCTGGCCTCCGACGAGCGGATCAGCAAGGTGGTCGTCGCCCACCCGCGGTTCAGCATCGAGGACAACACGCTCACCTCGCAGTACAAGCCGAAACGCAGGCAGATCTTTGAGGTCTACCGGTCGCAGATCCAGGACAGCCGGAGGGGTATCTATGCACGTTGATGTCGAGAATGCGGTACGCGAAAGCCTTGCGCTGGTGCTCGACCCGGACGTCGCACCCGGCGACCTCGACCCCGATGTCGACCTGGCTGACGGGTACGGGCTGACGTCGCTGAACCGGGTGCTGTTCCTGACCTCTGTCTGCGACGAGACCGGCGTCGCGCTGTCGAACTTCACCGAGCACGACGTGGCGCGCATGCGCACCCTGCGCGACGTGACCGAGGCGGTCGGCCGGCACGCGGCGCTACCCGCGCCGCAGCGCTGAGCGCGGCCCAGATGCTGAGCGAGAAGACCATGGGATGGGCGGAGACCGCAGCGACCACGCTCGAGAACGAGCACGTCCTGCTGCGACCGATCACGCCGGAGGACCGCGGGTCCATCCACGCCATCGCGATGGACCCGGACATCTGGCGCTACTTCGTGACGATGGTCTCCACTGAAGAGGAGTTCGAGGCCTTCTTCGACGCCACGCTCGCCGACCACGCCGCCGGCCGCCGCGCCGTCTACCACATCACCGACAAGCGCAGCGGCCGTACCGCCGGCAGCATGAGCTTCGGCAACCTGGCCGAGCGCGACGCGCGGCTGGAGATCGGCTGGTCCTGGCTTGGCCGCGACTTCCGCGGCCAGGGGGTCAACCGCTGGGCCAAGTACCTGCTGATGGAGCACGCGTTCGAGCGGATGGTGGCCGAGCGGGTGGAGTTCAAGACCGACCGGCTGAACGAGCAGGCGCGGCGCGGCCTGCGTAACATCGGCGCGGTCGAGGAGGGCACGCTGCGCAGCTTCAACCCCATGCCGGGCGGTCGCCGCCGCGACGCGGTCTTCTACAGCGTGCTGCGCAGCGAGTGGCCGTGGGTGAAGCAGCAGCTGGCCACCAGTCCGAAGGTGGCGCCGCCGGTGGACGCCGCCAGATGACCGGCACGGCAACGATCCCGCTGGTACGCGCCGAGGGCGACCCCTTCACCATCGGCCGCTGCCACGGTGCGGCGCGCTCCGGCCCGCTGCGCGCATTCATCGGCGACTCGCTATGCCGGTTGAACCGGGTCATGCAGCCGCCGGTGTCGATGGAGGAGCTGCTCCCCACGATCGCCGCCTACGACGAGGAGATCGCCAAGGCAGCCCCCGACCTGGCCGAGGAGATCGAGGGTCTGGCCCGGGGCGCGGACATCAGCCGCGCACACGCGTCACTGCTGCAGCTGCGGCGCGAGATCATGGGCTATCGCAAGATCCCGACGCTGGGAGACTGCACGACGTACGCACGGGCCGGCTCCGGTGCCGGCCTCGGCGGCGGCGAGCCGGTGCTCGCCCAGACCGTCGACCTCAACGGCAACCTGGACGACCAGATCAGCGTGCTGGAGGTCGCGCGGACCGGGTCGGCCCGGCGGGTGCTCGTACTCAGCTTCGCCGGGCTGCTGGGCTACCTCGGCCTCAACTCCGACGGCCTGGCGGTCGGGCTGAACCTCGTCCTCGGTGGACAGTGGCGCCCTGGGCTGCCGCCGTACCTCGCCATCCGCCACCTGCTGGACACGGCCGCGAGCGTGGACGAGGCGGTCGCTGCCCTGCGCGGCATGCGGCTGGCCAGCTCCCGGTCGATCACCTTGTGCGACCCCACAAAGGCCGCCTATGTCGAGGTCGTCGAGGACGAGCTGCGCGTGGTCGAGGCGGCCCAGACGGTGCACACCAACCACCTCCTGCACGCGGACCTCGCCCCGCGGGACGAGCTCAACGTCTTTGCGCGCAACTCCTCGCTGCGCCGGCTGGACGCCTGCCGGCGCGGGCTCGCCTCCGTACCCCAGCAGGCCGGCGTCGAGGACCACTTCGCACTCCTGTCCGCCCCGCCGATCTGCGTGCCGGACGGAGGCGACATCCGTCTCGAGCGCACCGTCGCCGCCGTCGTGATGCTGCCGTCACGCGGCGAGCTCTACGTGCGCCCGGGCGACCCGTCCGCCGCCAAGACCCAAGCATTCACGCTGCGCCACGGGTGAGGTACGCCGTGGCGTGGACCCACTAAAGGAGCCACAGGCGATGTCGCAGCAGGTACTGCCGTTGGGTGCGGCGCCGGGCCGGATGGTCGGTGCGGGGCCGGGCCACCCGGCCCAGGTCGGTGGCGTCCCAGGTGACGAGGTCGAGCGCGCGCTGATCCAGGCGCGGGCACTGGTCGACGCGGCGATGTCCAACCACCGCCGCCGGTCGAGCACCCGGGCGCTGGTGGAGCTGGCGCCCGACGACGACGCGGCCTTCACCACGCTGCTGCGGATGGTGGCGGCGGCCCGTAAGGAGCTGATCTGCGTGCTGCCGGCGGAGCACTGCGACCCCGACCGGCTCGACACGGTCCTGGCGGAGATCGCCCGGGTGGCCGCCTCGGCGGTCTCGGTACGGATGCTCTGCCCGGCCAGGACCCTGCGCACCGCGGACGGGGTCAGGTTCCTGGAGCGCGCCGAGGCCCACGCCATCCCGACCCGGGTCGCGGAGTCGCCGCCGCAGGAGCTGGTGATGGTGGACGAGCGGGTGGCGCTTGTCCGTTCCAGCGGCGGCACTGACGAGCCTGAGGCGCTGATCGCGCTCGCACCGGCCATCCTGCGCACCCTGCGCGCGCTGTTCACTGAGGCGTGGGACTCGGCGCGGCCGGCGGCGCAGTGCCTGCGGCTCGGGGAGCGGGCACGCGACGACGTGAACCGGCAGATCCTGGGGTTTCTCGGCGCGGGCTACAAGGACGACACCGCCGCCCGCAAGCTTGGCCTGTCGGTGCGCACCTACCGGCGGTACGTGGCGGAGCTGATGCGCGACATGGGTGCGGCCTCGCGGTTCCAGGCCGGCGCCAGGGCGGCCCAGCTCGGCCTGCTGTCCCGCTGCGGCTCGGCCGGCGGTGCGCCGCCGGGTCCCGCCAACGGGTGCGGCCCGGGCAGCCGCAACGGCCGGCACCCGGCCCCCGCTCCCATCCGGGCGTGAGCCCTGGTCGTCAGCCGATGATGCCGCCGTCCACCTGGAAGACGGCTCCGGTGATATAGGCGGCCCGGTCGGAGGCGAGGAAGCCGACCAGCTCGGCCACGTCCTCGGGGCGGCCCATCCGGCCGAGCGGGATCCGGCTCAGCGCCTGTTCGCGTACTGCCCCGCTCAGCCCGGCCGTCATGTCGGTCTCGATGAAGCCCGGCGCGACGACGTTGGCCCGGATGCCGTACCGCCCTACCTCCTTGGCCAGGGCGCGGGTGAAGCCGATGATGCCGGCCTTGGCCGCCGAGTAGTTGGCCTGCCCGGCGTTGCCCTGCACGCCAGCCACCGAGGAGATGGCCACCACGCAGCCGGCCTTGCGCTTCATCATCTCGAAGACGGTGGCCCGGCATACGTGGTAGGTGCCGTCCAGGTTGGTGTCGAGCACCTGGTGCCAGTCGTCCGCGCTCATCATCAGCAGCGGGGCGTCGCGCACCACTCCGGCCGAGGTGACCACGGTGTGGACCGGGCCCAGCTCCTCCTGGGTGGCCTTGACCAGCTCCTGCACCGCGACCGGGTCGGTCACGTCCGCCGGTCGGGACATCACCCGTACGCCGTGCTCGCCCGCCTCCTTCTCCAGGCGGCGAGCTGCGTCGGACTGCGAGCGGTAGCAGAAGCCCACGTCGTAGCCGTCCTGGGCCAGGCGCAGCACAACAGCCCGGCCGATGCCGCGGGACCCGCCGGTGACCAGTGCCACCCGGGAACCTGGCTTCGTCATCGCGGCTATCCCCTCCATCCGGTTCATCCGGTCAAGGCCGGCTGGGCTGTGCCGGCGAGCTCGGCCCGCGGCGGCTGCGTTGCGCCAGCGAGCTCGGCCCGCGGCGGCTGCGTTGCGCCAGCGAGCTCGGCCGCCGGGCGCAGGGCCACCACGACGCGCTCCACCTCCACGACGGTTCGCCCGTCAACCAGCGACTCTCCCTCGAAGATCGCGGTATCGCCGACCGAGCGCACCAGGCGGACCCGATGCTCGACGAGGTCGCCCGGGAAGACGTCGCCGGTGAACCGGATGCCGGTTATCGCGCCGATGAGCAGGACCCGGCCGGTGGGCACGTCTTGGCGGTCCAGGCCGCTGGCCGGGTTCCGGGGCGGCTCACCAGTCAGACCCCCCGGTGGCTCATTGGTCGGGTCCCCGGCCAGGTCCCAGGTTGGCTCGCTCGCCGCGAGCAGGCCCGCAGCCTGGCACCACGACTCGACCAGAAGCGTTGGCGGGTAGGCGTACCCGGTGGCTGGCGTGTCGTCGGCCAGGTCGCGGTACCAGGGCTCGTTCCCGCTCACCGCCTTGCGGGCGGTGAGCCGGATCCCCGGCTCGATCTCGACCACCCGGTCCACCAGCAACATCGGGTACCGGTGCGGCAGCACCCGCTTGATCTCAGCGAAGCCCGGTGGATGCGTCACGACCAGTCGCCTCCGGTGCGGTACCGCAGCCGGACCTGGGCCACCCGCCCGCGTGCGCTGCGGACCTCGGCGGCGCACCGCCACTGCGGGCCCTCCGGCGACCAGGTGAGCTTGATGGTGAGTTCGTCGTGGGGAAAGACCGGGCTGAGGAACCGGGTGGACTCGACCGCGGCGAGCACCAACCCGGCCGGCGGTGCGCCCGATAGCGGTGCGCCTGGCAGCGGCGCGCCCTCGGGCGATGGGCTTGGTAGCGGTGAGCCCTCCGGCGGTGGGCTTGGCGGTGGGGCGGCCAGCGCGGTGCGGTGGACGCACTCCACCACACACACGCCAGGGAAGATGGGGAACCCGGGGTAGTGCCCGGCGAAGACCGGCTCCGCCGGGTCCACCCGTACTACCGCCAGGACCGGGTCGCCCGGTGCGCCCCCGCCCCCGGTCTCGCCCCCGGTCTCGCCCTCGCCCCCGGTCCCGCCGCGGTCGACCCGCCAGCCGGCGGCGGCGACCGGGCTGCACCTGCTGGTCGTCACGACGCCCGCTCCTGGGCCGCAGTGCCCAGCCGCAGCAGGGCGCAGCCGACCACGCCGTCCCGGTCCACCGCGGTCAGCAGCGCGGTCCGCCCACCCGCCGCTGGTGCCTGTGCCGCCAGCGCGAGCACGGCGGTGAGCGCGAACATGGCGGATGCGGCGTTGGTGTCGCCGACCAGGTCGGTGCTGAGCAGGCGGAGCGGCGTGGCGCCGGCACCGAGGACCCCCGCCAGGGCGTTCTCCTCGGCTGCGCGGACCGGCTCGGGGCCGCCGCAGCTGGCGACCGCCCAGACCCGGTCAGGTGGCTCCTGAGCGGTCACGAAGGCACGGCGCAGGCACCTGGCGAGCACGGAGCCGACCTCCGCCGGCTGGCCGTACACGCCGAACTCGAGCGCGAGCACCTCGGCGAGCTCGGCGCGGCCGTGCCCGCCGGGGCGACCCCCCGGCTCCAGCAGCACCATCGCGCAGCCCTCGCCGAGGCGTGTCGCCGCGAGCCAGCCCGGGGCGGTGTGGTACTCGAGCCACGCGCGCGCCGCGGAGAGCTCCTCGGCCGCGCCGCACGCGATCGCGCCGGCCCGGCCCGACCGGTGCAGGCGCAGCGCGTACTGGAGGGCGAGCAGCCCTGCGGCGCGACCTCCGGCGACGGTCGTGTTGGGCCCACGCAGCCCGTGCCAGATCGCGCTCTGGGCGGTCGCGCAGTTCATCGCGGTGTTGGGGAAGCGCGCCGGGTCGACGAGGTAGGGCCGCTCCTGCACCAGGGAGTCGCGGATGAAGTCCATCATGCTCTGCGTGCTGCCGTTGGCGGTGCCGAGCACCAGCGCGGTGTCAGCGCCCACGCCGTCGATACGCGCGCCGTCCGGGCCGCGCAGGAGCTGACCGGTCGCCGCCACCGCGAGGGCGCTCACCCGGTCCATGGAGCGGGTGCCCTTGCGCCCCAGCACGGCCCGGGCGTCGAAGCCAGGGACCGGGCATGCCTCCCCGGCCGCCGCCGGCCAGCCGGGGGCGTCGACCGGGGCGGCGCAGCGCCGGCCGTCCCGCAGGCCGGCGACGAGGTCCGTGCGGTCCAGGCCGAACGGGGAGACCGCGGACCACGCGGAGATGACCGTACGGCGGACGCCCTCGCGGCCTGCGATGGTGCCGGCACCGGCGGCCAGGTCCGTGGGGAGCCGCTGCGCCACGCCGGTCACCGGTGCTCCTCGTACCGGCCGACCAGCACCACGGCGTTGTTGCCGCCGAAGGCGAAGCCGTTGTTCTGCACCACCCGGACGTCCGCCCGGACCGACTGGTTGGGCACGCAGTCGACATCGCACTCGGGGTCGGTCTCCACGTGGTTGATCGTCGGCGGGATGAACCCCCCGGTGATGGCGAGCACGCAGCCGACCGTGGCCAGCGCGCTGGCCGCGCCGAGGGCATGGCCCAGCATGGACTTCATCGAGACGGTACGCGGCGCCCGCTCGCCGAAGACCTCGCGGATGGCGCCGGCCTCGGCCACGTCGTTGGCCCTGGTGGCGGTGCCGTGGGCGGAGATGAGGTCAACCTCCTCCGGCTTGACCTTCGCGTTCTCCAGTGCCAGCCGCATGCACCGCGCGATGCTGTCCTGGTTGGGCGCGACCGGATGGTCGGCGTCGCAGTTGAGGCCGTAGCCGAGCACCTCGGCGTAGATCCGGGCGCCCCGCGCGCGGGCGGACCCGAGGCTCTCCAGCAGCAGCACGCCGGCGCCCTCGCCGGTGAGGATGCCCTGGCGGTTACGGTCAAACGGTTGGCACCGCTGCGGGGCGACGGCGCCGAGGCGGTAGAAGCCGGTGAACGTCTTGCGGCTCATCGCGTCCGCGCCGCCACACAGGGCGAACTCGGCCTCGCCGCTGCGTACCGCGTCGAAGCCGTACCCGATCGCGTAGTTGCCCGCCGCGCAGGCGGTGGGCACAGTCACCGTCTCCACGTCGGTCAGCCCGAGCTCGTGGGCGATGGCCACCGCGAGCCGCACCGCGCTGACCCGCTTGGCAAGGGCCGGGTCCATCCGGTCGGGTCCGCCGGCGACCTCCTGCGCGACCAGCTGGTCGACGTCGCGGGACTCGCCGTCGGTGGTGCCGATCGCGACCAGGCCGTGGCGGTCGGTCAGGTCGGCGGCTGCCAGGCCGGCGTCGTCAACCGCCATCCGGGCGGCGCTGACCGAGAACTGGCTGGCCCGGCCGAGCGACGCCGGGTCGAGGTTCCTGACCCAGGGGGTGGGGTCGAAGCCGACGATCTCGCAACCGTTGGCGTACTCGTAGCCTTTGGTGTCGAACGCGCTGATCGGCCGGGCGCCGCTGCGCCCGGCCAGGAGCCCGGCCTGGAACTCACCGGCACCCACACCGATGCTGGAGACCACGCCCAGGCCGGTGATGACCACCCGGTGCTCAGCCAGGTCAGCTGTTGCCTGGTCCGGGTCGGTGACGGTGGGCCACATGCTCCCCGGCTCCCTCAACTCGGCGCGCTCGGTGCGCCCGCCGCAGCCCCGGCTCACTCCCAGCCGGACGCCTCGGCCACGACCGCGTAGACGCCGGCGAGGTTGACCAGGCGGACCAGCTCGGTCTGGCTGATAGTGACGCCGAAGGTCTTCTCCAGCGCGGCCAGGATCTCGATCGCCCGCAACGAGTCGGCGTCGTGGTCCTCTTTGAAGAGGCTCTCCTCGGTAAGCTCTTCGGGGTCGATCTCGAGAATGTCGGACACGACGTCCCGGATCTGTGCCTTGCGGTCCTGGGTGGTAGTGGTCACGACTCGCCGTCCCCTCCCGAGCTTGGTCCTGGCAGAAGATACGTGTGCGCCGGGTAGCCTCACAACTCGCACTGTCACAAGCTGACATGCGCGTAGGGGCGGTTGGCAGGTTCCTGTCAACGGCTGGCCACCCGGGCGCGGCTAGTCTGGACGGTGGCTCAGGCTGGCCAGAACGGTCTGAGCAGACAGCTTTCATCTAGTTCCGCCGGCTAAGGCGGTCACGGAGTCCGGGTATCGCAGATGAGCCAGACCAACGTCACCAGAGACCGCCGTACCGAGCGGCTCGCGCTCGCGGCCGCGGGTCTCACGGTGCTGCTGTGGGCCTCGGCCTTCGTCGGCATCCGCGGCGCAGCGCCGCACTTCTCCGCGGGCGCCTTGGCCCTGGGCCGGCTGCTGGTCGGCGCCGCGGCCCTCGGTCTCATCCTGCTGGTACGCCGTGAGGGGTGGCCGGCCCGCGCCGCGTGGCCGGGCATCGTGGCCTCCGGCGTGCTGTGGTTCGGCCTCTACATGGTCGCGCTGAACTGGGGCGAGGAGACCGTGGACGCGGGCACCGCGTCGATGATCATCGGCATCGGCCCCATCGTGATCGCGCTGCTGAGCGGCTGGCTGCTCAAGGAGGGGTTCCCGGCGCACCTGCTGGCCGGCCTGGGGATCGCGTTCGCCGGTGCCGCCGTGGTCGGCCTCTCCATGTCCGACGGTGGTCGTGCGTCCGTGTTCGGGGTGCTGCTGTGCGTGGTGGCCGCGCTGGCGTACGCCGTCGGCGTGGTCTGCGAGAAGCCTGCGCTGCGCCACGCGTCGGCGTTGCAGGTCACCACGTTCGGCTGCCTCGTCGGTGCGGTCGCCTGCCTGCCGTTCGCCGGCCGGCTCGTCACGGAGCTGGCGCAGGCGCCCGCGCTGGCCATGTTGAACATGGTCTACCTCGGCATCTTCCCGACCGCGCTGGCGTTCACCACGTGGGCGTACGCGCTGGCCCGTACCCCTGCTGGCAAGCTGGGCGCGCTCACCTACGCCGTACCGGTGCTGGTGATCCTCATGTCCTGGGCCGTGCTCCGCGAGGTGCCAGGATGGCTGACCTTCGCCGGCGGCCTGCTGTGCGTGGTCGGTCTCGCCGTCTCCCGCGGGCGGTCGAAGCCGCGCACCCCGAGCGCGAGCGAAGACGCTCCTGCGGGGGCGGGCGTTACTGACCCGCCGGCAGCGGTCGCACCCGGCGGGTCGGAGGCGGCGCAGCCGGAGCCGGCACGGTCGGAGGCGGTGTCGGCGCTGGCGCCGACGGACCGGAGGTGACCTCCCTCGTGCGCCACTCGACCTGGTTCCTGACCCGGGACGGCGGACCAGCCTCCGGCGTGCAGATCTTCTGCTTCCCGTACGGCGGCGGCAGCCCCCGGGTCTACCTGGACTGGCAGCCGGTTCTCGGCGACGACGCGCAGATCGTGGCGGTGTGCCCGCCCGGCCGGGACCACCGCGTGGACGAGCGCGCACCATCCAGCATCGCGGAGCTGGCCGACGGTGCGGCGGCGGCGATCCGCGCCTACGCCGACCGGCCGACCGTCCTGTTCGGACACAGCCTCGGCGCCCTGGTCGCGTTCGAGGTGGCCCGGCGCGTCAGCGGCTCGGCCGCGTTCGTCCACCTCGTCGCGTCTGGCTGCGCTGCCCCGTCGCTCATCCCGTCGGACTACATCCGGTGGGCGGCGCAGCTTTCGGGGCAGGACTTCGCCGACGCCGCCGGGCGGTACGAGGGCCTGTCGCCCGAGGTGGTCGCCGACCCGGAGCTGCAGGAGCTGCTGCTGCCCGACCTGCGGGCGGACCTGCGCCTGGTCGCGGAGTACCGCTACCGGCCCGCCGCCCCGCTCCCCGTGGGGGTCTCGCTGGTCAACGGCCGCGACGACTGGCACATCACCGAGGCCGCGCTCGAGCCGTGGCGGCGCGAGTGCCAGGCCGCTCCGCGGTACCACTGGACGGACGGCGGCCACTTCTACTTCGACGGCCGGCCGTCGACGGTCGTCGAGGTCCTCCGGTCGGTCGTGCGGGAGCCCTCCGCCGGAGCGGCGGTAGCCGCCGCCGAGCACGTAGAAGTGATCTAGCCGATGCGGCCGTCCACAGTGTTCCTGAAGGCGCCGCACTACGTCCTGGGCGAGGTCGAGCAGGACCACGCAACGATCCCGCAGGTACGAGCGCGCATCGCGGAGCTGGGCGTCCTGCCGAAGCCGGAGTTCTGGGGCTGGGGCACGGTCCGGCGGACCGAGCGGAGCGTCGAGTCGATGGCGGTGGAGACCGGGTCGGCGACCCTGCGCGCCGCCGCGGTCGACCCGGCATCGGTCGACGTGCTGGTGCTCTGCTCGACCCGGTTCCCGCCGGACACCCGCGACCACGGGCGGTTCGTGGAGACCGTGATGACCGGCATCGGGCTCGACGGCGCCGACTTCGTCGGGCTGACCCTGAACCGGTGCACCAACCTGCTCGCCGGCATCCAGGTCGCCGATGCGCTGGTGGCCAGCGGCCGGCACCGGCGCGTGCTGGTCGTCACCACCGACCGGGTCACCGACGAGACCGTCCGCATGGAGAAGTTCGCCCTGTTCAGCGACGGTGCGGCGAGCTGTCTGGTGACCGACGGGCAGGACGGCCGCGGCGGCTTCGAGCTCGTCTCCTGCGCGGCCGTGCACAACATCCGGGAGCTGGACTGGTCCAACGAGATCAGCTCGGACCTGTCCAGCCAGGTGAACGAGAAGCTGCTGAAGCCTCTCGGCATGGCACTCGAGGACGTCACCGGCCTGATGCACGCCAACGTGTTCAAGCCCGTCGTCCTGCTGAAGGAGATGCAGGCCGGCTTCCGGCCGGCCCAGCTCTACGTCGACAACATCGCGCGGATCGGGCACTGCTTCGCCGCTGACCCGATCATCAACCTGGTCGACCGGGCGGCGCTGGGCCAGGTGCCTGACGACGGCTTCTACATGCTGGCAGCGAGCGTGCCCGGGTCGCGGATCGGCGTACTGCTGCGCAAGGTCGCCGGCGCACCGTCCTAGGTGGACTGCGGGGGTAGCTGGACCGGCCGGGGAGGGCCCACCATGTCAACGAAGGCGTTCGAGCTTCCGGACCTGATCGCCGCCATGCCGGCGACCGGCTTCGAGCTCAGCCCGGCCGCTGCGGGCGAGGCTGCGGAGATCCTGTCCGCGCCACCGGAGGCGATCCTCCAGCGGTTCCTGCGGGACCAGGAGTCGGAGGCGGTCCTGCTCTCGGCCCGCAAGATCATAGCTGCCTTCCTGACCGGTGCCGCCGCCTCGGACGCTGCCGCCTTGGACGCTGCCGCCTCGGAGGCCACCCTCCCCGATGGTGTGGCGGCTGACGGCGATGTGGAGGCGGACGCGATCGCCGCGCGCGTGCGCACCGTACGGGAGGAGATCGCCGCGAGGCTACGCCCGCTGGCGGGGCCCGGGGCTGACGCGCACCAGACCGTGCTACGCCAGCGCGCGCCGCTGGCGCTCGCGGCCGGCTGCTGGCTCGACATGGTCTCGCAGCCCGCGACCCAGCCCTCGGTCATCGTCAACCATCTGTTCCGGCACCACTACCGGCTCAAGGGGGAGGGGTTCCCGCAGCGCTCCCTGCACCACCGGCGGCGCCGCGCGCTCGAGGACGCCGGGGTCTACCTCCCGGAGGTCGACGCCAACGACTTCCTGCGGAAGGTGGAGGTCCGCTCGCTGACCGCGCTGCACGCGTGCTTCTACGTCGCACTGTCGCGCCTCCCGGCGAGCTTCCTGCCGGAGGTCGTCGGCGTGCACTACGCGTTCTACGCGCTCGGTGTGGACGACCTCCTCTGCGGCACACCGGCGCTCCTGCCGGAGCCGGCGCTACGCGAGGCGCTGGCGGAGTACCTGGCGCTGACCCGGCTGGGACCGGACGGGCCGGAGCAGCGGCGCCGCCTGTGGGCGTCGATCCAGCTCGTCCTCCTGCTCGAGGGCGAGCACGCCGCCATGCTGGCGGAGCTGGCCGGGTGGCAGGCGAGCCTGCCGCTGGACAGCCAGGTCGCGGCGATCGTCGCCCGGCACGCCCCGTACGCCGGGCGCCAGCACCGCAACGTACGCGTCCACGGCCGCCTGCTGTCCGAGACCTTCGCCGACCCGGACCTGGACGTGGCCGCATTCGTACGGGAGCTGCGGGCCTCCCGCCAGCTGCGCCCGCTGCGTACCGGTGGCTGCCGGCTGCTGAACGCGATCAGGTTCGGTGGCCCCATGTTCGGCATCTTCGACGAGCGCGAGGCCGCGACCCTCAAGGCGTGGGTGGCGGCCGTGCAGGCCGGCGAGCTGGCTGAGGTCGAGGTCCCGGTCAACCGGGTGGGCGACGAGCGGGCCGCGCGGTGGCACGCCGCGCTCGCCGCCAGCGAGCCGGGCGACGTCCGCTTCGCCGAGGCGGACCCGCGCGACGACCGGGAGCTGTTCTACCGCCTCGTCAACATCGAGCGGTTCCCCAACACGCTGCCGCTGGCGAGGCAGCGCGCCGCCGCCGGCTTCGCCGACGGGGAGATCCTGTTCACCCACGGAGCCGCCGGCCGGTACACCGACGCGAGCTACTTCGACTACAGCCCCGAGGCGCTGCTCGCCCGCATCGACATCATCTACTGGGACAAGCTGGTCAACCCGTACCAGCCGCTCGAGGAGGTCCCGGACCGCGAGGATGTGGTCTTCGGCCAGTCCACCTTCGCCCTCGGCAGCCTGGTCGACGGCGCCTGGGCGCACCGCATCGGCAACCTCGGCCGGTTCCGGCGGCGCAGCGACGCGCTGCTCTTCGCCATCTACGCCGACGAGATGGGCCAAGGCGACCTCGCCAAGAACCACGTCACGCTGATCCACCAGGTGCTGGCCAGCCTGTCGATCCGGCTGCCGCACATCCGGGACGAGGCCTTCCAGGAGCAGGGCGAGCTGCCGGACAACTACTACGGCTTCTCGGTCCACCAGATGTGCATGTCCTTCTTCCCCGACAGCTTCTACAACGAGATCCTGGGCTACAACCTCGCGGTCGAGATGTTCGGGCTCGGCGAGCTGCGCATGCACGAGATCCAGAAGCTGCGCAGGCACGGCTTTGACACCTCGTACGAGGAGGTGCACCTGTCCATCGACAACCTCTCCGCCGGCCACTCCAGGCAGGCTGCCGAGGTCATCGTCTCGTACCTGGACGAGGTGGAGCGCGACCTGGGCAGCGCGGCGGTACAGGAGGAGTGGCGGCGGGTCTGGCGCGGCTACGCAGCCTTCGCCTACTTCGCCGAGCACCAGCTCCTGAAGACACTGTCCACAGCGGACGCGCCGGACGCGCCGGGCGTGGTGGGCGCGGCGGGCGTGGTGGGCGCGGCGGACACCGTGGACGCGGCGGACACAGCGGGCGGGGGTGGGCCCGCCGACCCCGCAGCGCAGGATCTTGTCGAGCTGGTGATCTAGGCATGGACCCGGACCTCCTCGCGCTGCCGTTCTACGAGCCGCACCATGTGGCGCTCACCCAGCGGATCGACGCGTGGTGCCAGGCGCACGCGGCGCTCTGGCAGGCGCCGGACGACCCGGAGCGCACTGGCCGGGACATCCTGCGCGCGCTCGCCGACGACGGGTGGCTGGCGTTCCTGGACCCCGACGCCGGCCCGGCCGCGGTCGCCGACGGCGACTTCCGGTCGGTGTGCCTGCTGCGCGAGGCCCTCGCCTACGCCGACGACCTCGCCGACTACGCGTTCTCCATCCAGGCCCTGTCGGCACGGCCGCTGCTGCGCTACGGCAGCGAGGAGCAGCGCCAGCGGTACCTGCCGCAGCTGGCCAAGGGCACGTTCGTCGGTTCCTTCGCCGTCTCGGAGGAGGAGGCGGGCTCCGACGTCGCCGCGGTCGCCCTGCGGGCCGAGCGGGTGGCCGGCGGCTACGTCCTCGACGGTCACAAGGCCTGGGTCGCCAACGGCAGCATCGCGGACCTGCACTGCGTCATCGCGCGCACCGGGGAGGGGCCGGGTGCGCTGGGGCTGACCGCCTTCCTCGTCCCGGCCACCGCGCCCGGCGTCCGGGTACGCGAGAAGGTCCCGGTGATCGCCCCGCGCGCGTTCGCCAACCTCGCCTTCGACGGCTGCCGTCTGCCGGACGACAGCGTCCTGGGCCGGCCCGGCGGTGGCTTCGTCGTCGCGATGGACGTGCTCGACCGGTTCCGGGTGACGGTCGGCGCCGCCGCCGTCGGCTTCGCCCGCCGGGCGATGGACGCCGCGCTGGCCCGGGCCAGGAGCCGGCCGATGCACGGCGGTCGCCTGTTCGACCTCCAGACGGTGCAGGCCACGTTCGCCGACATGGAGGTGAAGCTCAACGCCGCGGCGCTGCTGGTCGCCCGGGCCGCCTGGGAGATCGACCGCGGCAACCGTCACTTCGCCAGGCACTCCAGCATCGCCAAGCTCTACGCGACCGAGGTGGCGCAGGAGGTGGTGGACGCCTCGCTCCAGGTCTTCGGCGCCGCGGGCCTGGTCAAGGACAGCGTGACCGAGCGGCTCTACCGGCAGGTGCGGTCGCTACGGATCTACGAGGGCGCGTCAGAGGTGCAAAAGGTGATCATCGCCGGGTCGCTCGCCCGGCGCTCGGCCCGCCCCAGCCAAACGGCCCCCAGCCAAACGTCCCGCCCCAGCTAAACGACACGACGGCCCGCTGCGGCCAACCGACGCGCCCTACCTAACGGCCCAGCCGCCCGGCCCGGCCCTGGCAAGCGGCCGTCAGCCGGACTGCTCGGCCAGCGCCAGGAACTGCCGCTTCGTACGCAGCGCCTGCTCCGCCTCCTGGATGCGCTTGGTGTCGCCAGCGGCCTGGGCCCGGGCGAGCCGCTGCTCGGCCTCGGCGACCTGCTCGCGCATCTGGGCCAGCAGCGGGTTGGCCGACGGCTCGGTACGCCGCCAGGCCGAGTCCATCGCGGCCTTGACCCTCTCCTCAACCGCGCGCAGCCGGCGGTCGAGACCGGCCGTTGCCTCGCGCGGCGCCCGGCCGGCGTCGTGCCACTGGCTCAGGATCTCGCGGAGCTTGCCCTGGGCCGCCCGGGGGTCAGCATCCACGTCGAGCGCTTCCGCGGCCGCAACCAGATGCTGGCGGCGCTCGATGTTGCCCTTGAGCTCTGCATCACGGGCCGTGAACACCTCGCTGCGCCGGCTGAAGAAGCTGTCCTGCGCGGCCCGGAACCTCTCCCATAGCCGCTGCTCGGCGTCTTTTGCGGCGCGCGGGGCGGCCTTCCACTCGTTCATGAGATCCTTGAGCCGGTTGGCAGTGGCGGCCCAGTCGGTCGACTCCGCCAGCTGCTCGGCCTCGGTGACCAGCGCCTCCTTATGGCCCTGGGCCTGCTTGCGCTGGGCGTCCAGGGAGGCGAAGTGGGCGCCGCGGCGGCGGGCGAAGCCGTCCCGCGCTGCGGCGTAGCGTCTCCACAGCTCGCCGTCGGCCTTCTTGTCGACGCCCCGGATCGTCTTCCACTCGTCGAGGATCTCCTTGAGCCGGTCGCCGGCGCTCTTCCAACCGGTCGCCTCGGCCGAGATCTTCTCCGCCTCCTCCACCAGCGCCGTCTTGCGGGCCAGCGCCTCTGCCCGGGCGGCGTCGCGGGCGACCCGGGCCTGGCTGGCCTTCTCCTCCGCGACCGCGGCGATCTTGTCCAGCCGGGCGGCGAGACCGTCGATGTCGCCCACCACGTGCGCCTCATCCAGCGACGAGCGCAGGCGCCGGACGCTGGCGAGCGAGTGAGCCGCGTCCGCGGCGCCGCTGCCCAGCCGGGTCTCGATGAGGTCCACCTCGGTCACCAGATCGGCGAAGCGGCGGGCGAAGTGGGCCAGGCCCTCCTCCGGGGTGCCGGCCTGCCACGACCCGACCACCCGCTCGCCCGCCGCGGTCTTGACGTACACA
This sequence comes from Micromonosporaceae bacterium, assembly GCA_035649895.1. GTDB lineage: Bacteria > Actinomycetota > Actinomycetes > Mycobacteriales > Micromonosporaceae > DASSUC01. Next base: position 10,784 of record DASRIS010000118.1, on the reverse strand, counting down.
GTGCCGTCGGCGTCGACTCGGCCGAAGGCCGTCCAGTCGCTCATCTGCCCATCCTCGTTGTCCCGGCGGTGCGGGCCCACCTCCCGCGTTCGCCGCCACTGCGCAGCTGGTCTTCTTCGGCATTCTCACAGGTCTGCCCGGGTCCGCGTCGAGCCGGAGTCGCCGACCGTGACCATACGGTGTCTTAGCCGCGTTCGCAGGCCCGCCCTCCCAGGGTGCCGCTACGGTGATCCATATGCCACTGGTAGCCGCCGCGGTGTGTCCACACCCGCCGCTGCTAATGCCCGAGCTGGCCGCCGGTGCCGCCGCGGAGCTGGACGACCTGCGTAGCGCCTGCGTCACGGTGGTGGACCAGCTGCTGGGCACGGCGGACCGGGTCGTCATCGTGGGCGGTGGCCCCCGCACCGCCACCCACCACGGGTCAGGCAGCTTCGCCCGGTACGGCGTACCACGCACTGTTTTGCTCTCTGGGCGAGATCAGCCCGACGAGCCGTGCCCGCCGGGCGGGCCGCGCGCCGCTGATCCACCGTTGAGCCTGCTGGTCGGCTTCTGGCTGCTCCAGCAGGCGGCACCGGGGCCAGGCCCGCAGGCACCACCGGGGCCGGTCCAGCAGGCGGCATCGGGACCGGTCCAGCAGGCCGCGTTGCGGCGGCCGCGTTGCGGCGGTCCGGCCGCCGTATGCGGGCAGGCGGTCGCGGCGGACGCCGCGCCGCAGGCGTGCGCCGCGCTCGGCCGCGACCTGGTCTTCCCGGGCCGCCGGGCGGGCGACCTGGCTGCGGCGTCCGTTCGGGTCGGCTTGCTGGTCATGGGCGACGGGTCCGCGTGCCGCGGGCTCAGGGCGCCCGGGTACGACGACCCGCGCGCCGAGCCGTTCGACGGCGCCGTGGCCGGTGCGCTGGCCCGGGCCGACGCGCCGGCGCTGCTCTCGCTCGACCCCGCGCTCGCCACGCAGCTGCGCGCCGCCGGCCGGGCGCCGTGGCAGGTGCTCGCCGGGGCGGCGCAGGCCACCGGGGGGCAGTGGCGAGGCGCGGTCACCTACCAGGCGGCGCCCTACGGCGTCGCGTACCTCGTCGCTTTCTGGGAGCCCGCGTGACGGCGCGCGTGGTCGCGGTGGTGGGGCCGACCGCCGCGGGCAAGTCGGCGCTGGGCCTCGCGCTCGCCCATGCCCTGGCCGGCGAGGTGGTCAACGCTGACTCGATGCAGCTCTACCGCGGCATGGACATCGGCACGGCCAAGCTCACCGCGCAGCAGCGGCAGGGCGTACCGCATCACCTGCTGGACGTGTGGGAGGTCACACAGCCGGCGAGTGTCGCGGTCTACCAGCGGCTGGCGCGGACCGCCCTTGATGACGTCGCCGGCCGTGGCGGCACGCCCCTGCTGGTCGGCGGCTCCGGTCTTTACGTGCGGGCGGTGCTCGACGAGCTCGACTTCCCCGGGACCGACCCGCAGCTGCGTGCGGCGCTCGAGGCCGAGCTGGCGGCACAGGGCCCCGGGGAGCTGCACGCCCGGCTGCGCGCCCGCGACCCGGCCGCCGCGGCCAGGATCCTGCCGTCGAACGGGCGGCGCATCGTCCGGGCGCTCGAGGTGATCGCCCTGACCGGCCGGCCGTTCACCGCCGCCCTGCCGGACCCGCGTCCGGTGTACGACGCGGTGCAGGTCGGCCTCGACCTCGACCCGGACCTGCTGGACCAGCGCATCGCCGGCCGGGTCGACGCGATGTGGACCGCCGGCCTGGTCGACGAGGTACGAGCGCTGGAGGCGGCCGGGCTGCGCCGTGGGGTGACCGCCAGCCGGGCCCTGGGCTACCAGCAGGTGCTGCGGTTCCTGGCCGGCGAGTGCACCGAGGCCGAGGCGCACGCGCAGACCGTACAGGCCACCCGCCGGTTCGTCCGCCGGCAGCGTTCCTGGTTCCGCCGGGACCCGCGGATCTACTGGCTGGACGCGGCCCACCCGGACCTCACCGAGGCCGCGCTGCGGGTGGTCCGGGCCGCTGCGCGATGATGGGCCGGTGCGGTCAGCGAAAGGCCTGCGGTGTGACGACAAGGGCCTGCGGTTTGCGAAAGGCCACGGCACCGGCAACGACTTCGTCATCGTGCCGGACGTCGACGGCGTGCTCGACCTTTCCGCGCAGGACGCGGCCCGGCTCTGCGACCGCCGGTTCGGCATCGGCGGCGACGGGGTCCTGCGGGTGGTCCGCGTCGATGGCGAGTGGTTCATGGACTACCGCAACGCCGACGGCTCGCTCGCCGAGACCTGCGGCAACGGCATCCGGGTCTACGCGCGCTACCTGGTCGAGGCGGGGCTCGCCGAACCCGGGAGGATCCCGCTGCGCACGCGCGGCGGCGCGGTGGTCGCCGTGGTCGGCGCGGACGAGGTCTCCGTCGACATGGGCCTACCCCGGTTGTACGGCGACAGCACGGCGACCGTGTCCGGCACCCGGCTGCGGGGGAGCGCGGTGGACTGCGGCAACCCGCACCTGGTCTGCCCGGTGCCGGCCCCGGCACTGTCCGGTCTGGACCTGTCCACCCCGCCCAGCGTGGACCCCGGGCTCTTCCCGGCGGGCGTGAACGTCGAGCTCGTCACCCCAGCCGCGCAGCTGTCCGGTGTGGACCTGCAGCAGCCGCCCGGGGCGGACCTGCACGTGCGCGCCCGGGTGCACGAACGGGGCAGCGGCGAGACGCTGTCCTGCGGCTCCGGGGCGGTGGCGGTCGCCGCGGTGGCCCTGCGCGACGCCGGCCGGCAGGCCGGGGTGGTCGCGGTCGACCTGCCGGGCGGCCGGCTGACCGTCACCTTCGACGGCACCACCGCGTGGCTGGCCGGGCCCGCCGTGGTCGTGGCGTGGGGCGAGACAGCACTGCTCGGCCCGGACCGGGTCAGCGGGGCCCGGTCAGGTCCGAGTCGGGTGGGTCGCTGACCGAGCCGGTGGCCCGGGCCGCCGCCCGTACCGCGGCGGCCACAGCCGGCGCCACCCGCGGGTCGAACACGCTCGGCACGATGACGCTCGGGTTCAGCTTCTCCTCGCCCACCACGTCCGCGATGGCGCGGGCCGCGGCGAGCGCCATCTCCTCGGTGAACTCCTCGGCGTGCGCGTCGAGCATGCCGCGGAAGACACCGGGGAAGGCGAGCACGTTGTTGATCTGGTTGGGCTGGTCGGACCGGCCGGTGGCGACCACGGCGGCGTGCTGGCGGGCCTGCCGCGGGTCGACCTCGGGGTCGGGGTTGGCCAGCGCGAACACGATCGCGCCCGGCGCCATCGCGGCGATGTCGTCGCCGGTGAGCAGGTTCGGCGCGCTGACCCCGACGAACACGTCCGCGCCCCGCAGCGCGCCGGGCAGGTCACCGGCGTAGCCGTCGCGGTTGGTGTGCTCCGCCAGCCACTGCCAGGACGGGGGCAGGTCGGGCAGGCCGCGGTGGAGCGCGCCCGCGCGGTCGTACACGATGACGTCCCCGACCCGCTGGCGCAGCAGGAGCTTGACGATCGCCGTACCAGCGGCTCCGGCCCCGCAGACCACGATCTTGACCTGCGCGAGCTGCTTGCCCACGACGCGCAGCGCGTTGGTGAGCGCGGCCAGCACGCAGATCGCGGTGCCGTGCTGGTCGTCGTGGAACACCGGCACGTCCAGCAGCTCGCGCAGGCGCGTCTCGATCTCGAAGCACCGCGGCGCGGCGATGTCCTCGAGGTTGATCCCCCCGTACGCCGGCGCGATCGCCTGCACGATCCGTACGATCTCGTCGGTGTCCTGGGTGTCGAGCACCACCGGCCAGGCGTCCACGCCGCCGAACCGCTTGAACAGCGCCGCCTTGCCCTCCATCACCGGCAGCGCGGCGTACGGCCCCAGGTTGCCCAGGCCCAGCACTGCCGAGCCGTCGGTGACCACAGCGACGGTGTTGCGCTTGATGGTCAGCCGCCGGGCATCGGCCGGGTGCTCCGCGATCGCCAGGCAGACCCGGGCCACCCCCGGCGTGTAGGCCCGGGACAGCTCGTCCCGGGTGCGCAGGGTGACCTTCGGCGACACCTCGATCTTCCCGCCGAGGTGGAGCAGGAACGTGCGGTCGCTGACCTTGCGCACGTCGACCCCTGCCAGCTCCTCCAGGGCCGCGACCACCTGGTCGGCGTGGCCGGCGTCCGCGGTGTCGCAGGTCACGTCGGCGATCACCCGGGTGTGGTCGGAGTCGACCACGTCTAGGGCGGTGACCACGGCACCGGCCTCGCCAACGGCGGTGGTCAGCCGCCCGATCGCGGACGGGTCGGCGGTGGCCGCCACCCGGACCGTGATCGAGAAACCGGCGCTCGGCAGGCGCAGCGTGGTCACGGGTCCTCCCCAGCGGTACGGATGGCCGGCGGTAGCGCCGCCTCGCATTCTGCTCCCGACCCCGCCGCCTCCGCTGGAGGAGCGTGTCCGTGCCGTGGGGAGCGGGTCCCTGCCTCGACGGGCCTGCGGGGTTCTGTCTGTCGTGTGGGCGCGGCGGCGACGAATGCGGGTGCATCCGCCCGCGCGGCGTGTCACGATCGACCGAGACAACGTAACGGGTGCGTCGAGGGGACCTGCTTTGCGAAACCGACCGGACTTCATCCCGGAGTTCGATGAGGATCTCGACGCGACGACCGGCGCCCTTGAGCTTGAGGAGCGTCATGCGCTGCGCCGGGTGGCCGGCCTGTCCACCGAGCTCGCGGACATCACCGAGGTCGAGTACCGGCAGCTGCGCCTCGAGCGGGTCGTGCTGGTCGGCGTGTGGACCGAGGGCACCGTGGACGACGCGGAGAACTCGCTGGCGGAGCTGGCGGCACTGGCTGAGACGGCCGGCTCCCAGGTGCTGGAGGGCCTGATCCAGCGGCGTGGCCGGCCGGACCCGTCCACCTTCGTCGGCCGGGGCAAGGTCGGCGAGCTGCGCGCGGTGGTCCTGTCCACCGGCGCGGACACGGTGATCTGTGACGGCGAGCTCTCCCCAAGCCAGCTCCGCACGCTGGAGAGCCAGATCAAGGTCAAGGTGATCGACCGGACCGCGCTGATCCTCGACATCTTCGCCCAGCACGCCAAGAGCAAGGAGGGCAAGGCCCAGGTCGAGCTGGCCCAGCTGCAGTACCTGCTGCCCCGCCTGCGGGGCTGGGGCGAGGCGATGAGCCGCCAGGCCGGCGGCCGGGCGGGTGGCGGCGGCGGGGGCGTCGGACTGCGCGGCCCGGGTGAGACCAAGCTGGAGACCGACCGGCGGCGCATCAACACCCGCATCGCCAGGCTCAAGCGCGACATCAAGGGCATGCGCATGATCCGCCGTACCAAGCGGGCGGGGCGCCGGCGCCACGCCGTGCCGAGCGTGGCCATCGTGGGCTACACCAACGCGGGCAAGTCCTCCCTGCTCAACCGGCTCACCGGGGCCGGCGTGCTGGTGGAGGACGCGCTGTTCGCCACGCTCGACCCAACGACCCGGCGGGCGTACGCCGCCGACGGGCGGATCTACACGCTCTCCGACACGGTCGGCTTCGTCCGGCACCTGCCGCACCAGATCGTCGAGGCGTTCCGCTCCACCCTGGAGGAGGTCGCCGACGCCGACCTGCTGGTGCACGTGGTGGACGGCGCGCACCCGGACCCGCAGGAGCAGGTGCGGGCGGTGCGCGAGGTGCTCGCCGACGTGGGTGCGGACAAGCTGCCTGAGCTGCTGGTGGTGAACAAGACCGACGCGGCGCCCGAGGAGACCCTGCTGCGGCTCAAGCGGGAGTGGCCAGGCGCGGTGTTCGTCTCCGCCCGCAGCGGCGCGGGCATGACAGACCTGCGGCAGGCCATCGAGGCGAGGCTGCCCCGGCCCGCGGTGGAGGTGCGCGCCTGCGTGCCGTACGGGCGTGGCGACCTCGTCGACCAGGTGCACCGCCGGGGCGAGGTGCTGTCCACGCGGCACGTGGACGCCGGCACGCTGCTGCACGTACGGGTCGACGAGGCGCTCGCCGCCGAGCTGGCGCCGTACCTTGTGGAGCCGGCGGAACGCCGCGGGTGACCAGCCCGGCTGCCCGTGGTGATCGCCGCCCTTCTGCGACACTGACTCACATGCGGCGAGGTCTGGTGCGGATCATCCTGGGGGTCGGGCTGACGCTCGGTGCGCCTGCCCTCGGGATCGGGCTGTCCCCGGCGCCGGTGGGCGCGACTGCCCAGGTGGCAACCGCCCAGGTAGCCGCAGCCGCCCCGGTGCTGCAGGCGCCCGCGCCCACGCCGGGGGCGAGCGGGCAGGGGGCACCGGCCGGCAAGGTGCTGTGCACCATCACCGACCCGCGCCTGGTCGAGCTGTCCGGCCTGGCCGCGACTGCCGACGGCTACGTCGCGATCAACGACTCCAGCGACCGGCTGGACCGCAAGCGCATCTTCTTCCTCAACAAGTCATGCCAGGTGACCGACGCCAAGCGCTACTCCGGTGGCGGGCCCCGGGACACCGAGGACCTGGCGGTCGGCGCGGACGGCACGATCTGGGTCGCGGACACCGGTGACACGCAGGGCAACCCGGTCCGGGAGACCATCGCCCTGTGGAAGCTGGCGCCGGGTGCCGACTCCGCGACACTGTTCCGGCTCAGCTACCCGGACAAGCCCCACGACGCCGAGGCCCTGCTGCTCGGGGCGGACGACTCGCCGATCATCGTGACCAAGGACGGCGCGGTCAGCGGGGTCTACGTGCCGACCGGTCCGCTGGCGGCCGGGCGGACCACGCCCACCCGCAAGGTCGGCGAGTTCAAGCCGGTCCGCACGGGCACCAGCACCCCGCTCGCGGCGGTGGGACAGGTGCTGGTCACCGGGGGGGCGAACGCGCCGGACCGGAAGAAGGTGGCGCTGCGCACCTACTCCGACGCGTACGAGTGGGATGTTCCGGACGGGGACGTCGTCAAGGCCATCACCACCGGCAAGCCGCGGATCACCCCGCTGCCTGACGAGCCGTGGGGCGAGTCGATCACCTACACGCCGGACGGCAGCCACTACCTGACCGTGTCGGAGACCATCGACCAGCCGGCCACCGTCAAGCCCGAGATCCGCCAGTACAACCCGGCTGCGGTGGGGGCCGGGAGCTCGGGGGCCGGGCTGCCGGCGAAGAAGAACGCCCTGGCGTGGTACGAGGAGCTGAGCCTGCGTCAGGTGACGCTGCTCATCAGCGGGGTCGGCGTGCTGGGCCTGGTCCTCGTCGTCGTGGGCGTGCTCGGCATCCGCAAGGCACGCTCCTCCCCGCCTCGCGGAGAGGACTCCCGAGGCCGCCGGTCGACAGAGGACGACCAGCCGACAGAGCTGCTCGCACCGGTGCTGGACGGCCCGGCCGACGGCGGCTACAGCGGATATGGGGAAGAGGCTGGCTGGTACGACGGCTACGGCGGGTCGGCCCGGCCCGGCACCGCGGGCTCGGGACGCTACCCGGACGGGGGCTACGCGCCGGGCTACGGCGACTACGGCTCGGCCTCCGGCTACCAGCCACGGCGCTGAGCCCCGGCTCCCGGGCTGAGACCCGGCTCCCGGCGGGCCTCGCCTCCGACGGGCACACCCCGATGCTCCCGGCGGGCTGGGCGGCTCCTTATGGGCGGGGCGGCGATCGTGCCGTGCCCTCGCCCTGCGCCCACCTCCAGCAGGCACTCAGATCCGCCGCAGCACCGCGACGACGCGACCCAGGATCGTGGCCTCGTCTCCGGAGATCGGCTCGAACGCCGGGTTCTGCGGCATCAGCCACACGTGCCGGTCCCGCCGGCGGTAGGTCTTCACCGTCGCCTCGTTCTCGAGCATGGCCGCCACGATCTCACCGTTGTTCGCGGTCGGCTGCTGGCGCACCACGACCCAGTCCCCGTCGCAGATCGCGGCGTCGAGCATTGAGTCGCCCTTGACCTGGAGCAGGAAGAGCGTGCCCTCGCCCACGAGCTCGCGGGGCAGCGGGAACACGTCCTCGATGGCCTGCTCGGCAAGGATCGGCCCACCGGCCGCGATCCGGCCCACCACCGGCACGTAGGCCGGCGTCGGCCGCTGGGCCCGCAGCGCCTCCTCGTCGCCTGGCTCGCTGGGCTCGCCCGGGTCGCTCGGCGGCCGCACGTCCACCGCCCGGGGCCGGTTGGGGTCGCGGCGCAGGTAGCCCTTCCGCTCCAGCTCCTTCAGCTGGTAGGCCACGCTGGACGGTGACACCAGCCCTACCGCCTCGCCGATCTCCCGCACGCTGGGTGGGTAGCCGTGCGTCTCCACCCAGCCGCGGATGCACTGCAGGATCCGCTCCTGCCGGGTGGTCAGGTCGGGCGCGAGCATGTCCTGCGGGCCGGTGGCGACCGCGGACACCGCGCGCAGCTGCGGCTCAGCGGCTGGCCTGCCCCGGCGGCGGCGGGTCGCCGCGCCCGCGGAAGCCTTCCTGCCCGTCTCGTCGCGTGCCGGCCTGCGGCCGGTGGCATCGTCGTCGTTCGACACGTCCGTCACTCCCTGTCGATAGCCCGCAAGGTGCGTCCCTGCCCGTCGGCTCCGCCTCGCTGCTCCACGTCGTCGCTCCACAATGGTGCTCCGCGTTGGTGCCTCGTGCCGGTGCTGTGCGCCTCGGTCGGCGGAGGAGCACCGAGCCGCCGATCGCGTGCGCCGACGCTATCGTCGCGGTGGGACAGTTTCAAACATCTGTACGACGTGTCGCGCGTGTTCCTCGACTTTGTCATAGGGCTCTGGTACACCATCGTACGACCGTTCGATCGAACGAGCGTTCGATCTTGGAGGTTGCGATGGCACACACATCGGTCTCTTCCGCGTCCGCCCCGCGCCTGCCCGCTCCCGGCCAGGCCCTACGCAATCTGAAAACCCCTGCTCAGCCGGCCCGTCGCCCGGCCGTTCCCGGCAGGGGTGCCCATCCGCCTGTCCCTCGCGGTGATGCCCGGCCGGCCGCGCCGATCCGGCTCACCATGCGCGGGCGCGTGGTGGTCCTGGGCCTACTGCTAGCCCTCGCCGGCCTCGTCGTCGTGCTCGCCGCCACCGCCAGCGAGGCGGCCAACCCGGCTGGCGCGGCCCCGGTGGCTGTCGTGCTGCCGGGCGACACGCTGTGGTCGGTGGCGCAGCAGCACGTCCCAGGGTCTGACCCGTTCGGGGCCATCGAGGAGATCCGGCGCCTCAACGGGCTGCGCGACTACACGGTCCATCCCGGTCAGCGGCTTGTCCTCCCCCGCCGGTGAGCATGCGTGCCGGACCCCGGCGGGACCGGCGACACGATGCGGCGAAGTTGACCGGCCGGCTTGCGTTCGCCGCCTCAGGCGAATACCGTCGACCGCTAGATGTAGTAGTTACACGGATGTAAGTTGTCCACAGGTTGTGGGTTTAGGCTCCGACAGGGCTTTACATGTTGTCCACCGCCGCAGTCCCGTGGCGGTCGGCAGTGGTGCCTTCGCACGGTGTGCGCCCCGCGTAGGGGCAGCCGGCGTTGGCGGAGACGCGGCAAGGAGGTGCCAGTTGCGCTGTCCGTACTGCCGGCACGCCGACTCCCGCGTGGTGGACTCGCGTGAGGCCGAGGACGGCCAGCTTATCCGGCGGCGTCGCGCCTGCCCGGAGTGCGGACGCAGGTTCACCACGGTTGAGGAGGCCGTGCTGGCCGTGGTCAAGCGCAGCGGCGTGACCGAGCCGTTCAGCCGGCAGAAGGTGGCGGCCGGCGTCCGGAAGGCGTGCCAGGGGCGGCCGGTGGACGACGACGCGATCGCGCTGCTGGCACAGCGGGTCGAGGAGGCTGTGCGGGCCCGTGGCGCGGCCGAGGTGCCCAGCCAGGACGTCGGCCTGGCGATCCTGGGCCCGCTGCGGGAGCTGGACGAGGTGGCGTACCTGCGCTTCGCCAGCGTCTACCGCTCGTTCGACACGCTCGACGACTTCGAGCAGGAGATCGCGGCGCTGCGCGCCGCTGCGATGGCCCGGCTGGACGCCACGCCCACCAGCCCGGCGCGTCGTCAGGCCGGCTCGGCGGCGCCAGCCCGCCCCGCAGCCGCGCCAGGCAGTCCCGGAAGGGCCCGCGCCGGGGGCTGATCCGGCCAGTCACGCGCCAGGCACCGAATGGGTACGGGCCTGCCGCGGGAGAGCTTGCGAGCACGACGAGACCATCGCGGCGAGGCCGCGCAGCATGCACGATCCGAGGGGGCGAAGGTAGATGTCGGGGGAGAGCGTCGCGGAGACCGCAGCGGCCGCACCGGTGGACCGCCCGCGTGGCGACGAGGCACGCGGGCAGGCCACAAAGCGCGGCGGGCTGCGCATCGAGCGCGTGTGGACCACCGAGGGCGTGCACCCGTACGAGGAGGTCACCTGGGAGCGCCGGGACGTCGTGATGACGAACTGGCGGGACGGGTCGGTCAACTTCGAGCAGCGCGGGGTGGAGTTTCCCGAGCTCTGGAGCCTCAACGCGGCGAACATCGTGACCACGAAGTACTTCCGCGGTGCGGTGGGCACGCCGGAGCGGGAGTGGAGCCTCAAGCAGCTCATCGACAGGGTGGTGCGCGCCTACCGCGCCGCGGGGGAGCGGCACGGCTACTTCGCCGGCCCGGCCGACGCCGAGGTCTTCGAGCACGAGCTGACCTGGATGCTGCTGCACCAGGTGTTCAGCTTCAACTCGCCGGTGTGGTTCAACGTGGGCACGCCGTCGCCGCAGCAGGTCAGCGCGTGTTTCATCCTGGCCGTTGACGACTCGATGGACTCGATCCTCGACTGGTACAAGGAGGAGGGCCTGATCTTCAAGGGCGGGTCCGGCTCCGGCGTCAACCTGTCCCGGATCCGCTCGTCCAGGGAGCTGCTGTCCAGCGGCGGCACCGCGTCCGGCCCGGTGAGCTTCATGCG
>DASRIS010000117.1:0-14995 GCA_035649895.1 Micromonosporaceae bacterium | reverse complement strand
GCCGCCCATCAGTCGGGCAGGTACTCGCGCGTGCTCGCTTCGAAGACGAGCTGGGACAGCTTTGACCGCAGGCGCTCACGCAGCTCGACCGGGGCCGTCTCGGCGCCGCAGCAGCGGGCGACGAGGGCCTTGACCTCCTGCTCGATGCCGTACTCGCGCAGGCAGGGTGAGCACTCGTCCAGGTGCCGGCGGATCAGCTGCCGGCGCTCGTCCGCGCACTCCAGGTCGAGGTAGAGGTAGACCTCGGCGAGCACCTCACGGCAGTCTGTCTCGTGAGGATCCCCACAGCTCACCGCCTACACCTCCTGCTGGGCCGGCATCGGCGCCGGATGCTCGGCGGCCCCGGGCTCGTCATCGGCTGACGGGCCTCGGGCGAAGCCTCGATCAGCAGCGTAACCCTCCAGGAGCCGGCGTAGGTTCCGTCGGCCGCGGTGCAGCCGGGACATCACCGTGCCGATCGGCGTACCCATGATGTCCGCGATCTCCTTGTACGAGAAGCCCTCGACGTCAGCGAGGTAGACCGCGAGCCGGAAGTCCTCGGGCAGCCGCTGGAGCGCGTCCTTGATGTCGGAGTCGGGCAGCCGCTCCAAGGCCTCGGTCTCGGCGGACTTCAGCCCGCTCGACGTGTGGGACTCCGCCTCGGCGAGCTGCCAGTCCGCGATCTCCTCGGTCGGGGCCTGGATCGGCTGGCGCTGCCGCTTGCGGTACGAGTTGATGTACGTGTTGGTGAGGATGCGGTACAGCCACGCCTTGAGGTTGGTGCCCTCCTCGAACTGGTGGAACGCGGCGAAGGCCTTCAGGAAGGTCTCCTGCACCAGGTCCTCGGCGTCGGCCGGGTTGCGGGTCATCCGCAGGCCGGCCGCGTAGAGCTGGTCGAGGAAGGGCAGCGCGTCCCGCGCAAAGCGGTCGCGCCGCTCGTCAGGCCTCTCGGCTCGGCTCACTCGGCCATCCACTCTCGACTTCGTCCGGGCGGGCGGCCGAACCGGCCGCGGCTGTTCCGCCGAGGATACGCCTTGCCCGGGTGCCCACTCCTGCGCATACCTGGCCGGCCACGGTGGCCCGGCCAGGAGCCTGCGCACTCTCTGGACATGCTGGACCTGGCTGTCAGCGCGTACCCAGCACTGGGTCGCTGTGCTCAACGGACCGCCCCTCCCCGCTCGGCCGTCCGAGCTCACCAGACGGCCTCCGGCCGGTGCAACGCCGGGTGGTGGCGGGCGAATTCCGTACGCCGGGTGTGGCCGTCGCCGGCGGGCAGGTCGCGCGGGGGCGTCAGGCGGTACGGCACCTGTTGGGGCAGGGCAGCGGCGCTGTGCCAGGTGGAGACCTACCCTGGCCCCGGGCTTGGCGGCGCAGGGCGGCGGGAGCGCCTGGCGCCGGGCCCGGGGCCAGTAGGGCCTGGGAGGGCGGGTGCGGACCCGGGACCGTGGTGGGGTGCCGGGTTCGGGTGGCTCAACGACGCACCGCTGCCGCGGTGACGGCTCAGCTTGCCCAACCGTGCCGGCGCAGCCACCCGACCACGACCGCACCCACCGCCGCCGGGTCGCGGCGCAGGTCATGGCGCTCGCCCGGGCGTACGCACACCTCGACATGGCCGCCCGCGATTGGTACCCCGAACGGGTCGGCGGCCCCGTTGACGACCAGCGTCGGTACGCCGGTGGCCAGCTCGCCGGCCCGGGACCGGTCCGGGCGGCCAGGCGGGTGCAGCGGGAACGCCAACGCCACCACCCCCACCGCGCCGAGCGGGCCCGCGGTCCGGCAGGCGACCCGGGCGCCGCTCGACCGGCCGCCGACGATGAGCGGCTGGTCAGCGCCTGGCCGGCCGGCGCCCCGCAGCTCGGCGACTGCCGCGGTCCACGCGGAGTCCAGCTGCGCGGCGGGCGCCGGGGTCCGCCGCCCGGCCACCCGGTACGGCTGGGTGACCCGGGCCACCACGGCACCGGCGTCCAGGGCGGCGTCCGCCACCGCGACCAGGTCGGGCGCTTCCACGTCACCACCCGCGCCGTGGCCGAGCACCAGCAGGCTCACCGGCCTGCCGGCCGGCACGGCCACGACTACCCGGGCTGGTCCGTACGCGGTCTCGATCAGCGTCACCCGACAATCTTCGCCGCCCCGGCCCGCCCGGCGGGTCCGAGCCCGCTCAACCAGCCAGGCCGGACCCGCTCAACCAGCCGGTCCGCTCAACACCAGCCGGGCCGCTCAACCAGCCGGGCCGCTCAACACCAGCCGGGCCGCTCAACCAGCCAGGCCCGCTCAGCAGCCGGGGAGGCGAGACTGCTCAGCCAGCGGGGACCGGGACCAGCTCCGCCCGGACCGGCACGCCAGCCACTGACGACAGCGTGTCAGGGGCGGGAACCGTATCGGTGAGCAGCGGCAGCTGTTCTCGATGGCGGCCGTCGGCGCGCCAGGCGACCAGCATCGCCCGCCGCTCGCGCGGCGTGGTGGCACCCCATACGCCGTGACAGTCGCCGACCTCGAGTGCCCACGCGAGGCACGCCCCTTGGACGTCACAGGTCCGGCACAAGGCCACCGCCGCGTCCGCGGGCTCGCTCGGCGCCGGGAAGAACGTCTCTGGATCGACGTTCTGGCACAGCCCGCGCGTGCGCCACGCGGGATCCCGGTGCTGCTCGCTGAAGGCGCGGATCAGCCGGGGATCCCGGCGCGCCGCGGCAACCTCGTGCGGGCGTGGCATGCGCGCCCGAGTCATCAACCCACCTCCCCCGTGGGTCCGGTACGGTCATTTCGTGCCTGACGCCACATAGCGTCGGCACGCGCTGCTCGGCATCTGTCGCGACGTGTCTCGCAAGTACTGCCGGCGCTGTGTTCTATCGCACATCAACGTGCCACGACAAGAGCTCCGATCCACATTGCCCAAAACCTGAACCGACATACCTATCCGTACAGGATCAAAACAACGTCGGATCGGACCCACGGTCCGCTATCCGGCCGGCTGCCGCGACATCCATCCTGGCGACCAGATGCGGACCGTCGTTGCGGACGTCGCCGACGGCCGGGCCGACCGGCCGGATCTCCAGCCCGGTAAGGACTTCCGCCGGTGGCGGGGTCCGCAGCAGGGCCGGGTCGGCGGGGCCGTCCAGCCACCGCTCCCACCACGCGGGCGGCAGCACGAACGGCATCCGGTCGTGCACGCTGGCGAGCGCGCCGGTGGCGGCCATCGTCACAATGGTGCAGCTGAGCAGGTCCCCTGCCCTGGTCCACAGGCCAGCGAAGGCGAGCGGTGACCCGTCGGCCGGGGTCAGGAAGTAGGCCTGGCGGGCCCCGCCCCGGCTGGAGCCGGCGCTGCGGGCCTCGCCCCGGCTGGCGCCGGCGCCGGTGCCGGGCAGCCGCGTCCACTCGTACCAGCCGTCGGCCGGGACCAGGCAGCGCCGGGCGGCGAACGAGGGCGCGTACGCAGTGGACGTGGCCAGCGTCTCCGCCCGCGCGTTGATCATGCGGGCACCGACCCGCGGATCGCGCGCCCAGTGCGGCACCAGGCCCCACCGCGCTGCGCTGAGGACACGGCCACCTTCAGTCGCTGACCGGCGCCGCCGCACAATCGGCACGTAGTCGGTCGGCGCCACGTTGTAACTAGAAACGAGCTGGCCGGCTTCTGGCGGACCACCGGTCTCGTCCGCGGCCTCGAACAGGGTGCTCAGGTCGGCCGTGCTGCGTGTTGTGGCGTACCGCCCGCACATACCCGCAACGGTAGTAGCTGCCCACCTACGCAACGCGAGGACAGGACTACTGGGCTTAGATATTTACCAGTACACGTGTCCGGACGGCAGACTGGACCCGTGGTAGATGCAACCTCGACCAGACGACCGCTCATGCCGTGGACCGCCCCGACCGCCCTCGGGCCAGTGACCACCACCATCCGCCTGCCTGGATCCAAGTCGATGACCGCCCGGGCGCTGGTGCTCGCCGCGGTGTCGGTGGGCCCGAGCACCCTGCACGCTCCGCTGCGCGCCCGTGACACCGAGCTGATGGCGGCCGGCCTGCGCGCCATGGGCACCCATGTCTCCACAGTGGACGACCAGCGGTGGGTGGTCCGGCCCCGGCCGCTGCACGGGCCGGCCCGGGTGCACGTCGGCCTCGCTGGCACGGTGATGCGCTTCCTGCCGCCGGTGGCGGGGCTGGCCACCGGCCCGGTCACCTTCGACGGCGACCCCCGCGCCCGGTCCCGCCCGATCGGTCCGCTGGTCGAGGCGCTGCGCTCGGTCGGCGTACGCATCGACAGCTCCCCCGGCGGCGGCCTGCCACTGACCGTACGCGGGACCGGCCAGGTGGCCGGCGGGGAGGTGACCATCGATGCCTCAGCCTCCAGCCAGCTCGTCTCCGGCCTGCTGCTCGCCGGCGCCGACTTCGACCGGGGCATCGCGGTACGCCACGTCGGGCCGCCCGTGCCCAGCGCGCCCCACCTGCGGATGACCGTGCAGATGCTGCGGGGGGTGGGTGCCGGGGTGGACGACTCCACGCCGAACGTGTGGGTGGTGGAGCCGGGACGGCTGGTCGGCCGCGGCTGGGACGTCGAGCCGGACCTGTCCGGCGCCGCGCCGTTCCTGGCCGCCGCGCTGGTGACCGGCGGCGCCGTGACCGTGCTCGGCTGGCCACGGACCACCACCCAGCCGGGCGACCAGCTACGTTCGCTGCTGGCGGCGATGGGCGGCCAGTGGCGGCTGGGCACCGAAGGGCTCACCATGCGCGGTACCGGCCGCATCACCGGCCTCGACGCCGACCTGTCCGCGGTCAGCGAGCTCGCCCCGGTGCTGGCGGCCCTGGCCGCGCTGGCCGACAGCCCGTCCCGGCTGCGCGGCATCGGGCACATGCGCGGGCACGAGTCGGACCGGCTGGCCGCCCTCGCCGAGCAGCTCTCCCAGCTCGGTGCCAGGGCCGTCGAGACCGATGACGGCCTTGCGATCCACCCGGGGCCGCTGCGGGCCGGGGTGTTCGAGACGTACGACGACCACCGGCTGGCCCACGCCGCCGCCGTGGTCGGGCTCGCCGTGCCCGGGGTGGAGCTGACCGACATCGCGTGCACCGCCAAGACGCTGCCCGACTTCCCGGCGCTATGGACGTCTATGGTGAGCGCTGCGGGATGACCGGCGGCAGGGTTGGGCGGCAAGGGTTGGGCGGCAGCGTTGACGGCACGCGGAGGAGCGGCTGAGACGGCGGGAGTACGACGAGGACGACGTACGGGTCCGGCCGCCCCGCACGTCCCGGCCGCGTACCCGGATCCGGCCCCCGCACTCCGACGCGACCGACGGCCTGGTGGTGGCGGTGGACCGGGGCCGCTACACGTGCCACGTCGACGGGCGGCGGATCGTCGCGATCCGGGCTCGGGAGCTGGGCCGGCGCGGCGTGGTGGTGGGCGACCGGGTGGCGCTGGTCGGCGACACGTCCGGGCAGCCGGACGCCCTGGCCCGCATCGTACGGATCGAGGAGCGCACATCTGTGCTGATGCGTACGGCCGACGACGACGAGTCCGCGGTCGAGGGTCGCACCGAACGGGTGGTGGTGGCCAACGCCGACCAGCTGGTCATCGTCAGCGCGCTGGCCGACCCGCCGCCGCGTACCGGCTTCATCGACCGCTGCCTGGTCGCGGCGTACGACGCGGGCATCGAGCCGGTGCTCTGCCTGACAAAGGCCGACCTGGCCCCGCCCGACGCGGTGCTCGGCTACTACGCCGAGCTCGACCTGCCGCACGTGCTCTGCCGGCCGGACCGGCCGTTGGCCGCGCTGCAGGCGGTGCTCGCCGGGCACATGTCTGTCCTGTTCGGACACTCAGGGGTCGGCAAGTCGACGCTGGTCAACCGGCTCATCCCGGACGCGGACCGGGCGGTCGGGGAGGTCGGCGCGACCGGCCGGGGCCGGCACACCTCCAGCAGTGTGGTGGCGCTGCCACTGCTCGCGGCCGACGGATGGATCATCGACACGCCGGGGGTGCGCTCGTTCGGGCTGGCCCACGTCTCGGCGAACAGCCTGCTGCACGGCTTCCCCGACCTGGTCGAGGCGTCCGTCAACTGCCCGCCCAACTGCGACCACACCGGCCACGCCGCCGACTGCGGCCTGGACGCGCTGGTGGCCGCCGGCAAGGCCGACCCGCGCCGGCTGGCGTCCTTCCGGCGCCTGCTCGCCTCGACCAGCTGAACCCGCCAGGACCGTCCGCCTCGACCAGCTGAGCCTTCCAAGACCGCCCGCCTCGACCAGCTGAGCCTCCCAAGACCGCCCGCCTCGACCAGCCGAGCCCGCCCACGAGAGCCCGACCGGGGCTGGCCGGGTCAGTCGACGTCGACCGGGCCGCCGATGCGCCAGTAGACGCCGTCCTCCCGCGCCATCAGCCCGCAGTCGATGAGATGCCGCCGCAGCTGCGCGTAGTCCGCATGCCAGGCGCGCAGGATCGCGTCGACGGCCCGCTCTGGATACTTCACCCCGGGCTCGAAGCAGGCCACGATGTGCTCCAGCACCACGAGCAGCTTGCCCCGGGCGGCCGGGAACCGCACCAGCCGCCCGTCCCGGATGAAGGCGCGCAGGACCGCGGCGCGCTGCCGGTCCGGGTCGAGCGGCTCCTCGCCGGCGGTGTCGCCGTACTCCCGGACCGCGTCCTTGAAGGCCCCGGTGTCCGCCGCCAGCCTGCCCTCGACGGTGCTGACCAGCCCGCCCTGCTCGAGCCGCTGCAGCGCCCGCACCACGTCGCGGGCTGGCAGGCCGGTGTGCACTGCCACCTCGGAGGGGGTGGTGCCGCCCAGCACGACCGCGGCGAACACGGCCAACCGGTCGGGCTCGGCGAGCAGGCCACACAGCGCGTCGGGAGTCATAGCAACGAAGTTATCGCGGACGTCCGATAGTTTCTCGGCCATGCCCGGCTACGCGGATGACCTGTCCCTCGCCCATGTGCTTGCCGACACCGCAGACGCGATCTCGATGTCCCGCTTCCGGGCACTGGACCTGCGGGTCCAGGACAAGCCGGACCTGACGCCGGTCACCGACGCGGACATCGCGGTGGAGAAGGCGCTGCGCGGCACGCTCGGGCGCAGCCGGCCGCGGGACGGCGTGCTCGGCGAGGAGGGTGGCGCCAGCCAGGCGCCGGCCGGGCCCGGGCGGCGGCAGTGGGTGATCGACCCGATCGACGGCACCAAGAACTTCGTCCGCGGGGTGCCGATCTGGGCCACGCTGATCGCGCTCATGGAAGGCGACCAGCCGGTCGTCGGCCTGGTCTCCGCCCCGGCCCTGGGCCGGCGCTGGTGGGCGGCCCTGGGCCACGGGGCGTACGCCGGCAGGCACACCGCCGCGGCCACCGCGATCCGGGTCTCCGGCGTACGCCGGCTGGCCGACGCGTCGTTCTGCTACTCGGACCTGACCGGCTGGGAGGAGATCGGCCGGCTGGAGGCCATGCTTGCGGTGATGCGCAGCGTCTGGCGCAACCGCTCCTACGGCGACTTCTACGGCTACATGCTGGTCGCGGAGGGTGCGGTCGACATCATGGTGGAGCCTGAGCTGTCGCTGTGGGACCTCGCCGCGCTGGTGCCGATCGTCACCGAGGCGGGCGGCACGTTCACCGACCTGACCGGGCGTCCCGGCCCAGGGGGCGGCAGCGCGATCGCGACAAACGGGGCGTTACATGAAGAAATTTTGGAACGGGTCGGCCACCCGGCTGGTCGCTCGGGGTGACCCCTAAGGGTCTATCCTCGCCGGGTGGACTCTTCCGGGTGGTTATTCCTGGCGGCGATGATCCTCGCGTACGGGGTGGCCAACCTGCTCCAGTCCATCGCCGCCGCGCGCACCACGGTGCACCACACCCTCGACCCCGCGCTGCTGCTGCGGCTGGCCGGCCACCGGGCCTACCTGGTCGGGATCGGATGCCAGGTGGTCGGGTTCGTGCTCGCCTTCGCCGCCCGGCGGGACCTGCCGCTGTTCCTGGTCCAGGCGAGCGTGGCGGCCGGACTGGGGATCACCGCGCTGCTCGGCGTGGCGGTGTGCCAGTGGCGCCTGCCCCGTGCCGAGGTGGCGCTGCTCGCGCTGCTCTTCGGCGGCGTCACCGGGCTGGTCCTCGCCGCGCAGCCGGCACCGTCCCGGCAGCTCGGACCGGCCGGGGTGGTCGCCCTGGTCGCGGCCCTCGGGGTGATCGGGGCGGGCGGCTTCTTCGCGGTACGGCTGCACGGCGCGCCCGGCTCGGTGGCGCTCGGCGCCCTGGCCGGGCTGGCGTTCTCCGCCGCCGCGGTGGCGGCCCGGCCGCTCGCTTCGGCGCACTCGGTCGAGGGGTTCGTCAGCAACCCGCTGCTCTACCTGCTCGCCACCCACTCGGTCGCCGGGCAGCTGCTGCTGGGGCTCGCGATGCAGCGCGGCTCCACCACCGCGGCGGTCGCCGCGATGGACGCCGCAGGCGCGGTGCCGGCCGCCGTGATCGGGCTGGTGCTCCTCGGCGACCAGGTGCGCCCCGGGCTGGAGTGGCTGGCCATGGTGGGCTTCCTCGGCACGCTGACGGCGGTCATCGGCCTCACCCGCTACGCCGAGCCGCAGCACCACCACGAGGTGGTGGGCCGCCACCGGGCACCGGTCCACCGGACCACGCCGTGGCCGGCACGGTCCGGGCACCTGGCACAGCCGGCGCGGCCTGCGCAGCCGGTGCACTCGACGCGCTCCGTGCAGCCAGCGCACTCGGCGCGTCCGGCGTACGCCGCGGCGCACGGCGGCATGGTGGTGACGCGGCGCGGGGACTGACCCGTCCACGGTGTGTGCCGGCCCGTACCGGCGGAGGCGCTACCGTGCTCACCATGGCCACGGTGCTCCTCGTCGAGGACGACCATGTGGTCCGCGGTGCCCTGGTGCGCTCGCTGACGGATCTCGGGCACACCGTGCACTCGGTCGGGACCGCGCTGGACGCGCTGCGTCGCGTCGTCTCGCACCCTCCCGACGTGATCGTGCTCGACCTGGGGCTGCCCGACCTGGACGGTGCCGACGCCCTGCGCATGGTGCGCGGGGTCGCGGACACGCCGATCATCATCGCGACCGCCCGCAGTGACGAGGCCGAGATCGTCCGGCTGCTGCGGGCCGGCGCCGACGACTACATGGTCAAGCCGTTCAGCGCGGCACATCTGGACGCCCGGATCGGCTCGGTACGGCGGCGGGCGCACCGCACCGAGCCGGCCCCACCCGCGGTCATCGAGGCCGGACGGCTGCGGGTGGACCTGGACGAGCGGCAGGCGTACCTGGACGGCCGGCCGCTCGTGCTCACGCGCAAGGAGTTCGACCTGCTCGCCTACCTCGGCGCCCGGCCGGGTCGAGTGGTTACGCGCCGGGAGCTGCTGGAGGAGGTATGGCGACTGCCGTCGGTGGGCGAGGACCAGACGATCGACGTACATCTGTACTGGCTTCGCCGAAAGCTCGGCGAGACCGCGGCGAGGCCGACGTACCTGCACACCGTGCGGGGAGTCGGCATCAGGTTCGCGGCACCGGACTGAGAGCCGCGCTGGCCCTGGTCAGCGTGGCCGCCTGCGCGGCCTTCGGGCTCGCGTACCTGGTGCTGGAGGCGTTCCTGCCCGACGCGGGCCGCGACCGCGGGGTGCGCGCGGCGTGGTGGACCCTTGGCGTGGTCACCGCGGTCGCACTGCTCGGGTCGGCGGTCGCCAGCCACCGGCTGGCCAGCCAGGCGGCGGCCTCAGCGCGGGGGCTGACCCGCGCCGCACGCGCGCTCGGCGAGGGTGACCTCACCGTGCGTGCCCCCACCGCAGGCCCCCGCGAGCTGGCTGAGGCGGGCGCCGCATTCAACACCATGGCCGATCGGGTGGCCGCCTCGCTGGTCGCGCAGCGCGAGCTCATGGCGGACCTGTCGCACCGGCTGCGTACGCCGTTGACCGCGGTGCGGCTGGAGGCGGAGGCGGTGGAGGAGGGGCACGCCGTGTTCCGCCTGCGGGAGGCGGTCGACGCGCTCGAGCGTGAGGTCGACGCGCTGATCCGGACTACCCGGTCCCCCGCCGCCAACCCGCAGCCGCAGGCCCTCACCTGCGACGCCAGCGAGGTGGTCCGGGAGCGGATGGCGTTCTGGGCGCCGGTCGCGGAGGACCAGGGCCGGCCGTACCAGGTGCGCGGCGCGGCGCGGCCGGCACCGGTGGGCGTGCCCCGCGCCGACCTCGCCGCCGCCCTCGACGCCCTGCTGGGAAACGTCTTCCGCTACACGCCGCAGGGCACCAGGTTCGAGGTGGCGGTGTCGCGCCGCAAGGGCTACGTGGCGGTACGCGTCGAGGACGCCGGCCCGGGGATCGCCGACCCCCAGCGGGCCATGCAGCGGGGGACCAGCGAGCAAGGGTCGACCGGTCTCGGGCTGGACATCGTGCGGCGGGCGGCGGTGGCCGGCCGTGGCACGGTCGACATCGACACCGGCGCGCTGGGCGGCGCGAGCGTGGTGGTCCTGCTGGTCGACGCGGAGCAGCCGCCACAGGCCAAGCCGCGGTTCGGGTTCGTCGGGCGGCGGACCCGGGAACCGGGCGAGCGGCGCTGGGGCGACCGCCGGCAGCATTGAGAGTTGGGGACAGTGCAGCTCTTCCTTAGGTCTGCGTTAAGTCCTGCCGCGCCATCTTGCCGCGGCGGGTGGCGCGACTAGGTTCGTTGGTAACCCCTGCACGCGCCGGGCGCCCAGCCCCCCGTTCCCGCTCACCGGCGCGATGCACGCCATTGGGGTGCCGCGGTCCGCAGTGGATGTCCTTGCGGTGGACACATCCACTGTGGACCGGCCGGGCCCGCAGCGGCTGGGTACGCGGTCGGAGGTCCCCTTGTCCGGCCCGATGCCCGCCGCAGCGACCGGCCGAGCGGCAGCCCCGGACGGGTCGCTAGGGCCCAGCGACCCAGCGCAAGGGTCAGACCGGTCACGGGGTCGGTAGGGGTGGGCGGGTTAGTCCGACCCGCCCGCCCCTATATTCACCGTTACGCCTGGACCATGACTGCTACGGCACGACTGCGGCGGGGCCGCGGCTGCAGGCGGGTCGCGACCGGTGGCTACGGCACCGAACGGTGGGCGGCGAGCCTGGACCACTCGACGAGCATCAGCGTGGCATCGTCGCGCAGCCGGCCGCCCTGCTGGTCGAGGATGGCGTGGCTCAGCCGCCGCAGGGTCTCCGCGATCGGCAGTCCCGCCGCCGAGTAGCGCTCGGCCAGGTCGACCAGGCGGGGCAGGCCTGACCGCTCGCCGTTGGCGCGGCGGGCGTCGGTCACGCCGTCAGTGTGCAGCAGCAGCCGGTCGCCCGGCTCCAGCATCGCCTCGCCTACCGCGCCCGCCCCGGCCGGCCCGCCGGTCCCAGCCGCCTCATCCGACCCAGCCGCCTTATCCGACCCAGCGGTCTCGTCCGACCTAGCCGCCTCATCCGACCCAGCGGCCTCGTCCGACCTAGCCGCCCGGCCCGCCCCGGCCAGCGCGTTGCCGAGACCGAGCGGCAGCCGACGACCGCCGCTGAGGGTCAGCACGGCCTTCCCCCTACGCAGCACCAGCGGCAGCGGGTGGCCCGCGTTGACATAGCGGAGGTGGCCGCTGCTCTCGTCCAGCTCGGCCAGGATCGCGGTGACGAACCGATGGTCGGTGAACTGGGACGTCAGAGCCTGGTCAGCGGCTTCCGCCATGGCGTGCAGGCCGCCACCGGCCCGGCGTATAGCGCGCATCGCGGACAGCGCAACCGCGCAGGTCATACTCGCCGACAGGCCGCGTCCCACCGCATCGAGCACGGACAGGTGGACGGCTGTGTTGTCCACCGCGTAGTCGAAGCCGTCACCTCCCACCTCGTAGCACGGCTCCAGCATCGCGGTCAGCACGAACCTGTCGGTCGCGAAGGTCAACGGCGGCAGCATCTGCCACAGCAGCTCCGCCGAGGTGGACATCAGCCGCGACCGGCGGACCCGGTGCAGGGTGTCGCCGTACGCCTGCTTGGACATGATCAGATGCCCGATGAGACCGGCGAGGAGCAGGCACCCCTCGCGTACCGCGGCGTCGTCCGGCGACGTCTGCTCAGGCAGCACCACATCGAGTACGCCGAGCCGCTCGGTGCCGTCCACTATCGGGACCCACAACCGGGGTCGCCGCTCCCCGGCAGCCACCGTCTGCAGGGTCATGAAGGCGCGCCCGGCCATGGTGCCCTCGACCGGCAGCCGTTCCCACCCGCGCAGGTGCTCGCCGGGCGAGCGCGGGTCCACCTCGGACGACGGCCCCCCGGCGGGTAGCGCACCGAGGCTGCGCTGCTCTACATCGACCAGGTAGATGGTCGGTTCCATGCCGAGCGCCCGGACCCCTGAGCTGATGACCTGGCCGAGGGAGTCTGGCGCCGCCAGATGTGCCTCATTGAGGATCTTGGCGAGCACCCCGTACCAGTCGTGGAGAGCGTCGTCCATCGCCAACACGCTAGCGTGTCCGGCCCGGCGCAGCCGTACCCTCGCGGTCAGTCGCTACCTGTTGGACACGCCGAACAGGTCGGCGACCAAGGTGACCCGCAGCACCTGCGCGACCAGGTCCTGGGGGTTGCGGACCCGCACAGACATGCCGTGTTCGGCCGCCGTCGCGCGCGCCTGCAACAGCGCCCGGACCCCGCTGGAGTCGAGGAACGGCACACCGGCCAGGTCGACCACGAGCTCATCGGCTTGGTGCGTGGTGATCGCGTCGCGCAGCGCCTGGGCGAGCTGAGCCTCAGTGTTGAGGTCAACGTCGCCGCGGACGCAGACCACGACCGCTGTGTCCGCGGCCTCCGTACGTACGTCCAGCACCCACCGACCATACGTCAACGGGTGCGCCTGTCCCAGCGGGGAACGAGCCGGACCGCCTGCTTCCGGCGCGCTCTGGCTGGTGTGCCCACTGTGCCCCGCACCTGCCTGGCGTGCCCACACCACCTACCCGGCGTGCCCACACCACCTACCTGGCGTGCCGCACCTAGCCTGGTGGCATGCCCGCGCCCTTTCCCGGCGTGGCGCTGACGGCTGGGGACCCTATGGCGTACGGTTAAGCGGCGCGGCGGCCTGCCTAGATCCGACCGTGCCGATGCCGATGATGTTCGGACTGTGCGTCCGGTTGAAAGAGGTGGGTTCGGTTGGCTAAGGGGCGGATCATTCGGTTCAACCCGTCCAGCGGGTGGGGCTTTATCGCCCCCGACGAGGGCGGGGAAGACGTGTTCGTACACGCGTCCGAGTTCTCAGACCCCACGCAGGTGCGTACAGGCACTGCGGTCGAGTTCGAGGTGATGGACGGCCAGCGCGGCCCGAAGGCCTTTGCGGTGCGCATCCTTGAAGGCGCGTCGCCGGTGCGCCGGCCGGTCGCGTCCACCCGGCGGTCCGACGAGTCGGGCGAGTCGGATGGCGCCGAGGGCGAGCTGTGCGACGTCATCCCCACGTCGGCGTACGCGCGCGAGATCACCGATGTCCTGATCGCCGTCGCGCCGGGCATGACCGCCGCGCAGATCGTGCAGGTGCGGGAGCGGCTCACCGCGCAGGCCCGGCACCGCGGCTGGCTCGAGGACTAGCGCCACACTCTCCTTGCACCGGTCGTGACGGAGCGCTGTCCGCTGGGCAGCCACGCGCCACGACCAGGTCACCACAGCTGCCCCACCTGCAGTGCACTCGTGGTGCTTGTGGCAGGGTTACGCGCCGGTGGCTGGGTGCCGTCGCCCTATATGAGTACCGCTGCCTCGCGTACCCGTGGGTCGTGAGCCGCTCAGACAGCTCGCCCTCGGCACAGCGACGAGCGCCGCCATGCCGAGGGCGGACAGAAGGACTGGCACGCCAGCCCAGGTGGACTGGCATCGCCCGTCGGCCTAAGCCAGGTCCGACTCCAGGGCGTTCTTGATGTTCTTCAGGAAGCCCTTCGTCACCTCGGCGTTGGACCGGCTGGCGAACGGCCGAACCAGGGGAACCATCACGCTCGGCACCGGCAGGTCAACCTCGGACTGGGTGTCGATCTCCAGCGTGGTCAGGTTGGGGCCGTTGCCGGGAGCGGTGCGGTAGATGCCCCAGACCTTGAAGTTGTGCTCGCCGTACGGCTCCCAGCGGATCTCGGCCGGGTCGGAGACGTCGAACTTCACCTGGTAGTCCGGGGTCAAGGTGACCCCGCCGTTGGAGAACTCCTCCAGCTGGTAGTGGTAGATGTCGTCACCGACCGGATCGATGCTCTTCACCGAAGGCATAAGCCGGCCGCACTGCGGGACGTCGAGCAGGAACTTCCGCACGGTGTCCACATCAGCGTGGATCTCGACGCTCGCCTTGGCTTCTGACTTGACCCAGGTCATTCGCTCTCCTTCAGAAGGGTTGAGGGTCGTGCCGGCGTACCGCCGGACCGATCTCGGCGCTGGTGACGGTCATCACGCGTACTCTCCAGCGACGCTGGCCACGGCGGCATCCCGGCACGTTTCGTCACGGCATCCACACAGGCTGGAGAGACTGGAGACATGTCACCGGACGAGGAGCCTACGCCATCGGCCAGCTTTGGAACTGCTCGCACCGGTCGCCGGGGTGTCGGCCCGCCGCCAGCGGCGACAACGCCTGATGAGATTCGGTTCGCCGCCGCCCTGGCCGCAGTGCATCTGCGCCAAGCGCCGGCCAGAGGACTTCTCCATACCCGGGGGCAGAGACGTGCCCGGGGTGCTGCGGTGGTCAGTCTCTGCGCGTAGGTGCGATGCCGTCGCCGCCAGATCACACTGTGTGGCTTCGGCATGGATACAGAGAGCAACAGAGCGTCCACTATAGACCACATAGAACACCCGTACTAGGATATGGGTATGCGGGTGGTGTCGGCGATGATCGCGCAGGCGGTCGAGGCGTGCGCCGGGACTGCGGTGTGGGGGCTGTCGGACGGTGAGCTGGTCGCTGGGTTGGACGAGCTGTGGGTGGCGCAGCGGCGGCTGGCGGCGGTGCACCTGGCGTTGGTGCGGGAGGTGGACGGGCGTGGGTTGGCGGTGGCGCAGGGGGCGTCGTCGACGGTGGTGTGGCTGCGGGAGCGGATGCGTATGTCGGCCGGTGCTGCCCGGCGGCTGGTGGA
>DASRIS010000116.1:0-35120 GCA_035649895.1 Micromonosporaceae bacterium | reverse complement strand
CGCGGCGGGCCGTGCGGCTCGCCGCGGGGGGAACCGGTTTGAGGCTTGGGTGCCGGGTGCGGTAACCTTGGCCGTCGCGCTGATACGCCGCTTTTCGCGGGGATCGGTGTAACGGGGCTATAGCTCAGTCGGTTAGAGCGCAGAGCTGATAACTCTGAGGTCGCTGGTTCGATTCCAGCTAGCCCCACTCCCCAAAAGTGAGGTGCCCACATGTGGAAGAAGCTCTTGGTCCTGGCAGTCGTCGTCGGTGCCGCTGCGCTCGTGGCCAAGAAGGTCAAGGACGCCAACGACGAGCGGTCGCTGTGGCACGAGGCGACCACCGGCTCCGACCTTCGCTAGGCGGTTCGCCGGGCGGCGGGTGGATGCTCTCCCGTCCGGCGTCTCGCGCGGGGACGTAGCTCAACTGGCAGAGCACCGCCTTTGCAAGGCGGGGGTTAGGGGTTCAAGTCCCCTCGTCTCCACACATACTCGGCTGTATGAGCACGAGGACTCGGTTGTGGGCGCCGCGGGGCGTTCCCAGCCGTCGTATATGTGCGATGTGCCGCTGTAGGCCATGTCTGTCCCGAACCGTTCGTCTGGCGGTGAGGTCTCGGTCAGCGCCCCTCGAAGGTCCTTGCCGGTACGACGGTGTGCCAGCCGGATCTCGGCGGCGGACCGGTCACCGCGGGTGACCATGAAGCTCTCGTGCGCCCATTTCCTGCCAGCGCACGGTCCGGCCCCAGATGCCTCTGTAGTACCACGCCATTAGTACATACATACCTTCGACCGATGCCATCACTTGGTCTCGAGTGCAGACTCCCGCCAGGCGACCCGCCGCATTGTCTTCCGGAGCTTCTGCACTCTCTCGCCTCTCCTGTACTCCCCTGTAGTACGCAGAAACCGTCCGGAGTGAACGGGCAGCTGGCAGCGATCAACCGGGTGCTTGATCCTCCCCGGTGAGGACGCAGGCCCACCGTCGGCGCGTGCGCATGGGCGACCTCCAACCGGACCGCAACCGAAACACAACGCGGCACGGCTGAGCTATGCCTGCGCGCACGAACACCTCGAGGGCCAGCCAACCAGGCATGCGGAGGTAATGCATGATCACTAAACTGTCCCGCAGGCTCGTCGTGGTGGTTGCGCTCGCCACGGTGACCGGCGGCGTGCTCGGGATCGGCCCGGTCGCATCCGCCGCTCCCGCGACGGTCACCCCAGGCACCGTCCGCTACGCCGACCTGCCGACGGCCGTTCCGGACAGCTACGTCGTGGTGCTCGCCAAGGACACGAAGCCGGAGGACACCGAGCGGGTCACCGGCGAGCTCATCGCCAAGTACGGTGGAAGTGTCCGCTTCAGCTACACTGCGGCGCTACAGGGCTTCTCGGTGGACGCGACCGAGGACCAGGCCGCCCT
Source organism: Micromonosporaceae bacterium (assembly GCA_035649895.1). Lineage (GTDB taxonomy): Bacteria > Actinomycetota > Actinomycetes > Mycobacteriales > Micromonosporaceae > DASSUC01. Next base: position 33,730 of record DASRIS010000116.1, on the reverse strand, counting down.
GATGGCCGGCGACCCGCAGGTCGACTACGTCGCCCAGGACCAGACTGTCGACCTCAACGTCTTCGTACAGCCCAACCCGCCGTCGTGGGGGATCGACCGCATTGACGAGCGGTCGCTTCCGCTGGACGCCAAGTACCACTATGCCAACCTCGCCCCGTCCGTGCGGGCGTACGTCATAGACACCGGCATCCTGCTCAGCCACCAGGAGTTCGGCGGGCGGGCGGTATGCGGGTTCGACCCGTTCGCCGCCGGCTGCGCGCCCTGCAACCAGGGCCACGGCACGCACGTCGCGGGCACCATCGGCGGCAGCACCGTCGGCGTCGCCAAGGGCGTCCAGATCGTCTCGGTACGGGTGTTCGGCTGCTCCGGGTCCACCACCTGGGCGGTCGTCATCGCCGGCGTTAACTACGTGACACTCGCCCAGCAGCTCAACCCCTCAGTTCGCAGCGTGGCGAACATGAGCCTCGGCGGCGGGGCGTTCCAGCCGGTCGACGACGCGGTCACCAACTCGATCAACGCGAACGTGCACTACTCGATCGCGGCTGGCAACTCCAACTTCAACGCCTGCAGCTTCTCGCCGGCCCGTACCCCGTTGGCGACCACGGTCGGCGCCACCACCAACACCGACAGCCGGGCGGGCTTCTCCAACTTCGGCCCGTGCGTGGACCTGTTCGCGCCCGGCCAGAGCATCTACTCGGCCTGGAGCACCGCGAACAACGCATACAGCACGATCAGCGGTACGTCGATGGCAGCGCCGCACGCGGCTGGCGTGGCCGCCCTGTGGCGGCAGCGGTTCCCCGCCGACAACGCGGTAGCCGTGGGCGCGGCCCTGGTGAACAACGCCACCCCGGGTGTGGTCATCAACCCGGGCGTCGGTTCGCCGAACCTGCTGCTCTTCAGCGGCATGGTGCCGATGTAGCCGTACCGACCGGAGGGGGGTGGCCCCAGGCGCGCGGTCGCCTGGGGCCACCTGCCGCGTGGCACGATGGCAGGCGTGCTGGGAACGTTGAAGACCGAGCCGGCGCTCGGCCGCCCGGACCTGCTGGCCGAGCCGGTGCGGCGGGCGCTTGCGACCTGGGCCCGCGGCGGCGAGGTGCTCGTCGCCGCGATCGACCCGGAGCTCGCCGACACCGCCGCCTTCTGCGCCGCGTACGAGGTGAGCCTCGACGCCTCCGCCAACTGCGTGGTGGTGGCCGGCAAGCGCGAAGGCGACGTGCGCCGCGCCGCGTGCCTGGTGCTCGCCACCACCCGAGCCGACGTGAACGGCGTCGTCCGCCGGCGGCTCGACGTGCGCAAGGCGAGCTTCGAGGCGATGGCGGAGGCGGTGCAGCTGACCGGCATGGAGTACGGCGGCATCACCCCGGTCGGCCTCCCCGCGGAGTGGCCGGTGCTCGTCGACGCGCGGGTGGCCGCGACCGGCTACGTGGTCATCGGCTCCGGCGTACGCCACAGCAAGCTGGTGCTGACCGGTGCCGTAGCGGCTGAGCTGCCCGGCGCCGAGGTGGTCGACGACCTGGCCAAGCCGGGCAGCTGAGCGGCGCCGGCCGAACGGCAACGCCTGCTGGACGGCGACGGCTGAGCGGCGACACCGGCTGAACGACGACGAGCAGCGCCGGTTGGGCAGCGACGTGCGACGGCCGCCGTCTCCGGCGGCCGTCGCAGCATCAACCAGGGGTCGGGTCAGTTGTTGGGAGCCTGGCGGCTGATGTCGCCGAGCGCGGAGTGCGGGTCCAGCCGCTCCGCCAGGTCGCCGAGCGTCACGATGCCGACCAGCTGCCGGTCGCTGTCGCACACCAGCAGCCGCCGCACGCCCCGCTCCCGCATCAGGTCTGCCGCCTGTCCGGTGGACGCCTGCTGGTCGATCATCACCAGGTCACGGCTGGCGATCTCGCCGATGCGCGTCGAGGCCGGGTCGCGGCTCTCCGCCACCGCCCGCACCACGATGTCGCGGTCGGTGACGACCCCGGCGAGCGTCGGGCCCTCGGTGACGACCACGTCGCCGATGTCCCGCTCGCGCATCGCCTGGGCGGCCTCGTTGATCGTCGTCTCGGCCGGCAGGTAGACGACCTCCTTGGTCATCACCTCGCTGACCGCGTGGTCCTTCATATTGCCTCCCGGATCCTTCGACACGTCACATGTCCTATTTGGGATCCGTACCCAGGCCTTCGCCGGCCTACACCCCCGGCGTAAGCAGGTCGACCACCTCGCCCAGCGGCACGTCGCGGCGGTCACCGGTGCGCCGGTCGCGCAGCTCGACGTACCCCTCGCCGAGGCGGCGCCCGACCACGACGGCGCGCGGGACGCCGACCAGCTCCGCATCGGTGAACTTCACGCCGGCTGAGACGCCGGCCCGGTCGTCCACCAGCACCCGCAGCCCGCGCCCGGCCAGCGCCGCGCCGAGGTCCAGCGCCGCCGCGACCTGCCCGCCGGTCCCGGTCGCCACCAGGTGCACGTCGGCCGGGGCGACACCCGCCGGCCAGCACAGGCCCCGCTCGTCATGGTGCTGCTCGGCGATGGTCGCCACCAGCCGGGAGATGCCGACGCCGTACGACCCCATGGTTACCGTGACCGGCTTGCCGTCCGGACCCAACGCGGTCAGCCCGAGCGCCTCGGCGAAGCGCCGGCCGAGCTGGAAGATGTGCCCGATCTCGATGCCGCGGCGCAGCTCCAGCCGGCCGCCGGGACAGGCCGGGCAGGGGTCGCCGGGGCGTACGTCGGCCGCCTCGATCGTGCCGTCGGGGGTGAAGTCGCGCCCGCAGACCACGTTGACCGCGTGCCTGCCGGCCTCGTTGGCGCCGGTCGCCCAGGCTGTGCCGGGCACCACCCGCGGGTCGACCAGGTAGCGCACGCCGAGCTTGGCCAGCGCCTGCGGCCCGAGGTAGCCGCGCACCAGGTCCGGATGGGCGGCGAAGTCGGCCGCCTCGAACAGGGCAACACCGGCCGGGTGCAGCGCCGCCTCCACCCGCCTCAGGTCCACCTCACGATCCCCGGGTACGCCGATGACGAGCAGCTGCGCTTCCGCCGTACCCGGTGGGGAGACCTTGACCACGACGTTCTTGAGGGTGTCCGCGGCGGCCCAGTCGGTGCGCCCGCCCGCGGCCTGGGCGTTGAGCACCTCGACGAGGGTCTCGATGGTCGGCGTGTCCGGGGTGTCCAGCACCTGGGCGGCCGGGTGCGCGGACGGGTCGGTCACGGGCGGCGCCGGGGTGGTGACCGCCTCGGTGTTCGCGGCGTAACCGCAGGCGGGGCAGGCCACGTAGGTGTCCTCGCCCACCTCCGCCTCGGCCAGGAACTCCTCTGACGCGCTGCCGCCCATCGCCCCGGACATGGCGGAGACGGCGAGGTAGCGCAGGCCCAGCCGGTCGAAGATTCGCTGGTACGCCGCCCGGTGCGCGGCGTAGGACGCGGCCAGCCCGGCATCGTCCAGGTCGAACGAGTAGGAGTCCTTCATCAGGAACTCCCGGGCCCGCAGCAGCCCGGCCCGCGGCCGCCGCTCGTCCCGGAACTTCGTCTGCACCTGGAACAGGATCAGCGGGTAGTCCCGGTACGACGACAGCGTGTCCCGAACCAGCGTGGTGAACAGCTCCTCGTGGGTCGGGGCGAGCAGGTAGTCCGCGCCCCGGCGGTCCTTGAGCGTGAAGATGTCGGCGCCGTACTCGGTCCACCGGCCGCTCGCGTCGTAGGGCTCGCGCGGCAGCAGCGCCGGGAACGCGACCTCCTGGGCGCCGATCGCCGCCATCTCCTCGCGCACCACGGCGGCGACCCGCGAAAGCACCAGCAGGCCCAGCGGCAGCCAGGTGAACCCGCCCGGGGCGGCCCGGCGGACGTAGCCGGCGCGCAGCAGCAGCCGGTGGCTCGGCACCTCGGCCTCGGCCGGGTCCTCCCGCAGGGTCCGCAGGAAGAGCGTCGACATCCGCAGCAGCATCCGGGCAGCCTATGCGCTGCACCGCGGCTGGTCGCAAGCTGTTAGGGCATAAGGGCCGGGTGGGCGGTGCCCGGCCACCCGGCGATGTCAGACTGCTTCGGTCACTTCGGGCGACTTCGGTCGACGTGAGAGCGGGAGGAGCTTCGGCGTGCGGTGGCGCAGCTACGTGGCTGTTGGCGACAGTTTCACCGAGGGGCTGGACGACCCGCACCCGGCCGGCAACGGGTACCGGGGCTGGGCCGACCTGGTGGCGGCGCGGCTGGCCAGGGAGCGTGACGGCGAGTTCGGGTACGCGAACCTGGCCGTGCGGGGCCGGCTGTTCAACCGGATCGTGACCGAGCAGGTGCCGGCGGCGCTGGCCATGGCGCCCGACCTGATCAGCTTCGCCGGTGGCGGCAACGACGTGCTGCGCCGCGGCTTCGACCCGAACGTGGCGATCGCCCGCTTCGACAACCTGGTCCGCGAGCTGCGGGGCAGCGGAGCCGACCTGGTGGTGTTCCGCTTCGCCGACCTCACCGTCCGGCTGCCCGGCCGGCGGACGATCCTGCCCCGGGTGGAGATCATGAACCGGGCGGTCTGCGAGGTGGCGGAGAAGTACGGCGCGATGCTCGTGGACCTGTGGTCGGACGACGAGTTCGCCAACCCGTTGCTGTGGAGCGTGGACCGGCTGCACCTGTCGACCGCCGGCCACCAGCGGGTCGCGGCACACGTGCTGGCGGCCCTGGGCCTGGCCGCGGACCCGGAGTGGTGGGCCCCGCCGCCGCCACCTCCGCCGCGCTCCTGGGTGGCGGCGCGCAGCGCCGACATCCAGTGGGCCGGCCAGCACTTCGCGCCCTGGCTGCGGCGCCGGCTGACCGGCCGCTCCTCCGGCGACGGCATCGACGCGAAGCGACCAGTGCTCGGCCCGGTCACCGAGTGACCGGGCCGCACCGCGGTTAGGGCAGGGCCAGCGTCGCTACGTACCCGAGGTGGTCCGAGGGCCACCGGCCGTCCGGGGTCTGCTTCTCGTTGCCGAAGAGCTCGCCGGACACCGGCACCACGACGCCGCGGAACAGCACCATGTCGATGCGGTTCTCCAGGCTGTCCGGCGGCTGGACCAGGTCGTCGCCGAGGCCGGCGGTGTTGCCCGGGTCGTCCGGGTGCAGGATCGGCCAGGTGTCGACCATGCCGCCGGCGATGAGCGTGAAGTAGGCCAGCCGGTTGTTCGGGTCGGGCACGGCCGGGCCGGTGTTCAGGTCACCGACGAGGATCACGTCGCCGCTCGTGTTGAGCGGCCCGCTCAGCAGCTCCCGCGCCTGGAGCACCCGGACGCCGAAGTGGAAGGCCTCCAGGTGGGTGTTGACGAAGCGGAACGCCCGCTCCCCATGCACGACATCCACCGCGGTCCAGCCGCGGGTGCTGGTCGCGGTGCCGCCGACCGCGGGCAGCGGGAAGACCAGGTTGTTGACGAAGCTGGACGACCACGCGCTGGTCACCTTCACCCGGCCGCCGTGGCGGACCAGGATCACGTCGCGCATGGTGAGCCGTACATCCAGGTTGTGCGGGGCACTGGCCGGGCCCTCCAGGTCGGCCTCGCTCTGCACCACCGCGACGTCGTACGGGTGCCCGGACCTGGCCAGCTCGGACATGAGCAGCGCGAGGTAGTCGTAGCGGACCTCGGTGGCCGGGGCCGGGTTGCCGAACGGGCCGGTGCGCCACAGCGCGACCTCCTGGAGGCCGACCAGGTCCGGCGCGTGATCGGTGATCTCGTCCGCGATCAGCTTGGCCCGCGCCGGGAAGTTGACCAGGTCGACGTGGCTGAGCAGGGCCGCGTTGGCGGCGAAGAAGGCCGGCAGGGTCGGCGCCGCGATCGACGGGAGGAGGTTGCCGCCCAGGAAGACGTTGCGGGTCATCACGGTGACCTTCGCACCCGCCTGCGCCTGCACGGGCGCGGCGAAGAGGCCGAGGCTGGCCGCCATGAAGGCGACCAGCGCCAAGCAGGTCATCCGCCTCCGCGGGAGGTACGCGGTCCTGGCCATGTGGTCCGTCCCTTCCCCTGCGCCATTGCAAAGTCTGGGCGTACGGTAGCGCCGCGCGGCCGGGCGCGGTACCGCCGTGCGGACGGGGTTGTGATCCGGGGGCTACGCGCCGACGCAGTTATGGTGCCGGGTGCCGTTACGTGGCAGGCGGCCAGCGGTGCCCGGTCAGGCGTTCGTAGACCTCGATGTAGCGGGCCCGGGTGGCCGCGACGACCTCGGGCGGCACCTCGGGCGCCGGAGGCCGCCGGTCCCAGCCGGTGCTGGCGGCCCAGTCCCGGACGAACTGCTTGTCGTAGGAGAGCTGCGGCCCGCCGGGCCGCCACCGGTCGACCGGCCAGAACCGGGACGAGTCGGGGGTGAGCACCTCGTCGGCGAGGAGCAGCGAGCCGTCGGCAGCCGCCCCGAACTCGAGCTTGGTGTCGGCGATGACGACGCCTCGCCGGGCCGCGACCTCGACGCCGCGCCGGTAGACCGCGAGCGTGAGGCGGCGCAGCTCGGCCGCCCGCTCCGCGCCGACGAGGGCCACCACATCGTCGTACGTCATGGGCTCGTCGTGCTCGCCGATGGGCGCCTTGGTGCTCGGCGTGAAGATCGGCTCGGGCAGCTGTGCCCCTTCGACCAGGCCATCCGGCAGGGCGACGCCGCAGACCGAGCCGCGCTCGAGGTACTCGACCAGACCCGAGCCGGCCAGGTAGCCGCGGGCGACGCACTCGACCGGGACCATGTCCAGCCGCCGGCACCGGACGGCCCGGCCGGCGAGCCCGGCCGGCACGTCCGTGGCGGAGATGACGTGGTTGGGCACGACGTCCGCCAGCTGCTCGAACCACCACAGCGACAGCGCGGTGAGCAGGCGGCCCTTGTCGGGGACCGGGGTTGGCAGCACCACGTCGTAGACCGAGACCCGGTCCGAGGCGACGAGGATGAGGTCGCCGCGGTCGGCGTACACGTCGCGCACCTTGCCCGAGTGCAGCAGCTCCACTGTGTACTCCTCACCCCGGAAGGCCCGGCCCGTCGATGGTATTGCCCTGGTACGGACCGCAGGCGCGCCGGCCCGGCTCGGGCGGCGGGCGCCGCGGCCGGGCTAGCATGATCCGGTGCCGACCGACCCGCCCCGGCCCGATCGGCTGCGACCATGACGGCGCGCGGGGTTGCGGTCTCGCTGTTCTCCGGCGCCGGCGGGCTCGACCTGGGCGTGGAGGCGGCGGGCTACCTCGTGCGGGCAGCCGTCGAGCGGGACGCCGACGCGGCGGACACCATGGAGAAGAACTTCCGCCACCTGGCCGCGCCGGTGATCCGGCGGGACATCCTCGACGTGCCGACCCGCGAGATCCTGCGCGCGGCCGGCCTGCGCCCGGGCGCCCGGCCGGAGCTGCTGGTCGGCGGGCCGCCGTGTACGCCGTTCTCCAAGTCCGGCTTCTGGCTGGACTGGAAGCGCACCGGCCTGGACCCGGACGCGTCGCTGCTCCAGGTGTACACGCGGGTGCTGGCCGAGGCGCGACCGCGCCACTTCGTGCTGGAGAACGTCTATGCGCTGACCTACCGCAACCAGGCCAGCCGGCCGGCGTACGAACGGCTCCTCAGGGAGGTCGCGGACGCCGGCTACACCTTCGACGCGGCGGTTCTCAACGCCGCCGACTACGGGGTCCCGCAGTCCCGGCCGCGGCTGTTCGTCATCGGGGCGCGCCGGGGCGAACCTCGGCCGGTGCTTCCGCCACCCAGCCATGGTGGCAGCTGGGAACGGCGGGAGACCGGCAACCCCGCCCGGCGGCACGTCAGCGCAGGGGAGGCGCTCGCCGGGCTGGTGTGCGACCCCGAGCCGCAGGAGGCGGTCGGCGGGCGGTGGGGACACCTGCTCCCGTCCATACCTCCTGGCGGGAACTACCTGTACCTCACCGCGGAGCGCGGCCACCCGGACCCAGTCTTCCGGTGGCGCAGCCGCTACTGGTCCTTCCTGCTGAAGCTGGACCCGGACCGCCCCTCGCCGACGATCCAGGCCCAGCCCGGCCCCTATGTCGGGCCGTTCCACTGGGAGAACCGGCGGCTGCGGGTCGGCGAGCTCAAGCGGCTGTTCACCTTCCCGGACGGCTTCGAGCTGGCCGGCCGCCGGTCGTCGGTGCAGGCCCAGATCGGCAACTCGGTGCCCCCGCTGCTGGCCCAGCAGGTGGCGACCGCGCTGGTCACTTGATCTTGACGGGCTCCTCGTTGCTGAGCACGTACACCACCTTGCGGCGGAACAGCTGCCGGCCCGGCCACCCGCTCGCCGGCCCGACCAGCGTGAGCACCGACGGGGCGAGCAGCGAGCGGACGATGAGCGAGTCGATCAGGATGCCGACCGCCAGCGCGAAGGCGAGCTCCCGGAACGGGCGCAGCGGCACGATGGCGAGCAGGCCGAAGCTGATCGCGAGAGTGAAGCCCGCGGTACGGATGGCCCGCGCCGACTGCGGGATGGTGACCGCCAGCGCCTCGCGCAGCGGCCGGACCCGAGCCTCCTCCCAGGCATGCCCGATCCCGAATATGTTGTAGTCCGAGCCGAGTGCCGCCAGCAGTACGGCGGCTGCGAACGGCACGTAGAAGGTCAGCCCGTCGGCGCCGAGCACGTCCTGGAACAGCAGGGTGGTCAGGCCCAGGGTGGCCCCGATGGCGAGCACACTGCAGGCGAGCAGGAGCACCGGCGCCACGAGCGCGCGCAGGAACAGGATCAGGAACAGCAGGTTCGCGGCGAGCGCGGCAACCACGATCCGGCCCAGGTCCTCCACCGTCTGGTCCACGATGACCTTGGCGATGGCGGTGTCACCGCCGAGGCTTCCCTGCGCCCCGGTGAGGCCGGCTCCGCTGAGCATCCCTGGCAGGCGGTCCTCCAGGCGCGACACCGTGTCCACCGCCCGGGCGCCGAGGGGGTCGTAGGACAGGATCAGCAGGTACCGGACGGCTGTCCCGTCCGCGGCGTGGAACAGCTTGCGAGCCTCCGGGACGATGTCGTCGCCGGGGCCGAGCACTCCGGCCACGCCCGGCTCCTGGGCGAGGGACTGCTTGAGCTTGGCCAGCGCCGCTTGCTGCGTCGCCACCCCGGACCCCTGCACCAGCAGCTCCGTCGGGGACAGGATGCCGTCGGCGAAGCCGGTCTCGGCGTGCTCCGCAGCCTGCCGGGCCGGCTCGCCCGCAGGCAGCGCCGGGATGAACGACAGGCCCAGGCTCAGGTCGCGCGCTGGCAGCGCGGCCGCCAGCAGGCCGCCCAGGCACAGCAGCAACACGACCGCCGCGTACCCGGGCCGGGTGATGCGCTGCGCCCAGCGCGCGGCCGACCCGCTGGGGTGGGAGTCCGGCTCAGCCGCCGGGCCTGACTCGGCCGCCTGGGCCGACTGCGTCGCCGGGCGGGACGGGGTTACCGCCCGGGACCGGGACGTGGCCACTGCCCCGGACCGGGACGTGGCCTTCCCTCGGCGACCAGGCCAGAGGGCGATGGAGCCGAGGATGGCCAGCAGCGCGGGGACCAGCGTGACGGCGACCACCATGCCGATGAGCACCGACAGCGCCATCCCGGGCCCGAACGCCTGGAACGCCGGTGACTCGGCCACGATCAGGGCACCGGTGCCGGCCGCGGCGGTGGCCCCGGCCGTGGCGATGATCGGCGTGAACCGCGCGGTCGCCCACTCCGCCGCGGCCAGCCGCTCGGCTCCGGACGCCAGCTGGCCGCGCATCGCAGACAGATAGAAGATCACGTAGTCGGTCACGACGCCGAGCAGCAACGCCACCAGGAGCGGCTGTGTCTCCTGCGGCACCACCAAGCCGAACCGCTCGGCCACGGCTCCGCCGACGTGCAGGGTGAGCAGGATGGCCGCACCGGCCACCACCAGCGTGACCAGCGGCGCGACCACGGACCGGAAGGAGACGGCGACGATCAGGAGCACCGCCGCGATCGTCACCAGCTCCAGCAGGGGCAGGGACTCCAGGACGATCCGGCCCTGCTCGACCCGGGCCGGCACCGAGCCGGTCACTCCGACCACATGGTCGTCGGCGTCGAAGTGGTTCGCCACGAACTGCTCGGCCGCGGCGAGCTGGTCGGCGAAGTTAACGTCCGCAGGAGTGAAGAGCAGCGTGATGACGGTGGTGCCGCTCTCCTGCGACCCCGGGAACAGCGCGAGCGTGTTCGGCACCGGCACCGCCGCGACGATGGGCGCGGCGTCCGGGAACTCGCCCCGGCTCACCGCCCTGGCCCGCGTCACCGCCTCCGCCTGCGTGGCCAGCGGCAGCCCCTCCGGGTTGCGCTGCACCACGGCGACCCGGCTCAGCAGCGGGAAGCCGAACTTGTCTAGCGAGCGGACCTCGCTCTGCACCGCCGGGTTGTCCGAGGAGACGAGCTCGTTGAGGTCGCTGCCCGAGTGCCCGATGGCCGGCAGGAACAGCATCGCCGCGCCGACCGCCGCCGCCCAGAACGCCACCACCAGCCAGCGCAGCCGGACCATCCAGCGGGCGTACCAGCGCAGGAGCACGCTCGGTTGCCAGCGCCGGCGCGGCGCGCTGATTACAGTCATCGCTGCGGCCCACCTTCGTGCGGGACCCGGGTGCGGGTCGCGGGAGAGTGCGCCGCACCGCGGTCGGGGTGGGCCCACCGGGTGCCGGTGGCGGCGAGCAGTGTCCGGCGGATAGCCGGGCCCGTGCACCTGTCCCGCATCGCTGCCCTCCTGGGTCGGGGAGAAACCGGAGCTGGCCGCGCCCTGCGGCGGCGAGGGGCCGCCGCGTGACGGTCAGCCCCGCCCCGGTCTGTCCGACCAGGGCGGCGCTGCGGGTCCGCTTACCCGCCGGCCCGGCATCGAAAACGGGTACGGGTACGGGAGAGTCAGAGCTGCCGGTAGTAGACGGCGACCGGGAGCTGGATGCAGCCGAGCCGCTCGTACAGGGCTCGGGCGGGTGCGTGGAAGGGGTCGCCGCCGGTGCCGATCTCGACCACCTCGACGCCGAGGGTGCGCATCGCCGCGAACGCGTGCTCGCAGAGCGCCGTGCCAGCGTGGCGCCGGCGGTGCTCGGCCGCGACGGCGAGGATCGTTATGCTCCCGCTCCGGCGGGCCGGGTCGGCGCTGAAGGCCACGTAGCCGGCGACGCCGGCCTCGGTCTCGGCGACCGCGACGTACCTGTGCTGGCTGGGGTCGTGGAGCTCGGCCAGCTGCCGGCGGTAGTCGTCACGCCAGCTACCGTGCTGGTTGGCGAAGACGACCTCGCCCACGAGCGGGCGGAAGGAGTCCTCGTAGAACGGCCGGAACGTCTCGATGGTCAGCTCGGTGAGCTGTGCCAGGTCGTGCTGAGCGAACGAGCGGATGAGCATGGGAGTGCGCCTCTCTGAGCTGAGGGGTTGATAACCGGACGAAAAGGCATCAACTAGCCGGGGCGACCGCAGTGCGCCAACCGTCCGCTTGCGGGGTGCCCGGCGGGTCCATTTGCGGCGGGTGCCCGGCGGGTCCATCTGCGGCCGGTGCCCGGGCTGGTCCGCTCGCGGCCGGTGCCCGGCGGCGAGCCGGCCCTCAGCGGCGAGTACGCCAAGCGGCGAAACACTCCATGGCCACGCATGCTACCCGAACGTATTCCCAGAGCGTCGGTCGGGTAATTGACCCATCTGTATTTCGGACCTTACGCCCGTACTCGGTTGCGTGTTGCCGGGGCCGGTACTCGCGGTGACCGTGGTCCGTTGTCCCATCGGCATTTAGTCCGGGCATTTAGCACGGTTTCCGTCATTGTCCACTGCCGCCGCGGCCGTGCTCCAGCCAAGATCACGATCTGGCGCGCCCAATGTGTAGCCGCACTGTACATTCCCTGACATAGTCATGATCTTGAAGGGCGCAGGCGGGTCGAGCGGGGCGAGCGAGGCGCGGCCGATGCGAGGTGTGGGTAGCCCGGTGCTCCTGGGCCGCGCGGCCAGGCTCGCCACCCGTGCCATTCGGTTAGCCCATCATTCGGTCAGCCGCACCATTCGGGTTGGCCTGCTATTCGGTCTGCCCGTCCGGTCGGTCCCCGAGCTTGACGGGGGCATACAGAATTGACACCAGCGGCGGGAACCGCTCTGGGGTGCGGGACGGAAAGGAGCGTGGCATGACCGGCCGGAAGGACGCCACAAACCCCGTATCGACGTTTCTGGAGGCGCTGCGTGATCTGCATATCCGCGCGGGTCAGCCCAGCACCCGGGAGCTCGCTCAGGTCGCCCGGCGGGATCTTGGGTCGGCAGTCACGTACACCAACATCCACGACGCCCTGACGGGTCATCGCCTGCCGCGGTGGCCGGTGGCCCGGGTCCTCGTCATCCTGCTCAAGGGCGATGAGGAGTACTTCCATGACCTGTGGCACGCTGCGGCGAGCTACATAACCACCCCGGCCGTCTTCCCCAGCGCCCAGCCGGATGCCGGCAGCGGCGACAAGCCGGAGGAGCTTCCGCCGCATCGCAGTCACGGCACCGCCGCCGGGGACGGGGAGCCGGAGAAGGATAACGAGCCGGCGGGGACCAGCCTGCTGCTCCGGACCGGCCGGACCGGAGCCCTGGTCGGACGGGACACGTTGGCCTTCCGGTACACCGGCCCGGACGGCCCACCCGTGATCCAGCTGCTGCGTGCCGCCGCCCGGGATGGCCGGGATCTCAACCGCCTGCTCATTGACGTGGTGTTCAACGACCCGGTGGGAAGCTCGCCCGTGGTCGCGTTCATCGCCGAGAAGGACCTCGCCGGCGCGGTCGACCTGGTCGCCAGCCTGGCAAAGGATGAGCAGTCGTACGCCCGCTACCTGTTGCAGGATATGGCGGTCGGTCAGCCGAAGCACGCTGCCGCGATCATCGGGAGCCTGGTCGGGGACCCGGACGTCCATCCGCAGTGCCTGCTGCCTGCCGCGTTCGAGCTGTGCCGGTCCACGGAGTACGCAGTGCTGGCTGGGCGGGTCCTGGTGGCCTGCCTGCAGCGGGGAGATCTCGACGAGACGGCTGCGGAGCTGGTCGCCCGGGTCCGGAAGAACCTCCGCGACGCCTCGGTCCTGGGTCGGGTGGTGGCGGCTGCCCTGCGCGAGGGCGAGGCCCGCGCCGACGTTGGGGGCTTCCTCGACCATCTCGTCACCGTTGACCAGCCGGTGGGGGGCCGGGTCTTCCTCCACTCGGTCTACGACACCGAGGCTCGGCGAAGCCACCGGGACCCGGCCCACCACACAATGCTGGGCATCACCGCGCAGTGCAGCCGGCTCTGCGTGGTGATGATCCTGGGGTACGCGCTCACGGAGCAGCCTGACCAGTCGCCCAAGGACCGGGTCGACATCCTCTGCCAGCTGTTCCTCGACCTCGCCGAGGAGGACCTCAACCTGGCCGCGCGGCTCACCACGACGATGGGGGCGCTGCGCCCGCTGACCACGATGCGGATCACGGCCCAGATCGCGCGACGGCATGCCGAGGTCGTCGGGTCGCTCATGCTCGTCATGGCCGGAACAGACCTGCGCGTGCCGGCCACGCTGCTGGAGACCTGGTTCCGTACCTCGTTCCCCGACGCGGCCATACCGCCCGGGACGACCGTGCGCCGGATGGTCGAGGTCGACCCGGTGACCACCGCGCAGGTTCTGGACCTGGTCCTCGACGTCGCCAACCCGGACACGTCTCACCTGGCCGGTGGGCTGGACACCAGGATGAGGCGGGAGATCCTGGGCGGGCTGGAGCCACATATGGCGCCCGCGAACAGGCGCAGGCTCGGTGACCTTCTATAGGACCACGCGACCTTCTATTAGGAACCACGGACCGGCGCGGCCGGCTCTGGTGCAACGACCCGACCGGTTGGGCGGAGGTGCGAAAACGGTGACTGACAGTCGTCCATCCCCGCTGAAGGCTGAGGCAGCGGAGGGGTTGCTCGCCGCCCTGGGCACGCTCCACCGGCAGGCCGGGTCGTCCGAGGCCCGCGCGCGGGCCGCCGCCACCGTCGGGCAGTGGCTGACCACCCACGACGTCATCAACAGAGCCGCCGGCCGCGACGTCGGGGCGACCGGTCCCGCCAGCCGGCCGGCGTCTCACCGGCCGACGCTCGCCAACGACACCTTGACCCGGCTGGTCAACGACTACCAGCCGGACCAGTCGGAGAACCTGCGCCGGCTGGTACACGCGCTGACGGTGCTGGACGCGCGGGACGCTGGTGCACTCCTCGGCACGGTGCCCATCGGCATCGCCGCGCAGGCATTGGCGGCCTTGCCTGACGAGCGGGGGCGTCAGGTCGCCGCCGTCCTCGACCCAGCGCTGGGGACTCGCCTGGTCCGCCAGTACAAGCCACTGTCCGAGGAGCGCCAGCGCCTGCACCGCTGGCTGTCCCGCCCCGAGCCCAGCTCGACGACGTCGCCACTGCCCCTCGGCCGGGGAGCCCCGGTCTCCGCCATCGACGACCTGGCCCACGTCATCAGCACCGACCCGCACCAGATCCGCCGGTGGACCGCGCGAGGCTGAGGGAGATCGTCAGCGGCCTACCTCCCACCTGAGGGAGATCGTCGGCGGTCCACCTCCAATATGATCGCGGGCGTGGTAGCGGCTTGGGGACGGCGGTGGCCGGTGGTTGCGGTGGCGGTGGTCGCGGTGCTGCTCGCGGTCGCCGGCGCCACCGGCTTGTCGCGGGCCGACAACGGCCTGGTACGGCGCATCGTGGTGGTCGACGGTGTGCCACTGCACGAGGTACGTCCGGTCAATGCATCCGGCCCGATGCCGGGTGTCGTCGTGGTGCACGGCTACGCCAGCTCGGCCCGGCTGATGTACCCCTTCGTGGACACGCTCGCCCGCAGTGGCTACGTCGTCGTCCTGCCCGATCTGACCGGCCACGCCGCCAACCTGCGCCGGATGTCCACGCTGGACCTCCTGCAGCAGGACCTGGACGTTGCGCTGCGACACCTGCGGTCGCTGCCGTCGGTGGCGGCCGACCGCGTCGCGCTGCTCGGACACTCCATGGGGGCGGCGGCCGTCACGAGGTACGCCACCGAGCATGACGGCGTGCCGGCCACCGTCGCCATCTCCCTCCGCGACGCGACATCCCTGCCCTCCGGTGCCGGCCGGCCGCGCAACCTGCTGCTGCTCTACGGGGCAGCCGAGTTCTCGCGGTTTCCCGAGGCGGCGGGCCAGGCGCTGCGGCTGGGCTACCCCGACGGGCGGCTCGCCCATACCTACGGTGACCCGGTCAGCGGGACCGCCCGCCGTGCCGTTGCGGTGCCGGGCGCGGAGCACATCTCGGTGCTCTACATGACCCCCACCCACGTGGAGGCGATCGGCTGGCTGGACGCGGTGCTGCGTCCGGGACAGGCCCTTTCGAACACGATCGATCCGCGCCGCCGGCTCGTGCCCGCCGCTCTGTTGCTGCTCGCGTTCGCGCTCGGCGGCTACCCGCTCGCAGCGGTCCTGTTCGGCCGGCGCCTCCGGTACGCCCAGGCTCTCCCGGCTGTGCGTCCAGCCGCGGCCCTGCCTGCTGTGCGTCCGGCCGCCTTCGCTGGCGGCCTCGCCGCCGCGCTCGGGCTGGCGGTCGCCTTGGCCGAGGTGGCGCCAACGGCCCGGCTGCCGCTGGCGGTGGGCGGCTACCTTGCCGGGTTCTTCGCGATCACTGGTGCCGGGTTGTTCGTCGTGTGGCGGCTCGCCCGCCGGCCGTCGAACGAGCCTCCGGCCGGGTCCCAGGCTGACTCTCTGAACGGGCCTCCGGCCGGGTCTCAGGCCGGCCCCCCGGCCGAGCATCGGGCCACGTCGCATGGGGGCCGGGCACGCCTGGCCGCCGCTACCGTGCTGTTCACGGCGTACGCGGTGGCGGCTGTCGCCGTACCCCTGCATCTGGGGTTGGCCCATACGGCGCCCGCCGGTCCGCGCTGGTGGCTGCTGGCTGTGGTCGCGGCGGCCAATGTCGCTCTGCTGTGGACGGCGGAGCTGGTCTCGGCCGGGCGTGGCTGGCGGCACGCAGCGGTCCTGGCCGCCACGGTGGTCGCGCTGCTGGCCGCCACGGTCATCGGCCTCGCTCCGGGCTTCCTGCTGCTCGTGCTGTCGTTGCTGGCCGTCCTGCTGGCCTGGCAGGCGGCGTGGGCGGCCGTCCTACGGCGACAAGGCGCTCCGCCCTGGGCCGCCGCGGTGGCGGGCGGCTTGCTGGTCGCGTGGCCGATCGCGACGTCGCTGCCGCTGGTGTGAAGCTGGCCAGCGACGGTTGGCGGGCCCGGCGCCGCCACGGTTGCCATTCCATGGCACAGGTGCCAGGCTCCGCCGAATGAGTCCACTGAGGCTGATAGAGACTACGCTGGGAAAGTACTCCCTGTTGCTGGATGCGGGGACCACGGAGGTGGACGCTGTCATCGAGGCGCTTGGTCACGAGCCAAACGGATACTTCTGGGAAGGCGTGGCGCAGCTTCTCGTCAGCACAGAGGCCCCAGGTCTCGAAGGGCGTTTCTCCTACGATCCGGAAGGTGGCATGTTCTGCGCCTACGGCGGGGACCGGAGCGCACTTGAGGAGCTGGCTACCCGGAGGAGCGCTTATCTCAGCGCCGCCTACAGTGCACGGATGACCCGTTGGGCGACGACGGCGGAAGGCCAGCACCTGCGTGGGCGCACCAAGGTCCATACCGAACCTGAGATGCTGCTCAGAAAGGCCCTGCACGCTCTCGGCGCCCGGTTCCGGCTGCACCGGCGGCTGGCCGCCGGGTGCACGCCGGACCTGGTGCTGCCGGCCCGCCGGATCGCCGTGTTCGTGGACGGGGACTACTGGCACTCATGCCCGGCCCATGGCCGCAAGACGCCGTTCACCGGCCCGAACGCGCAGCTGTGGGTGGAGAAGATGGCCCGCAACGCCGCCCGCGATCGCAGGTCCAGCGCGCTGGCCGCGGAGGCCGGGTGGACCGTGGTACGGGTCTGGGAGTGTGCGGTGCGGGCAGACCCGGTGCGGGCGGCCCGACTCGTCCTGGATGGGATCAGTCCGCCTCCGGCGGGCCGGCGGGACGGGCCGACTGGGAGCGACGGCGGGCCGGCCAGTCAGCCCGGGCCGGGGAATAACTGACGAAGATGAGGACGGTTCAGTTTCTGGCTTCGCAAGATGACGCCACGGCTTAGATTTTATCGCGTACGGTAACGTTCTGAATGCAGACCCATGACTGCGAACCAAGAAGGCATTTACATGGCCGCGGACCCGACAGTGCGGGCCGGAAGCTGGCGGAGGGGTTTTGCGAGGCGCTCGTCGTGCGGACTGCGCCCAAGCGCAGCCCACGGTGCCGGTTGACGCGTCGGCGAACCACCCGAACCTGACGATCTAGAAGAGTTAGGCAGGCATAGGATGCACAAATCTTCTAGATCGCCGTTAGCCTGTTCCAGCAAACAAAAGTGTCGCGGCGTGCAGAATGGAAAAAGGTAGTTCGTTCGTCCGCCAAGGCCGCCCAATAAGTGATGCTCAATCACAGACGATGGCGTCGAGGATATGACTGGGTGCTCATGGTTCGGCGGTATCCGCCCCCGACATGTAGGCCCATGTATGTGGTGGCGGCAGCGGTCATGGGAGCGGGAACGGCGTCAGGCGGGGCGGGCGAGCCGGAGCTCGACCAGGCCGGGCACGCCGACCCTGGCCACCTCCCGCCCGTGAGCCAGCTCGTACGCCGCGACCGCGCCGTCCAGCCCGACGTAGACCCGGTCGCCGGTGGGAGCGAGGGCGACCCCGCGCACCGGTGGGGTGACCGACCAGCTCAGCAACGGTGGGCCGCCGCCCGCGGGCACCACCGAGACCCGGTCGTCCACGCCGATCACGATGCGCCCGTCGGCCGTGGCCGCCATCGCCGCCGAGCCGCGCGCCGCCGCCCCTCCGGCCCCCGGCGGGTCGTACGGCGTGACGCCGCTGACCTGTAACGAGTCAGGGGCGATGGAGGTGACCATCCGGTCGGCGGTGGAGACGACGTAGACCTGCCGGCCGAGCGCGAGCGTGTGCCCGCTCGCCGGCGACTCGCCGAACGGCGCGGATAGGTCCACGCAGTACGCCCACCCCTGCTCCAGGTGCAGCGAATGCACGAACGCGTGCACGTCCGGCCGTCCGGGCCGCGCGCCGAGGAGGTCGCGGGTGTGCTGGTGACCGGGCTGGTGGGTGTAGAGGGTGTAGAGCATCTTGCGCGCCGGGTCGTACACCGCCTGCCGCCCGTCGCCGCGCATCTCCTCCTCGGCGCCGGCCGGCACCGGGACCTTGTCCCTGGTGTAGAGCGGGTGGAGCCGGCCCTCGTGCAGGTCGAGCAGGCGCACCCGGTACCGGTCGGGCCGGGCCGGCGGGAGGTGGTCCAGCACGAACAGGCCCCGGCCGTCGGTCGTGAACGCCTCGGGCTCGATGTTGCCGGGCAGGTCGAGCCGGACCCGCTCGCCGCTGGAGTCGGCCACCACGATGGTGGTCCGCTCGCGCCCCGCGGCGCCAGCCCCGGCCGGGGCCAGAGCGGGCGGCGTGGTCAGCGCCACCAGGCGGCCGTCGATGGAGCAGACGCGCGGCGTGAGCGTCCCGCGGAGCAGGCTGCCGGCGAGGACCCGGCCGTCGGCTGGGGTATGGGCAACCACGCGGGTGCCGGTGGTGGTGGCCTCGGCGCTGATGACCCGGCCAGCGTCCGCGGTCGCGATGACGGCCGGTCGGGGCAGGGTGGGCTGGCCGGTCCCGGCCTTGAGCACCACGAGGCCGTCGAGCGTACGGACGAGGAGCAGCTCGGCGGGGGCGGCGGGGGCATCGGCCGGCCCGGATGACTGGGCGGTGCGCGGCGTGCAGCCACCGAGCAGGGCGGCACCGGTGGCGCCAACGGCGTACCCCAGGAACGAACGTCTTGCGGTCATGCCGGTCAGAGGCACCAGGCGGGTGCCCCGTTCCCGGCGGACGGGGCCATTAACGTTCGTTCAGTTCCGCCGTGGCATCCCGGTTAGGCTGACCGGGTGGCGGTAGACCAGGTGGGCCAGCACCAAGTGCGCCAGCAGGCAGCCAGGGCGGCGCGGCGGCGTACCCGCCGGGACGAGATCTTAGAGATCGCGATGGCCCTGTTTGCGCAGCGCGGCTACCACGGGGTGTCCATGGACGACATCGGGGCGGCGGCCGGGGTGACCGGGCCGGCCCTCTACCATCACTTCGCCGGGAAGGAGGCGATGCTCGTCGCGGCGCTCATGCCGGTCAGCGAGCGCCTGCTCGCCGGCGGCCAGGCGCGGGTGGCGACGCATCCCGCCAACGCCCGGGCTGCGTTGGAGGCGCTGGTCGACTTCCACGTCGAGTTCGCTCTGGCCCAGCCGGCCGTGATCGCGCTGCACCTGCATGAGCTGGACCGGCTGCCGGAGGAGCCGCGGCGCCGGGTGCGCCAGCTCCAGCGTCTATACGTGGAGGAGTGGGTCGGGGTGCTGACGGCGCTGCGCGGCGAGCTGGTGGCCGGCGAGGCCCGGGTGCTGGCGCACGCGGCGTTCGGTCTGATGAACTCGACGCCGTTCCTCGGCGGCGAGCTGGACCGCTCCCGCCGGGCCACACTGCTGCGAGAGGCCGCCCTGGCGGCCCTGCTGGGAGGAGTCGAGAAGTGATCGAGTCGCTGCTGGTCGCGAACCGGGGCGAGATCGCGCGGCGGGTCATCCGTACCGCGCGGCGGCTCGGGGTCCGCACGGTGGCCGTCTACTCGGAGGCGGACGCGGCGCTGCCGTTCGTGGCCGAGGCCGACGAGGCGGTGCTGCTGGGGCCGGCGAACCCGGCGCAGTCCTACCGCAACGTGGAGGCGATCCTGGCCGCCGCCAAGGCGACCGGGGCGCAGGCGGTGCACCCCGGCTACGGCTTCCTCTCCGAGAACGCCGACTTCGCCCGTACCGTTGCGGATTGTGGCCTGGTATGGGTCGGGCCCGGCGCGGACGCGATCGCGGCGATGGGCGACAAGATCAATGCGCGCAACCTGATGGCGGCGGCCGGGGTGCCGGTCGCGCCCGGGACCACCGACCCGGCGGCGGACGTTGACGCCGCGCTCGGCGCGGCAGCGGAGATCGGCTACCCGGTGATGGTCAAGGCGGCGGCCGGCGGCGGCGGCATGGGCATGGCCGCGGTCGCCGACCCGGCGGCGCTGCGCACCGAGTACGAGAAGGTGCGCGGTTTTGCCGAGCGCATGTTCGGCGACGGCTCGGTGCTGATCGAGCGGTTCTTCCCCCGGGTGCGCCACGTGGAGGTGCAGATCCTGGGGTTGGCCGACGGCCGGGTGGTGGCGCTCGGCGAGCGGGAGTGCTCGGTGCAGCGGCGCAACCAGAAGCTGGTCGAGGAGTCCCCGTCCCCGGCGGTCTCCCCGCAGCTGCGCCAGCGCCTGCTGGCGGCGGCGGTGCGGGCCGGCGAGGCGGTCGGCTACCGCAACGCCGGCACGGTCGAGTGCCTGCTCGACCCGGGCACGGGCGAGTTCTTCTTCCTGGAGATGAACACCCGGCTGCAGGTGGAGCACCCGGTGACCGAGCTGGTCTACGGCGTGGACCTGGTCGAGGCGCAGCTGCGCGTCGCCGCCGGGCTGGACCCGGGCTTCGACCCGGACGCGCTGGCGCCGGCCGGGCACGCGATCGAGCTGCGGGTGAACGCGGAGGACCCGAAGCGGTTCCTGCCCGGTCCGGGGACCATCGCGACCTGGGTCGAGCCGGCCGGGCCCGGCGTGCGGGTCGACTCGGGGTATGTGGCTGGCAACACGGTCACACCGTTCTACGACTCGCTGCTGGCCAAGCTCGTCGTATCCGGAGCCGACCGGGCGCAGGCGCTGGAGCGGGCCCGGGCCGCGGTCGCCGCGTTCGAGATCGCCGGGCCAAAGTGCAACCTGCCGTTCTTTGCCGAGCTGCTGGTGCACGATGAGTTTGTGTCCGGTGACTACGACACCGGCATCGTCGGCCGATTGCGCTGACGCTGACCAACGCGCGCTGGCCAACGCGCCGGCGCGCGTACCACGGGAGTGACATGGGTGAGCTGCCGAACCGGGTGGAGATCCGCGAGGTAGGGCCGCGCGACGGGCTCCAGAACGAGGCGCCGGTGCCGACCGCGGCCAAGGTCGCGCTGCTGGCCGCGCTGGCCCGCACCGGGGTACGGCGGATCGAGGCGGTCTCCTTCGTGCACCCGATGGTGATCCCGCAGATGGCCGACGCGGACGAGGTGTGGCGGCAGGCGGAGAAGAGCGACGCGGTGCGTTACAGCGCGCTGGTGCCCAACTCGCGCGGGGCGCAGCGGGCGCTGGCGGCGGGCTTCACCGATATCGAGGTGGTGGTCTCCGCCTCCGACACGCACAACCGCAAGAACGTCAACCGCAGCACCGCCGAGTCGCTCGACGACATCGCCGCGCTGGTCGGGCCGCTGCACGAGGCGGGCGCGACCGTCGAGGTGACCATCGCGACGAGCTTCGGCTGCCCGTACGAGGGGGATATCGACCCGGCGCGGGTGGCTGCCATCGTGGACCGGGCGGTCGCCGACGGCGCCGACCGGGTCGCCTTCGGCGACACCACCGGCATGGCCACCCCGCGCCGGGTGCGCGAGGTGGTCACCGCCGTGCGCGAGCGCCACCCGCGGGTCCCGCTGCTGCTGCACTTCCACAACACCAGGGGTACGGCGCTCGCCAACATGCTCACCGCCCTGGAGCTGGGCATCACCGAGTACGACGCGAGCGTCGGCGGCCTGGGTGGGTGCCCCTACGCACCCGGGGCCACCGGGAACGTGGCCACCGAGGAGGTCGTGCACATGCTGCACGACATGGGCATCGAGACCGGGATCGACCTTGATGCGCTGCTGGAGGCGGCCCGGCTGGCCGAGCGGTTGGTCCGCCGGGAGCTGCCCTCGGGGGTGCTGCGGGCCGGCCCGCGTACCCGCACGGTCGCGCCGTGACGCTGCCGCCGGTCGCCAGGCGCGGTCGCCGTGCGATACCCTAACGATCGTTCAGGTGTGTGGGAGGGGCGGCGGGCGTGACGGTGGACGCGGAAGCACTCGAGCAGCTGCGTAAGCGCACCCGCGCCGGCGGGGCGGACCGGTACCACGCCGCCAACGCCGCGCGGGGCAAGCTGTTCGCCCGCGAGCGCATCGCCCGCCTGGTGGACGAGGGCTCGTTCGTCGAGGACGGGGCCTTCGCCAACGCGCTCGCCGACGGGCTGCCGGCGGACGGGGTGGTCACCGGGTCGGCGACGGTGGACGGCCGCCCGGTCTGCCTGATGGCCAACGACTCGACCGTCAAGGCCGGCTCCTGGGGCGCGCGTACCGTCGAGAAGATCATCAGGACGATCGAGACCGCGTACGGGTCCGGCGTACCAATGATCTACCTGGTGGACTCGGCCGGCGCCCGCATCACCGACCAGGTCGACCTGTTCCCGGGCCGGCGCGGGGCCGGGCGCATCTTCTGGAACCAGGTCCGCGCCTCCGGCTCGGTGCCGCAGGTGTGCGCGCTGTTCGGCCCGTCAGCGGCGGGCGGGGCCTATATCCCGGCGTTCTGCGACGTGGTCGCGATGGTCGACGGCAACGCTTCGATGTACCTCGGCTCGGACCGGATGGTCGAGATGGTCACCGGGGAGAAGACCACGCTGGAGCAGATGGGCGGCGCCCGGGTGCACTGCGTGGAGTCCGGCTGCGGCCACTTCCTCTGTAAGGACGAGGACGAGGCGCTGGCGGTGGTCCGGCGCTACCTGTCCTACCTGCCGTCCAACTGGCAGCAGGCGCCGCCGGCGGCGACGCCGGTCGCGGCGCCGTCCAACGTGGACCTCGCGGCCCTGGTGCCGGCGAGCGAGCGCCAGGCCTTTGACATGCGCCGCTACGTGCGCGGCCTGCTCGACGAGGACAGCTACTTCGAGATCCAGCCGCTGTGGGCGCGCGAGGTCACCGTCGGCTTCGGGCGCCTGGCCGGCGAGGTCGTCGGGGTCGTCGCGAACAACTCGATGTTCAAGGGCGGCGTGCTCTTCGTCGACTCGGCGGACAAGGCCACCCGGTTCGTGCAGCTGTGCGACGCGTTCAACGTGCCCCTGCTCTTCCTCTCCGACGTGCCGGGGTTCATGGTCGGCACGGCAGTGGAGAAGCAGGGCATCATCCGGCACGGGGCCAAGATGATCACCGCGATCTCGGAGGCGACCGTACCCAAGATCTGTGTTGTGGTGCGCAAGGCGTACGGCGCGGGTCTCTATGCGATGGCCGGGCCCGGCTTCGAGCCGGACGCCACGATCGCCCTGCCCACCGCGAAGATCGCGGTGATGGGCGCGGAGGCCGCGGTGAACGCGGTCTACGCCAACAAGATCGCCGCGCTGCGGGACCCGGCGGAGCAGGCCGAGTTCGTGGCCGCCCGGCGGGAGGAGTACGAGCGCGACATCGACATCGTCCGGCTCGCGAGCGAGCTCGTGGTCGACACCATCGTCCTGCCCTCCGAGCTGCGCGCCGAGCTGGTCCGCCGGTTCGCCCTCGCCCGCGGCAAGGACCGGCACTTCTCCCGGCGCCGCCACGGTGTGACGCCGGTCTGACCGAGGGAACGGGATCAACATGCTCAACTTCCGACTCGACGCCGAGCACGAGGCACTGCGGCAGACCGTTGCCGAGTTCGCCCGTGAGGTGGTCGCCCCGGTGATCGGGGACTACTACGAGCGGCACGCGTTCCCGTACGAGATCATTCGCCAGATGGGCAAGATGGGCCTGTTCGGCCTGCCCTTCGGCGAGGAGTACGGCGGCATGGGCGGCGACTACTTCGCGCTCTGCGTGGCCTTGGAGGAGCTGGCCCGGGTCGACTCGTCGGTGGCGATCACGCTGGAGGCGGCGATCTCGCTCGGCGCGATGCCGATCTACCGGTACGGCACCGACGAGCAGAAGCGGCAGTGGCTGCCGCGGCTGGTCTCAGGGGAGGCGCTCGCCGCGTTCGGCCTGACCGAGCCGGGCTTCGGCTCAGACGCCGGGGGCACCCAGACCCGCGCGGTGCTGGACGGGGACAGCTGGGTGGTCAACGGGTCGAAGGCGCTCATCACAAACTCCGGCACCGACATCACGGTCCTGGTCACGGTCACCGCGGTCACCGGCACCAACCCGGACGGGACCAAGGAGATCTCCACGATCATCGTGCCGTCCGGCACGCCCGGCTTCACGGTGCAGCCGGGCTACTCGAAGGTCGGCTGGTGCGCCTCGGACACCCACGAGCTGAGCTTCGACGACGTACGAGTGCCCGCCGGCAACCTGCTCGGCGAGCGCGGTCGGGGCTTCGCCCAGTTCCTGCGGATCCTCGACGAGGGGCGGATCGCGATCGCCGCGCTCGCGGTGGGGCTCGCCCAGGGCTGCGTGGACGAGTCCCTGCGCTACGCCCGGCAGCGCCACGCGTTCGGCCAGCCGATCGCCAACTTCCAGGCGATCCAGTTCATGATCGCGGACATGGAGATGCGGGCGCACACCGCGCGGCTGGCGTACTACGACGCGGCGGCCCGGCTGCTGGCCGGGGAGCCCTTCAAGCGGCAGGCCGCCATCGCCAAGCTGCACGCCAGTGAGGCCGCGGTGGCCAACGCCCGGGCGGCGACCCAGGTGCACGGCGGCTACGGCTTCATGAACGAGTTCCCGGTGGGCCGGTTCTGGCGGGACGCCAAGGTGCTGGAGATCGGCGAGGGCACGTCAGAGATCCAGCGCATGGTCATCGCCCGCGAGCTCGGCCTGTAAGATCATCGACCATGGGTACGCCGTAACGCAGGCGCGCCCTCCCTGCCGTTGGTGCGCCTCGGTCGCTGGCCCTGAGCTCACCGCACGCTCTGCTGCCTTGGCTTGCCGTCGGCTCAGTGTCGGGCCGGGGTGTTGTCGCCGACCGCCCCGGCGGTCGCGCCTGGCCGCACCGCATCCCGCACCGTACGCAAGCCGTCCAGCAGCGCCTCGAGCTGCTCGGGGCGCAGCAGGCCGGTGAACCAGCGGTCGATCAGCGCGAGGTGACCGGGCAGCACGTCGGCCAGCCGGGCCCGGCCCGCCGCGGTCAGCACCGCGAACGAGCTACGCCGGTCGGTCGGGCAGGCCGACCGGCAGACCAGGCCGGAGCGCTCCAGCCGGTCGACGACGCGGGTGACCCCGCTGGTGGAGAGCGAGGTCTGCGCCGCGAGGTCGGTCATCCGCAGCTGCTGTCCGGGCGAGCGGGCGAGCCGGATCAGCACCTCGAACTCGATGAGCGAGACGCCGTGCTCGGCGAACTGCTCGGACATCCGCGCGGTCAGCCCGGTGAAGGCCTCAGCGAAGAGCCCGGTCGCGGTGATGCGGGGGTCGTCGAGCAGGTCAGGAGTCACGGGTCACAGTCTATCAACTGTTGATACGGGGAATTTTGTCATGAGTATATTTGCTGGGTCAGACAACAGCTCGGGTTTGCATACCGGCTGACCGAGTACCTGGAGGACAGACACCCATGACTGCACCGACGCTCGCCACCCGTACCTTCAACGGCGTCGCCATCCCCGCGCCGGGCACCTTCGTCATCGACCCCGCCCACACCCGGGTCGGGTTCGTCGCGCGCCACCTGATGGTGAGCAAGGTCCGCGGCGCGTTCACGGGCGTGGCTGGTGAGGTCACGATCGCCGAGGACCCGGCACAGTCCGCGGTCGCGGCCAGCATCGAGACCGGGACGATCACCACCGGCGCCCCCGACCGCGACGCCCACCTGCGCAGCCCTGACTTCCTCGACGTGGCGGCCTTCCCGGCCATGACCTTCCGCAGCAAGGCGGTCACCAGCCTGGAGGGCGGCTCGTTCACCCTGCTCGGCGACCTGACCATCAAGGACGTGACCCGCGAGGTCACCCTCAAGGTGGACTTCGAGGGCGTCGCCCGCAGCCCGTGGGGCCAGGAGGTCGTCGGCTTCAGCGCGCGTACCGAGATCGACCGCGAGGGGTTCGGCATCACCTGGAACCAGGCGCTGGAGACCGGCGGCGTGCTCGTGGGCAAGAAGGTGACCATCGAGATCGAGGCCGAGGCGGTCCGGCAGGTCCCGCCGGCCGAGTAGGACCAAAGCCAGATTTCTCTCAGGCAGCGTACGGCGGCCGATCGAAGTTGATCGGTCGCCGTACTTTTTGTGTTCATACGGTCACGCTGCGCTCAATATCTGTCTGCTTTGTCTCTGGCCGGACGTAGCAGCCGCTCCTAACGTAGGAGGTTCACCGCAGGTCGTCGCGCGGGAGGCTCCATGGGTAAGGACATTGCACAGGCCTCGTTCTCACGTGAGGACCGGTTGTGGTACCGCCGGAAGGTCCGCCGGTGCCTCGATGTCTTCGCCCTGATGCTCGACGACTTCGTGTTCGACACCGACCGGCCCACCACCGGCCTGGAGATCGAGCTCAACCTCGTCGACGTCGACGCCGAGCCGGTGATGCGCAACGCGGAGGTCCTCGCAAACCTGGCAGACCCGACCTTCCAGACCGAGCTCGGCCAGTTCAACCTGGAGCTGAACTCCCGACCGCGGCTCATCGAGGGCCACGGCTTCGACGACTACGAGCAGGACCTCATCGACAGCCTGGCCCGGGCGGACGAACGGGCCCGCAAGTCGGACGCCACCCTGCTGACGATCGGGATCCTGCCCACGCTCAGGCTCGGCCACACCGTGCTCGAGAACCTCTCCGCCAACCCCCGCTACCGGCTGCTGAACGAACAGATCATCAACGCCCGCGGCGAGGACATCGGGATCGACATCCGCGGTGGGGAGGGCCGGCTGCAGACCTACACCGAGTCGATCGCGCCGGAGGCGGCCTGCACCAGCCTCCAGCTCCACCTCCAGGTCTCGCCGGAGACGTTCGCCAGCTACTGGAACGCCGCCCAGGCCATCGTCGGGGTCCAGGTGGCGGTCGGGGCGAACTCGCCGTTCCTCTACGGTCGCCAGCTGTGGGCAGAGACCCGCATCGCGCTGTTCGAGCAGGCCACCGACACCCGCTCCGACGAGCTCAAGGCACAAGGGGTACGCCCGCGGGTCTGGTTCGGCGAGCGGTGGATCACCTCGATCTTCGACCTGTTCGAGGAGAACGTGCGCTACTTCCCGCCGCTGCTGCCGATCTGTGACGACGAGGACCCGGTCGAGGTGCTCAGCTCCGGCGGGGTGCCGCACCTGGGCGAGCTGCGGCTGCACAACGGCACGGTCTACCGGTGGAACCGGCCGGTCTACGACATCATGAACGGCCGGCCGCACCTGCGGGTGGAGAACCGGGTGCTGCCGTCCGGGCCAACCGTCGTGGACATGCTGGCGAACGCCGCGTTCTACTTCGGGCTGGTCCGTACCTTGGCCGAGGCGGACCGGCCGATCTGGAGCCAGCTGCCGTTCAGCGTGGCCGAGGAGAACTTCCACGCGGCGGCGCGGGACGGCCTGTCGGCCAGCCTCTACTGGCCGCGGGCCGGGGAGGTCCCGGTCACCAGGCTCGTCCTCGACCGGCTGCTACCGATGGCGACCGAGGGGCTGAACCGCTTCGGCGTCGACCCAGGCGTACGGGACCGGCTGCTCGGCATCATCGAGCAGCGCTGCGTGACCGGCCGCAACGGTGCCGTCTGGCAGATCGAGGCGGTGGAGGAGGCGGAGCGGGTGCGCGGGCTGAACCGCGGCGACGCGTTGCGGGACATGGTGCTGCGCTACTGCGCCAACCATCGCAGCAACGTGCCGGTGCACGACTGGCCGGTGGACGGCTCGGTGCTGCCCGGGTAGGTGCCGGCGCCTCGTTCAGGAGCCGCTCTCGAGCAGGTTCTTCAGGTTCCGGTAGCTCACCGGCGCACCCTTCCGCGCCTGCCGGCGGACGGTGGTGGGGCCGGCCCGGACACGATGCTGTTCGGCGTCAGCTGTCCTTGCGGCCAGGCCCGGACCCGGGCTTGCTCCTCGTCGCCGTGGCGGTGCCCGGCGCCGCCGTCTCCGGTGGCCATGCCGGGGGCTTCACGCTCGCCTGGCCGCGGGCTGGGGCGGGCTCGTCCCGCTCCGGGCTTCCGGCATCGCGGGCAGGCTGCGGTGCGTACCCCTCCTCGGCCAGGTCCGTCTCATCGGCCGGATGGTGCGGCGGCGCGGCGGGTGAGGTGGGGGCCGTGCCCCCGGCGCGGCGGGCCTCCAGGCGGGGAGCGAGGGCGGCGATCGCGACCGAGCCGGCGAGACCGGCGATGACGGCGTAGGGCGCCACCCAGTACGCCGACACCTCACGCGGGGCCACCGTGCCGAGGCCGGGCGCGGCCAGGAAGTACGCGGCGGCCACCAGCAGCGGGCCGATCGCTCCGGAGATGGCCACGCCGACCGGGTTGTCGCCGCGCCGGGCGGCCGGCAGCGGGGCGAGCGCCCCGATGAGCAGCGCCGCGCCGAAGGTCAACAGGGCGCCGGGCAGGTAGACGTTGCGGAACCAGGGACCCTCGGCGCTGAACTGCCACACGCCGAGCTGGGCCGTTGCCAGGCCCTGGCCGGCCGCGACCCCGTCCACGACGGCGACCAGGGCGAGCAGCCACAGCCAGCTGGCCGTGGCGATCACGTTGGCGGCGACCGCGCGGGAGGCCAGCGCCCCGATCGCGATGACCAGACCCAGCAGCACCCCTACGACGGCGTACCCGGCGGCGGTGGTCTGCGGGGTGAACGTGTCCGCCCGCACCGCGTGCCGGGCGGGCACCGCCACCAGCGGCACCGTGACCAGCGCGCCGACGGCGCTGGCCAGGGCGAGGGCGACGCGCCACAGGCCGTCGGCCATGCGCCCCGGGTAGCTGCGACCGTCCACCCGGGACCGCACTGTGGGCGGGACGCTGAGCCGGTCCGCGCAGATCGCGCCGAGCACCGCGGAGGTCGCGGCGATCCAGGTCGCCCAGGCCAGGCTCGCCACCCAGGCGCCGTCACCGGTGGCGCCGGAGTCCGGCTGCCAGGCGATGATGTTGAGCCCGTAGCCCAGCCCGAGCTGTGCGGCGCCGGCACCCGCAGCGACACCGGTCGCTGTCGCAACCGTCCATCCCCAGCCACGTGCCGCCATGCCGCGCAGCGTACGCGCCAGCTGCACACCCCGCGAGTGGCGCGGGTGAGTCGCGTCGGTGACCTGGTACTTGCACTGTTGCGCGCCGCGGGGACACTCGACTGGGTCGAGGAGGAGCCGATGGCGCAGACGTACGAGCAGACCGAGCAGCCCCCCCGCCGGCGGCCGGGGATTGTCGCGGCGGTCATCGTGGGAGTGCTGGTGCTGGCCGTGGTCGGTGGGGCGGTCGGGTGGCTGGCCGCCGGGGACGCCACGGATGTCGCCGACCCTGTCGGGACGAGCGCGCCGCCCACGGTCGAGCCGACGGCGCCCACAGCCGCTCCCACCTCGTCGCAGCCCACGGCCGCGTCCGCCGCGCCGAGCGGGCAGCCGACCGGCACCTTCGCCCTGCCCGACGTGACCGGCCTCGACTTCCAGCAGGCCCGGCGCCAGCTGCGCGACCTCAAGCTCGGTGTGCAGCTCGTGTTCGCCAGCGAGGGCGAGGACACCAAGGTGGACCGGACCGAGCCGGCAGCGGGCGTGACGGTGCAGCGCGGCGTCACCGTCAAGATCTACGTGAGCGGTCGGGCCCCGCTCGCGACCGTGCCCGGTGTGGCCGGCTTGGCCTGTACGGACGCGGCGGCGATCGTGGTCGACCACGGGCTGTTCCCGCGGTACCCCACCGGGCGCCTCGGCACCGTGTGGGACCAGGACCCGGAGCCCGGCACCGGCACGCTGCGCTGGAACGACCAGGTCACGCTCTGGTGCGCGGTGGCGTCGCCGACCGCGACCGCCGGCTGAGGCGATGGGTGGCCAGGCGTGAGCCGGATACGCGGCTGACCACGCCCAGCCCTCGATCGTGATGCAATGGGCGCCATGGCCGACGACGAGCGACGGGGAGAGTACCAACCGGGAGAGCACCAACCGGTGGGTGACGCCGAGCTGACCGCGCGGCTGCCCACCGGGGAGGACCTGGCGAACACCCAGCCGCACCAGCCGGTCTCCGGCGCCGAACCGGTCTCCGCCGATGAGCCGCCGGCCTCCGCTGGCGGGGATGAGCCGGTCCGCGCCGGCGCGGACGGGTCGGCCGAGACGGCGGTGCTGGGTACGGCGGCGGGCGGTACGCCCGCAGCCGCACCAGGCGGTCGGGGCGCGGTAGCCGGTGCGCGCGAGCGGTGGGCGGCCCGGGCCGAGGTGCGGCCGGCCGTGGCGGACGAGACGGTGCCACCGGACCAGTGGCAGGAGCTCCCTCCGGAGCGGCCCTGGTGGCTGCCTGCCGTGCTCGCCCTGGTGGCGCTCCTCCTGCTCGCCATCCTCGGTTTCGGCATCTGGCTGATCATGCAGGCGTTCGACGCCGAGCCGACCCCTGAGCCCACCGCCCCACCGACCCGCCCGCCCACGTCGGCACCTGTTGCGACCAGCGCCCCGGCCACCTCAGCCGCACCGTCGCCGACCCCGCCGAGCCCGACCCCGCCGGCGCAGGTCGCCGTGCCACCCGTGGTGGGGCTGCCGCTGGCTGAGGCGCAGCGCCTGCTGGACGCCGCCGGCCTCACGTACCGGGTGTCCACCCGGGTGGACCGGGGTGCCACCCCGGGCACGGTGATCGGGGTACGGCCGGAGGTGGGCGCGATGGTGGCGCCAGGCAGCCAGGTCGCGCTCGTGGTGGCCGAAGAGCCACCGGCGGCGACACCCGCTTCGCCGACAAGCTCACCGTCCCCCGGCCCGCCGACCTGACCTTGCCGCTAAGGGCCGAGGCCGGTCCGCTAAGGGCCGAGGCCGGTCAGCTCAGGGCCGGGGGCTGGTTCGCTCAGGGCCGGGGTTGGTTCGCTCAGGGCCGGGCTGGTTCGCTCAGGGCAGCGGAGGACCGGCTTGCTCAGGGCCGAGGGCCGGTCCGCCCTGCTGCGGCGCGCGTCCTGGGGCGGGCCGTGACGGCCGGTCCGACGTTGCCGCCGTGCGGCCGGGACGAGCTGTCCGCCCGCCCGCGCGGCACCCGGTCGGTGCGGGCCCAGGCTCCGGCGGTCGCCGGCTGCAAGCCCTGCACCTGTACAAAGATCGAGCGGCGGGTCACCGCCTCGCCGGCCGCGTTCAGCTCGTAGCCATCCAGCCAGGCCCATCCTTCGTACGTCGGCCAGTCATGCACCCGGATCACCCGGAAGAGCAGTGGCTCGGCGAACTGGACGCTAGCCGCACGAGTCACCCGAAGGACGTCACCGGAACGGGGTAACACCTCGACTCCTCCTCCGTTGCCTGTCGCATCCACGTCAGTCTGGTTGAGAGTCCACCTATTGGGAACAGTCCACCTACGAGCGTTGGCCGGGCCTGGACGTCGTGCCGGTGCCGGTGGCTCGGCCAACGCCCCTAGCTCCGCAGCCCGCGCCCACCGCCGGAGCGGCATACGGCGTACGGCGGCGGGGGGTTTGCCACGGTATGGAGGACTGCTCGCAGGTGGCGCGTTGCACTGTCGTGCCACGCGGATAGGGCGTACGCCGGTGCCGGGCACCGGATCGTGGTCGGACCAACAGCCGGTTCGCCGCCTGGCATCGGCCGAACCGATAGCCAGATTAACCCGAACAGCGAATACGGCCGCATGCCAGTCGCGTCTGTGCTCAGGATGCCCCCTTTGCCTGACTCGGGCAGACGGGGAGTGACGCGAGGCATACGGAACAGCGTGCACTACGATTATGATCAATGCAAGTTGCATCTATGGAGTTGTGCTCGCGCACCATTACGGGGTAAAAGGTACTTGATGTCCCCTAAGCTCAAGCCGCACACTGAGGCCGGCTCAGCTACTCCCCGCGCCTGGGATACTCGTCGTCCTAGTCCGGCGCGGCTGACCGACCAACCCCCTGCCCGTCCGGCGACGCCACCTGTGGAGGTGATCGTGACCGAGCGTCGTAGCCCCACGATCAGACGACGACGTCTGGGTCTGGAGCTGCGCCGTCGGCGCGAGGCCGCGGGGGTGACCATCGACTACGTCGCCGAGCGGCTCGAGTGCTCCGCCTCCAAGATCTCCCGTATCGAGACGGGGCACAGCGGGGCCACCCCTCGGGACGTACGGGACATGCTCAACATCTACGGCATCAGCGGCGACGAGTGCGAAGAGCTGGTGCAGATCTCCCGGGATGCCCGCCAGAAGGGCTGGTGGCATCCGTACAGTGCCGTGTTGACCGGGGCGTATGTCGGCCTGGAAGCCGCGGCAGAGTCGATTCGAGCGTACGAACAGCAGGTAGTTCCGGGTCTCCTGCAGACCGAGGAGTACGCCCGCGCGATGATCCGGGCCGCTCGGCCGGACATCGGTGGTGAAGAGGTCGACCGCCGGGTGCGCGTACGGATCGCCCGTCAGTCACTGCTGGAGGTGGAGGACCCGGTCAACCTCTGGGTCGTCCTGGACGAAGCTGTCCTGAGCCGTCCGGTCGGTGGCGACGCCGTCATGCGCCGGCAGATGGAACACCTCATCGACGCCTCCGAGCTGCCGAGCGTCACCCTGCAGGTCTTGCCCTTTGAGGCGGGGGCACATGCCGGGATGGACGGCACCTTCGCCATCCTCAACTTTCCCGAGCCGGCCGATGCGGACGTCGTGTTCGCTGAGAACGCGACGGGCGGCCTGTTCCTGGAGAAGACCGAGGAGCTGCGGAAGTACCGTTTCATCTTTGACCACATTCGCGCGGCGGCGCTCGGGCCGGAGGAGTCCGTCACCCTCATCGCCAAGTTGGCTAAGGAGCCGCTGTGGAAGTCGAGACCAAGGGGTTTCGAGTTGACCTGACCCGCGCTGTGTGGCGTAAGAGCACACGGAGCGGTCCGAACTGTGACAACTGTGTGGAGGTTGCCTTCGTCCGCGGCGCCGTTGCCGTGCGTGACTCGAAGGATCCGGCCGGGCCTTCACTCGTCTTCAAGCCCGCTGACTGGACGGCGTTCCTCGGCGGAGCCAAGGGCGGCCAGTTCGGCTGATCACCCGTACCCTGGACCTGGAGCACGCCACCCGGCGTGCTCCAGGTCTTTTCGTAGCCAGCCAGGGTGATCTCGGGTGCCCGGCTGGCTCAGCCATGGCCCCGGAGCAGCGCAAGCAAGCCTCCTTTATACCTCGATTGATCTAGAGATTTCAATATCTATCCATCTCTAACTCTTCCCAATAGCCTCGCCATACCGGCATGGACATCGATCTACAAGATCCGTCATGGGCCGCCGAGCGAGCGAGCCGACGCCGGTGGAGAGGGGAGGAGGGAGATGGAACTCCCAACCAGAGTCCGACGCCGCGCCGCGGCGTTCGGGCTTGTCGCCGCTACGACCGCCGCGATGGTGGCGGTGTCTGCCGGGCCGGTGTGGGGTGCGCCTGCTGAGGGTGCGGTGTTGTACGCGGGCGACCCGACCGCGGTGGCGGGCTCCTACATCGTGGTGCTCAAGGACGCCGCGGTGGCCGGGACGCCGGTGGCCGACCGGGCGCGCACGCTCGCGTCGCGGGCCGGTGGCCAGGTGGCCTCCGTGTGGGAGCATGCGCTGCGCGGGTTCGAGCTACGCAGCTCGGCGCGGGGCGCGGCCCGGGTGGCGGCGGACGCGTCAGTGGCGTACGTGCAGCAGAACCGCCGGGTGTGGCTGACCGGCACGCAGTCGCCCACCCCGTCGTGGGGCCTGGACCGCATCGACCAGCGGGCGCTACCACTGAACAACTCCTACACCTACCCGACGATCGCGTCGGGCGTGCGGGCGTACATCATCGACACCGGCATCAGGTTCAGCCACTCCGACTTCGGTGGCCGGGCGGTGACCGGGTTCGACGCGATCGACGGCGGCAGCGCCGACGACTGCAACGGGTACGGCACGCACGTGGCCGGCACGACCGGCGGCACCGCGTACGGCGTGGCCAAGGGCGTGACCCTGGTCGGCGTACGGGTGCTGGACTGCAACGGGTCGGGCACCTACGCGCAGGTG
>DASRIS010000115.1:0-5221 GCA_035649895.1 Micromonosporaceae bacterium | reverse complement strand
CCCGACCCTCTTGTGGATGCGCTGCCCCAAAGACGAGCTCCTGCGTCGCATGGATGGGCGGGCCGCCCCGCGCGATCGCGCGAAGCTCGCAGACCCTGAGAAGCACCTCACAGCGGGCGTGCTGCCACCTCCGGCGGTCGGGCACACCGTGATCGACGCGACCTCGAGCGCAGACCGGCAGCTCGCCCAGGCGCTTGCCGCGCTCAAGTCTCCTGGTCCCGCGGGAGGATGACGAGGTCGCGGACGGTACGTGATCCCGCGGACGACCCCGTCCTTGAGCTGGTCTCGACCAGCCGGCCCCCGAGCTACGGGGCGAGGCAAGCCAGCGGCCGATATCCTGCCGTGGCCGGGCGGCCAAGCGAACCCGCCGGCGGGAGGAGCGTGGATGCGGTATCAGATCGTCGCCGAGGCCTACCGCGACCTGGAGGCCGCCACCGCCCGCCTGGAGCTCATCGACCGCCTCGCCGCGCTGATCGCCGAGACCCCCAAGACCCTGCTGCCGACGGTGACGCTGCTGTGCCAGGGCGAGATCGCGCCCGACTTCGCCGGCGTGGAGCTCGGCCTGGCCGAGCGGATGGCCGCCCGCGCGGTCGCCGAGGCCGCGGGGGTGACCGCCGAGCAGGCGCTCACCAGCGCCAAGGAGGTCGGCGACCTGGGCCTGGCCGCCGAGGCCCTGCTGGCGGCGTTGGCCCCCAGGCCGGCGACTCTCGAGGTCGAGGTCGTGTTCGGCACCCTGCACCAGATCGCCCAGGCCGAGGGGACCGGCTCGCAGGCCCGCAAGCTCGCCCCGTTCGTGGGGCTGCTCCGCGAGGCCACCCCGCTGGAGGCCCGCTACCTGGTCCGCACTGTCACCGGCTCGCTGCGCCTTGGGATCGGCACCGCCACCATCCTCGACGCGCTCGCGGAGGTGCACGCCGGCGGCCGCAAGGCCCGCCCGGTGCTGGAGCGCGCCTACAACATCTGCTCCGACCTCGGCCTGGTCGCCGCCACCCTGGTCCAGGAGGGGCTGGAGGCGGTCGAGGGGATGCGGGTGCGGGCCGGCAACCCGGTGCGGCCGATGCTCGCCCAGCGGATGAGCAGCTCCGCCGAGATCCTCGCCAAGCTGGGTGGGGCGTGCGCGGCCGAGTACAAGTACGACGGCATCCGCGTGCAGGCCCACCGCACCGCCGACGGGCAGCTGGAGCTGTTCACCCGCCGCCTGGAGCGCGTCTCCGGCCAGTTCCCCGACACGGTGAAGCTCCTCCAGGCGGGGCTCGGGCCGCGGGAGGCGATCCTGGAGGGCGAGGTGGTCGCCTTCGACCCGGCCTCCGGCGAGCTGCGCCCCTTCCAGGACGTGATGTTCCGGCGGCGCAAGTACGGCATCACCGAGGCGATCAGCGACGTGCCGGTGAGCCTGTTCTGCTTCGAGCTGCTGTACGCCGACGGCGAGGACCTCACCCGCCTGCCCTACCTGGAGCGGCGGGCGCGGCTGGCCGAGGCCATCACCCCGTCGCCGCAGCTCCGGCTGGCCACCGCCGAGCAGGTCGACGACGAGGCGGCCCTGGAGGCGCTGTTCGAGCAGGCGGTCGCCGACGGCTGCGAGGGCCTGATCTGCAAGTCCCTGGCGCCGACCGTCGGCTACCAGGCCGGCGCGCGCGGCTGGTCGTGGATCAAGCTCAAGCGCGACTACCGCAGCGAGCTCAGCGACACCCTGGACCTGGTGGTGGTGGGGGCGCTGTACGGGCGGGGCCGGCGCGCCGGCATCTACGGGGCGCTGCTGCTGGCCGTCTATGACCCGGCCGCGGACAGGTTCCAGACGATCTGCAAGTGCGGCACCGGGTTCAGCGACGCGGAGCTGGCGGCGCTGCCGGCTCGGCTCGCCCCGCTGGTCCGCGCCGAGCCGCCCGCGCGGGTCGACACGCGCCGCCACGCCGACGTGTGGTTCGAGCCCGCCCTGGTGGTGGAGGTGCTGGCCGCCGAGCTGACGCTGTCGCCGACCCACACCGCCGCATGGGATCTGCTCAAGGAGGACTCCGGGCTGGCGTTGCGGTTCCCGCGCTTCACCGGCCGCTGGCGCGACGACAAGGCCGCCGAGGACGCGACCACCGTCGAGGAGGTCGTGGGCATGTTCCGGGCGGCCCGGCGAGCACCGGCCGGCGCATGAGCCTGATGCTGCTGGACGCCGCCAGCCTCTACTTCCGCGCCTTCTACGGGGTGAAGGCCTCCATCCCGGCGCCGGACGGCACCCCCACCAACGCGGTCCGCGGCTTCCTCGACATGGTGTCGACGCTGATCACGCGGTACCACCCCACCGACCTGGTGGCCTGCCTCGACCAGGACTGGCGCCCCGCCTGGCGGGTGGCGCTGCTGCCCACCTACAAGACGCACCGGCTCGCCGACCAGCAGACGGCGCCGGGAGGCGGCGGCGCGCCCCCCGGCGAGGCCGAGCCGCCCGGGCTCGCCGAGCAGGTCCCGATCATCCTCGACGTGCTCGACGCCCTCGGCATCGCCGCGGTCGGCGCCGACGAGCACGAGGCCGACGACGTGATCGCCACCCTCGCCGAGCGGGCCACCGTGCCCGTGGACGTCGTCACCGGCGACCGCGACCTGTTCCAGCTCATCGACGACGACCGCGACGTCCGCGTGCTGTACACCGCCCGCGGCGTCACCAAGCTGGAGGTCATGGACGCCGCCGCGCTGCGGGCGCGGTACGGCATCGCCCCGGCGCAGTACGCCGACTTCGCCACCCTCCGGGGCGACCCCAGCGACGGGCTGCCCGGGGTTCCCGGGATCGGGGAGAAGACCGCCGCCAGCCTGCTGGCGCGGTTCGGGACGCTGGATGCGCTGCTGGACGCCGCCGCGTCCCGCGACCCCCACCTCGCCGGGGTCGCGGGCAAGCTCAACGCGGCCCGGGACTACCTCACGGTGGCGCCGCGGGTCGTCGGCACGGTCCGGACGCTGCCGCTGCCGACCGTCGACACCGCCCTGCCGTCCAGGCCACCTGACGCCGAGCGGCTGCTCGAGCTGGCGGAACGGTGGGGGATCGACAACGTGCTCGGCCGATCGGTGAAGGCGCTCGGCTCACCGCCCTAGCACCCGACCTCACCGGGGCATCAGGTCCGGGGAGGTTGCGGGGGCGGAGCCCCCGCAGTCGTCGGGTGCAGCAGCGGGCGGTAGCCGCCGGCGACGGCCGCCACCGTCGCCGGCGGTGTGAGCAGCTCGACCTGCATGGCCGGCGGCAGCGGGACGGGGGCCCGGTAGCCGGCGAACGTCCACGGCAGCAGGGCGCCGCCGGCCAGCAGCCCGGGCGTGCCGCCGGCGCGGACCATGACGCCGTCGGGCAGCTCGCCAGCCACCGCCGGCCGGGTCACCTGCCGGCGCGAGCGCGGGTCGACCCGCTCGGCGTGCAGGCGCGCGTCGATCTCGGCGGCGCGCGGCCGCTGCGCCAGCCGGTGCGCGCCACGCCACGCCTCGGCGAAGGCGACGAAGTCGGCGCGGCGGCAGTACGCGCACGGGCGGTGCCCCGCCGCCAGCGCGCTCGCCTCGTCCAGGAAGAACAGCGCCGTCCAGCGACCCGGCGGCATCGGGTCGCGCCGCACGCCCTTCCAGTCCAGCACGCAGCAGATCCACAGCTTCGACCGCCAGCGGGCCACGCCCAGCCGGCGGTCCGGCCCGTGCAGGCAGCCGCGGTTGCCCATCAGCAGGCCGCGTCCCGGGTCGGCGACGATCTCCCCGGTGGGGGTGACGCGGTTCTGCAGCGGCACTACAGCTCCACGGGGGCGCCGTCGTCCAGCACCCGCAGCGTCGCCCCGCCGAGCTGCTCGAGCTGCCGGTAGTGGATCGCCTTCCCGGCCTGGGACAGCACCAGCTCGTGCACTGGCACGGCCACCTTTGGGCGCACCTGGCGCAGGTAGTCGATCGGCTCCGACACCTTCAGCCACGGCGCCCCGGCCGGGACCGCCAGCACCTCGACCGGCCGGCCCGGCGGGGTGAATGCGTCGCCTGGATGGAACAGCCGCCCGCCCACCAGGTAGCCGACGTTGGGAACCACCGGGATGTCGGGGTGGATGACCGCGTGGTCGCGCCCGCTGACGCGCACCGCGACCCCGCCGACGTCCAGTTCCTCCCCGTCGTGGACGACCTCGACCGCCGCGCCGGCCGCGGCGAGCTGCTCGGCGCTGCCCTCGTCGCAGAGCACCCGGGCCCCGGGGTTGCGGTCCAGCAGCGTGCGAAGCCGCTGGAGGGCGAGGTGGTCGGCGTGCTGGTGGGTGACCAGCACGGCGGTCAGGCCCTCCAGCTCCTCGAACCCGCCGGAGAGGGTACCCGGGTCCAGCAGCAGCCGGGCCGGTCCCTCCTCCACCAGCAGGCACGAGTGCCCGTACTTGGTCAGCCGCATGGCGCCTCCTCCCTCCCGCTATAGCCTGGACAACCATGACCGATCCCAGGGACAAGCGCGATGGAGATCCTCCTGGCCCTGGCCGCCGCGGTGTCCTACGGGGTGTCGGACTTCGCCGGCGGCGTCCTCACCCGGCGGGCGCACGTCTTCGTGGTCTCCTGCTGTCCCAGCTCGTCAGCTTCGCCCTGCTGCTGGTCGTGGCGTTGTGAAGGGACGCCGTCTCGTGGCCGGGGTGGGCTGGGGGGCGGCGGCCGGCCTGGCCGGCGTGGTGGGCAGGTCCCTGCTCTACCAGGGGCTGGCCATCGGCCGCATGAGCATCGTCACCGAGCCTGAAGAAGTGAAGAAAGTTGTAACGAGCCGTGAATCGTTCAGGCGCATGAGCCACAGATGAGCCTACTGGCGGACTCTGTCACAGGAACACGGCAGGATTGGCAGGAGATTGACAACCGGCCGGATCGGAGGGTCCGGGTGGAAGTGCCGACATCACCTCCTGAGTCTCCACTGCGCCTCGCTCGGAGTCACCGGAACTGAACCCTCGAGCGGGTGGTCAGCGAGATCGACTCGCACCTTGGCGGCTCTGGGGTCACGGCCAGCTTGCTGAGCGCCTGGGAACGTGGAACACGCCGTACCAGCCCTCGGTATCGCGCCGCACTCTGTGCGATCTATGGCCCGCCGCCAGAAACGCTGTTCGCCCATCAGGACCGCGGTCGTCCGACCCTCGCGCTGGTGGATGCCGAGCAAGGCCTCACCAACCCGGCTCAGGTGGTCTGTGGATTTGAGCAGTTGCAAGCAGCGATGGTTCGAGTTGTGGGGTCGGCGAGGGCGAGTCTGGCCATCGTCGGCTCA
>DASRIS010000114.1:0-32365 GCA_035649895.1 Micromonosporaceae bacterium | reverse complement strand
GCGCTCGCTCCGCTCGCGCGGAGCGAGCGCCAAATAACTCAGGCACCTGAGGTGACCCGGTACGCGTCGAAGACGCCATCGATCTTGCGTACGGCGGCCAGCAGGTGTCCGAGGTGCTTCGGATCGGCCATCTCGAAGCTGAACCGGCTCACCGCCACCCGGTCCCGGGTGGTGGTGACCGTGGCCGAGAGGATGTTGACCTTCTCCTCGGAGAGCACCCGGGTGATGTCGGCCAGCAGCTTGTGCCGGTCCAGCGCCTCCACCTGGATGGCGACCAGGAACGTGGACGCCGAGGTCGGCTTCCACGACACCTCCACCAGCCGCTCCGGCTGCGCCTCGAGGTCCTCGGCGTTGGCGCAGTCCTGCCGGTGCACGCTCACCCCACCGGAGCGGGTCACGAAGCCGAACACCCGGTCCCCCGGCACCGGGGTGCAGCAGCGGGCCAGCTTGATCCATACGTCGGAGGCGCCGACGACCACCACGCCCGGGTCCTGCGCCGACCCGCGGTGCCGCGGCGGCTTGGTCGCGATCGCGGTCTCGGCGATATCCTCGACCGCACCCTCCTCGCCACCGAACCCGGCGACGAGCCGATGGACCACCGCCTGCGCGGAGATCTGGTTCTCCCCCACGGCGGCGTAGAGCGAGGCCACATCGGGCAGGTGCACGTCGCGGGCGATCGCCATCAGCGACTCCGACGACATCATCCGCTGCAACGGCAGGCCCTGCTTGCGCATGGCCTTGACGATCGCGTCCTTGCCGGCCTCGATCGCCTCCTCGCGCCGCTCCTTGTTGAAGTACTGGCGGATCTTCGTACGCGCCCGCGGGCTCTTGACGAAGCCGAGCCAGTCCTGCGACGGGCCGGCAGTGTCCGACTTGGACGTGAAGATCTCCACCACGTCACCGTTGGACAGCGTCGACTCCAGCGGCACCAGCTTGCCGTTGACCCGCGCCCCGATGCACTTGTGCCCCACCTCGGTGTGCACGGCGTAGGCGAAGTCGACCGGGGTCGAGCCGGTGGGCAGCGCCACCACGTCGCCCTTTGGCGTGAAGACGTACACCTCCTGGCTGGACAGGTCGAAGCGCAGCGCGTCCAGGAACTCGCTGGGGTCGCTCGCCTCGCGCTGCCAGTCCAGCAGCTGGCGCAGCCAGGTCATCTCGTCGATGTGCGCCGGCGGGCCGACGATGGTGGCGTTCTTCGCCTCCTTGTACTTCCAGTGCGCGGCGATGCCGTACTCCGCGGTGCGGTGCATCGCGTGGGTGCGGATCTGCATCTCCACCGGCTTGCCGTTCGGGCCGATCACGGTGGTGTGCAGCGACTGGTACATATTGAACTTCGGCATCGCGATGTAGTCCTTGA
Source organism: Micromonosporaceae bacterium (assembly GCA_035649895.1). GTDB lineage: Bacteria > Actinomycetota > Actinomycetes > Mycobacteriales > Micromonosporaceae > DASSUC01. The sequence continues at coordinate 31,008 of DASRIS010000114.1, read as the reverse complement.
ACCGGCCCGGGACGGGCTGCCAGTTCGCGTGGATCACGCCGAGCGCCGCGTAGCAGTCGCGCACGGTCTCCACCAGGATCCGTACGCCGACGAGGTCGTAGATGTCGTTGAACTCGCGGCCCCGCACGATCATCTTCTGGTAGACCGAGTAGAGGTGCTTGGGCCGGCCGGTGGTGTCCGCCTTGATCTTCGCCGACCGCAGGTCCAGCTGGACCTTCTGGGTGACCCGCTGGAGCAGCGCCTCCCGCTGCGGTGCGTGCTCGGTGATCAGCCGGTTGATCTCGTCGTACCGCTTGGGGAAGAGGGTGCTGAAGGAGAGGTCCTCCAGCTCCCACTTGATCGTGTTCATACCCAGGCGGTGGGCGAGCGGGGCGAGGATCTCCAGCGTCTCGCGGGCCTTCTGCTCCTGCTTGGCAGCTGGCAGGAAGGTCAGGGTACGCATGTTGTGCAGCCGGTCGGCGAGCTTGATGACGAGCACCCGAGGGTCCTTGGCCATCGCCACGACCATCTTGCGGATCGTCTCCGCCTTGGCCGCGTCGCCGAGCTTGACCTTGTCCAGCTTTGTCACGCCGTCGACCAGCAGCGTCACCTCGCCGCCGAAGTCCTCGCGCATCCGGTCGAGCGTGTAGTCGGTGTCCTCGATCGTGTCGTGCAGCAGCGCGGCCACCAGCGTGGTGGTGTCCATGCCGAGGTTGGCCAGGATCGTGGCGACCGCGAGCGGGTGGGTGATGTACGGGTCACCGGACTTGCGGTACTGGCCGGCGTGCCAGCGCGAGGCCACGTCGTACGCCCGTTGCAGCAGCCGTACATCGGCCCTGGGATGGCTCAGCCGGTGCTGTGAGATCAGCGGCTCGAGCACCTCGTTGACCTGCGGCGTCTGCCAGGGCGCGTTGAACCTGGCCAGCCGGGCGCGCACCCGGCGTCCGGTCGGCGGGCCGGCGAAGCCGAACGTCGTGGTCGCCGCGCCGTTGCCGGCCGGGCGGCCGCCCTCAGGGAACGCCACCACGACGTCGTCATCGTGGTCCTCGTCGTCGGGCGCCACCTGCGCGCCCGCCCCGGCAATGCCCGGTCCCGGGGCACTGGCCTTCGGTGCGCCGGCCTCTGGAGCACTGGGCCCCGACGCGCTGGACCCTGGGGCGCTGGACCCCGGAGCGCTGGCACTGGACGTGCTGGAACCTGGCCCGCTGGAGCCGGGCGGGGCGACGGCGTCGCCGTTGGCCGCGTCCCCGGCCTCACCAGCCCGCCACCGGGCGCGGGCCTCGCCGTGACCCGTCTCGCCATGACGCGTCTCGCCGTGGCCTGTCCTGTCCTGCCGCATCGTGTCGTCATGGCTGTCGTCGCGGGCCGGGCGCGTCTCATCCCGGGCGTCACCGTTGTGCAGCGCGCCCGTCGGGGTGACCGTGCCCTCCACCGGAGGTGCGACGTCTGGCACCGGCCGCTCCTCGCTGCTCGCGTCCCTGGGAGATGCCATCGTACCCGCCGGACGGTGGCCGTGACCTAGGGCGACCGTATAGGTGACAGCGCGAATCTGCGCCGTTACAGCAGGCCACACCGCAATGCTCGCCGAGCCTCGTCCCCTTCGCGCTGGGTAGCCCCCCGCTCAGACCGTCAGGATGGCGTGCACGTCCCGACCCGGCAGGCGGCTCCGTCCGTTGAGGAAGGCCAGCTCCAGCAGCACCGTGCAGCCAGCCACAACACCCCCGGCCCGCTCGACCAGACCGAGCGTCGCCGCCGCCGTGCCACCGGTGGCGAGCACGTCGTCGACCACGAGGACGCGCTGCCCGGCGTCGAACGCGTCGCGGTGCACCTCCAGCGTCGCCTCGCCGTACTCCAAGGCGTAGGAGGCCGCGTGGGTGGCGCGCGGCAGCTTACCCGCCTTGCGCACCGGCACCACCCCGACCCCTGCGGCGTACGCGACGGCGGCGGCTATGACGAAGCCACGCGCCTCAATGCCTGCCACCACGTCGAAGGAGCCGCGGCCGTGGTGCGCGACGACCGCGTCGACCACCGTGCGGAAGGCCGGCCCGTCGGCGAAGAGGGGCGTGAGGTCCTTGAACAGGATGCCCGGCTCCGGAAAGTCGGGTACGTCAATGACCTTGCTCGCGATCAGGGCGGCAACATCGGCCACGCCGGTCACGGCGGTCATGCCTTACCGCCGCTTCGCGCCGGGCCGGCCGGGCCTGGCGCCGCCGGACCGCTTGCCGCCCGAACGCTGGCCAGCCGGTTTCGCGCCCGGCCGTGGCCCGCTCGCCGCCATCGCCTTTGCCTGTGCCGCCTGCGCCGGCACTGCATCGTCCTCGGTGTCCAGCTCGGTGTCTGCCGGCCCGACCGCGGCGCTCTTCGCCGCCGGCTTCACCTTGGCCGTCTTGGCGGACCTCGCCGGCACTACCGCGCCCTTCGCCTCGGCGGAGCGGCGCGCCACCACCCGCGACGCGTGCGTCTTGTAGCGCGGCTCGAGCAGCTTGAAGTCGACCAGCCACGGCGTGGCGAGGAAGAGCGAGGAGTAGGCACCGGTGAGCATGCCGACGAACAGGACCAGCGCCAGGTCCTTGAGCGTGCCCACGCCGAGCAGCCCAGCGCCGACGAAGAGCAGGCCGCCGACGGGCAGCAGGGCGATCAGCGAGGTGTTGATCGACCGCATCAGGGTCTGGTTGACCGCGAGGTTGGCCGCCTCCGGGTAGGTGAACCGGGACTGGCCCAGCATGCCCTTGGTGTTCTCCTCGACCTTGTCGAAGACGACGACCGTGTCGTAGAGCGAGAAACCGAGGATGGTCAGCAGGCCGATCACGGTCGCCGGGGTGACCTCGAAGCCGACGAGCGAGTAGACACCCGCGGTCAGGATGAGGTCGTGCAGCAGGGCGAGCAGGGCCGCGAAGGCCATCTTGCGCTCGAACCGGAAGGCGATGTAGAGCCCGACCAGCAGCAGGAAGACGGCCAGGCCCTGGAGCGCCTTACGGGTCACGTCCGCGCCCCAGGAGGAGGAGACCTCGGAGCGGTTGACCTGGGTCGGCGGGATGCCGGCGAACTCGGCCAGGGTCTCGGTCACCTCGCGCTGCGTCTCGTCGTCGAGCTCGCCGGTGCGCACGACGTACGTCTGCTGCCCGCCGGTGCCGGCGGTCTGGACGCTGGCGACCTCGACGCCGAGCCCTTCGACCTCGTCGCGGGCCTCCTCGACGGTGCTGCCGGCCACGACCGGCACCCGGAACTCGTTGCCGCCGGCGAACTCGATGCCGAAGTGGAAGCCCTTGAACGCCAGGCTGGCGACGCAGATGGCGATCATCACCACGGAGGCGATGTACCACCGCTTGCGGGGGCCGATGAAGTCGATGTTCGTCTCACCGCGGTACAGGCGGCGGAGGATCCCATTTGACGCCATGGTTCAGGACTCCTTCGGCTGCACCGCACCGAAGCGGCGCGCGGGTGAGGTATCGACCCCGGCAATGGCCCGGTCCGAGCGGAGGTTGCCCAGCCCGGAGATGCGCGGTGAGGTGAATGACGGCCACCGCGACAGCAGCGCCACCAGCGGGTGGGTGAACAGGAAGACGATGATGAGATCGATGATAGTGGACAGGCCGAGGGTGAACGCGAAGCCTGCCACGCCGCCCGCCGCGAGCAGGTAGAGGACCACGGCGGCGAGCAGGGAGACGGTGTCCGCGGACAGGATCGTTCGCCGGGCCCGCACCCAGGCCCGGGGTACGGCGCTGCGCACCGTCCGGCCGTCGCGCACCTCGTCCTTGAGGCGTTCGAAGAACACCACGAACGAGTCGGCCGTGATGCCGATCGCCACGATGAAGCCGGCGATGCCCGCGAGCGTGAGCGTGTAGCCCAGCTGCCGGCCGAGCAGCACCAGGGAGGCGTAGACGAGGGCGGCCGATGCGGCGAGGCTGGCGATGACCACGAAGCCCAGGAACCGGTAGTAGAGCAGGCAGTAGAACACGACGAGGACCAGGCCGATGGCCCCGGCGAGCAGGCCCGCCTCCATCTGCTGCAGGCCCAGCGTCGGCGAGACGGTCTCCAGCGACTGCTGGGCGAAGCTCAACGGCAGGGCGCCGTACTTGAGCTGGGTCGCCAGCGTCTCGGCCTGACCCTTGGTGAACGAGCCGGTGATCTCAGCGTCCCCGACGATCACCGACTGGATCTCCGGGGCGGAGACCACGTCGTTGTCGAGCACGATCGCGACCCGGTCGTTCTGCTGGCCCTGGCCCTTGAACGCCTCCTTGGTCAGGGCGGTCCACTTCTCCCCGCCGGAGCCCTTGAAGGACAGGACGACCTTCCAGCCCTTGGCGTTCTGCGCGTCGTAGACGAAGTCGGCGCTGCCGACGTCCTGCCCGACCACCTTCGCCACGTCCAGGAGGTACTTGACCAGGCCACCTTCGGAGCCGCAGGCCACCACCTTCTGCGCGAGGTCCTGGATCGAGCCCACCGGCCGGCCGCTGAGCTGCTTGCAGGAGATGGTCGGCACAGCGAACTGCATCTCCACCGGGAGCACGGCGACCTCGGCGCCGGTCAGGTTGGCGAAGGGCGCAAGCCGCGTGCGGGTAGGGCCGTCGACCGAGCCTGGGTCGGTGATGGTGGCGGCGATCTGGTACGCCGCACCCAGCTTGCGGGCGACCGCCGCGCGCTCCCGCTCGACGTCCTGGCTGACCGCCGCGGCGGACGGGCTGGCGGTCGGGGCGGCGGCAGGCGTGGGGCTGGCCGCGGCGGACGGGCTGGCGCTGGCCGACGGCGCCGCGCTGGCCGTGGGCTTCGGAGTGGCGCTGGCCGAGGGCTTCGGGCTCGCCGACCCGGACGGCGTCGCCGATGGGGTAGCCGACGGCGTCGGGTCGGGTGGCACTGCGCTGGTGTCCTCCGTGGTGTTCAGCACCTTCCGGAAGCGCATCTCGGCGGTTGCGGTCAGGGCCTGGAGCTGGTCCGCATCCTGCTCGCCGGGCACGCTGACCACGATGTTGCGGTCGCCCTGGGTGACCACCTCTGCCTCGGCGACCCCGCTGCCGTTGACCCGGTTGGCGATGATCTGGCGGGCCTGCTCCAGCTTGCGCCCGTCGGGCGTGCCGCCGCCGGGCACGGTCGCCGACAGCGTGATGCTCGTGCCGCCCTGCAGGTCCAGGCCGAGCTTTGGCTTGGCCTGCTTGTCACCGGTGAAGACCACCAGTGCGTACAGCACGGCAATGAGGAGGGTGAACGCGAGGAAGTATCGCGACACCTTCAGCTGTCCCGAGGGTGCGGCCACTGCCCATCTCCTGTTGTGTCGGTGGCGTACGGCGTCCGAAGGAGCGGACGGCTCAGTCCTTGTCGGTGGTCTTCTCGATGGCGGTGTCTTCGCTGTCGTCCACGTCGTCCAGGTCGTCCAGCCGCGGAGCCGAGGTCACTACGTGGCTGATCGCCCGTCGCGCATACTGGTTGGTCACGCCCGGCGCGACCTCCAGCGAGACGATCTCGTCGGTGAGGTCGGTCACCGTGCCGTAGAGCCCGCCGATGGTGACCACCTCGTCACCCACGCCCAGCCCGGACTGCATGGACTCGACCTGGCGACGTCGTTTCTGCTGGGGCCGGATCATGAGAAAGTACATTGCGCCAAAGATCAGGCCCATCATGAGCAGCAGGCTGACCGTGCTGCCTCCACCGCCCGTGGATTCCGCTGCGAGAAGCACTCTTGTTGACCTTCCACGTCGACCCGCACCCGGACCGTACCGGGATATGGGCTGCTGCTGTCCTGCCGGACCGCGGCGAGTCTAGTCCGTGCGAGGCCCAACTGCGGCATCGGTACGGCCACGGAGTGTTCACGGGCCGGAGCTGAACAGGTCGGGCGGGGCCGGACCCGCCGCCCCGAACGCGCCGTTAGGTGGGGTACGCCCCAGATGTCGCCAGGCGTGCGCGGTGGCCACCCGCCCGCGCGGGGTCCTGGCCAGCAGCCCGGCCCGCACCAGGTACGGCTCGCACACCTCCTCCACCGTGTCCGGCTGCTCGCCCACCGCCACGGCCAACGTGGACACGCCGACCGGCCCGCCGCCGAACAGCTCGACCAGCGCGGTGAGCACGGCCCGGTCGAGCCGGTCCAGGCCGAGATCGTCGACGTCGTACACCCGCAGCGCGGCCTGGGCGACCGCGCGGGTGGCCACCCCGTCGGCGCGCACCTCGGCGTAGTCGCGCACCCGGCGCAGCAGCCGGTTGGCGATCCGCGGGGTCCCGCGCGAGCGCCCGGCGATCTCGGTCGCGCCATCCGGCGCGACCGGCACCCCGAGGATCCCGGCCGAGCGGCGGACCACCTGCTCCAGCTCCTCGGGCTGGTAGAAGTCCAGGTGCGCCACGAAGCCGAACCGGTCGCGCATCGGCCCGGTCAGCAGACCAGACCGGGTGGTGGCGCCGACGAGCGTGAACGGCTCGACGTCCAGCGGGATGGCGGTGGCGCCTGGGCCCTTGCCGACCACCACGTCCACCCGGAAGTCCTCCATCGCGCTGTAGAGCAGCTCCTCGGCCGGCTTCGCGATGCGGTGGATCTCATCGATGAACAGCACGTCCCCAGTGGACAGGCTGGTCAGGATCGCGGCCAGGTCGCCCGAGCGCTCGATGGCCGGGCCGCTGGTGATGCGTAGCCCGACGCCCAGCTCCACGGCGACGATCATGGCTAGCGTGGTCTTGCCCAGCCCGGGCGGGCCGGACAGCAGGATGTGGTCTGGCGGCGCTCCCCGCCGCAACGCGCTGCGCAGCAGCAGGTCCAGCTGCTCGCGGACGCGCGGCTGGCCCACGAACTCGGCCAGCCGCTTGGGCCGGACCGTGGCCTCCGCGTCGCGCTCCTCCACGCTCGCGTACGCCGACACGACCGGCTCCGTCACCGACCGCTCCTCGTGCTCACCCCTGGCCCCCACCCGTCCGCCTGGCGCCCGTCCGTCGCTCTCACCGGGTCCGGCCGAGCAGGCGGATCGCCTGCTTGAGCAGCTCCGGCACGGGCGGCACCGGACCACCGTCCACGCCCTCGGCGACCGCGACCACCGCCTGGTCGGCCTGGGCCGCGGTCCAGCCCAGCCCCACCAGCGCCTGCCGCACCTGCTCCGGCCAGGAGCCGCTGAGCGCTCCCCCACCCGCCTCGCCGGTGGCGGCCGGACCGACCCGGTCCCGAAGCTCCAGGATGATCCGCTCGGCACCCTTCTTACCGATGCCCGGCACCCGGGTCAGCGTGGTGGCGTCCGCAGTGGAGATCGCCTTGCGTACCAGGTCGGGGTCGAGCACCGCGAGCACCGCCTGGGCCAGCCGGGGACCGACCCCGCTCGCCGTCTGCAGCAGCTCGAAGAGCTGCCTCGCGTGGTCGTCGGTGAACCCGTACAGAGTCAGGGAGTCCTCCCGGACCACCAGGCTGGTGGCGAGCCGGACCTCGGCCCCGGCGTGCAGGCCGGCGAGCGTGCCCGGCGTGCAGTGCACCGCGAGGCCCACCCCGCCGACCTCCACCACGACCCGGTCCGGCGACACGGCGGCCACCCGACCGCAGACGCTGGCGATCATCCCGTCTCTCCTCCGCAGACGCTGGCGATCATCCCGTCGCTCCTCCATGCATCAGCGGCTCGCTTCGCCACATCAGCCGCTCTCTCCTCGCCACATCAGCCGCTCTCTCCTCGCCATATCAGCCGCTCTCCCGTCGCCGCACCAGCGACAGCCGGCGTGCTGGCCCGGTGGAGCGGCGGGCGGCAGCAGCCGCGGCGGCCAGGCGGGCCCGGGTGCCGCCGCGCCACACGTGACAGATGGCGAGCGCCAGCGCGTCCGCGGCGTCGGCCGGGCGCGGCGGGGCGTCGAGCTGCAGCAGCCGGGTCACCATCGCCGTGACCTGAGCCTTTCCGGCCTGGCCAGAACCGGTCACAGCGGCCTTCACCTCGCTCGGGGTGTACGTCTGCACGCCCAGCCCGGCTCGTGCCGCGGCGAGCACGGCGACCGCCCCGGCCTGGGCCGTGCCCATGACCGTGCGCACGTTGTGCTGGCTGAACACCCGCTCCACCGCCACCGACTGCGGCCGGTGCTCGGTGAGCAGGTCGGTCAGGGCGCGGTCCAGATGCAGCAGCCGCCGCCCCAGCTCGTCCTCGGGGTCGGTGTAGATCACGTAGTAGCCGACGAGCGCGCACGCCCGCCCCGGCACGCCGTCGACAACGCCCACGCCGCAGCGGGTCAGGCCGGGGTCGACGCCGAGCACACGCACCGCGACCCCCTTCCCCGCACACGTGTTCGAGCCACACCCTAACGCCGCACCGCGCGCCGGTCCGGTGGCGACACGCGCGTACGACCGCCCTTCGCCGCCGAAGCCCGTACTCTGCCAAGGCATGCAGATCATCGAGGGTGCGGGGGCGTACGTCGCCCCGGAGGACGGCGCTCCCAACTCCTACGCGGAGCAGCTGCGGGTGCCGGACCTCTCGGTCGGCACATACTCCATCCCGGTGGGTGGGGTGGACGACCAGACGCCGCACACCGAGGACGAGATCTACGTGGTGACCGCCGGACGGGCCCGGATCGTGACCCCGTCCGGGGAGGCGGTGCTGAGCCCCGGTGACGTAGTGTTCGTACCCGCGGGTGAGGAGCACCGCTTCGTTGACGTCACCGAGGCCCTGGCACTGCTCGTGGTCTTCGCCCCCGCGTACCGCACCCGGGCGCCAGCAGCCAGCTAGACGGTCGCTCAGCCTGCCGCCACCAGCGCCCGTAGCTCGTCGCGGAACGCACATACTGCGGTGGCGAACTCTTCCACCACCGCGACGTACTCGGCGTTCAGGGCTTGGATGTCGCCGACGTTCACGCTGATGACCATCCGGCTGAAGGGTGTTGTGGCGGTCTCCACCATCGGTACGTCACCGATGCACCGGTCCATGCGGGTGTGCATTCCTGGCGCCAGGTTGAGGTACGACGCCTGCAAGGGTTCCGGATCCGGCTCGATGGCCTGTAGCGGCCGGTCGATCACGTTCGTGGTAGTCATCGCGGCTGTCCCTCCTTCAGTTACGGTCTTGGTGGCCAGTTACGGTCTTGGTGGCGGCCCGACCGGACGGAGCTGGCTCACGCCCGGCCGGGGCCTATGGCACCGAGAAACTCTCAGCCGCTGGACCATCGAAGCCTCGCCAGGCGGGCCAGGATGGCTGGAGTCGCCCGTGGCGCCGAGGCGACGGTATGGCGCGGCTGCCCACGGTGGACATTGCGGAAACGAGGCAGAAATGCTGCACGGTTGTTGCGTCGCGCTGCATGACCTGCCTAACTGGGTCCGTTGCGGTCGGCACGCCAGATGGAGTGATCGTGGTCAGGAGACGGCACCGCCTCGCCGACCGCCGCAAGGCGGTCGGACTCAGCCAGGAACGGCTCGCCGAGGTCCTTGGTCTCGACCGTTCGACCATCGTGCGGTGGGAGCGGGCCGACACCGATCCGCAGCCGTGGATCCGTCCACGGCTGGCCCAGGCGCTCAAGATCTCGGTCGAGGAGCTGGGCGCGCTGCTCGCCGACGTGGGCGAGGCACCGGCTGCGCCCAATGAGCGGTTCGACTATGTGCTCAAGCATCCCCGCAGTGTCGATCTTGTCGCCGTGGCCTACTTACGTGAGCAGGTGCAACGGCTGGATGAGCAATACGACCACGCTCCGTCAGCGGCGCTGCTGGCTGCCGCCGGACAGCTCCACGGCCAGGTGCTGTTCCTGCGCGACCACGCCATGACCGGCCGGGTACGCCGGGAGCTGTGGGTCGCGGAGCTGGAGTCGGCCACCTTGATGGGCCAGCTCGTCTGGGACGCCTCCCAACGGCGCGACCACACGACAGCCGTACGCTACTTCGACCAGGCCATCGCCGCCGCCCGGCAGGTCCGCGACGTGGTGGCCGAGGCAAACGCCGAGCTGCGCAAGAGCTTTGTCGCCCTGTATGGCCGTAACGACCCGCGCGCTGGCTTGGTGCTCGCCCAGCGTGCCGCCGTCGCCTCCCAGCACGACAGCCATGTGGTGACTGGTCTGGCCCTGCTGCACGTCGGCGAGGCGTACGCCATGCTCGGCGACGAGACCAGCTGCGTCGACGCTCTCGGCGCGGCCGAGGGGCACTTCGGCCGGATCACCCCGGATGACCCGGCTGGCCCGCTGTTCTGCCCGAGCCAGTCCGGCCGCCTGACCGGCTCGTGCATGCTGTCTCTGGGCAAGCCGGCAAAGGCTGAGCTGGTTCTTGAGGCCACCCGCCAGCTGCTCAGGCGGCGCAACAAACCCACCGCCATCGTGCTGGGCAACCTGGCCCTGGCCGGCATCCGCCAGCACAAGCTTGACCACGCGGTAGCCCGCCTGCACAAGGCGATCGATGTGGTGGAGCAGACTCGGGGCGGTGGCGGCCTCAACGTCATCTTCATGGCCGCCCGAGAGCTGCGGCCGTGGCGCAACGAGCGAGCGGTGCAGGATGTCAGCGACAGGCTCCTGACCCTGATGACCGCGGCATAGGAGCGTGCCGGTGACGGACACCGAGATCGACCGAGCCAAGCAGGCTGCCCGCGAGCAGGTCTGGGCATCCCTACAGCGAGAAGGCGCCACACCACCTGACGTCCACGGCCATATCCCCGACTTCGTCGGTGCCGGCCTAGCCGCCGAACGGCTGGCTGGCTTAGCGGTATGGCAGGCCGCCCACGTCATCAAGTCCAACCCGGACAGAGCGCAGCTGCCCGTACGCGTCAATGCGCTGAGCGAGGGCAAGCTGCTCTATATGGCCGTGCCCCGACTGGCCACGCCCGAACCGTTCTACGTGCTCGACCCAACTGAGTTACAGCCGCCTTTTGGGAGGATCGCCACCGGCGAGGGTGCGGCCAGGGCAGCGTTAACGATCGGTGTCACAGAGATGCGCCCGGTCGAGCTGGTTGTCTGCGGCAGCGTGGCGGTCAACCGCCGAGGCGTGCGGGTCGGCAAGGGCGCCGGCTACTCCGACATCGAGGTAGCCCTGCTGACCGAGGCTGGGCTGATCGGACCGGAGACGACGATCGTCACGACCGTGCACACACTTCAAGTGGTCGATGACGAGCTGCCCGAGACCGAGCACGACTTCAGCGTCGATCTGATCGTGACACCGGAAGACGTCATCGAGTGCAGACCACCTAGACGACCAATCGGGATAGTGCTGGAGCACCTGACGGAGGAGAAAAGGCAGGCGATCCCCATCCTTCGTACGGCTCGTTGAGCAGAATGGGCGCGGCGAACGTCCAGGAGCGGTCTCACCACCCGGTCACGGCCGAGGTCCCAAGTGTCGCTCACGACCACCAACCCGTAATTGGACACGATGGAACTTCTCCGGGCACAAGGCTTGCCATAGGCCAAGTCCTTGCAAATCATGGGCCGCGAACGCTTGGGGCCTAGGTTGGTTCTTGCCGACCTTCCGAAGGCTGGTCAAGGCTTTGCTCCCGTTTCCGCTGCTCCGACTTCAGGCGCTCTACCTCCTCCACCAACGCAGCCAGATGCTCATCACTGGGCATCTTTCTATACCGGAAAATTTCGAGGTCCGCCGCCATCCATTCCTGCTCGATAGAATCGGCAGTCTGCTGAAGGTAGAAGCCTCGCTCACGGTACTTGAAGTAGCCGGTAAATCCGGCCGCCGCCCCCACTGAGAAGCTTGTACCAACGGCAATCCATTGGTACGGACTCCCATCTAGGGCAATCCCAGATACCGTTGTTGTCGCCAACGAACCAAGGATAACTATAGATTGAAATCCGTTATTGATTCGTCGGTAGTACCCGCTCCTCCGCCGAAATTCCGCAACATCGGATCGAATTGTCTCCTTGTACGCACTACGTGAATACCTGGCGTCCAATGCTAGCTCGGCGGCCCGCAAGCGTCTCTGCTCATGAAGCAACGACAGCTTGAGCCGAAGCTCCGCCGGAGAGGAATCGCGAGCCGGTCCGCCCCAGTCTAGTGGATTAGTGATGTAGAACGCGAAAAAAAAGTTCCCGCAAGCCCTAAGATAATAGGAAAGATAGCCGCACAATTGATTGAGGTCATGTTTACGCGGCCTACCGTAAGGACGGTAACCACCAGCAACGTCATGAGCAGGATGGGGCCCATAATGACAGCTACCCCTCCGGCAAAGTTGATTAACCGCTCGCGCTTCAACTCTCGTTCCGTGTCGAGAATCTCCTCGGTTAACCCCAGTAGCTGCCCAATCGGCCCCTGTGCGCCTCCCCGATTCCCGGCGACCATACCTCCCCAATCCATGGAATCTACTTATTGAAGCGAATTCTGGCCCTACTCGACGGCTTGCCGACAGTACGACATGCCGGTCTTGGCAAGAGAACAATCTAACCCGTCTTGGCCGCGTCGTCCTACTGAACCGACAACCGAGGTGTCCATCAGGGCTGGATTGATGGGTTGACCTGCGGGGTTGGTATCCAGATGCCAGGATAGGCGACACGCCGGGCGGCGTACTTGGTCTTCCGCCTTCAAGGGCAGTTGAGCCTGGAACAAACACAGCGGGCGCACCATCACCGGCGTCGCCGTCCGCGTGCTACAGCGCATCCTTGCACTGACGCAACGACCTGGCACAACTGGCACACCGGACAGCCAGTCATGCGGTCACTGGTTGCGTACAACCACTGACCCTTGGAATAGATCACCTAAATACCATTACCGCGCCTGGCTGGACGTCCCTGGCTACCCGAACCGGTTGCAGCGTAGCGGTCGGTCCTTCAACCAGCGTCAACCCGTGATGGACATGGTCCTAAGACGCGGGCGTCCAGCCGCGAGGGCGGCTAACGCGGGTCTGTCGCGGTGATGCCCCTGAGGACGGCGTCCACCACCTGCTCCGGCAGGGTCGCCTCGTCCAGGCCGGGGTGCCAGCGCAGCACCTTCTGGATCAGCATCGGCGCGGTCAGCAAAGTCAGCGCTAGCTCGATGTCGAGGTCCGCGCGCAGCTCACCCGACTCCACACCGCGGCGCAGCACGCCGCGCATCACGTCCCGCCGCTGCTCGATCAGCTCCTGGAAGATCCGGTAGTGCTCCGGGTTGCGGTGCACCTCCGGCACCAGGCACGGCATGATCCGCAGGGCGCGCCGGTCCTGGCTGCGGTTGATCGAGCCCACCAGCGCCACCAGGTCGTCACGCAGCGACGCGCCGGCTGGCTGCGGCGGTACGCCCTTCAGCGCCCGGATCGCGTCCAGCAGCAGCGCGTCCTTGTTGGCCCAGCGCCGGTAGATGGTGGCCTTGCCCACCCCGGCTCGGGCCGCGACCGCCTCGATCGACAGTGCGTCTACGGGCGTGCCTTCGGCGAGCAGGTCGAGCACGGCCTCGATGATGGCCTCGTCCGCCCGGACGCTGCGCGGGCGCCCGGGCGGGCGCGCAGCCCCGATGGCGTTAGGTGTCGTGCGCCCGATCGTCACCCGCCTACCTCGTCCCGGCCTGCCTGGCCGCCCAGGCGGCAGGCCGGCCATCAGCAGGGGTGGGCAGCCCGACCGCCGCAGGCAGCCCAGCCGCCTGCGGCTCTGGCGCAGGCTCGCCACCGGACCAGCCCAGCGGGACCGGCGCAGGCTCGCCACCGGACCAGCCCTGCAGGACCGGCGCAGGCTCGCCACCGGGCCGGCCCTGCAGGACCGGCGCGAGCTCGCCATCAGCAGCCCGGCCTTGCGGGGCCGGCACGCCTGCCGCCGGCACCTCCAGCGACTGCAGCGGCGCGACCCGGCGCGGCAGCCAGACCAGCACAGCGACCATGCCGAGCGCCGCCACCACCGCGGAGCCCGCCGCCGCCCAGTGCATCGCCTCGACGAACGCGTCGTCAGCCGCGCGAAGCAGCACCCCGCCTCCCCCACCGAGCTGCTCGGCCACCGCGTAGCCGCCGGCGATCGACTCGGCGGCCAGCTCACGGGCTGGCTCGGGCAGCCCTGCGGTTGGTGCCGCCATCTGTCCACGGTAGATCGAGGAGACCACCGAGCCGAGCACGGCGACGCCGAGCGCCCCGCCGACCTGGCGCATGGTGTTGCCGATCGCTGAGCCCACACCGGCCCGCTCCCGCGGCAGCGTCGCCACGATCGACTCGGTCGCCGGCGGCACCACGTTCGCCATCCCGGTGCCCTGCATCAGGAACAGCCCGGCCAGCGCCCACACCGGGGTCTCGGCGTCGACCAGGAGAAACCCGCCCAGCGACAGCGTCACCAGGGCCATGCCGACCGCGCTGACCGCCTTGGGGCCGTACCGCCGGACCATGGCCGCGCTGCGCGGCGCGAACGTCAGCTGCGCCACCGCGAACGGAAGCAGCATCACCCCGGCCTGGAACGGTGTGTAGCCGCGCACGGTCTGCAGGTAGAACGTGATGAAGAAGAAGGTGCCCATCGCGGCGAAGAAGACCAGCCCGATCGCGCCGACCGAGGCGGAGAAGCGCGGGTCCCGGAACAGCCGCACGTCCAGCGACGGGTGGTCCACCCACCGCTCGTAGACGATGAAGGCGACCAGGACGGCTATCCCGACACCGATGGCGGCCCAGACCGTGGCCCGGCCCCAGCCGTGCTCACCGCCGTCGATGATGCCGTACACCAGGGCGACCAGGCCCACGACGGAGAGCGCGACGCCGACCAGGTCGAGCCGGCCGGGGTTGGGGTCGCGCGACTCCGGCACCAGGACCAGGACCGCGACGGTGCCGGCCACCAGCACCGGCACGTTGATGAGGAAGACCGAGCCCCACCAGAAGCGCTCCATCAGCGCACCGCCGACCACCGGCCCGATCGCCACGGCGAGCCCGACCGCGCTGGCCCAGATGCCGATGGCGCGGGCGCGCTCGCGCGGGTCGAAGACGTTCGAGATGATCGAGAGGGTCGCCGGCATGACCGCGGCCCCGCCCACCCCCATCAGGGCCCGGGCGGCGACCAGCTGGCCCGGGTCCTGTGCATACGCGGACGCCAGCGAGGCCACCCCGAACAGCGCCAGGCCCCACAGCAGCATCCGGCGCCGGCCCCACCGGTCCCCCAGCACACCGAGGGTGAACAGCAGACCCGCAAAGACCAGGGTGTACGAGTTGATCGCCCACTCCAGCTCGCCCTGGCTGGCACCGAGACCGTGCACCGGGTCGGCGATCGTGCGCATGGCGACGTTGAGCACGGTGTTGTCGAGCACGACGACGAGCAGGCTGACCACGAGGACGCCGAGGATGGCCCAGCGCCTGGGGTGGCCGGTGTCGGTGTGGCCGGTGTCCGGCTGTGCTGGCATCTCGCAGGTCCCCGCGTTTCTAGACGGTGCAGTCTCGTATCTACCAGCCTAGGCAGGGGTACGACGATACGGAAACGTTCCGTATCTAAGTTAGGCGGTTCACACCGGCCCAGCAGGGCGGCTGTGGAGCCCGACGGCCTCCTCGAGGCTGCCGCGTACCGGCGCTAGGCATAGACGTAGCCCGGCGGGGTGATGATCTGGCGTACCTGGGCGAGCACCGCCCGGCGTACCGCGGCCCGGGCCCCGGCGCCGTGCATGAGGCGCACCAGCGGGTCGTGCAGCGCCAGGCTGCGGGCGTACCACCGGGACGCCGCCGCGACCTGGGCGCTGCGCCGCAGCCGGCGCTCCTGGTAGCCGCGCAGGTCCACGGCGACGCTGGCCGCGCCGCGCAGGCAGCCGGGCAGCGCGACCGCGTCCTCCAGCGCCTGGCAGACACCCTGCGCCAGGTGCGGGGCCATGGCGTGGGCGGCGTCGCCGAGCAGCACCACCCGGCCGGACACCAGGCGGTGCAGCCCGCGTACCTCGTGGACCGCGAAGTCGACCAGCGCGTCCGGCGGCGTCGCCGCGACCAGCTCGACCACTGGCGGCCACCACCGGGCGAACCGCTCCGCCGCTGCCTGCGGGGCCGGCACGCCGTGGCGCTGCGGTGGCTGGCGCCCGGGCCGGCGGGCCGGCGTGGCCAGCGCCACCCAGAACGTCTCGCCGGGCCGCATCGGGGCGAAGAAGACACCCCCGTCCCGCCCGGCGAGGTGGTGCAAGGCGGTGTCTGGGCGGGTCGGCGCCGGGCCGGCGCCGGGCCAGGTGCGGGCCGGCGCCGGGGTGACGCCGGTCCGGGTGCCGGCCGGCACCGGGGCGACGCCGGTCCAGCCCACCATGCCGGTGGACCTCAGGTGCTCGCCAGGAAAGGCACGCTGGCGCACGGTCGAGTGCACGCCGTCGGCGCCCACCAGCAGGTCGGCCCGCACCGTGCTGCCGTCCGACAGCTGTGCGGTCACCCCTCGCGCGTCGGTGGTGAGGTCACTCAGCGCCACACTGAGCCGGACCCGGTCCGCCCCGACCGCCCCGAACAGCAGCTGTTGCAGCTCGGCCCGGGACACCGCGACGAACGGGGCGGCGAGGTCGGGGAAGAACTCCGCGGCCGGCACCGCCGCGAGCAGGTCGCCGGCTGCGTTGCGGTAGCACGCGTCGCGTACCACGGTCCGCCCGGCCAGCAGCGCGTCGGCGAGCCCGAGCCGGTGCAGCGCCGCGATGCCGTTCCACCATAGGCCGACCGCGGCGCCCCGGTTGACCACATCGGCGTCCCGGTCACAGACCAGGACGTCCGCGCCCGCGCGGCACAGGCCCACCGCGGCCGCGAGGCCCGCCGGCCCCGCGCCCACGACCAGGGCCCTCACGACCGGCCCGCCCGGGACCGGGGCGCCGGCCGGCTACGCACCGAGCACCGCACATCTCATCGTCCGGGGATGCTAGCCGCTGTCCGGTGGGTCCGCATGCCGGTACGGGTGCCCGGCCGTCCACTACCGGCAGCTACCCGACCAGCGCGTCGAGCGCCCGGTCAACGTCGTCCACTGTGGAGTAGACGTGGAACGAGGCGCGGACCCGGCCGGCGCGCACGGCAGCGCGTACCCCGGCGGCCTTGAGCTTGTCCTCGGCGCCCTCGACCTGGACCGTCACGATCGCGCTGTCCCCTGGCGGCTGCCCGAGCCCGGCCCGGAACCGGTCGGCCAGGGCCACGTCGTGGGCGTGGATCGCGGCTACGCCGATCCGCTCGACGAGCTCCAGCGCGGGTGCCGTGCCCACGTAGCTGAACCAGGCCGGGGAGATGTCGAACCGGCGGGCGTCGGTGGCCAGCCGCAGCGGCGGACCGTAGTACGAGGAGTGCACGTCCGCTCCGGCGTACCACCCGGCGGCGTGCGGGGTGAGCCGGTCGCGCAGGGCCGGGCTCAGGTAGGCGAAGGCGGAGCCGCGAGGCGACATCAGCCACTTGTACGCCGCCACGACCACCCCGTCGGCCCAGCCGGCCTGGAACGGCAGCCACCCGCACGCCTGGGTGGCGTCCACCACGACCAGGGCACCGTGGGCCCGTGCGGCGGCGATGATGTCGGCGTAGCGGGCGACCTCGCCGGTGGCCGACTGGACCAGGCCGAACGCGACCAGGTCGGTGCCGGCGTCCACCGCCGCGGCGAGGCTGGCCGGGGCCACCGTGCGCACCCGCAGGTCGGGCCGGACCAGCCAGGGGAACAGGTTCGAGGTGAACTCCACGTCCGAGGTGAGCACCGCCGTGCCGGGCGCCAGCCCGGCCGCGACCGGGGCCAGCAGCTGGGACACTGTGCTGCCGACCGCCACGTCGGCCGCTGCCACGCCGGCCAGCCGCGCGAACGCCTCACGCGACCGCGCGGTCGCGGTGTCCCAGCTCTCCCAGGACGTACGCCCCACCCGCCAGTCGGCGAGCGCCGCCTGCAGCGCATCCCAGGCTGGCCGCGGGGGCAGCCCGTAGCTGGCGGTGTCGAGCCAGCCGGGCTCGGGCTGCCACAGCTGCTGCGCCTCGGCGATGTCCACGCTGACCCCCCGTTGCTAGACCCGAGCTTACGGCGGTCGGTCGCCTGGAGACGCCGCTCCCGGCCGGCCGCTGGTCCCGTGGGACGCCGCTCCGGCGGCTGCTGACCACCTAGGACGCCGCTCCGGCCGGCGACCGGCTACCGGTCGCCGGCCGGAGCAGGCGACTGCTGGGGCAGGCCCGCGCAGCCGCGTTACGAACGGTTCAGAGCCGCAGCGTCCAGCTGTCCAGGAAGCCGGTGTTGCCGGCGCGGCGGTCGCGTACCCGCAGCTGCCACGTGCCGTTGGCCGCCTCGGTGGACAGGTTCACCGTGTACGTGGCGTGGATGTCGTCACCGCTGTCGTTGGAGCGCAGCTTCAGGTCGTAGATCGTGCCGTCCGGCGCGACCAGCCTGATCACCAGGTCACCCCGGTACGGGTGGATGATGTGCACCTCAACCTGCGAGGTGGACGAGGCGTTGCGGTTGCAGTTGGAGATGGTGACTGGGCTGTTGATCGCGCTGCCCGGGTAGTCGGGGATCGAGAAGTTGGTGCCGTTCGTGCCGGTGCACGGCGACGGCACGATGCCGTTGTTGACGAACAGCAGCCGGTTCGGCGAGCCGGTGCCCGGGTTGACCACGACGTTGGCGGTGGAGTCGGCGACGATCCGGTCCCGCACCTGCTGTGGGGTGAAGGTCGGGTTGGCCGAGGCGACCAGCGCCGCGACCCCGGCCGCGTGCGGCGAGGCCATGGAGGTGCCCGACAGCGTTGACGTGGCGGTGTCCGAGGTCCACCACGCCGACGGGATGCTCACCCCGGGGGCGAACAGGTCCAGGCAGGTGCCCCAGTTGGAGAACGAGGCCCGGTTGTCGTTGATGTCGGTCGCCCCGAGCGTGATCGCGGTGCCCACCCGGGCCGGCGAGAAGTTGCACGCGTCGGCGTTGCTGTTGCCGGCCGCGATGGCGTAGGTCACGCCGGAGGCGATGGAGTTGGCAACGGCCGTGTCCAGGGCGCTCTGCCCGCCGCCGCCGAGGCTCATGTTCGCCACGGCCGGCTTGACCGCGTTCGCCGTCACCCAGTCCACACCGGCCACGACCTGCGCCGTGGTGCCACTGCCGGAACAGCTGAGCACCCGCACCGCCACCAGGCGGACGCCCTTGGCCACGCCGTACGCCGTACCACCGGTGGTGCCGGCCACATGCGTGCCGTGGCCGTGGCAGTCATCGGCCGAACCGCCGTCGATCGCGTCGAACCCGCTCACCGCACGCCCACCGAAGTCGGTGTGCGTGAACCGGATCCCGGTGTCCAGGATGTACGCGTGCACGTTGGCCGCCGTGCTCGGGTAGGTGTAGGAGCTGTCCAACGGCCGGCTGCGCTGGTCGATGCGGTCCAGCCCCCACGACGGCGGGTTCGGCTGGGTGCCGACCAGGCCCAGCACGTGGTTCTGCTGGACGTAGTCCACCGCCGGGTCAGCGGCGAGCCGCCTGGCCACGGCCTCGCTCGCCGACACCTCGAAGCCACGCAACGCGGCCGCGTAGGTGAAGCCCACCGTGCCGCCGTAGCGCGCGGTCAGGCCCTGGGCGCTGGCGCGTACCCCGTCCTTGAGCACCACGATGTAGCTGCCGGCGACCGCGGTCGCCCCACCTGCGTGGCGGATCTCGCCACCGGCCGCACCGGCCGGGCCGGCCACCGCGGTCGACGCGACCACGGTCGCCGCCGCGGCGGCCAGCCCGAGCACGGCCAGCCGACGGGTTCTGGATCCAAGAGTCATCTGGGCGTTCCTCCCCTCGATCAGCGGTTCGCTGACCAAGGGCAGCCTATTTAGTTGACCTCGCGCAAAATAGGAATTGAATAATCTACATAAGTTAGATAGTCTGGGATCTTTGCGTACGATGGTTCTTAGCGTGCGCTGCGGGCTCCGCGGTGCGGCGGCCCGGTCGCGGCGCTACTCCAGGGTCTGGGCGAGCCCGCCGGTGAGATCGCCACCCAGCCACGCCCGGGCGAGCGGCGCGTGGTCGACCTCGTCCACCGCATCCAGCGCCTGCCAGAGGCCAGCGACCCGGGCTCGCGTGCCGGCGCAGTAGACGTCGGCAAGATCCTGTGCCCCGGGCTCACCGCGCGCGGTGAGCCCGGCGGCCCGGGCCAGGACCAGGGCCGCGGTGAACAGCTCGTCGGCCAGCCGGTTGACCGTGATCAGCACCTCCTGGCGCTCGAACAGCTCCGCGGCCGGGTACCGGCGGGCCAGGTGCCGGCAGCGCGCGCTGAGACCGGCGGCCTGCCCGTGGGCGAAGTCCAGGTGGCGGCGGTTGGCGGCAGACAGCTGCGCTCCGCGCAGGTCCATCGGCCCGGCCGGCGCCGCAGCCGCTGGGGCCGTGCCGGCGCTACCGTCCGGTCGGTCGTAGTGCTGGGAGAAGATCCCGGACTGGGCGCCCCGCATGTCGATGTTGAAGTCCACCCCGCCCGCGATGAGAAGGCCCCTGGCGTCCCGGAACGCACGCTCGAGAGGCAGCGCGGGTACGCCCCGGCGGGCCTTGCTGGATGCGGCCTCGAACCCCTCCGCGCCCAGCAGCGACATCGTCCGGTC
Source organism: Micromonosporaceae bacterium (assembly GCA_035649895.1). GTDB lineage: Bacteria > Actinomycetota > Actinomycetes > Mycobacteriales > Micromonosporaceae > DASSUC01. The sequence goes on along the minus strand of DASRIS010000114.1, from coordinate 10,732 downwards.
GATCACCCGCCAGCTCGTCACCGTGCCGATGTTCTTGGTCGACATGTACTCAGGCGCGCCCTCGACCGCGTCCGACGCCGACAGGACCCAGGTGACGACGGTGTCCACGGCGAAGACCTCGGCCACCGAGGTGGCCAGCCTGCGCTGGACAGCGTCATAGGCGGCCAGCGGGCGACCACCCACCCGCCGCCGGGCGAGGAAGTCTCGCGACCAGGCCAGACACGCCTTGGCCAGCGCCAGGGCCGGCGCTACGGTGATGTTCATCCGGGCGCGGGCGTTGATCCGCTGCACGAGCGGGGAGGCCCGCCAGCCTCCGTCGACCGCGACCAGCACCCGGTCGGCCGGCACGTAGACCCGCTCCAGCCGCATCGCGCCGTTGGGCGACCCACGCAGCCCCATGAAGTCGTGCTGGCCTACGACCGTGAACCCGGGGCTGGCGGTGTCGACCACGAACAGGTCGATCCGCTCGGTGTCGCCGCGGCGGACGGTGGCGGAGACCGCGAGCAGGTCGGCCAGGGCGCCGTTGCCGATGAAGCACTTCTCGCCGGTCAGGAGGTACCCGCCGCCGTCGTCGGAGGGGACCGCGACCGTGCCGCGGCGCGGGTCCGACGCCGCGAGCCCGGGTTCGGTGTCCGCGACGCCGAACACCGCGCCGCGGGCCAGCGCCGCGACGAGGAGGTCGCGCAGCGGACCGGGCGGCAGCGCCCGCAGGTAGGCGCCCATGCTCAACACGTTGTGCCAGGACAGCACGAGCCCGACCGGTACCGACCGCCGGGAGGCCGCCTCCAGGACCCGGAACGTGTTGAGGGGGGACAACCCGAGCCCGCCGTCCTCAGCCGGGACGGTCAACCCCATCAGGCCCCGCGCGTACAGGTCCGCCACCAGCTCTGCCGGCAGCGCGCCGGAGGCCTCGACCTCGTCGTTGTCGACCCCGTCGGCGAGGAGGTCGCGCAGGTCCGCCACTACGGCGGCGCCGGCCGCCCGGTCCGCCGGCTCCTGCTCCGGGAACGGGTGCACCAGGTCCCAGCGGAGGTGGCCGCCGCGCAGCGCGCTGAGGAAGCTCTGGCTCATGCCGATCCCTTCTGGGCCGCTCCGAGCACGTCGCGCAGCACCTCGAACATCGCCTCGGGCTGCTCGCGAAAGTAGAAGTGCCCACCCGGGAACAGGTGGACCCGGCACGCCGCCGTGGTGTGCCGCGCCCATTCGGCGAGCCGCTCCCTGCCGTACACGTCCCGGTCCCCACCGAGGACGACCAGCGGGCGGTCCAGCGGCGGCGGCGACCCGCCCGGGTAGCTCTCCAGCGCCGCGATGTCGGCGCGGTAGGCAGGCAGAACCAGCGCCAGCAGCTCGGGGTCGTGTGTCAGCTCGGGCGGCATGTCGCCGTAGAACTGCCCGATCGCGCGTACGAGCTCCTCGTCGGGTAGGGCGCTCATAGGCGGGGCCACCCGCGGTATATGTGGCGGTGGGTAGGCCGACAGGACCAGCCGCTCCGGCTGCTCGCGCCCCTGCTCTCGCAGCTCCTGTGCCACGTGGTAGGCGAGCAGCGCGCCGAAGCTGTGGCCGAAGAGGGTGAACGGGGCGACAAACGCCTCCTCGTCCACGAGGGCGGCGGCGAGGTCGACCAGATCGGCCATGGGAGGCTCGGCCAGCCGCGGCCCGTGGCCCGGCAGGGTGACTCCCCACACCTCGACCTGGGGCAACGCGTCGGCCCAGCGCAGGTACTCGCCCGCGGCCGCGCCGCTGTGCGGGAAGCAGTACAGGCGGGTCAGCGGGGCGTCGACAGCGCGGCGGCGGCTGAGCCACGTCGCACTTTTCGCGCCGTCCGCGCTACGCGTCGGGGCGCCGTGCGCTCTTGGGTCGTAGGTCGGTCCACACCTCTGCGATGGCGGCGAGACACTCCGCCTTGGTGCCGCTCCGGCCGGCGACCTGCCAGCCGGGGGGTAGGTCGTGGCTGGTGGGCCAGATCGAGTACTGCTCCTCGTCGTTGCGGACGATCCGGTACTCGCGGTCGGTGTCGTCTTCGAACATTCCTGCGCCTCCTCCTTGGGGCTGGGCTCCTTGGGGTCGGGCTCCTTGGGGTCGGGCTCCTTGGGGTCGGGCTCCTTGGGGTTGGGCTCCTCGACGCTGGGTTCCTCGGGGCTGGGTTCCTCGGGGCCGGGTTCCTCGATGCCGGGTGGACCGGCCTGCCCGAGCCGCTGCTCGACCAGGTCGGCGCAGGCGGCGACGGTCCGCGCCCGGATGATGTCCACGGCCGTGAGCGGCGTGCCGAACCGGCGCCGTGCCCAGTTAGCCAGCTTGGTAGCTATCAGAGAGTCGCCGCCTAGGTCGAAGAAGTCGTCGCTGGAGCCGATCCGCTCCAGGCCGAGCGCCTGCGCGAACGCCACCTGTAGCGCCCGCTCGGCCTCACCCGCGGACCCTGCGGACTCCTGCGGCTCCGACGGCTCCGCGGACTCCGGCGGCTCCGGCTGCTCAGGGGACTCCGGAGGCTCGGGGGACTCCGACGGCGCCGCGGCGCCCGGGATGCGAGGGAGATCCACGGCGCCCGCCACGACAAGGTCGGGTCCGGTGTCCGAAGCGGCGACAGGGGTGTCGACGCGCAGTCCCGGGGGCTGCGGCGCTGCCCGTACCAGATATCGCCGCCGGGAGAACGGATAGGTGGGCAGGATGACGCGGTGCCGCTGCTGGCCCTGGTACAGCCGGTGCCACGAGATGGGGGTGCCCGCCGCCCACAGGTGTCCGATGGCGCCGAGAAACACCGCCAGGTCGGAGGTCTCGTCGATAGGGTGCGGCAGGGTCTGTACGGCGAGGTGCTGCCCGATCTCCGGATGCTGGCGGGCCAGCGTGACCAGCGTCCGGCCCGGACCGACCTCTACCAGCGCCCGCCGGGGCCCGTCGAAGAGCGTCGCCAGCGCCCGACCGAACTGCACCGTCTCGCGCAGGTGGGTGGCCCAGTAGGAGACGGTGCGCACCTGGTCCGGCGCTACCCAGGTGCCGGTGGTGTCCGACAGGAACGGCACCGCTGCCGGCCGGAGGTCCACCCCGCCCACGGCCCTGGCGAACTCCTCGACGACCGGTTCGACGACGGCGGAGTGACCGGCCGTGGCGATGGGCAGGACCCGCGCCTCGACATCGCGGGCGGCCAGCTCGTCGACGAACGCCGTCACCTGCCCGACCGGTCCCGACACCGTGCACTGGTGCGGACCGTTGACCGCCGCCACCGACAGTCCTGCGGGCAGCAGCGGCAGGGTCTCGGCCTCCGCCAGCCGGACCGCCGCCATGCCGCCGCCGGGCAGCGACTGGAGCAGCTGACCTCGCCGCGCCACCAGGTGCATGGCGTCCGGCAGCGACATCACGCCGGCGACGCAGGCCGCCGCGTACGCGCCGAGGCTGTGACCCACCACCGCGGCTGGACGTACCCCCCAGTCCAGCAGCAGCTGGGCCGCTGCGTACTCCACGGCGAACACCGCCGGCTGGCCAACGGCGATGGTGGCGAGCCGCTCCGCCGCCGCGCCGCCAGCCTGCACGTCACCGCCCGCGGAGTACAGGACGTCCCGCAGGTCCATGCCGAGCACCGCGGCGGCGGCCTGGGCGCACTCGTCCAGAGCGGTACGGAACACCGGCTCGGTGTCGTACAGCTCCCGGGCCATGCCGACGTGCTGGCCGCCCTGCCCCGGAAACATGAAGACGAGCTGCGGCCGCGGCCCGGCGGCGTCCCCGCAGCCGACGGTCGGGCTCACCCCGGCACTAGCACCGGCACCAAAGCCGGTGAGGGATGCGGCCGTAGACCGGTCCCGACCGACCGCGAACCGCCGGAACCGGTGCGCCTCCCGGCCCACCTGCAGGGTCCACGCCACGTCGGCGAGGTCTGCGTCCGGGTGCTCGTCCAGGTGCGCCGCGAGGCGCCGCCCCGCCTCGTCCCGGGCAGCGGCGCTCTTGCCGGAGACCACCAGCAGGTGCTGGGGGCGGGCCGGCCCCGATGATGCTCGCCGGGGCGCCTCCTCCAGCACCACATGGGCGTTGGTCCCGCCGACGCCGAGCGAGCTCACCCCCGCGCGGCGGAGGCCGCCCGGTGCCGGCCACGCCCGCAGGGAGTCGTTGACCACGAACGGCGAACCGGCGAAGTCGATCTCCGGGTTGGGGTGCGTGAAGTGCAGGCTCGGCGGGACCACGCCGTGCTCGACCGCCAGCACCGCCTTGACCAGCCCGCAGGCGCCGGACGCGGCGTCCGTGTGGCCGATGTTGGTCTTCACCGAGCCGAGCGCGCAGTACCCGCGCCGGTCGGTGCTGGCGCGGAACGCCTTGGTCAGCGCGGCGACCTCGATCGGGTCGCCCAGGCGGGTGCCCGTGCCGTGCGCCTCGACATAGCCGATGGTGTCGGCGCTGACCCCGGCGACCACCTGCGCGGCCCGGACCGCCCGCGCCTGGCCGTCCACGCTCGGCGCGCTGAAGCCGACCTTGCCGCCGCCGTCGTTGTTCACCGCGGAGCCGCGGATCACCGCGTGCACGTGGTCACCGTCGGCGAGCGCGTCGAGCAGCGGCTTGAGCACGACGACGGCGACCGCGGCGCCGCCCACGGTGCCGGTGGCGGCCGCGTCAAAGGCACGGCAGTGGCCGTCCCGGGCGAGGATGCCGCCTTCCACATAGGTGATGGGCGGGACCGGCACGTGCACCGAGGCGCCACCGGCGAGCGCGAGCTGGCAGTCGCCGGCGAGCAGCGCCTGCACGGCCAGGTGCACCGCGACCAGGGAGGTCGAGCAGGCGGTCTGGACGCAGACCGCCGGGCCGTCCAGCCCGAGCTTGTGGGCGACGCGGGTGGCCAGGAAGTCCGGCGCGGTGGCGAGCCGCAGCTGCCAGTCGTCGACGAAGGGCAGCCGGTGCAGCTGGGACCGCACCGCCGTGCGGTACTCGGTGGCCGAGCCGCCGGCGAACACGCCGACGGATCCCCGGCCGGCCGCGGACGCGTACCCGGCCCGCTCCAGGGCCTCGTGGGCGCACTCCAGGAACAGGCGCTGCTGCGGGTCGATGATGAGCGCGTCGTTGGGCGCATAGCCGAAGAACTCCGCGTCGAACTCGTCGGCGTGGTCGAGGGCCCCGTACGCCGCCACGAACCGCGTATCGGCACGGTCTGCGGCGGGGCCGGGCAGGGGCGCCACGGACTCCGTACCCTGGCACAGGTTGCGCCAGAGCTCCTCCACCGAGGCCGCTCCCGGGAACCGGCCGGCCATGCCGATCACGCCCACGAACGAGCCCTGGTCCGGGGGCTCGGAGTCCGCGTACGCCATTGCTTACGTCTCGATGCCTGCGGCGCGCGCCGCGCGCTGCCGGCGTAGCCGGTCCTGCCCGCTGCGCCTGCGCTCACCCAGCTCCTGCTCCGCGGCCGCCGCTGGGCCGTCTCCGTCCTGGTCGAGGCCGTGGTCGGGGCCGTGTTCGAGGCCGTGTTCGAGGCCGTGTTCGAGATATGCGGCGAGGGAGCCGACGGTGGGGTGTTCGAACAGCGCCATGAGCGGGATCCGCCGGCCGAGCTCGTCGGCGATGCGGCGGCGCACCTCGGCCAGGAGCAGGGAGTGGCCGCCCAGGTCGAAGAAGCCGTCGTGCACGCCGATCCGGGGCACACCCAGGACCGCCGACCAGATCGCGGCGAGCCGGCGCTCGTACTCGCCGCTCGGTGGCGCCGCCTCCGCGCCGGCGGACGGGGCGGACAGGTCGGGAGCCGGCAGGGCACTCCGGTCTATCTTGCTGCTGGTGGTGCGCGGCAGCTCGTCGAGCACCACGTAGACCGCGGGCACCATGACGGGGGGCAGCCGGCGGCTGAGGTGTTCACGCATCTCGGCCGGGCCCGGTGCGGCCGCCCCCGGTGCGGCCGTCACATACGCCACCAGCTGGGTGCGGCCGGTCGCGGGATCGGTGTACGCGGTGGTGTAGGCGTCGCGCACCGGGGCGAGCGTGCGCAGCGTCGCGGTCACCTCGGCCGGTTCGATGCGGTGGCCACGGATCTGCACCTGGTCGTCGCCGCGTCCGATGTAGTCGATGGCACCGTCTCGCAGGTGTCTGGCCATGTCGCCGGTCCGGTACAGGCGCGCGCCGGGCCTGGCGGAGAACGGGTCGGGCACGAACCGGTCCGCGGTGAGGTCCGGCCGGTCGAGGTAGCCGCGCGCCACCAGGGCGCCGCCGAGGTATATCTCGCCGATGACGCCCCGGGGCACCGGGTTGAGCTCGGGATCGAGGATGTACGCGGTGCTGCCAGGGCTCGGCCAGCCGATGTGGGGCAGCCCGGCGCCGGGTTCGTCGGGCGCCACCGGGCCGGTGGTGATGATCACCGTGGTCTCGGTCGGGCCGTAGGCGTTGAACACCGCAAAGCCCAACCCGGGGCGCGGCCGTATGGTCATCCGGTCTCCGCCCGAGTGGAACAGGCGCAGCGCTCCGGGGTCCGGCCACTCCCGCTCCAGCAGCGGCCTGGCCAGCGGGGCGGGGAACAGCGCCGTCGTGATGCGCTGGTCGACCAGCCACTGCTGCAGGTCAGGCGCTGACAGCAGGATCTCGTCGGGGGGCAGGTGCATGCTCGCCCCGACGGTCAGGGTCGGCCAGAACTCCCAGATCTGCAGGTCGAAGCTGGGCGACCCGACGACCGTGGTGCGGTCGGCGGCGGTGAGCGCGAACCGCTCCCGATGCCAGGCCACAAAGGTGGTGAAGGTGTCCTGCTGGACCATCACGCCCTTGGGCCGGCCGGTAGACCCCGAGGTGTAGATCACGTACGCGAGGTCGCCCGGGTGGTATCCGGGCGCCGGGGCGTCCGGACCGGCGCCCGGCCCGGCCGCCATCTCGTCGATGTCGCTCACCAGCAGCGACGGCAGGGGCGCGGCGACCCGGTCCCGCAGGTCCGAAGTGGTGACCAGCACCCGGGCGCCAGACGAGACGAGCAGGTCGCGGATGCGCTCCGTGGGGTGGGCCGGGTCCACCGGCAGGAACGCGGCGCGCGCCAGGAGCACGCCGAGCTCGACGATGACGAGATCGGCACAGCGCGGCAGGCACACCCCGACGATGCCCTCCGGGCCCAGGCCGAGGTCGGTCAACCGCGCCGCCAGGCAGGCGGCCCGGTGGTACAGCTCGCCGTAGGTCACCAGCCGCGCACCCTCAGCGATGGCCAGCGCATCCGGGGCCGCCCGCACATGGCGAGCCACCAGCTGGGGGATGGACTCGGCCGGGGGCAGCGGCGGGCTGGCCAGTCCCGGGTTCCAGTCCACCAGGATGCTGCGCACCTGCCGGCCGTCGAGCAGCGGCAGCCGGGACACAGCGGCGTCCGGCTCGGCGACCGCGGCGGCCAGCAGCCGGAGGTACGCCTCGGACATGGTCCGCATGGTGTCGGCGTCGAACAGGTCGCGGTCGTACTCCCAGAGCACCGTGACCCGGTCGTCGGTGTGCTCACGCCGGCCCAGCTCGCTCTTTGCCCGGGGCACCACGATGACGTTGAGGTCCACCTTGGCCGTGTCGTTGCTGCGCTCGAAGATAGTGCTGGTCGCGCCGGCGAGCTCGGGGTTGCGCACGGCGGAGTCGTGGGCGCTGAACATCACCTGGGCCAGCGGGTTGCGGGACACGTCGCGGTCGTGCCCGAGCGCCTGCACCACGAGCGGGAACGGGCACTCCTGGTTGGCCGCGGCTTCCAGGACGGCGTCCCTGGCCCGCGCGAGCAGGGTCCGGAAGGTGGTGGTGCCGTCCAGGCACAGGCGCAGCACGACCGGGTTGACCAGCATGCCGACCAGCGCCTCGGTCTCCCGCCGCCGCCGGTTGGCGAAGCCGGAGGCGACGCAGATGTCGGTGTCGGCCGTGTACCGGTGCAGCAGCGCGACGAACGCCGCGTACATCGTCATGAACGGGCTGGCACCCTCGCGCCGGCACAGGTCGCGGATGGCGCCGGGCAGGCCTGCCGGCATCTCCAGCCGGAGCACGTGGCCGCGGAAGCCCGGCACCTTGGGCCGTGGCCGGTCCGTCGACAGCGACAGCACGCCAGCGCCGGCCAGCCGCTCCTTCCAGTAGCTGAGCTGGCGTTGCATGGTCGCGGAGCCGAGCAGGTCGCGCTGCCACTGCACGTAGTCGCGGAACTGGATGGTCGGCTCCGGCAGCCCGGACTCCTCGCCCGTGACGAAGGCGTTGTAGAGGGCCTCCAGCTCCTGCATGAACACGGCGAAGGACCATCCGTCGTGCACCAGGTGGTGCTCGACCATGATGAGCTCGTGCTCCTGCGGTGCCAGCCGCACGGCCGTCCACCGCGTCAGCGGCAGCACGCCCACGTCAAAGGGCCGCCGCATCTGTTCGCGTACCAGCTCTTCGAGGCGGGCCTCGCGCTCCGGCACGGCGACGCCGCTGAGGTCGGCCCGGGCAAGGGGGTACGCCGCCGGCGGGTGCACCACCTGGCAGGGCTGCCCGTCCCGCTCCTCGTACGTGGTACGCAGGCTCTCGTGCCGCCGGGTGATCTCCGTCAGCGCCCGGGCCAGCACGTCCAGGTCGAGCGGGCCGACTACGCGGATCGTGGCCTGAGCCTGGTATGCGGCGTTTCCCGGCGACAGCTCGTCGATGAACCAGACCTGTTGCTGGGCCAGCGACAGCGGTGACACCAGGCCGCCCGAACCGGGCACCACCGGCGGAAGGCCCGTCCCCGTCGCGGCCGTCCGCAGGGTGTCCACCGCCTCGGCCAGCTCAGCGAGGACCGGGCGGGCGAAGACCTCCCGGATCGGCACGTCGACCCCGAACATCTCGCCGGTCCGGGCGACGATCTGGGTGGCCAGCAAGGAGTGGCCGCCCAGGTCGACGAAGCTGTCCTCGATGCCGACCCGGTCCAGGTGCAGCACCTCGCCCCAGATCTGGGCGATGCCGCGCTCCGTGGGGGTACGCGGTGCGACGTAGCGGCCGGTGTCCGCGGTCCGGCGCAGGTCGGGAGCTGGCAGGGCCTGGCGGTCCACCTTGCCGTTGGTGTTGAGCGGCAGCGCCTCCAGGACGACGAACGCCACGGGCACCATGGCCGCGGGCAGCCGCTCCGCCAGGTAGCGGCGCAGCTGGCTGGCTGCCGGCAGGCGGCGTACGTCCGTGGGCGCGACGTAGGCCACCAGGCGGGACGAGGCGCCGTCGGCGTGCATGACCAGGTGCGCGGCCGAGACCTCGGGGTGTCCGGCCAGCACCGCGGTGACCTCACCCAGCTCGACGCGCTGGCCGCGCACCTTCACCTGGTCGTCGACCCGGCCGACGAAGTCGATGGCGCCGGCCGGCAGGCGGCGGCCGAGGTCGCCGGTGCGGTAGAGCCTCTCCCCGGGTCGGCTCGGCCGGGGATGCGGCACGAACCGGTCCGCGGTCAGGTCCGGCCGGCCGAGGTAGCCCCGGGCCAGCTGCGGGCCGCCCAGGTAGATCTCGCCCACCTCGCCGGCCGGGCACGCCCGCAGCTCGGCGTCGAGGATCTCCACGGTGGTCCCGTCCACCGGCGTGCCGATGCTGGGCAGCCCGGCCTGGCCGCTCGACGGCACCACGCCGAAGCTGGAGATCACCGTGTTCTCCGCCGGCCCGTAGTTGTTGATGAGCTGGAACGACAGGGTGGGGTCCGGCCAGACGTGCAGGCGGTCACCGCCGGTGAGCAGCGTCCGCAGGGCGATGCCGGCGGGCCAGTGCGCGCGCAGGGCGCGCTCGGCCAGCGGCGTGGGCAGCACGGTGATGGTGACCCGCCGCTCGTCCAGCCACCGGATGGTCGCCTCCGGGGACAGCAGGGTCTCGGTCTGCGCGATGTCGATGCCGGCACCCGCCGCGAGCGGCAGCCACACCTCCGACACCGACACGTCGAAGCTGGGCGAGCACGCCAGGCCCGCCCGGTCGTCCGGGCCGAGCTGGTACGCCGAACCGACGCGCCGCACGAGGTGCCCCAGTGCCGCATGGGTCACCAGCACACCCTTGGGCCGGCCTGTGGAGCCCGAGGTGTAGACCACGTAGGCCAGGTCGTCGGGGCGCACCGCGAGGCCGAGGTTCCCGGCCGGGTGGCCGGTCAGGTCGAGCGTGTCGATCGGGACCGGCTCAGCCGTCCCGGCCTGGAGCCGGGTGAGCTGCCCGGCGCCGCACAGCACCAGCGTGGCACCGGCGTCGGTGAGCATCTGACCGATCCGCCCGGGTGGGTTGGCGGGGTCCATGGGCAGGTAGCCGGCGCCTGCCTTGAGGATGGCGAGGGCACCGATGACGAGCTCGAGGCAGCGCTCGAAGTGGACGCCGACCACGCACTCCGGTCCGACGCCCCGTCCCCGCAGCCAGCGCGCCAGCCGGTTGGCCGAGGCGTTGAGCTCGCCGTAGGAGATGTGGCGGGACCCGTCGAAGACCGCGGTCCGGTCGGCGTCCCGCCGGGCCCACTCCTCGAACAGCTCGAACACCGGCCGGCCGGCATCGGCCTGGTCTGTACGGGACGACGACATGCGAGCCTCCACGTACGGTTGTCGACACGTTCGTCGTACCAGTTTGTCATAGAACTGGCGTTATGTGACGGTGGCAACATGTGCGGGGTGCGTCCGGGTCGCCTGGTAAGGGCCTGCGCGCCAAGGTGACCATCTGACATGGACGGTCAGAGCGGGTGGCCCTCGGACACGAGAATGCCGTCCTGGTAGACGGCGAGCACCCGCTTGCCGAGACCGGCGACGTCGAGCGGGTCCCCTTCGGCGATGACCAGGTCGGCCCGCTTGCCGGGCTCCAGCGTGCCCAGCTCGGCGTCCAC
>DASRIS010000113.1:0-46110 GCA_035649895.1 Micromonosporaceae bacterium | reverse complement strand
TCATCGTGCGCATGTTGACGACGACGTAAGGCGAGTCGCTGATCTCGACGCCGTACTGCGCGATCGGCGAGCCCAGCGGGCCCATGCAGAACGGGATGACGTACATCGTGCGGCCCCGCATGCTGCCCCGGTAGAGGTCGGTCATGATGCGCTTCATCTCGGCCGGGGCCATCCAGTTGTTGGTCGGCCCCGCGTCGGCCTCGTCCGCCGAGCAGATGAACGTGCGCTCCTCGACCCGCGCCACGTCGGAGGGGTCCGTACGGGCCCAGAACGAGTTAGGGCGGCGCTGGTCGTTCAGTGGCACCAGGGTGCCGGCCGCTACCAGCTCACCCGTGAGGCGCCGCCACTCCTCCACCGAGCCGTCGCACCAGACGACACGGTCCGGGGTCGTCAGCTCGGCTACCTCGCGCACCCACGCGAGCAGCCTCGGATGTGAGGTCGGGGCGACGTCGAGCCCCTGCACGGCGGCCGGCGCAGTCATGACTAGCTCTCCTTGATGTCGGCAATGACCCGGTCGCGGCGATGAGCAGCCTCGATGCCTCGTTACCGGCCGCTTCCGCGCGATGTCCTCGGGAGTTGTGTGCTCAGCGTAGACCGCACCGCGCATACGAGCATGACCAGGTCTCGTGAAACTTTTCACAAGCTCGGTAATTTGTCCCGCAAGCTGCCTTATGTCTGTTAATATTTATTGTCTATGTTGGATGTCATAGTGCGTGCCGGTGGGCCCCTCCACAGGGTCTGACCTCGGCCCACTTGGACCGGCCGCCTGGATGACGGCCGTGGTCATGCGTAGGCGCGGCTCTTCGGACACTTCCGGCCGCCGGTCGCAGGTAGGCTCGCGGCGTGTCCGCATCCAGCACCACGACCGTGACCCAGCGCTTCGCACCGATACGCTGGGTCACGGGATACGCCGGCCGGTTCAGCCACCTTATCCACGAGTTCGGCAAGTTCGGCGTGGTCGGTTCGGTGGCGTACGTCATCGACATCGGCCTGTTCAACCTGTGCCTGTGGGCGATGTCGTGGCTGCCGGCCAAGATCCTCGCCACCGTGGTCGCGACAACGGTGGCCTTTGTCGGCAACCGGTTCTGGACCTGGCAGCATCGGGAGCGCTCGCGCCTGTCCCGCGAGTACGGGCTCTACTTCTTCTTCAACGCGATCGGCCTCGGCATCAGCATCGCCTGCCTCTGGCTCAGCCATGACGTGCTCGGCTACTGGTGGCCCGAGACCTTCCAGACCCGGCTCGCCGACAACATCGCCGCGTACGTCTTCGGGGTGGCCCTGGGGACCCTGTTCCGCTTCTGGTCGTACCGCCGTTTCGTGTTCGTGGCCGGGCCGGCCGGGCCCGTGTCGACCTGAGGCCAGCCGGCCGGCCAACTGTCGGCCTGAAGGCCGGCGCGCGGGGGTAGCCGCCTCGTCTACGCTGGCTGTGCGGCGTCGCACACCTTCGCCCCTGCGGGGGTTGCGCCCGTCGCGTAAGGTGGCCAGGTGCGTCTTGACCGACTCGTGCCCGAGCGCTTCCGCAAGCTGTTCCACGAAGCGCTGAAGTTCGGTGCCGTCGGCGGTGTCAACGCCGTCATCAACTTCGCGGTCTTCAACGCTCTGATCCTCACGCTCTTCGCGCAGAGCCAGCTCAAGGCGAACGTGATCGCGACGGTCGTGGCCACGACAGCGTCGTACCTGATGAACCGGCACTGGACCTTCCGGCACCGGTCAAGGTCTGCCATGCACCGGGAGTACGTGCTCTTCTTCCTCCTCAACGGTGTCGGCCTGGTTATCGAGCTGGCCGTCCTCGGTGCCGCCAAGTACGGCCTCGCCCTCACCAGCATCCTCGCCCTGAACATCGCGAAGATCATCGGTGTCGGCTTCGGGACCGTGTTCCGGTTCTGGGCGTACCGGTCGTTCGTGTTCCGGGCCCTGCCCGAGCCTGAGGAGTCCTTCGCCGCGGCCGAGGCGGCGCTGGCCGGTGTCCCCGGCCCGATGGCGGCGGCCGGGCACGAGCCCGACCCGCCCAAGCAGTCGACCGCCGGCGGCCGTACCAACGGGCACGCTCCGGTGGGCCTGCGCCACGGGCCGGACCTGGTCGGGCATACGGACCAGCCCCAGCCCTACCGCGCCCGCTCGGCGCGCCGCGGCAGACGGGCCGACCTCGACGGCACGGCAATGGCCGAGCTGGACCTCAAGACCCATCCGCTGCCCGCCGCCCGCCACCGCTGACACCACCGCAAGGCAGGCGACGGCGCCGTCGGGTTAGGCTGCCCGCCGTGATGCCTGTGCGGTCCGGTACGGGCGCGGTCGCCGACCTGTTCTACGAGGATCTGGTGCCGGGACGGTCGTTCGACCTCGGCGTGGCCGTTGTCGACGGTGCGGAGATGGTGGCCTACGCCGAGCGCTACGACCCGCAGTGGTACCACGTTGACGCGCAGTCTGCGGCGGAGAGCCCGTACGGCGGCCTCATCGCGAGCGGCTTCTACACGATCAGCCTCTTCATGCGGGCGTACGTCGACAACCTGCTGTCCCGGGCCGCCGCTGACGCCTCCCCGGGCCTGGAGGAGCTGCGCTGGCTCGCCCCGGTCTACGCCGGGGACCGCCTGGCGACCCGGCTGGATGTGCTCGACCGCAGGCCGTCGGCGGCCAAGCCGGGGCTCGGCACGGTGACCTTGGCCGCCACGATGACCCGGCTCGGGGCCGACGGAGCCCCGGACACGGAGGTGCTGCGTACCCGGTTCCGGGGCTGGTTCCGCCGTCGCTGCTGAGGCCGCGGTGGGTGACCCGGCGCGGCCGTTTGGTTACTACCCGGCCGCCTGTTCGCGCCGCGCCGCGCGGAGCTCGTCGTCGCCGAGCGAGTGCTTGTCCCGGTCGGCCTCGACCAGCTCGTACAGCGTGGTCTGGACCTTCTCCACGCCCGGGATGTCGGTGAGCACCGACTGGCCCCGCTCGCCGGCCGACTCGATGGTGAGCGTGCCGCAGCCGAGGATGCGCTCGGTGAAGCTCTGGCTCATGGAGTGGTCGTTGACGCGCGCCAGCGGGATGTCCCGGCGGTCCCGGGCGAACACGCCGTGCTGCAGCAGCACCCGCTCGTTGGTGAACACGTAGTGCGTGGTCCGCCAGACCACGAACGGCCAGAACGCGAGTACGAGCACCAGCACCAGGGCTGCGGCGCCGATGGCGTACAGGCCGATGTCCCCGGCGCTGCCGTCCGGCAGCAGGATCAGCCCGGCGATGACCGCGGCGATGGCGAGGACCAGCACCAGCACCGGCCGGATCATCGCCTTCCAGTGCGGGTGCAGGTGGAGCACGACCTGCTCGTCGGTGGTGAGCACGTCATCGGGGAAAGCCACGCGAACCTCCTTGCGTGCGGTCCCGCCAGCTGCGACGCCGCGACCGCGAGGCCGGGGCTGCACGGTGCGGACCGGCAGAGTCTGTCGGCGCCGACGGTAGCGGGTGGACGGCGTGGATGGGGTCCACTAACCGTCGGACTTTGGGCACAGGTCGGTCTATGCGCACGGGTCGGACTCTGGTCGCAGGTGGACGACGTCGCCCGCGGCCACCGTCTGCACGGTCCCGTCCGGAAGGGTGACCACCAGCCGCCCGTCACCGTCCACAGTGGTTGCCGTGCCGGTCAGGTACGCCGGGCCGGGCAGCGCCACCCGGACCTCATGGCCGATGGTGGCGCACGCATCGAGGTACGCCGCCCGCAGCCCGCAGGCCGCGGCGTCCCCGCCCGCGTCGCGCCACCGCTCATACCAGCCGGCGAGGTTGCGCAGCACGGCCCGCAGCAGCGGGTCGCGGTCGGTGTGCGCGGCTCCCGCCAGCAGCAGCGAGGTGGCCCGCTCGTCGGGCAGCTCGCCGGTGCGCAGGGTCACGTTCACCCCGATGCCGACGACCACCGCCGGGTCGTCACCAGGGCCCCCCGGCACCGTCTCAGCGAGGATGCCGCCGCACTTGCGGGCGCCGACGAGCAGGTCGTTCGGCCACTTCAGCGCGGCGTCGGCGACCTCCGCCCGGGCCGCCACCGCGGCCACCACGGCGACGCCCGCGAGCAGGGGCAGCCAGCCGAACCGGGCGGCGGGCACGCCCGCCCACTCGCGCTGGACATCGGTCCCGGTGGGGCGCAGCAGCACGCTGACCGCGAGCCCCCCGCGCGCTGGCGACTCCCAGGCGCGGCCGCAGCGCCCCCGACCGGCGGTCTGCCGCTCCGCCACCACGACCAGGCCCTCCGGTGCGCCGGCGCGGGCCGCCGCCGCCGCGTCCTCGTTGGTCGAGCCGGTCTCGGCGTGCAGCCGCAGCGACGTCCACACCCCACCCGGTACGACCAGAGCCCGCCGCAGCGCGGCCTCGCCCAGCGGCGGCCGCTCCAGGTCCGTGTACGGCGAGCTGAGCACCCCGCCAGCGTAGTACCGGCCCGGCCGGCCAGCTCGGGGACGGCGGCTCCGCACCATCGCGGCGCTCGATACCATCTCGGCGTGAGCGAGCGCAACGACCGGACCGGCGGGCTCGGCACCGCCACCGCCAACCCCGTGGACCTGCACACCACAGCCGGGAAGATCGCGGACCTCGAACGCCGCATCGACGAGGCGGCGCACGCCGGCTCGGCCCGGGCGATCGAGAAGCAGCGCTCCCGAGGCAAGAGGACCGCTCGCGAGCGGATCGCGCTGCTGCTCGACGAGGGCTCCTTTGTGGAGCTGGACGAGCTGGCCAGGCACCGCTCGACCAACTTCGGGCAGGACGCCTACCGGCCGTACGGCGACGGCGTGGTGACCGGGTACGGCACCGTCGACGGCCGGCAGATATGCGTCTTCGCGCAGGACTTCACGGTCTTCGGCGGCTCGCTCGGCGAGGTCTTCGGCGAGAAGATCGTCAAGGTGATGGACCTGGCCATGAAGATGGGGTGCCCGGTCGTCGGCATCAACGACTCGGGCGGCGCCCGGATCCAGGAAGGCGTGGTGAGCCTGGGGCTCTACGGCGAGATCTTCTTCCGCAACGTACGGGCCAGCGGGGTGATCCCGCAGATCTCGCTCATCATGGGCCCGTGCGCCGGCGGCGCGGTCTACTCCCCCGCGGTCACCGACTTCACCGTGATGGTCGACCAGACCAGCCACATGTTCATCACCGGCCCGGACGTCATCAAGACCGTCACCGGCGAGGACGTCGGCTTCGAGGAGCTGGGCGGGGCGCGCACGCACAACACCAAGTCCGGCAACGCGCACTACCTCGCCGCCGACGAGGAGGACGCGATCGAGTACGTGAAGGCGCTGCTGTCCTACCTCCCCGCCAACAACCTGGACGAGCCCCCGGCCTGGGACACCCCCGCCGACCTCACGATCTCCGACGACGACCGGGAGCTGGACACGCTGATCCCGGACTCGGCGAACCAGCCGTACGACATGCACCGGGTCATCGAGCTCGTCCTTGACGACAACGAGTTCCTTGAGGTCATGCCGGTCTACGCGCAGAACATCGTGGTCGGCTTCGGCCGCGTCGACGGCCGGCCGGTGGGCGTGGTGGCCAACCAGCCGATGCAGTTCGCCGGCTGCCTGGACATCGGGGCGTCGGAGAAGGCGGCCCGGTTCGTGCGTACCTGCGACGCGTTCAACATCCCGATCCTGACCTTTGTGGACGTACCCGGGTTCCTGCCCGGCACCGGGCAGGAGTGGGACGGCATCATCCGCCGCGGCGCCAAGCTCATCTACGCGTACGCCGAGGCCACCGTGCCGAAGGTCACGGTCATCACGCGCAAGGCGTACGGCGGCGCGTACGACGTCATGGGCTCCAAGCACCTGGGCGCCGACCTCAACTTCGCCTGGCCCACCGCACAGATCGCGGTGATGGGCGCGCAGGGCGCGGTGAACATCCTCTACCGGCAGGAGCTGCGGGAGGCGGCCGACCCGGCCGCCACCCGTGCCCAGCTGGTAGAGGAGTACGAGGACACGCTGGCCAACCCCTACGTCGCGGCGGAGCGCGGCTACGTCGACGCCGTCATCGCTCCGGCCGAGACGCGGGTGCAGGTCGTGCGCGCCCTGCGCGCCCTGCGGACCAAGCGGGAGACGCTACCGCCGAAGAAGCACGGAAACATCCCGCTTTGACCTGGCCAGCGCATGCCCGGCCATGGCCACCCGGTTGCCCATCGGCACGTGGTGGCCCGACCGGCGCCCCACCAGCCATACGCCCGCCGCGGCGAGCGCCACAGCAGTGGCCCCGCCAAAAGCCCACAGCAGCACGGCGAGACCGGCGCCGGTGACCGCGAGCGCGGCATCGGCACCGACCACCAGCAGCCAGAGCAGGGCGGTTGGCTTGCTCGTACGGTTCCGGTAGCGCATCGTCGTCACCTCCTGGCGTCTCGTCGGCGATGTCGCTGATCGAGGTCATACCCAGGTGTCCGCCGATCAATGCGGCCTAAAGCACTCCTTCTTCAACGATTGGCTCCAGCAGCAGGGCGCCGCCGGCGAGCAGCGCAACCGCCGTGACCACGGCGAACAGGCCGACCCACACCAGGGCCGGGACCCGGGTGATCCGGGAGAGCTGGTCGGCGTCGGAGTTGGGCAGCCGGCCCCGCCGGCGCAGCCGTTGCAGCTCGCCGACGGGCTTCACCCCGCCCAGGAGCAGGAACCACACGCTGGCGTACGCGAACGCGGCCTGGGCGGCCGGGTCGGCGTACCAGGAGACGGCGAAGACCGCGGCGGTGGTGGCGAACACGGCGATGATGCCGTACACGTTGCGGGTCATCACCAGCGTGGCGAGCAGCAACGCGACGGCCACCCACAGCAGCAGCGTGATCCGGCCCTTGGCCAGCAACGCGGCACCGGCCAGGCCGAGCAGGGACGGGGTCACGTAGCCGGCGAACAGGCTGACCACCATGCCGAGCCCGGTCGGCCGGCCGGCGGAGAGGGTGAGGCCGGAGGTGTCCGAGTGCAGCCGGATGCCGGTCAGCCGCCGCCCGGTAAGGACCGCGAAGAGCGCGTGGCCGCCCTCGTGGGCGATGGTCACCGCGTTGCGCGCCAGCCGCCACAGCGTGCGGGTGAACACGACCACGACCGCGGCGAGGGCGGTGACCAGGACCAGCAGCGCGGGCGGGTCCGGCTGGGCGCCGAACACCCGGTCCATAAGCTCGCTCAACACGGCCGCCAGCATGCCATCGGTGAGCCAGCCGACGTGTGCCCGCTCTGTATGCCGGTGGAGGGATGCCGGTGGGCGTGGTGGCATCAGGGCCGCGGGGAACATCCCAATGTCATCGGCCACGATCAAATCGCTGCAGTGGGCCGAGGTTGAACGGTGGTGCCCCTCGGCCGCCGGGGCGGCAGCCCGCCCATCCTATACCCTTCGTCATCTTTGTCTTATTTGGCGTACGGCTCCTCGCGCCGACACGTTCTTGATCAAATCAGTTTCAGTGGAATTGGCCTTATCCGGGCCGCAGATGACCCCAATATCAGTGAAATTGATTTGATCTTGGCGTTGACGGGTCGCGGCACTGCCCGCTCGTCCCCCGCGCCCGCCTGGAAGACGCGGTTCAGCCCGTATGGATCGAGTCCGGCGTCAACGGCTACCGCGGTCGCGTAGGGGGTAGTTCACCTGACAGATCTCCTGGTCCTCGCTGTCCTGGTCCCGACTCTTCGATGGATGCGGGCCAGCGCTGCCGGAGGATGCCGGTCATGGCCGCCCCCCAGATCACCTCGCTGACCCGGCTCGGCGCCTTGGCGCGCCGCAACCGGTGGGCAGCGACACTCGCCTGCGTCATCGTCGCCGGCCCGCTCGCCCTGGTCAGCGGGTCCGCGAACCTCACCAGTGGCTCGGACAGCCCGGCCGAGAGCGCGATCAGCGTGCCGGAGCACGAGGGCGTACAGTCCCTCGACCCGAACGCCATGAAGGACATCCACTCCGCGAGCCCGGCGACCGGGGTCAACCTGGTCGCGCCGCCGGTCGCCAACGACACCGGCGATGCGACGCTGAGCTACCCGATCCAGGTGCCACCGGGGCGGCAGGGGCTGCAGCCGAGGATGGACCTCAGCTACGACTCGGGCGGCGGCAACGGATGGGTCGGGCTCGGCTGGGACCTGGCCGTGCCGACTGTGACCGTGGACACCCGGTGGGGCGTACCGCGCTACGACAGCGGGAACGAGACCGAGAGCTACCAGCTTTCGGGGCAGCCGCTGACCCCGCTCGCGCACCGCGGCCCGGTCCAGCCGCGCTCGGCCGAGCGCGTCTTCCACGCCCGGGTGGAGTCGGGCTTCGCGAAGATCGTCCGGCACGGCACGCTGCCGTCGAACTACTGGTGGGAGGTGACCGACAAGAAGGGCCTGCGCTACTTCTACGGTGGGGTGCCGGGGACTGGGCAGGATCCAGGGGCGGTGCTGGCGGACGCGGGCGGGCACGTGTTCAAGTGGGGGCTGCGGGAGATCCGTGACCTGCACGGCAACTCTGTCACGTACACCTGGGACAAGCAGGACGACCCCGGCGTACCCGGCGGCAGCGTGACCGGTTTCGAGCTCTACCCGCGCTCCGCCCGCTACACCAACGCGCCCGGCTCGGCAGGCCGCTACCTGGTCACCTTCGTCCGGGACCGGGAGCTTCCCGGCTGGGTACGCCGGCCGGACATCACCATCGACGGGCGCAACGGCGCCCTGCGGGTCGTGGCCGACCTGCTCCGGCGGATCGACGTGTCGCTGGACGGCACCGTCGTACGCAGCTACGACCTGACCTACCGGGAGGGCGCCTTCGGCAAGATGCTGCTCGCCTCGGTGACCCAGCGCGGCGAGCACGGAGTCGTGTTCAACACCCATACGTTCGACTACTACGACGACGCGCGGGCGGTGAACAACCAGTACCGGTTCGGGCCGTCGACCAGCTGGAACACTGGCGCGGACAACCTGGGCACCGGCACCTTCAACCAGGGGCACCCCTCCGCGCTCGGCGGCTCGGTCACCACCAGCATCGGCGGGCACCTCTACGTCGGGGTGAACGTCGCGGTCGGCACCAAGATGCTCTCCGGCGGCGGGAAGGTCGGCTACACCTACAGCACCACCGACGAGGTCCTGGCGCTGGTCGACATCGACGGGGACACCTTGCCGGACAAGGTGTTCCGGCGCTCCGACGGGTTCTACTTCCGGCCCAACCGGTCCGGGCCGAACGGTGTCACCGTCTTCGGCGACGCCCGCCGGATCCCGAGCCTGTCCGCGATCGGGTCGGAGAACGCGTCCACCATCTCCTTCGGCGCCGAGGTCTACCTCGTCGCCAACGCCCTGGTCAACCACGCCGACACGTTCACCAGCGGGACCACGTACTTCCGCGACGTCAACGGCGATGGCCTGGCCGACCTGGTCAGCGGCGAGCAGGTGCTGTTCAACCACGTGGTGGACGGGCTACCCACGTTCAGCACGGACAGCTCGGTAACACCCGCGCCGGTACCGGACGCGACCGTCAACGCCGGGCAGATCTCGCCCGACCTGAGCGCGGTCTACAACCAGATGCTCACCAAGAACCCGCCCCACGACACGCTGCGGCGCTGGGTGGCGCCGTACTCCGGGCAGATCAAGATCACCGGTACGGTGGCCCTGGTCAACACCGACCGGCAGGGTTACCAGACCGCCGACGGCGTACGGGTGGCGATCCAGCACAACGCCACCGAGCTCTACTCGACCACCATCAACGGCAACGACTTCGCCGCCAAGACGCCGACCGGTGTGGACGCGGTGAGTGTCAGCGCCGGCGACCGGATCTACTTCCGCGTGCAGACCCGCCTCGACGGCGCCTTCGACCAGGTCTCCTGGGACCCGCGCATCGCGTACGTGGACGCGGCCACCAGCACCGACGTGAACCACCAGCCGCACTACCAGTACCAGGCGGCGACGGACTTCGCGCTGACCGGACGGCCCAGCACCACAGTGAACATGCCGTTCGCCGGGACCGTGCGGGTGGCCGGGGCGCTGCACAAGCTCGCCACCACAACCGACGACCTGGCCGTGCAGATCCTGCACAACGGCGCGGTGGTCCACACCCAGGCGGTCAGCCGGTCCACAGTGGGCGATGTCAACATCTCTCATGACCTGACCGTGGCCAAGGACGACACGGTCGAGCTACGGATCCGGGTCGACTCGCCGATCGCGGCACAGCAGCTGACCTGGGCACCGCAGCTGTACTACCTGACCGCACCGCCCAACCAGCAGGTTGTGGACGCCAGCGGCCGGCCGGTGATCCAGCTCTACCCGCCGTACAGCGTCGACGTCTACCCGGTGGACAGCCTGACGGCGCCGCAGGCCCCGGTCGTGATCGGCGACTCCGGTGACGGGGAGGTCACCGTCACCGCCATCCCGAACATCTCCGCTGCGGCCGGCACCAACGCGGACGTCGTGATGACCGTCAAGCGCAAGGGCGCGCTGCTGGCCAAGGTGCCGGTGCACATCGTCGACGGGGTGCCCCAGCCGACCAGCGTCCCGCTCACCTTCGAGCTGGGCGAGGAGCTCTTCTTCGACTACTCCAACCGCGACCCGCAGGTGACCGCCGCGCTGACCAACCACACCGTCACGCTCAGCTTCGGCTTCTTCGGCATCCCGGTGCCGGCGGTGCTGCACAGCGCGGCGCCGCGGGAGGTCTTCGCGCCGTCGTACCGGCGGTGGAGCTACGTCGGCTACAACGGCGCCGGCGACCGGGCCACCCAGCCGGTCAACGAGGCGCTGCTGGTCGCCGACGACACTTTCGACCCGAGCTCGTACGACCCGACGACCGCCACCGCGTACCCGTTCACGGTCTTCCCGGCGGAGGGGTCGTGGCGCGGCCCGGCCGGGTGCAGCGTGTCCGCGCCGCCGCTGGCGGCCGGCGGGCTCACCCCGGAGTACTGCCGCACCCGGGCCAGCTGGGTGACCGGCACCCAGATGAGCAGCGCCCGGGCCGGCGCGCCGCACGTGCCGCTGCCCACCGAGGGGATGGCCGCCGGCCGCGGGGTGAGCCGGTTCAGCACCAGCTCCCAGAACGCGCTCGGCGGCGGGGTCGGCTTCCTGTCCGGCTCGGTCTCCGATGGCAGCAGCGCCGGTGAGGTGGACTTCCTCGACCTCAACGGCGATGGCTTCCCGGACGCGGTCGGCAACGGCAAGGTGATCTACAGTGGACCCGACGGCGGCCTCCCCACAACCGCGCAGCAGCCCGGTCTCGGCGGCGACGTGCGCGGCAACGACGACGGCGCGACCAACCTCGGCATCGGCGGCAACCCGGCGTCCTTCTTCGCCAACTCCCGCGGCGACGTGGACACCAACGCCAAGGGGCAGGCCAAGGGCAACAACAGCGGTAGCCAGCTGGGCTCGTACGGGTTCGCGCTGAACGCAAGCCTCGGCAGCGGCACCTCGGTTGGCACGAGCGAGCTGCTCGACGTCAACGGCGACAGCCTGCCCGACCTGGTGACCCGCGTGGTCGAGAACAACACCCCCCGGATCCGGGTGGCGCTCAACCTCGGGTACGGGTTCACGCCGCCGCAGCCCTGGGGCAGCGGCGAGGTCAACGACGGGTCCAGCAGCAACGCCTCCCTCGGCGGCGGCTTCAACGACGGCATCTACAGCTTCGGCGGTGGCGCCTCGGTCAGCTCGAGCGAGTCGGCGAGCCACCGGACCCTGCTCGACATCAACGGCGACGGGCTGCTGGACCGGCTCACCGCGAGCGGCACCAAGCTGCGGGTCGGCCTGAACACCGGCGACGGGTTCGCCCCGGATGTCGACTGGTTCGGGGCGCTCACCGACAACGTCGGCACCAACAAGACGTTCAGCCTGGCCGGCGGGGTCTACTTCACCATCGGCATCGGCCCGCTCTGCCTGGCTGGCTGCTACGTCATCATCAACCCGGGCGGCGACGTCAGCCAGACTGTGTCCCGGCCCGGCGCCTCCGTCCGCGACGTCAACGGTGACGGCTTCGCCGACGCGGTGACCAGCGACTCGGACGGCTCGCTCACGGTGGCCGCCAGCCCGATCGCCCGCACCAACCTGCTGCGCACGGTCAGCCGCCCGCTCGGCGCCACCATGTCGCTGGACTACGAGCGCAGCGGCAACACGTACGCCCAGCCCGAGTCGCACTTTGTGCTGTCCCGGCTGGTGGTGCACGACGGGCACGCCGGCGACGGCGTGGACCAGCGGCTGACCACGTACCGCTATGAGGGCGGGCGCTTCGACCGGTTCGAGCGCGAGTTCTACGGCTACCGCACGGTGGTCGAGGAGCAGCGCAGCCCGACCGCTGGCGAGCCGCTCTACCGGCAGGTGGTCCGCGAGTACGCCAACGACAGCTTCTACACCAAGGGGCTGCTGACCCGGGAGACCACCCGGGACCACACCGGCAAGCTGTTCGCCGAGACGATCCAGGTGTACGAGCTGCGCGACGTGGGCACCGGGGCCGCGGCCAACCCGCAGGACCGCCTCGCCACCGTCTTCCCGCAGCTGGTCCGCACCGACCGCAGCTTCTACGAGGGCGGCGCGGCGCCGGGCGTGACCACGTCCACCACGCACGCGTACGACAGCCTCGGCGAGATCACCAGCACGGTCGACACCGGCGACGCCGGGGCGGCCGACGACCTGCACACCACGCTGTCCTATCTGGACTGCCCGGCGACCTACCTGCACCAGGCGGTGGCGATGACCGCGACCGCCGGCGGGAAGGTGCTGCGCCGCCGGGAGGCGAGCATCGACTGCGCCACGGGCGACGTGACCCAGGTGCGCGCCTACCTCGACGGCGGTGCCGCCGCGGTGACCGACCTGACCTACCAGCCCAACGGCAACATCGCCAGCGTCACCAACCCGCCCAACAAGACGGGCCAGCGGTACGCGCTGAGCTACGAGTACGACGCCGCGGTGCAGACGTACACCACCCGGGTGACCGACAGCATCGGGCACGTGTCCACCTCGGAGTACAACATCGTCTACGGCCAGATAACCAGGTCGGTCGATGCGAACGGCAGCGTGACCAGGCACGCGTACGACGGCTTCGGCCGGCTGACCGCGGTGCGCGGGCCATACGAGCAGTCCACCGCGCTGCCCACGATCTCGTTCGAGTACCACCCGGAGGCGGCCGACCCGTGGGCGGCCAGCCGTCGCCTGGACAGCTTCCGGTCGGCGACAGACACAGTGGACGAGGTCATCTTCGTCGACGGCCTCGGCCGGCAGATCCAGACCAAGCGGGACGCCACCATCCACACCGGTGACGCCACCGCGGCGCAGGACCGGATGGTCGTCTCCGGAAAGGTCGTCTACGACCTGGCCGGGCGCGCCGTTGACACGTACTACCCGGTCGACGAGCCGCTCGGTCAGGCCGGCGTGTTCAACACCGGCGTGGACAGCGTGGCGCCGACCCACACCGACTACGACGTGCTGGACCGCAAGACGCTGGTCCGGCTGCCCGACAACACCACCACGAGCTATGCGTACGGGTTCGGGCCGGACCGGTCCGGCGCCGTACGCCAGATGACCACGACCACCGACGCGAGCCTGCGCGTGCGGCAGACCTTCGCCGACGTGCGGGGCAAGCAGACCTCGGCGCGTGAGGTCCACAACGGACAGCCACTGTGGACCAGCTTCGCCTACGACCCGCTCGGCCAGCTCCTGGCGATGAGCGACGCCAATGGCAACACGACCACGGTGGAGTACGACGCCCTGGGCCGGAAGGTCAGTGTGGACAGTCCGGATGCGGGCAGGACGGTGAAGGCGTACGACCTCGCCTCGAACGTCGTGGAGAAGACCACCGCGACGCTCGCCGGAGCGCTGGCGAAGGTCACCTACGACTACAGCTTCACCCGGCTGACGAAGATCAGCTATCCGACGTTCCCGGGCAACAACGTCACGTACACGTATGGTCCTCCGGGCGCGGCGGACAACCGGGCCGGACGGGTCATCCTGGTCACCGACGGGTCCGGCAGCAAGCAGCTGTCCTACGGCAAGCTCGGCGAGACCACCCGGGAGGTCAAGACCATCGCCAGCGACACCGGGGACACCCCGGAGGTCTATACCACCCAGTTCGCCTACGACAGCTTCGGCCGGCTGCAGAACATGACGTACGCCGATGGCGAGCTGGTCACCTACGGGTACGACTCGGGCGGGCTGCCGCGCACCGTGGTCGGCGCCAAGCTGGGCTTCACCTACCCGTACGTGCAGCGGATGGAGTACGACAAGTTCCGCCAGCGGGTCTTCCTGCTCGAGGGCAACGGGGTGCGGACCAACCTCGCCTACCGCGCCGACAACCGCCGGCTGGCGAGCATCACAACGGCCAAGGGCGCGCGGGAGTACCAGGACCTGCGCTACGGCTACGACCCGCTGGGCAACCTGACCACGCTGGTGAACGACATCCCTGTGCCGCCGCCCAACGAGTTCGGCGGGCCGTCCAGCCAGGCGTTCAGCTACGACGACCTCTACCGGCTGGTCGGGGCGACCGGGCAGTACACGCACAGCGGCGGCCTCAAGACCGACAAGTACACGCTGGCCATGGCGTACGACAACATCCACAACATCGTCTCCAAGCAGCAGACGCATGACGTGGTGTCACCGTCGGGCGAGGTCAACCCGGTGCACGAGACGACCTACGGGTACGGCTACACGTACGGCGGGCCGCACCCGCACGCACCGACCAAGGTGGGCGACCTGAGCTACCGCTACGACCCGAGCGGCTGCCAGGTCGGCTGGGATGACGACACCAACGCCAACCGGCGCGACTCGGTCTTTGACGAGGACGGCCGGATCCGGTCCATCACCACCAACGGCCAGGAGATCGCGTACAAGTACGACGACTCCGGCAACCGGGTGGTCAAGCGGGGCCCGGCCGGCGAGACGGTGTACGTCAACCAGTACCTGACCATCCGCGACCGGCAGGTGGCGCAGAAGGACATCTACGTGGGCTCGACCCGGCTCGCCACCAAGCTCGCCAAGCAGGACAAGCCCGGGGGTGGCGGGGGCGCCGCCAACCCGTACGAGAAGGATCTTTATCTCTACCACCCGGACCACCAGGGCAGCAGCCGCGACGTCACCGACCCGCTCGGCCAGCTGTTCCAGCACACCGAGTTCTTCCCGTACGGGGAGACCTGGGTGATGGAGAAGTCAAACATCGAGTGGACGCCGAACATGTTCACCGGCAAGGAGCTCGACGAGGAGACCGGCCTCTACTACTTCGGCGCCCGCTACTACGACCCGCGGATCAGCCAGTTCGTCTCCACCGACCCGGCCTACGCCGCCGGCCCGGAGCCGGCGCTGGACAACGGCGCGTCGGTCAACCTCTACGGGTACGGCGCGAACAACCCGATGCGCTTCGTCGACCCGGAGGGCGCGGATGTGGACGACTCCCTGCGCCAGTACGCCAGCGGGGACCGCAGCCGGGCCGACACCGGTGAGACCGGGCGGCTGCGCCTGCCCGGGCTGCCCGCCTGGGTGCCGCCGGTGGCGCGCTACAACCTCTCGGTCGGCTACAACGGTCCGCTGCTGACGCACGACCCCGGGCCGCCCACCGGTAGCCTGCGGCTGGACGTCGGGTCCTCGCTGTCGCCGCTGCTGATCGGCTCGGCGTCCGGGACCGGGACGTTCGCGGAGGGGCAGTACTCGCTGTCCGGCAGCTTCCGGGTGGCCGCCCCGCCGGTCGCCGTGGCGGCTGGTAGCTGGCAGCTCAGCAGCTCCGAGGGGTTCAGCGTGCAGGCGCACTACGTCGGCCCGCAGTTCCTGTTCTTCGGGTTGCAGCCGAAGATCTTCGATCCTGCTGCCACGCCTCCTCCCGGGTTGCCGGCGCCGCTGACCTCGGTGCCGTCGGGCGGCCAGTTCGGCACGACGGACTACTTCAACGCGGGGCCGAGCGTTGGCTACACCCACATCCGGGCGCACGTGCCGGTCGGGTCGTCGCTCGGGAACGCCTCCTACACCGGGTTCTCTATCGGGTACTCGCCCAGCCCGTCCCTTGTCACGTACGACCCGGCCCATCCGCCAATTGCGGTACCCGGCGCCGAGCAGATCCTCTACGGCCACTCCACCGGCACCGACCCGTTCAAGTACGGCCACTACGTGGGAGTCCAGTTCTTCGGCACGCTCCCCCTGCAGTTCTAGCTCTTTTGCCCGCGCGGTGGGCTGTCCCAAGCGATCCTGGGCAGCCCACCGCGGCTCGACGGGATGCTGCCGCCTCATCTGCGCCAGGTCGTCATCGGACAGCCGGGACGCCCAGGCCGGCGATGAGCCGCTGGCCCCGGAGTCGATCTCCGCACGCCCCGCCGCGGTGAAGTAGAGCGCGCGCTTCATGCCGTCCCAGGAATGAGCGCCCAGGGGCTTCAAGATCACGACTATTGCAAGAAAAGTGAAGCCAGACTTTGCTATTGGCGCTTAGATCGTGATCTTGGCAGTCATGGGGAGCCTTACTCGGCTCGCTCGGCTGAAGTGCGCAGCTCGGTCGACATCTCCCCGAGATCGGCCGGCGACACGCCGATCCGACCGCAGGTCGTACTAGCGACAACATCGTTGGTAGCGTCGCGGCTGTGGCCGTCAGCATCTCCGTCACCCTTGATGACGAGCTGGGCGCGGATCTCAACGCCGCCGCTGGTGACGGCAACCGCTCGGCCCTGGTCGCCCAGGCCATCCGCGAGTATCTGGACCGGCGCGCCGTGGCTGCCGCACATGCGTGGCACGCATCCCTGACCGGTGCGGACGCCGCTGCGTTCGCCGACTTCAACGCCGCGCGGTAGCCCGAAGCGCCATACCGGCCCGTGGCGACATCGTCGACTACACCCTCGCAGCTGACGGATCCCGGTCCTGGTCGTCAGTGCCAACACCTACTGCCACGCCTATCCCGTGATCGTCCTGGTGCACAGCCGAGCAGACGGCAACGTGCCCGACCTCCTCCTGCCATTACCGGGAGATCTCGCAGGTGGTGGCACCATCGACCTGTCCGCATCAGGTTCGCTGATCCGTCGGCATTCGGGCACCGGCACGGTCGCATACCGGTGAGTCTCGCCAACCAGGTCGACCACGGCCTGCGCCGCCTTCTCGCGCTGTAGCCACCGACAACCGCGCCACCCGCTCGCGAGCGCGGCGGTCACGACGTTGCCTGTGTAGGCCGGGTAGAGCGAGCGGTCAGGCGGCGCTGCTCGTGCCCCTACGCGTCTTCTTGACAGCAGCCTGTGCAGCCGCTGTGCTCCCACCGGCCTTGCCGCCGCCCTTGGGCTGGAGTAGCTGAGACACCCGCTGGGGGGAAAGCTGCAGCAGTGCCGCAATGTCACGCCCCGAAAGTCCGCGCTCATGAAGCTGACGCGCCACGCTCCTCGACCGGGCGGCGGCTCGGCGCTGTGCCTCCTCCGCCTGGCGTACCGCCTCCCGAGCGTTGGTGGCGGCTTCGTCAAGCCCCCCTCCGACTTCGGGGACGATGTCAACCGTGAACAAGTCCGGCGAGATGTCGCACACCATGGCGATGTAGCTGCGGGCCATGTCCTTGGCGTCGGCAAGCCGGTGGGACTGGGTCACACCGACCCCGTCGATGTGAAGCTCCCAACCGCGCGCCCATCGCTTGGCGCGCACTCGGTAGGTCGTCACTGCAGCCATCCCTTCGGCCTACACGCAAGATCACGGATGATGTTGCGGACAACACCGGGGAGATGCTCCGATGGCGCGGCACTGCCGTGGTGTGGCTGCCACAGGGACAGCCCCACTTGGTGTGCTTGCCATCCTCACTGAGCACCCGGCAACCTTCCTCCCAGAGAGCCTTCTCCACGCTTCGCAGGCTCATCTCCTTGACCACAAGGGTAGGAGTCTAGGCTGGCTAGACGCCAGCGTAAACAGGCCCTAGATAGTTGATCGATCACCCTCATCAGACAGAGGGTGCGCACCACGGTCGAGTACGCCGCCCACCAGGCGGGTCGCCCAGTCCAGCTACTACGGCGCGCAGCGCATGCTTGCGATCTTGCGTATCTTCGATACGCTGTGATGCTAACTCCGGACCAACGGCGACGCTTGGCCAGCGGGGCGATCACCGGCGTGGAGCTGGTCGACGGCACCGCCCGGCTCGCCGCGATGAACATGCTGCTGCACGGCATCGGCCAGCCCAACGGGCCGTCGCTGATCGAGGTGCGCGACTCGCTCACCCGTGAGCCCGACCGTCGGGCCAGCCTGGTGCTGGCCAATCCCCCGTTCGGGCGCAGCTCGTCGATCCGGGTCATCGGGGGGGACGGCCGGGCCAGCCGCGAGGAGCCCGTCCCATGGTGGATCGACGGCGGCGAACCGGACCGTACCGATGTGCGAGTGGGTCAACGCCGCGGTGCACAGTAGGCAGGGCTCAAGAGTGGTGTACATGGTGTGGTCGCGATAGTCGGCCGGTGGTAGCGCGGCCAACGCGTTCACCTCGGCATGCGCCAACCTGGTGCCAGCCAGTTGGCCGGCTGGTGCGACCCCTTCATGCTGACGAGTCCGCCCCGCACTGATGGTCGTTCCAGTGCGGTCGACGACAACCCGCACCGACCGGCATCTCGCCGGCCTGGAACGACTCCCATGCGAGCAGGACGCAGCGCCGCCATGGCTCCGCGAGGGCCGACCAACACGTACCGGCGTCCGACACTTCGACAGAATGTCACACCAACTCACAGCTCCATGTGGTGCAGGCATCCCCGTCGGTTCATCCCGGCAGGCTATGCCGCCTGGGACACCACCAGCCTGACCAAGGTCCGTACCTACGGCTCGGCGGACTCCCCGCGGCGGCCTCGGGGGCTGTGGCCAGCAGCCCAGACGACCCCCACGTCGCGGGGGGCCTTCTACGGCTCGTACGACAGTCCGCATGCTGCGGTGTACGACGCGGCAGCGACAACGACCTACCGGACCAACATCCTGTATGGACCTGGTCCGGTGCTGGGCCCATGCGGCACCGGCTACGCCACCGGCGCGGTGGACCTGCGCCACGGTCAGACAGGAGGCGGAGTCGCGGGTGGCCGCTGCTGGAGGGCCTGTAAAGCCAGCCGGACGGCGGTGTCGAGCTGAGGGTCGCGGCCCGCGGCCCAGTCATGCGGCGCGATCGTCACCTCGACATCCGGATCCACGCCGTGGTTCTCCACCGCCCAGCCGACGCCGGCGAACCACCAGGCGTACTTCGGCTGCGCCACCAGCGTGCCATCGACCAGGTGGTACTTGAGGTCGACGCCGCGCGTGCCGCCCCAGGTACGGGTGCCGACCACGGTCGCGATGCCGTAGGACTTCAACGCCTGGACCACGATGTCACCGCCGGACATCGTGTACTCGTCCGCGATCGCCACGACCGGCCCGCGCGGTGCCTCGAGGGGGTAGCTCAACGGCTCCTCGTACCTGGACACGTTCCAGCCGGTGATGCGCCGGGCGAGCTTCTCGATCACCGGCACCGAGTCGTCGCCGCCTGCCGCCTCCCGTAGGTCCACGATCAGGCCGTCCCGCTGGAGCTCGGGGTACAGGTCCCGGTGGAGCTCCGCCCAGCCCCGCGCCATCATGTCCGGCATGTGCAGGTAGCCGAGCCGCCCGCCGGAGGCGTCGCGGACCGCGGCCCGCTGCCGGGCGACAAAGTCGTAGAAGCGGACCGCGTACTCGCTCGCCAGCGGAACCACGACGACCCGCCGGTCGGATTGGTCGCGCCGGAGTGTCAGCTCGACCGGTTCGTCGGCCTTGCCGACAAGCAGCGCGTTCGGGCCGAGGTCCGGGTCCACCGGCCGCCCGTCCACCGCGACGATGAGATCGCCCGGCGCTGCGGCTATGCCCGGGGCGGCCAGCGGGGAGCGCGCGCCGACCACCGACGACTCACCGGGCAGGATCCGCGCGATCCGCCAGGCCCCATCCTCGGTACGCTCGATGTCGGCACCGAGCAGGCCCTGGGCCAGCGCCGGGTCGCCGTCCGCGGCCGGTGGCATTATCCCAGCGTGCGAGCTGCCCATCTCGCCGTGCAGCTCCCACAGCACATCGCGCAGGTCGTCCACTGAGCCGATGCGGTCGAGCAGCGGCCGGTAGCGCTCGCGCATCGCGGGCCAGTCCACGCCTGCCATGTCCGCGCGCTCGAAGTTGTCCCGCATCAGCCGCCACGCCTCGTGGTACATCTGCGCCCACTCGGCCGCCGGTTCGATGGTCACCCGGATCCGGTCCAGGTCGACGGTGACAACCTTGTCCACGCCGGTCGGCTTGGTCTCCACCGTCTCACCGGTCCGGTAGGCGAGCCGGTTCCCGTCCGCCGAGACCGCGTAGTCGTCCAGGGCCTCGACCTCGATCGAGCGCTTGCGCGCAGCCAGGTCGTAGCGGACCAGCCGGGTCGGGTGCTCCTCGGCCGCGCCGACTGCCGCCTCACCCAGCTCGCCGGCGAGCGGCAGCGCCAGCCACACCACGCCGTCGGTGACTGCGCGCAGCTTCTCGTACCGTCCGGCCGCCACGGGGAACGGCACGACCCGCTCGGCCAGCCCATCGACGTCGAGACCGACCGGCGTCGTGGGAACCCCCGGTTCTGCCGGACGGCCATCCAGCTGCGGTGCGAACGGCGAAGGCGTTGTGGCCAGCAGCGGCACAAGATACGGCCGCACCCCGGGCAGGAACCCGAGATCAGGGGTATGCGTGTCGCGTACCGGGTCGAATGTGCGGTTCGAAAGGAACGCCAGGTGCTTGCCATCCAGGGTGAACGCCGGCGAGGTGTCGTCGAAGCGGGGCGGGGTCACGTCGACGACGGTGCCGTCGGCCAGGCGGGCCAGCCGTATGTGCGAGCCACGGCGCTCCGGCCGCCACGGCTGCGCCCAGGCGAGCAGCGCGGAGTCGGGAGCGAAGGCCAGGCCCGCTACCTCTGCGTTGGTGCTGCGTGCGATCTCGGTGATGACCGGCTCGCCGTCCAGCGCCACGGTCAGCAGCCGGCCGTCGGCGCACGCGACCGCTGCGGTGCGCCCGTCCGGCGCCACCGCCAGCTCCAGGATCCGGCCAAGCTCGCCGTGCCCGATCCGCCGCGCAGCCGACCCATCAGCCGGGATCACATCGAGACCGTCCTCGCCGCCGCTGTCCGACGCGCACGCGACGGCGTCCGTACCCGGGATGACCACCGGGAGCCGACCGCGTACGCCCGGCTCGGCGAGCAGCGCCCGGGCGGGCTCGTCCCGGCCGGGCAGCCAGTGCACAGTGCCACGTACCTCGGCGCCGAGCACCCGGCCGGTTGGACCCAGCGTGAACGAGCCCAGCTGCGACCGCGCGGACAGCTGGTAGGGGGCGCGCCCCGAGCGGTCTCCGCTGAGCCGTATGTCCAGGCGTACCGGCTCGGCGTCCAGCGACCCGAGCATCCAGATCTCCCCGGCACGCTGGTAGACCACGCGCTGGCCGTCGGTCGTCGCGTGCCGGGCGTAGTACTCGCCGAGGTCGGTGTGGCGGCGCAGGTCCGCGCCGTCCGGGCGCGCGGAGTAGAGCGCGCCGGTCCCCTCGTGGTCCGACAGGAACACCACCCGGGACCCGACGAACATCGGGTTCACCAGGTTGTCACCCACGGCGGCGAGGATCCGCTCGTAGTGCGAGCCGTCCGGCGAGTACCAGATCTTGCCACCGGCGCCGCCGCGGTAGCCCTTCCAATGGGCCGGTTCGGCCGGCTCGACGTTCATGGCGCTGCCCACCAGCACAGCACCGTCGTGTACCGCGACGTCACCCACCGGCCCGTAGCCGAGCCGGCGAGCCGGCCCGCTCAACGGCGCGGCGTACGCCCACGTCTTCCTGCTGGCGTGCTGGCTGGTCCGGCTGAGCACGAGCACCTCGTCGTCGCTGACCCAACCGCGAACCGTCGCGAACCAGTCACCCCAGTACGTGAGCCGCCTGATCGAACCGCCGTCCACGGACACCGCATACGCCTCGCGCGGGCCGCCCAACAGCGACCGGATGCCGTCGCGAGTCGAGACCCAGGCGACGTGCGTGGCTGACGGGTTCAGCCGCGGATGCAGCACCGGTGCCCGGTCCGCAGTCAGCCGCCACGCCCGGGTGCCCCGGCCGTCCGCCGCCTCGCTCAGCGAGGCGAGCCAGACATCGTCCTCAGCCACGAACGTGACGAGATCGCGTGCAACGTGCGGGTAGCGCAGATAACACGACTCGGCCACGCGCCGACCTTATCCGTAGGCCGCCGGAGCTGGCGTTTGCCGGTCATCGGCGACCTGGTGCGCGGTCGCCGGTAGCTGGGAGATGTCACCTGGTGCAGCCGCTACGGCGCGGGGCGGAAGCTGCGGAAGACCACATCCAGGTACGCCAAGCTCGCCGCCCAGTCCGCGTCGGTCGTGGACCACCAGATGCCGTGCGCCCGGGTGTCCGACACCACGAACCCGCGGTTGTTCACGTGCATCCGTACGCCGTTGCGGGTGTAGCGGAACTCCCAGTCGGCACAGGCCCGGAAGAAGTTGCATTCAACGATCTTGATGCGTTCGTAGTCGGGGAAGTCGCCGCGCGCGACCCGGTAGTCCTCCTGGGCCTCCCAGTCCGCCACCGGGTTGAACTTGGGCTCGTCGGTGATGTCGATCCCGAGCAGCCGGCTGCCGTCAGGCTGGTCGAAGTAGACGATCGTGCCGCGGCGCGAGACGGTCCAGTTCGACGGCACCGCTACCGAGAAACCGGTCGAGTCGCGGTAGATCCGCCAGCCGGCGGGCGGGGTGAAGCCACCCGAGCCGGGGGTGGGCGCCGGCACCTGCGCAGGCGGGCGGGTCGCGGGAGCACCGGCGGGCGGCTGCCCGGCCGGTGGGGCGGCGGTCGTCGGCCCGGCCGTGGGCCCGGTCGCCGGGTCCGTGCCCGCGCCCGGGTCTGGCGTCGGCTGCGAGGCTGGTGAGGTGGCCGGCTCCGACCCGCCGCGCGGGTCAGCGGTTCCGCCACCGGGGAGCTGCCCTTCCGGCCCCAACAGGGCCAAGGCAGCCAGCCCGAGCGCCAGAAGCGCCAGTACGGCGATCGCCAGCCGGATCCGGTGGCTGTTCCGGTCGGCGGTGTCGGGCTCCTCCTCCGGAACCGGTCGGACCGGGACGGGCGCCCGCCCGATCGACGGGTGCTCGGGCAGCCGCGGCACCTCCGGCAGCTCCCGCCGCGGCACCGTCTCGGTGGCCGACCCCGACCCCGGCAGCACGCGTGGTGCCGCCGCGGAGGCGGCCAAGCCGGGTAGGGCAGCTCCGCCCCCTGCTGGAGCGGGTAGGACAGCTGGTGGCCGTACGGCCACGACGGCCGAGCTGGCCGAGGACTGGGCGGCAGCGGCCGGCGACGGGCGCCCGGCCGGCGCGGTGGTGCGGCGGAACGCCTGGGTCAACGCCGAGGGCCGGTCGCTGCCGGCCACCTTGCGCAGCAGCCGCTCGACCTCAGCGGCGCTCATCCGCTCGGCCGGGTCCTTGCGTAGCAGGCCGTCGAGCACCCGGCGCAGCCGGCCGGCCCGCTTCGGCGGCGGGGGGTCCTCGGTGGCGAGCGCGGTCAGGGTGGCCATCGGTGACGACCGGTCGAACGGGGACTTGCCCTCCACCGCCGCGTAGAGCGTGGCACCGAGCGACCACAGGTCCGACTCGGGTCCGCCGTTCTCGCCGCGGGCCCGCTCCGGGGAGATGTATGCGGGCGAGCCCAGCACCAGGCCGGGCCGGGTCACCGTCGCCTCGCCGGGCGCCGTGGCCAGGCCGAAGTCGGTCAGCACCACCCGGCCGTCCTGGGCCAGCAGCACGTTGCTGGGCTTGACGTCGCGGTGCTCCACGCCGACCGCGTGGGAGGCCTGCAGCGCGGCGAGCACGTCGAGCCCGATCCGCGCCGCCCGCGCCGGCGGGACCGGGCCGTCCTCCACGATGACCTGCTGTAACGACCGGCCCTGCACGTACTCCATCACGATCCACGGCGCGCCCGGGCTGTCCACGACGTCGTACATACGTACCACGTTGGGATGGTTGAGGCGGGCGGCGGCCCGCGCCTCCCGCAGCGTGCGGCGGCGTAGGTCCTCCTGCTCCTGCTGGGTCAGGCCCGGCGGCGGCACGACCTCCTTGACCGCGACGTCCCGGTGCAGGATCTCGTCGCGGGCCAGCCAGACCGTGCCCATACCGCCGCGGCCCAGGGGCTCCACCAGTCGATAGCGCCCGGCGACGAGGGTCTGTGTGCCAGTCATCGGAACCTCGTTACCCGACCTTGGGCCGGATCATGCGGCAACGGACCGGCATGAGGCAGTCCTCACGGGCTCCGGGCAGAGCGGGCGGCGTGGCGTCAGCGGCCGCCGCGGTGGGCAAGCACCACGAGCAGCACCAACGCGCCGATGCCGACCAGGCCGACCCCGATCGCCGCGATCGGCAGCAGCCGAGCCACCTGCTGCTCCAGGGGTGGCGGGGAGGCGGCGGCCTCGCCGTACGCGGCGACGACCGTCACGGTCACCGGCCGCGTGCCGATCTGCACGGTGCCAGGCAGCTGGAGCGGCCCGTCCTCCATGGACGCGGACAGGGTGGCCGGCCCGCCGCTGTCGGCCCCGGTCACGGTGCACGTGGTCGGCGCCGGGAAGCTCAGCGCCTTCGGCAGCGCCACCGGGCCGGTCGAGGTGGCGGGCAGCACGACCCGGCCGGTCGCCCCGTCCGCGCAGGACACCTCCAGGACCAGGGCACCGGTCCGCGCCTCCAGCGTGCCCTCGGCTCTGGCCTCCACCTGCAGCGTCACCGCCGGCTGGAGCTCGTAGGTGGCGGTGCACACCGCCTGCGGCACCGTCTCGGTCAGCTCCACGGTCAGCACGCCATCGGCGTCGGAGCGGCCGGTCCCCGGGGCGCAGGAGAGCCCGGTCAGGCGCCAGCTGCCGGCCGCCGTCGTGGCCGGGGGCGTCGAGACCACCGTGTACGACCCGAACGGCAGCTCCTGCGGGACGCTGCCACCAGCGGCGACCGGCGGCCCGGACGCGCTCGTCGTGGCGTTCGCCGGCCAGCCGTCCCCGGCCCCTGCCACCGGCGACGGCGCGGGGGTGACCGTGAACCCACCGCCGGCCGTGCCGCCGAGCGTCGCCAGGCGCAGGGTGAGCGCGGCCGGCCGGTGGGTCAGGTGGGCGACGCAGTCGCGGCGCTGGCCGTCGGCGATGGGCACGTTGACCGTCCACCCGTCCGCGGCCACCCGCTCGCCGTCGCAGACCACGGCGGACAGCCCCCACCGGCCGGCGCCGCTGGGCGGGGTGACCGTCACGGCGTACCCGCCGGCGGGTAGCCCGGCCAGGTCGTCGCCGCTCGCCACCGTCGCGGAGTCCTCGGCGGCGGTGGTGGCGGCCTGCCGGCGGGTGCCGGCCGCCCCCGACACCGCAAAGGCCACCGCGCCGACCGCGCCCGAGGTGACCGCCCGCAGGGTCAGCGCGCCGGCGCCCGCGCCCGGCGGCTCGGCCGTGTAGGTGCAGGTCATCAGGTCGCCAGCGGCCAGGGTCACGGTGGCGGTGGCCTCGCTGACGGCCGCCGAGCTCTGCCCGGAGCGCGACGCGCAGGTCACCGACGCCAGCCGCCACCCCTCGGGCAGCCGGGCGGTGACCGGGTACGGCCCGCCGGCCGCCCGCACGAACGTGGCCGAGACCGGGTCCCCGGCCGTGGTCAGGGTGAACAGCCCGCCCGGCCGGTACGACGCGTCAGAGGTGAACGGGAACCGCTGCGGCACGCCCAGCCGGCGCGTGACCTCCTGCCGTACCACCAGCGCGGCGGCGCCCGGCGGGGAGCGCACGTAGTAGGCGAAGCAGAACACGTGCCGGGTGCCGGCGGGGAAGCCCACCCACTCCACGTTGTTGCCGTTGCCGTTGTCGACCGCGCAGCGCAGCGCGCCGAAGCCGTACGAGCCGGCCGGGTTGTCGACCCGCCCGCCCTGGACCCACAGCCGGTGCTGGTGGGCCAGCTGTGCCTGGCGCTCGGTGAGCGTCACCGTGACCGCGCCGGCCAGCTGGTGCTCGGTCGGGTTGCCGAGCTGGTCCAGCAGCGGCGTGCCGGCGGCGGTCGGCCCGGCGCCCCCGTTGACCCCCTTGACCACGCTGAACAGCCCGGGCCGGGTGTGGCCGTCGCCGAACGTGAAGCGCCAGCCGGGCAGCGGGCGGCAGGCCGCGGACGCCGCGGCCTCCACCGCCGGGTCCACCGGCTGGCCGGGCCGGTAGACGCTGTCCAGGCCGGGCCGGGCCAGGCTCTCCTGCGCGTCGCCGCGGACCCGGTTGGCCATGACCTGCGCGTACGAGTCGCAGAGCCGGGCCGCCAGGGTGACCGTGAAGGCGATCGGCGCGGGGGACGAGGCAGGCTCCGGGTCGGTGGCCCGGGTCGGCGCGGCCGGAGCCGCTGCCGCTGGCGTCACCGGAGCCGCTGCCCCCGCCGAGGTTGCTGTCCCCGCCGAGGTCGCTGCCGCCGGAGCCGCCATGGCGAGCCCGAGGACCGCACCGAGAACGGCGCCGCCCCGCAGTGCACCCAGCGCGCTGCCGGCCACCAGCCCAGTATGCTCGGCTCTGTCTATTCGTCCGGAGGGTCGAGGCGTTGCGGAACGGACAAGATACCGAACCGGTGATCCGTATCGAGCGGGGCACGCCGACCGCGGAGGAGGTCGCGGCGCTGGTCGGCGTACTTCTGCTGCGGCGGCGGGGGGTGTCCCCGCCGGTGCCCGCGCGGGTCTCCCGCTGGTGGGCCAGTGGCCTGGCCGGAGGGCGCAGCCTGCGGACCGGCGCCCGGCCCGGGCCGGGCGCGTGGCGGGCCTCCGGGCTGCCGGGCTGACCCCTCCACACCCCTGACGCGCCCGTTCACCTGGGAGGCACCTTGGAGCTCTGGCGGGACGACGCCGCGCCGGTGTGGCGGCCGGCCTACGACCACCTGTCGATCGGGGCCGACCACGCGGGCATGGCGGGCGTCGCGGCGGCGCTGCGCGCCGAGCTGGCAGAGGGCTTCCTGCCCGAACGTGACCTGGTTGACGCCGACATGACGGTGCCGGCGGCGGCGCCGGCCACCGGCTTCGTCGAGCTGCTGGAGTTCCTGACCCGGCACCGCGAGAGCCAGCAGGTCCTCACCGCGCTGCTCGCCGAGCACGGCAACGCCACGGGAGCGCTCGCCGCCGGCGCCGAGGTGGCCAGCCAGCGGTACGGCGACGCGGACCGGCTCGCCGCCGGCCGGGCCGAGGATGTCGCCTGATGCCCCACTCCGTGGCGGAGGGCGGCGGCGGCGGCTACACCGACTGGTCCAGGATGGACGTAGCGCAGATCTGGTCGGTGCTCGCCGGCTACCCGACTGATCCACAGTGGACGCATGTGGACGGCTGGCGGAAGGCGTACCAGCTCACCTCGGCCCACCTGCGACGGATGCGGGACTACCGGGAGTGGATCGCGGTGACCTGGCCGCCGGAGCGCAGCGAGGCGGCCCAGGCCTACCTGGCCCGGATGGACGAGATGATCTCGTCGGTGCAGTCGACGTACGACGCGGCGGCGGCGAACCACACCACGGTCTCGGTGGTCACCGCCACCATCGACACCACGCGGAACAGGCTGCGCCCGGTGTACGAGGAGTGGCTCGCCAACGAGGAGCGGCTCGCCGCGTACCGGCCGCCGGCCGCTGGCACGCCGGTTCCGTCGCCCGGTCCCGCCCCGGTCCCGCCCGGCCGGCAGGAGGAGCTGGCACAGCAGGCCCGCGGGCTGATGGTGGAGCTGAGCGGGGCGCTCGCCGCGGCGAGCTACCTGATGGTCACGCCGCCAGCGTACACGGCACCGAGCCTGGCCGAGGATGGCGCGGCGGCTGTCCCGTCACGCCGCGGCCAGCGCCTGGTGCCGCCCGCCATCCCTCCAGTGGTCCCGGCTCCCGCGGCGGTCCCGTCTCCCCCGGCGGTCCGGACCGCCCCCGGCGTGGCGCGCCCAGCAGCGCCGGGACCAACTGGTCCACCGGTGCGGTCTGGACCCCAGGTCGCGCCCGCCGGCCTCCGCTCCAGCGTGGCCCGCGCATCCGGGTCGCCGCCGGTTCCCGGCACTCGCACACCGCCTGCGCATCCGCCACCGCCGCTGCCACTGGCCCCACTCTCGCGGTCCGCGCCCGCGCCACGGACCGCGCGGCCAGCGCCTGCCACCGGCGGCCGGGTTCCTGGGGTGATCGGCCCGGTCCCGGGCGCGCCATCGCCTGGGGGCCCCGGACGGTCGCCAGGCGGAGGTACGGCCGCGCCGGCACCTGACGGTGGCGCCCGGCCGGGTGCTCCGCCTGGTCATCCAGGTGCTCCCCTAGCCGGTCACCCAGGCACTGTCTCACCCGGGCATCCGGGCGCCGACCGGCCTGGTCACGGCGCCCGACCGATGCCGGCCGGCGGGGTGATCGGCGGGCCACCCGGCATCGGGCTGGCCCAGCCCGGCGGGCACCGGCCGGTCCAGCGGGCGAACCCGGTCGGCGGGGTGCTCGGCGAGACGAACACCGCCGCCCCGAGCAGCGGGAACCGCCCAGGTGCCTCCCACATCGCCGCCTGGGGCGTTCATCAGGCAGGTACCCCGGCCGGTGGCGTCGTCTGGGGTCGCCAGCAGGCCAGCGACACCGGCGGAGCGGGCACGACCCACCAGCACCGAGGCGACCCAGGTGGAGCGGTCGTGGCCCACCAGCGTGGACCTGGCGCCGGTGCTGGGGGCGGAACCGCGGCGACCGGACCCGGTACGTTCCGCACGCCCGACGGGCATCTGGTCTCGATATCCACCGGCGAGCCCGGCCAACCGCGGCGGGAGGAGCCTGCGGGTCGGCAGCCCGATCCCGACAACCCTTGGGAGACCCGTAAAGGAGTCCGGCCGGTCGTGCAGGCACCACCACCCCGCCGGCACGACCCGG
The DNA here is from genome assembly GCA_035649895.1 of Micromonosporaceae bacterium. Taxonomy (GTDB): domain Bacteria; phylum Actinomycetota; class Actinomycetes; order Mycobacteriales; family Micromonosporaceae; genus DASSUC01. The sequence continues at coordinate 17,411 of DASRIS010000113.1, read as the reverse complement.
GTCCGGCCGTGGGCCTGAGCTGATCCCCACGCGCGCAGGCGCCCCTCACCGCTGACCTGGCCCCGGACCCCGACCCTCGGACCGCCGCAGTCCAGCGCAGGGAGGTCACACCAGCCGCGCGGCGGCCTTGAGGGCGAGGGTACGCACGTACGCCTCGTCCCGGGACCGTACCGTGGCGACGAAGTCTTCGACGCGTACCACCGCCAGATAGGTGACGAACGGGGTCGGGGCGAGAGTCTCGCCCTGGTAGTACCACGCCTCGTGCTTCACGAGCAGCGACTCGTCCCCGGCGATCTCGGCCCCGACGATGGTGAACCGGCTCGGCGCCACGCCGGGCGGTGGCGTCGCCGCCGCGCAGAACGCGACCACGGCAGCCACGTCGGCAAGGTTGGCGGCGCCGGCCCCGAGCCGGTAGAGCTCGACCACCTCGACCACACTCTCCTGCCCCGTCCGGTACCCGACCGTCCGCACATCGACCTGCCACGACAGCGACGGGTAGTCGCTGGACTTGTAGCCGCTGCACGCGTCCGACCAGGTCCACGGCTGCGGACCTTCGAACACCTCCGGCTGGAACCTGGTCCAGCTGCCGGGACCAAGGTCGGCGCGCTGGAGCAGGAGGGTCTCCGGCACTGCGGTGAGCACAGGAGGCGGTGTGAACGGCGATCTGGACGCGGTGGGGACAGGCGGTTCGGGGACGCCCGGCGACCCGGTCGGGTTGGGCGACGCGGTGGCGGCCGGCCCACCAGGGGCGGAGGTGCCCAGCGGCCCCGGCCCGACCGACCCACCCGGCCGGTCGGGCAGGGCGAGCAGCCCGGTGCCGGTCCCCGCGACGGCCAGTACGGCTGCTCCGGCCGCGAGCGCCTGCCGGTGGGCGCGCTGCCGTCCGCGCCGGCGTACCAGCTCGGCCGGGGCGAACGGGGCCGGTGGCTGCTGCCCGCGCAGCTGGCCGAACATCTCGTCAAGAGACATGGGAGTCCTCCGGGATCTCGATGCGCAGCAGCGCGGCGAGCGCGCGGCGGCCACGGGCCAGCCGTGCCTTGACGGTGCCGACGGGCACCCCGGTCTCCGCGGCCACCGCCGCCACCGGCAGGTCGCACAGGTGGTGCAGGACGATCGCCACCCGCTGGTCGACCGGCAGCCGGGCGAGCGCGGCCAGCAGGGCGACCCGCTCGTCACCCGGAGCGGGCAGGGACGGCGGCGGCCCGTGCCGGCGGTGCGCGGTCAGCCGGTTGCGTGTACGCCGCCACCGGCTGACCGCGACCCGCCGGGCGACCGTGCGTACCCAGGCCTCCGGGTCGCCGTAGCCGCCGACCGAGGACCAGCGCTGCCACGCCCGGGCGTACGCCTCGTGGACCGCGTCCTGGGCGTCGGCCGCGTTGCCGGTGAGCGCGTACACGCACTCGAAGAGCCGCTGCCGGGTGGCCCGGTAGAAGGCGTCGAACGTCGCGGTGTCTGACACGTCCTAGTCACGCCCTGCCCGGGTGCCCGGTTGCATCCGGCCCGGGTAGCGTTCCCTCGCGTGAGGACCCAGCTCGTGCTCGCGTCGGCGAGCCCGGCCCGGCTGCGTACGCTGCGCGCCGCAGGCATCGACCCGGACGTCATCGTGTCCGGCGTGGACGAGTCTATTGTGGACTCGAACCACGCCGAGACGCTCTGCCTGACCCTGGCCCGGATCAAGGCCCGGGCGGTCGCGGAGCGGCTGCGCCACCACACCCAGGAGGCGGCGCGCACGCTCGTCCTCGGGTGCGACTCGGTGCTCGCGTTCGACGGCGAGATCCTCGGCAAGCCGGCGGACCCGGCCGAGGCGGCGGCGCGGTGGCGGCGGATGCGGGGCCAGGCCGGCGTCCTGCACACCGGCCACAGCCTGGTCGCTGTCGACACCGGCGAGACGGCTGAGGCGGTGGCCTCCACCACGGTGCACTTCGCCGACGTTACCGACGCCGAGATCGAGGCGTACGTCGCCACCGGCGAGCCGTTGCATGTCGCTGGCGCCTTCACCATCGACGGGCTGGGCGGGCCGTTCGTGGAGCGCATCGACGGCGACCCGGGCACTGTGATCGGGATCTCGCTGCCGCTGCTGCGGCGCCTGCTGGACCAGCTGGGCGTGGGCGTGACCGCGCTGTGGCGCGACCGGCTAGCGTCTGCGGCATGAGTACCAGGACGATCTCGCTCACCGACGACCTGCACGCGTACCTCGTCGCCCATGGCGCCACGCCGGACCCGGTCGCGCAGGAGCTGATCGAGGCGACGCACGCCATCCACCCGGACCAGGCCGGCATGCAGATCGCCCCGGAGCAGGCCGCCTTCCTCCAGCTGCTGGCCAGGATCATCGGGGCGCGCCACGCTGTCGAGGTCGGCACGTTCACCGGCTACTCGGCGCTGGCGATCGCCCGCGGGCTGGCCCCGGGCGGGCGGCTGGTCTGCTGCGACATCTCCGCGGAGTACACCGGGTTGGCCCGGAAGTACTGGGCCCGGGCCGGCGTCGCCGACCGGATCGAGCTGCGCCTGGGGCCGGCCGCCGAGACGCTGCGCGCGATGCCCGGCGAGCCCCACATCGACCTGGCCTTCATCGACGCCGACAAGACCGGCTACCCGACCTACTGGGCGGAGCTGGTGCCCCGGATGCGTCCGGGCGGGCTGATCCTCGTCGACAACGTGCTGCGGCACGGCCGGGTCCTCGACCCGGCCCCGGACGACGAGGACACCCGGGTGATCGCGCGCTTCAACGCCGACGTGCTCGCCGATGAGCGGATGGAGTCGGTGATGCTGCCGATCGCGGACGGCCTGACCCTGGCCCGCCGCCGCTGACCTCCCCGTGGCGCGCTGTCGCCGCGCAGGTGATCAACTGCGCCGATAGACTCAGACGGACGTCGCAGGCTCAGCCGGGCGCCCCCGGTCGACCGCGCCAGCGGCCGTCCGGGGGGCCACCTTCGCGGGGAGGAGCGTCCACTCGTGCGCAAGGTTCTCATCGCCAACCGGGGCGAGATCGCGGTCCGGGTCATCCGCGCCTGCCGTGACGCGGGCCTGGCCAGCGTCGCGGTATACGCCGACTCCGACCGCGACGCGCCGCACGCGTCCCTCGCCGACGAGGCGTACGCGCTCGGCGGCGACACCGCCGGCGAGACGTACCTGCGCATCGACAAGCTCGTCGCGGTCGCGACCCAGGCCGGCGCGGACGCGGTCCACCCCGGCTACGGGTTCCTCGCCGAGAACGCCGCCTTCGCCGAGGCCGTGCTCGACGCCGGGCTGACCTGGATCGGCCCCACCCCGCAGGCGATCCGCGACCTGGGCGACAAGGTCACCGCCCGGCACATCGCGCAGCGGGCCGGCGCGCCCCTGGTGCCCGGCACCCCGGACCCGGTCACCGGCCCCGACGAGATCATCGCGTTCGCCGAGCGGTACGGCCTGCCCGTCGCGATCAAGGCCGCCTTCGGCGGCGGCGGGCGCGGCCTGAAGGTCGCCCGCACGATGGCTGAGATCCCGGCGCTGTTCGAGTCGGCCACCCGGGAGGCGGTCGCCGCGTTCGGCCGGGGCGAGTGCTTTGTCGAGCGCTACCTGGACCGGCCCCGGCACGTGGAGGCGCAGGTGCTCGCCGACCAGCACGGGGCCGTGGTGGTGATGGGCACCCGCGACTGCTCGCTCCAGCGGCGGCACCAGAAGCTGGTCGAGGAGGCACCGGCGCCGTTCCTCACCCCGGAGCAGCGGTCCCAGATCCACGAGTCGGCCAAGGCGATCTGCCGGGAGGCCGGCTACCACGGGGCCGGCACGGTGGAGTACCTGGTGGGCGCCGACGGCACGGTCAGCTTCCTCGAGGTCAACACCCGGCTCCAGGTCGAGCACCCGGTGACCGAGGAGACCGCCGGCATCGACCTGGTCCGCGAGCAGTTCCGGATCGCGGCCGGCGAGAAGCTGCGCCTCGACGCCGACCCGGTGCCGCGCGGGCACTCGATCGAGTTCCGCATCAACGGCGAGGACCCGGGCCGCAGCTTCCTGCCCGCGCCCGGCACGGTCACCCGGCTGCGGCTGCCGGCCGGGCCCGGCGTACGGGTGGACGCCGGCGTCGAGGCGGGCAGCGTCGTCGGTGGCAACTTCGACTCGCTGCTGGCCAAGGTGATCATCACCGGGGAGACCCGGACCGAGGCCCTGGAGCGGGCCCGCCGCGCGCTGGACGAGATGGTCGTCGAGGGCATGGCCACCGCGCTGCCGTTCCACCGCCTCATCGTGCGCGACCCGTCCTTTGTGGACGAGCCGTTCCGGGTGCACACCCGGTGGATCGAGACCGAGTGGGCCGGCGGCGTGCCGCCCTTCACCGGCGCCGCCGAGGTCGGCGAGGCGGCGCAGCGCGAGACCGTCGTGGTCGAGGTGGGCGGCAAGCGGCTGGAGGTCAGCCTCCCCGCCGGCTTCGGCGGGGGTACGAGCGAGCGCGGCGCCGCCGGCTCCAGCGCCGCGCCCAACCGCAGTGCCCGCCCTGGCCGCTCCCGCCGGCACACCGCCGCAGCCGGGGGTGACGCGCTCACCTCCCCGATGCAGGGCACGATCGTCAAGATCGCCGTGGCAGAGGGTGACGAGGTGGCAGAGGGCGACCTGGTCGTCGTGCTCGAGGCGATGAAGATGGAGCAGCCGCTCAACGCCCACAAGGCCGGCGTGGTGACCAATCTCACCGCGGCGGTCGGCGATGTGGTCTCCGCCGGGGCCACGATCTGCCAGCTGAAGTAGCCGCGTTCGGCCGGGCGTGGCGGCTACGGCACCAGCCGGGCGTGGCGCTGCGGCACCGGGCGGGCGTGGCGGCTACGGCAGCAGCTTCGGTGACCGGGCTGCGGACACCCCGGCTACCAGGGCCGCCGCCTCCGCGGCCGGCACCGGCTCCAGCCGGCGCCCGTCACGCAGCCGCAGCGCCACCTGGTCCCGGGCCGCCTCAGCCGCCCCGATGACGGCCGCGTACGGCACCTTCCGGCTCACCGCGTGGCGTACCCGGGCACCCAGCGAGCCCTCGGCGGCGACCTCGGCCCGCAGCCCAGCCTCGACACACCGGCGGGCGAACGCCGCGGCCTGAGCCGCCTGGCCGGAGTCGACCGGGAGCACGGCGACCTGGACCGGGGCGTACCAGACCGGGAACGCGCCCTCATGCACCTCAATGAGGTACGCGAACAGCCGCTCCATGCTGCCGACCAGGCTGCGGTGCACCATCGCCGGCCGCCGCCGCTCCCCGCCCTTGTCCACATAGGACAGCTCGAACCGCGCCGGCTGGAGCAGGTCGAGCTGGATGGTGGCGAGGGTCGACTCCCGCCCGACCGGGTCCACCACCTGCACGTCGATCTTTGGCCCGTAGAACGCGGCCTCGTCGGCGGCCTCCGAGTAGTCCAGCCCGAGCCCCCGCAGCGCGTCGCGCAGCATCGCCTCGGCCCGGTCCCACATCGCCGGGTCGGTCGCGTACTTGTCGCCCGCCCCGCGCAGCGACAGCCGGAACCCCGCCGGCGCCACGCCCAGCGCCGCGTGCGCCTGGCGCATCAGCGCCAGCACCGCGGCGACCTCGTCGCCCGCCTGCTCCAGCGGGCAGAAGTTGTGCGCGTCGTTGAGCCAGATCGCGCGTACCCGGGACAGCCCGCCGAGCACCCCGGAGCGCTCGGCCCGGTACATCCCGCCCAGCTCCGCCACGCGCAGCGGCAGGTCCCGCCACGACCGCTGGCGCGCGCGGAACACCAGCGCGTGGTGCGGGCACAGCCCCGGCCGCAGCACGAGCTCGTCGTCGTCCGAGACCGCCATCGGCGGGAACATGTCGGCCTCGAAGTGGGCCAGGTGCCCGGAGCGCTGGTACAGCTCCCGCTTGCCCAGCGGGGGCGAGTAGACGTGCTGGTAGCCGGCCTGGCGCTCCAGCTCGTAGAGGTAGTCCTCGACCGCGTGGCGGGCCGCGGCGCCGGCCGGCAGCCAGATCGGCAGGCCGGCACCGACCAGCGGGTCGGAACAGAACAGCTCCAGCTCCCGGCCGAGCTTGCGGTGGTCGCTCATGTCGCTCTCCTTTGAGGGGTACGCCCCGGAGCGACGCGACCGGAGCATGACGAAGGCCCGGAGCGCGCGCCCCGGGCCGGGTTTGACGGTGAACGTCAGCGCCGCCGGGGTGTGCCCGGCGTCGTCGTGCTGCTGGCGCTGATCATGCGTTGACGCTAGCAGCCGGTCGGCGGCGCCCGCCAACGGTTTGCCGCGGCGTTAGCCTTGACGGCATGTGCATGTGCTCCTGTGCCGGAAAGGGCGTCGGGGCACCCCGTCGCCGGATGAGCGGCGTGCGGCGCCCAACGTGCGAGGCTCGACACCGCTCTCGCAGTCATCGCTAGACGGGAGAGCTCATGCCGGTCATCGAGGTTGGCCAGCCGGGGCTGCTGCTTGACGCCGTCTACACCGATGTGCTGGCTCCTGCGTTCCCAGCGGAAGAACGGGTGACGCTCGACAGCTTCCGCACCGGTGTTGCGGAGGCGGGCATCAGCGTCATCGCCGTCGTCGGCGAGGATGGCGCCCCCATGGCCGGCGCCGTCGGGAAGTGGTCGCCGCCCACGGGTGTGGCGCTGCTCGCGTACCTGGCCGTACGACAGGATGCGCGCTCCCGTGGCCTGGGCGGCACGCTGCTGTCGCAGGCGATGCGGTTATGGCAGCAGCGCTGGCAGCCCTGCGCGGTCCTAGCGGAGCTCGAGCACCCGGCTGCGCACACGGCCAGCCCGGCCCACGGGGACCCAGCCGCGCGGTTGCGTTTCTATGGCCGTCACGGTGCCCGGGGTCTGGACCTCCCCTACTTCCAGCCAGCGCTCAGGCCAGAGTCCAGCCGCGTGTACGGTTTGATACTCAGCGTGCTCGCGCTCTCCGATGAGTGCCGAGGATCGGCTCCCGACACCGTTGCCGGCGAGCCGATCCGGCGGTTCCTCGTCGACTACCTTAGCCAGACTGAGGGGAAGGTAAGCGAGGACAGCGCCTGCGCCGCGTTGTTCCACGCCTTGGCGCGTCCTGCGGGCGTACCTCTGTTGGTCTTGGACGACCCGTCGACATTGCCCTGCTCAAAGCCTTGTAGCTAGTACCGCCTCAGTCCTGGGCGTGCAGCATCAGCTGGCGGGCGGCCTCGGTCAGCGACCCGGACAGCGACGGGTAGATGGTGATGGTGTGGGCCAGCTGGTCCACGGTGAGGTGGTTCTCGATGGCGATGCTGATCGGCAGGATCAGCTCGCTCGCCTTCGGTGCCACCACCACGCCGCCGATGACCAGCCCGCTCGCCGGGCGGCAGTAGAGCTTGACGAAGCCGTCGCGCAGCCCGGCCATCTTGGCCCGGGCGTTGCCGGCCAGCGGCAGCACCACCTGCCGGGCCGGGACCTTGCCGCGGTCCACATCGGACTGCGACACGCCGACGTTGGCCAGCTCCGGGTCGGTGAACACGTTGGCGGCCACCGTACTCAGCTTCAGCGGCGCGACCGCCTCGCCGAGCGAGTGCCACATCGCGATCCGGCCCTGCATCGCGGCGACACTGGCCAGCAGCATCACGCCGGTGCAGTCGCCGGCGCCGTAGATGCCGGGCACGTTGGTCCGGCTCACCCGGTCCACCGGCAGGTAGCCGTCGGCACCGAGGGTCACGCCGTACTCGGCCAGGCCCAGCCCGGCCGTGTTCGGCACCGAGCCGACCGCCATCAGCGCGTGGCTGCCCTCGACGCAGCGGCCGTCGGTCAGCTCCACCACGACGCCGGAGCCGTCCGGGGTGCGGCGCACGGCGGCGGCGCGCGAGTTGCTGAGGATGGTCATCCCCCGGGCCTGGAAGACGCTCTCGATCGCCATGGCGGCGTCCGCGTCCTCGTGCGGCATCACCCGGTCCCGGCTGGAGACCAGGGTCACCGGTACGCCCATGGCCAGGTACGCCGAGGCGAACTCGGCACCGGTCACCCCGGAGCCGACGACGACCAGGTGCTCCGGCAGGGCCGGCAGGTCGTAGACCTGGCGCCAGGTCAGGATCCGCTCGCCGTCCGGGACCGCGGTAGGCAGGACCCGGGGAGTCGCGCCGGTGGCGACCAGGACGGTCGACGCGTCGACCGGGTACGGACCGTCACCATCTGTGGGGGTCACCATCACTCGGTGGGTGTGACCGAGCGTATCCTCACCGAGGCGCGCGGTTCCGCGTACCAGGTTGACCCCGGCCTTTACCAGCTTGTTATGGATGTCCCCGGACTGCGCCTGGGCGAGCCGCTTCACCCGGGTGTGCACGGCCGCCGCGTCCACCCGTACGGCGGCGAGGCCGCCGGAGTGGACCCCGAACTCGTCGGTGTCCCGGTAGCCGGTGACAACGTCCGAGCTGGCGATGAAGGTCTTGGACGGGACGCAGTCGTGCAGCACACAGGCGCCGCCGGCGCCCTCGGCCTCCACCACCGTCACGTCCGCCTGGAGCTGGGCGGCCACGAGCGCCGCCTCGTACCCGGCGGGGCCCCCACCGATGATCACAATGCGGCTCATCGCGACATTCTCCCTACCCCCGCAACTCGACACGCTCCGTCGTATTCTCTCCGGTGCCGGCTCCGGGCTATCGTCATCGCCGTGCGTCTCTACGCAGCGTATGGCTCGAACCTCGATCCGGCCCGGATGCGGGCCTACTGTCCGCATTCTCCGATGATCGGCACCGGCTGGCTGGAAGGCTGGCGGCTGACCTTCGCCGGTGACGGCGACCTCGGTTGGGACGGCGCGGTCACCACCGTCGTCGAGTCGCCGGGAGACCGGGTCTTCGTCGCGCTCTACGACGTGCACCAGTGGGACGCCGCCCAGCTGGACGAGATCGAGGGCGTGGCCGCCGGGGCGTACCAGACGCTGCACGTGCGGGTGGCCACCCTGGACGGGGACGTGACCGCGTGGGTCTACGTCTTCAACGGGTACGAGGGCGGCCTGCCCAGCGGGTGGTACCTGTCCGAGATCGCCAACGCGGCGGAGAAGGCCGGGGCCCCGGACGACTACGTCGCGGCCCTGCGGGCCCGGCCCACCCGTCCCGAGCCGATCGAGGGGTGACCGGCACCGCCGCTGCTGGTCTTCAGCCGGTGACCGCCGGAAGCTCGCCAGTGGGCTCCTGCACCGCCAGCATGGCCGCGTCGAGCAGGCTGACGAACTCCCCCCGCTCCGGCACGTCCAACGCCTGGAAGGCGGCGCCCGCGATCCGGTCGGTCAGCGCCTCGGCCCACACCCGCCGGCGCAGCAGGGGCGTGCGGACCGGGTACGGCGCCGGCCAGCCGAACGAGATCGCCCCGGCCTCCCCGTCCGGGCCGGCGACGATCGCCTCGACCGGCGTCAGCCCGGCCGCCCGTACGGCCATCAGGTGCGCCCCTCCCCGGTGCTCGCGCAGCAGGTGCAGCAGGACCGCGGCCTGCGCGGGCGGCGCGTCGTCCGGCACCGGCATCGCCCGCCAGGCCGCGAAGAGCGGCAGGCCGGTCGGGTCGGCGGCGAGGGCCGTCCGCTCAGCGAGCTCGACGAGGCGGCCGAGCCCGGGCACCCCGGTCAGCTTCTCCCGGCCCCACCGGCAGCACTCGGCCAGACTGTGCGCGGCGATCTGGTCCGGCCGGCCCACCCGCCGGGCGGCCTCCCAGCCGTCGCGTACGGCGTCCGGGGCGATGAAGCCCAGAGCTGCGGCGACCGTGTCGGACCGCACGTCGCCGAGCGCACCGCCGCGGCCTGCAATATAGAAGGCCCAGCCGGTCAGGCCCAGCTCACGAGCCCGGCGCAGGGTCTTCGGGCAGGTGCCGAACGCGCCACCGAGCTTGTTGACGCCGCGCTTGGCGCAGGCCGCGGCGTGGTCCGGGGTCACCCGGTGATTCTGCAACGCCCGGTGGCCGGGTGCCTGTCATGTGGCTTGGGTCACCCGGTCCGGCGACCCTGGCCGCGGCCGGGTCCGGTGTCCAGCCCGGCGGTGCCCTGGGCGGGCCCGGTGCCCAGCTCAGCCGGTGCCCCCTCGGGCGGGACCGATGTCCAGCTCGGCCAGTGCCCCCTCGGCCGCGCCTACCCGGCGCAGCGCCGCACTGACGTTCCGTTCGGCTGTCTTGCGGGCGAGCTTGCGCCGGCTCAGCTCCGTCTCGGCGGCGCTACGGCGGCGCTGCGCCTCGGCCAGGGCGGCCTCCGCTTCGGCCAGCTCACGGGCGCCGTCGGCCTCGGCCGCCACGGCCCGCTCCAGCTCTACCCGGGCCTTCTCCTCCTCGGTACGCGCCGCCGCCAGCTCCCGCTCCACGCTGCGCCGCCCGGGCCGGGGCCGGGGCCGGGACGGGGCAGCCTCGGTCGGCTCGGCAGTGAAGTCGGCGGTGACGACCCGCAGCTGCGGCCGGGGCACCTCGCCGAAGCCCGCGTAGTCCAGCGTCTTCGTCAGCCGGCCGGAGCGCACCGCGTCCGCCGCCTCCGGCTCGGCCAGCGCCGCGCCGAGCGTCTCCTCCACCTCGGCGAGCGGCAGCTTCGCCCGGGCGAGTGCCGGGTTGGCGCGGACCGCCAGCTCCTGCGCCTGGGCGACCAGCCTCGCTACGACCGATCGGCGCCGGGTGGTCAGCTCGCGCAGCTCGGCCCCGCGCAGCTCACGCTGGGCGGAGCGCAGCGCGGCGGACAGCTCGGTCAGCTCCCGCACCTGCTCGGGCCGCTCGATGGCGAGGAGGTTGACGAGCCAGGCGGCGACGGTGGGCTTGCGCAGCTTGCCGATTGCGGCGGCGCGCTCGCGCTCGCCCGCTTCAAGCGCCGCAGCGGCCGCCTCGGTGCGGGCCGCCACGAACCCCTCGGGCGGCACCGTGTAGAGGCGGTCGGCGACCTCAGCCGGCACGTCGTCCACCTGTCCAGCCTAGGCGCTCGGGGTTCTCCGATCGAGAAAAGTTGCCTATGCCGCAACGGTCGCTGCGGTGTCGAGGCCGAGGTGGCCGAAAGGGTCACCCCGCTCGGTGAGGTCCTACCTTCCACGCTGTGGCTGGAGCTGCTCTGACCGGATGGAAGGGTGGTACGCGTCCTTATGCTCTGCACCATTGCCGCTGGCAGAGTCCAGGCGGTTGTGGCATCGCACCTGGCTGGCCCGGGTCGATACGCGGCTCTGCTAGCACAGATGGTGCAGAGCATGAGGGCCCACAGCACACGCCTGCCGTGACCAGGTGGCTGCCTGCCGGGCCGGTCGCGGGGAGGGGTGGCTAGGCGGCCACTGTGGAGCCGGGAGCCAGCCGGGCGTACTCGCACTTGACCAGCCGGGACATGACGCTGTCGGTGACCTTGCCGCCCGCGTCGCTGAGCAGGCAGTCGTGCAGGGCGTACGCCCGCCGCGGCGCCACTGCCCGGAGGAACTCGACCGACTCGGACAGCTTCAGCCACGGGGCGCTGACCGGCACGAACAGGGTCTCCACCGACGCGCCCTCCGGCACGTCGAACGAGTCACCCGGGTGGTAGATCGACTCCTCGACCAGGAACCCCAGGTTCGGCACGCCAGGGATGTCGGGATGGATCACGGCGTGCCACCCGCCGTACGCCCGGACCGCAAAGCCGGCCGCGGTGAAGCTCTCCCCGGAGCTGACGGTGTGCACGACCCCGGCGAGGCCGGCCAGCTTGCCGACCACCTCGGGGTGGGTGTAGACGGCCACGGACGGCCGCCTGCCCAGTGCGTCGGCGAGCTTGTCCACGTCAAGATGGTCGAAGTGCTCATGGGTGATGAGCACGGCGTCGACGCCGTCCAGCGCCTCGGGCTCGGTGAACGCGCCGGGGTCGATGACCAGCACCGCACCGTCGCGCTCCAGCCGTACGCAGGAGTGCGAGAACTTTGTCAGTCGCATCGTGGCTCCTTCGCTGCTGAATCGTGACGCTACTGGCCGAGTCTGCCGGAACCACGGCAGTGGCGCGGCCCGTCCCACCGCTGTCAAGACAAGTCTCGGGAGGGGTTATGCGTACGAGGATGCGGAGCCGGCTCGGTCTCGCGGTGGCGGTGCTCGGTGCGGCGCTGGTGCTCACCGGCTGCTCGGCAGGGAGCGACGAGAGCGCCGCCCCGGCGGGCGGTCCTGCCGAACGCGGCGACGCCGGCGCGCCGGGCAGCCAGGGCGACCCGGCACAGCCCGGCAAGCAGGGCGACCCGGCGCAGCCGGGCGCGGGCGCCGGTACGCCGGCCAAGCTGAACCTGGACACCCGGTCGATCGTCTACACCGGTGAGCTGACAGTCCGGGTGACCGACGTGGACGAGGCGGCGTCCCGGGCGACCGAGCTGGCGGCTGGCGCCGGCGGCTTCGTCGGCTCGGACCGGCGGACCAGCAATGACAGGCGGTCTGAGGCGCACCTGACGCTGCGCGTGCCGGCCGGCAGGTTCAGCCAGGCCGTGGACGGGCTGGCGAGGCTCGGCACCGAGGAGCGCCGCGCGCTGAGCACCGAGGACGTCACCGAGGCGGTGGTCGACCTCGACGCCCGCATCCAGTCGCAGCGGGCCAGCGTGGCGCGCACCCGGGCGCTGCTCGGGCAGGCGAACAACCTGGGCGAGATCGTCTCCATCGAGGCCGAGCTGGCCAAGCGGGAGGGCGAGCTCGCGGCGCTGGAGGCGCGCAAGCGGCGGCTGGCCGACCTCACCGCGCTGTCCACGGTCACCGTGCACCTGCTCGGACCGGACGCCGCGGCACCGCCCAAGGAGCGGGAGCCCGGCTTCCTGGCGGGCCTTGCGGCCGGGTGGGGCGCGTTCCTCGGCGCGATGCAGATCCTGCTGGCCGTGCTCGGCTTCCTGCTGCCGTTCGCGGTCGTGACGGGCCTGCCCGTGGTGCTGCTGATCTGGCTGCTGCGGCGCCGGCGCCCCGGACCGGTCAGCGCGCCGCCGCCTGGCCACGCCGGTGCCCCGGCTCCCCAGCCGCCGGTTCCGTAGCCCCTGACGCCGCCGCTCGCAGCTCGGCAGCCGCCGGCTCCGCAGCCGCCGGCCCGGCAGGAGCCGGCTCCGCGGTCGCTGGCGGCGCCTGCCGGACCCGCTCGGCCAGCCGGGCCACGACCGCGTCGAACTCGTCCTCGTCCGGGTAGCCGGAGTGCCCGGCCACCGCGGGGTGGACGGTGTCGCCGGGTGGGATGTCGAACCCGGCCGGGTCGCGCAGCCGCTGGTCCACGCCTGCTACCTGCACCGGGCCGCCGATCGGGTCGGTGTCCCGCCAGAGGTTCACCCAGCGGGGCGGCTGGCCGGGGGCGGTGACCGCGCCACCGACCTCGGCCAGCACCCCTGCATCCACGAACGCCGGGAAGAACGAGGCGTAGAGCCGCGCCAGTGGGGACCCGTACGTCACCAGCGCGGTGCGCCGGCGCCACTGCGGCGGCAGCTGGAGCGCGGTCGCTGCGACGAGCACCGAGCCCTGGCTGTGCCCGGAGAGCACGACGCCGCCCTGACCGGCCAGGAACGACGTTCGCTTGACGAGCTCCGGGACGACCCGCTCGGCGTAGCAGGGTGGGGCCAGCGGGTGCGCCCCGCGCGGCCAGAACGTGCCCAGGTCCCAGGCCACCCCGACCACCCGCCGCACGTTCTCGTACCGGTAGGCGAGCACGCCCAGCACGACCAGGCCGAGGATGGTCAGGCCGATCAGGTAGGTGCCCAGCGTGATGCCGCCGGACAGCAGCCCGGCCGGCCAGGACCTGGTCGCGGTCTCCTCCACCGGGCGCAGGCCGGCCAGCGCCAGCCCGGTCATCACCGCCGCTACCAGGGCCAGTGGCACGTACGCCAGCCCGACCAGCGGCCCGATGCGGTTGGTGAGCCGGGCCTTGGCCACCGCCACGTCGATCGCTGCGGCCCGGCCCGGGTCGTCGGCCCGGCGGCCGGGGAAGTCCGCGTCGGTCACCTTGGCCGCCTCGGCCCGCAGCCGCCGTACCACCGACGCCCGGCCCACCAGCGCGACCACCGCCACGACGGCGACCAGCAGCAGGAAACCGAGCGCCGCCCACTCGTACGACGCCGGCGGGTCCAGTGTGGACGCCGTGGCCGGCGGCGCCCCACTGGGCTCCGGCAGGCTGGGCTTGTCGTCGCGGTCGAGGAAGTCCGCCACCCGGTACGACAGCCCGGCGCTGAACGCGGCGGACAGGCCCACGGCCAGCGAGCCCACGATCGGGCCGGCCAGTCCCAGCAGGGCTGCGCCGCGACGCCGCAGCACGAGGCAGACCAGCCCGAACACCGCAAGCAGCCCGCCCTGCGCGGCGAAGACGGCGATCACGGTGCTGCCGTAGCCCGGCAGCCCACCCGTTGGCGACCAGTCCGGGCGCGGCCACGCCGCGTACCCGAGGGTCATGGCGGTGAGGAGGAGCGCGACGGTGCGCAGCCCCGCCATGGCGCCCTCGGCCCACCGGGCCGGGGAGTCGCGGTCGACGAACTGGTTCAGGCACAGGACCAGCAGGCAGGCGAGCAGCAGCGCCGCGGTCGCCGCGGCCAGTGCGAGCCCGGCGGGCGCCAGCCAGCCCGCCGGACCGGCGGTCGAGCGGTCCCGCGGGACCACGACCCCCAGCAGGACCGCGCAGATCACCCCGAACGCCGCGGCGATGTGCACCGCGCGCAGCCGCCCAACGAGCGACCTGCCGTTCCAGAAGCAGGGGTGGGCGAGCCCGTCGCCGGCGCCGGTCGGCGGCGCCGGATAGCCCTCGTACCGGGTCCAGGTGCGCCGGGCCAGGAACCACAGCAGGCCGACCACGAGCATCGGCACCAGGCTGGTGAGGGCGAGCCGCTGGCCGAGCGAGAGCCCGGTGAGCACCGCCAGGTAGGGCCGGTCCGCCACGCACCGGCTCCCTGGCACCGTGCACTGCCAGCCGACCAGGTCCATCGAGACGCCCACCACCGACAGCACGAACGTGGCCGTCACGCTCAGCGCGACGATGCGGGCCAGCGCCCGCATCAGCCGGGTCGGGCCCGCACCGGCCGGCGGGCGCAGCCACATCGTGAGGTTGGCCAGCATGAAGGGGAGCAGCAGCAGCCACAGGGCCCGGGCCGCGGCGCCCGCCGTCAAGGCACCCCAGCGGTACGCCTCCAGCCGCGCCCCGCCCGGGCCAGGCTGCGCCGGGTAGGCCGGATGCGGGGCGTGGAAGCCGGCGCTGCCGTCGCCGGCCACCCGCCGCAGCAGCGGCCGGTCCAGCACGCTCTCGGCTGAGCCGCCGCTGACCCCGTGTACCCGTAGCTCGGTCACCATGGGCGCAAGCTAGTGGGTATACGCACTGATGTCGATGCACCAGGAGGATCGACTTCGCGCCGGTAGGGCCTGCCCACGCAGGCCCTACGGCCCGACCGGCGCACACCGGCCAGCCACCGCGCGCCGGCTTAGCGACGCCGGGCTAGCCGGTCCAGCGAGCGCGCCAGCTGGCGGCTTGGCGCGCCGGGCTAGAAGGCGCCGGCGGACAGCGCGCCCAGGGCGGTGTGCACCATGACCCGCACGCCGTACCCGATGGCTCGCTCGTCGACATCGAACCCGGACTGGTGGATGTCCATCTTGACCTCGGAGCCGGGGATGCCGGTGCCGAGGCGGATCATCGTCCCGGGCACGTGGTCCAGGTAGAACGCGAAGTCCTCGCCGCACATGCTGATCTCGGCCTCGACCACGCGGTCGGCGCCGAGTGCCGCTCCGGCCGCACCGGCGATGATCGCGGTGGCCATCCGGTCGTTGACCACCGGCGGCACCCCGCGGGTGTACTTCACCTCGACGCCCGCGCCGGTGGTCGCCACCACGTCCTTGATCAGCTGTGTGATCAGCTGTGGAGCGTCCCGCCACGCGTCCCGGTTGAGCACCCGCAGGGTGCCCTTTGCCTGCCCTTCGATCGGGATCGCGTTGTACGCCTCGCCGGCCCGGACCACGCCCCAGACCATGGACAGGCCGGCCCGCGGGTCGACCCGCCGGTCCAGCAGCGACGGGACGTCGACGACGACCCGACCCAGCGCGTTGACCAGGTCTGCGGTGAGGTGCGGGCGCGCGGTGTGGCCGCCGCGGCCGGTCAGCTTGACCTCGACCGTGTCCGCCGCCGCGGTGAACGGGCCGGACCGCACGCCGACGAGCCCGACCGGCAGCTGCGGGGCGCAGTGCAGCGCGAAGATCGCGACCGCGTCCTTGAGCCCACCGGCGCTGATCACCTCCGGCGCGCCGGAGGGCATGGCCTCCTCCGCCGGCTGGAACAGCAGCCGGACCCGGCCCGGCAGCTCGTCCCGCTCCGCCAGCTGGGCCAGGGCCATGCCGACGCCGAGCAGGATCGTGGTGTGCACGTCATGGCCGCAGGCGTGCGCCGCACCATCCACAGTGGAGCGGTACGGCACGTCCTTGGTGTCCGGCAAGGGCAGCGCGTCCAGGTCGGCGCGGAGCGCCACCACCCGGTCACCGCGCCCGACGTCACAGATCACGCCGTTGCCCCGGGGCAGGAACCGCGGAGACAGGCCGGCGGCCTTCAGCTTGCGGGCGACCAGGTCGGCCGTCTCAAACTCGCGGTGGGAAAGCTCCGGGTGCGCATGGATGTGGCGTCGGATCGCTACTAGCTCAGCGCCGCGCGCCGCAAGCCAGCGGTCAAGCTGGCCGGGCAGCGGGTCCGCCCCCGGAGGGGTCTCGGGCCAGGACGACGTCAGTGGGCTGCTCTTTGGCAGCGTCAGCGCACTCGGCACGTCAGTTTCTCGATCTACGCGGGATGGACGGGACTCGGACAGCCTAGACCCGAAACGGTGACGGAGCGCAACATCAATCCCGTCATGATCAAAATGCGCTGCGTCACAAAACCCTTGATAGGGCGGCTTTCCAGGGGTTGGGACGTCCATAGTCGGTCGCTCGGTCACCGACATCTGTCCCGTACCTCCTACAGTGGGTGACGATCTCCGAACGTCACCAGTAGCACGTTCGCCCAGGTAGGCGGGCACGCCAACACACGGCCCAGGCCACCCGGCGCCCGCACCGCCAGCAGCCGGCCCGCCAGGAAACGTCCTTACGGCCGCCGCACCGGACGAAAAGTCGCATCGGCCGGTCGACCGGCGGCGGACACGTGGTCCGTTCTTACCCAACTCCCACCCCAGGCATTCCCGAGATGTTCGGCGGATCGGCAAAGGCTGCCCGAACGAAGCCAAACCACCCGAACGGGCGGCGTCAGAGGCGTTCGGTCGGCTGGTACCGGCCCCACACCTCACGCAGGGCGTCGCACACCTCGCCGACCGTTGCCCGCGCCCGCAACGCATCGCGCATCGGGTAGAGGACGTTGTCCTTGCCGCCCGCGGCCGCGCGCAGCTCCCCCAGCGCCCGGCGCACCGCCGCGCCGTCGCGGTCGCGGCGCAGGGCGTCCAGGCGGGCCGCCTGCTCCGCCTCGATCGCCGGGTCCACCCGCAGCGGCTGGTAGGGCTCCTCCTCGTCCAACGCGAACCGGTTCAGGCCGACCACCACCCGCTCGGCCGAGTCTATCTCCTGCGCGATCCGGTACGCCGACGCCTCGATCTCCCGCTTCTG
>DASRIS010000112.1:0-11624 GCA_035649895.1 Micromonosporaceae bacterium | reverse complement strand
ACAGCTCGCCAGCTACAACGGCAGGACACGTCAATATGTGTCACTAGGAGTTTTCGTCTCCGTCACCAGCACCTGAGACCCTGACCAGCCACGACACCCCAGCCCGTGTCGTAGAAGATCGCTCAACTGTCGAACTCGGGTCAAAGAACAACGGCCAGACCAGGCTGCGTAGGGTGCCGTTGCGCTGCGCGTCTCCCATGGTCGCCTTGTAGTCGATGAACGGCCTGATCTGCTCGACGATGTCGCTGACGAAGCTCTTCAGGTCGCCGGGCTCTGGTGGCGGTGCGGCGGCGATGCGTCGGTGCAGATTGCCGAACGTGTCAGCGAACCGCAGCGCCTCGGCGCGTTCCTTGCCGGCCAGCTCCGGCGGCATCAGCATCGCGAAGAAGGTGCCGTGCTCGGCCATGATGTCGGCGGCGAAGCGGGCATCGCTCCACGCGTGCCTGGCTGGGTCCTGGTCCTGCTGCCTGGGCAGGGGGACGGCCTTCTCGAAAGGCTCCTCCACATGCGTGCCACCGCCACGGGTGTGCACGACGAGCTGCGCATCGAACGACATGGCTCCTCCTAACGACTGTCTACATCGGACTCCTCGGCACGGGCGGTTGCCCCGCGGCCGCACGGCTCGGCGCCACGCGGAACGGGATGTGGGCCGTCGGCGGGTGGGGTGGGACAGCCGGAGCAGGGCACCGGCCCGGCCGGGACCGCCGGCTCTGCGGGCAGCGGATGCCGGCGTGGTGATGCGGAGGTCCTCGCCGGTGAGAAGGGCGGACACTACCGCGGTCATACTTAGCTATACGAAAATAGGCCGAAAATGGTTCAACGGGGTACGGCGATCGCCGTACCCCGGCATGATGGCTCATTGTGGCCGGCGCCGGACCTGGGGCCTCGGCGCCACAGCAGCACCCCGGCCGCCGTGCGCACAAGATGACCAGACGACAGCTGGCCAGCGCTGTGGCTGGCCCGCCGGCAGCCGCAGGTCCGGTCTACCACCGGAGGCTGACGGCGGGCGTCGAGAGTATGGCGGGGCCTACCGGCGCCACCAGCGGCGCCGCCGGGACGAACGTCCGGAGATGCCTTGCAGCGCGTCGGCCGACTGGCGCAGCAGGCGGGTCGTCCGGGACGACGGCCCACGCCGTGCCTCCACCGCCTGGCTCAACCGTCGGGCACCGACCGCGGCCAGCGGTACGGCGATAGCCATTACCGCCCAGCGGGCGACCATCTTCCACAGCATGCGCGTCTCGCCTCCCTCACCAGGGTGTATGCCCGTCTGGTACCCGGATCATCGCCGCCGCATGCATCCGGTGACCGCCTGGCGAACCGGCCGCACCGCGTTGACCAGAAACCATCAGCGCGGTGATGCCCGCGGGCGCCGGCTCCGGCGCTGTCTATCCGGTCGGCGCGGGCACGGCGAGCAGCCGGGCGCCGGCCTCCCAGCACACCGCGCGCAGCCACTCGTCGCCCAGGTCCAGCCGGACCAGGGACTCCAGCTGGTGGGCGTACTCGTGGGGGATGTTGGGGAAGTCGCTGCCCAGCAGCACCCGACCGGCCAGCCCCAGGTCGCGCAGCAGCGGCAGCAGGTGCACCGGGAACGGCGCGAGCGGCTCGAAGAAGTCGGTCAACGCCATCGTGGTGTCCAGGTGGACCCGCTCGTAGCGGGCGGCGAGGGCGAGGAAGTCGCCATACTCCGGGGCGCCGAGGTGCGCGATGACCACGACCAGCCGGGGGTGCCGTGCCAGCACCGCGGCCAGTGGCGCCGGCCCGGTGTCGGGGGTGGGCACCGGTCCGGAGCCGGCATGCACGACCACCGGTACGCCCGCCTCGGCCAGCAGCCCCCACACCGGGCCGAGCAGCGGGTCGTCCAGCGCGAAGTGGCCGACCTGAACGTGCACCTTGAACACCCGCGCGCCCGCGGCCAGCGCCGCGCGCACGTAGCCCAGCACGCCCGGCTCGGGGTAGAACGTGGCGCAGGGGACACAGCCCGGCGTCCGCGCGGCGAAGCCGAGCGTCCACCCGTTGAGGTCCGTCGCCATGCCGGGCCGGTGGGCGTACGCCAGGGCGGTGTACGCGCGTACGCCCAGCGCCTCGAGGTGCGCCACCCGGTCGGCGTCCGGCCAGCGGTAGCGAATGGGCCACGGCCGGCCCAGCAGCGGTCCGGCGGCGTCGAAGTAGGCCCAGACCTTGCGCAGCATCCGTTCCGGCAGGAAGTGCACGTGGACGTCGACCAGCCCGGGCAGCCCCAGGGCCTGCCAGAACGCGGGGACCTCAGTGTCTCTCACGCACTCGATAGTGGACTGCCGGTGCCGGACCGGCATACGCCGGGCGGGGTACCCGCGGGCACTCCGCCCGGCCGATGCGGGTACGGATCACCGTCACCTACCGTGCAGGGGTGAGGACGAGCGGGGTCGGGCCCACACCGTGGCGGCGGCCTCGGCGCGGGCTTCTCCCGGTCGTGGTCGTCGGGCTCATCCAGGTCATCGGCGCCTCGCTCGCCGAACGGGGCCAGCCGGAGCGCCTCGACAGCCTGGGCTATACCCTCCTGGTCGCCGGGGCCGCCGCGCTGGTGCTGCGCCGCCGCGCGCCGGTCGCCGCCCTCGCCGTCACCACCGCGGCGCTGGTCGGCTACCTGGCGCTGCCGTACCCGGGCGGCCCGGTCATGCTGGCCGCGCTGGTCGCCCTGTTCGCGGCGGTCCGTGCCGGCCGCTGGCTCGGGACCTGGACGACGGTCGTCCTCGGCTACGCCGCCTACCTGGGGCTGGGTCACCTGACCGCAGAGCTCGCCGGCCGGCCGCTGGACCCGCCGCCTGGCCCGGTGCAGGCGCTGGTGGTCGCCGGGTGGGTCGGCGCGGCGCTGGCCGTGGCGAGCGCGGCCAAGGTGCGCGGCGAGCACTACGCCCAGCTGGCGCAGTGGCGTGCCGAGCAGGCCCGCACCCGCGCCGAGCAGCAGCGCCGGCAGGCCAGCGAGGAGCGGCTGCGCATCGCGCAGGAGCTGCACGACGTGCTGGGACACCACCTGTCACTCATCAACGTGCAGGCCGGGGTGGGGCTGCACCTGATGGACAGCCAGCCGGAGCAGGCCCGGGCCGCGCTCAGCGCGATCAAGCAGGCCAGCGCCGAGGCGCTGCGCGAGGTGCGCTCCGTCCTCGCCGCGCTGCGCCCGGACGACGAGGCGGCTCCGCGTACCCCGGCTCCTGGTCTGGACCGGGTGGGCGACCTGGCGGCCGACGCCGGGCAGCGGGTGTCCACGACGGTGCTCGGCCTTTCCCGGCCGCTGCCGCCGGAGGTGGACCGGGCCGCCTACCGCATCGTGCAGGAGGCCTTGACCAACGTGCGCCGCCACGCCGGCGACGGGGCGAGCGCCACGGTGACCATCGAGTACGCCGACGGCGAGCTGCGGGTCACCGTCGACGACGACGGCAGGGCTGCGCCCGGATTGTCCGGTGTGGAGAGTGGCAACGGCATCCCGGGGATGCGCGAGCGGGCCGCCGCCCTCGGCGGGGACCTGTCCGCCGGTCCCCGGCCGGGGGGCGGGTTCCGGGTGCGGGCCCGGCTGCCGCTGGAGGAGGTGGCGCGATGATCCGCGTGCTGATCGCCGACGACCAGGCCTTGGTACGGGCCGGCTTCCGCGCGCTGCTCGACGCCGAGCCGGACATCGAGGTCGTGGGGGAGGCGGCCGACGGGGCTGCCGCGCTGCGGCTGGTCCGGCAGACCGCGCCGCAGGTGGTGCTGATGGACATCCGCATGCCCGGGCTCGACGGGCTGGCCGCCACCCGGGCCATCGCCGCAGACCCGGCGCTGGCCGGCACCCGCATCGTCATCCTCACCACCTTCGACCTGGACGAGTACGTGTTCGAGGCGCTGCGCTCCGGTGCCGCCGGCTTCCTGGTGAAGGACACCGAACCGGTCGAGCTGCTGCGCGGGGTACGAGCGGTCGCCGCCGGGGATGCGCTGCTGTCGCCCGGAGTCACCCGCCAGCTCATCGCCGAGTTCGCCGCGCGGGCCAAGGCGCCGGTGGCACCCGCCGCCCTGGGTGCCCTGACCGAACGGGAGCGGGAGGTGGTGGCGCTGGTCGGTGCCGGGCTGTCCAATGAGGAGATCGCGGCCCGGCTCGTGGTGAGCCCGGCCACCGCCAAGACACACGTGAGCCGGGCGATGGTGAAGCTCGCCGCGCGGGACCGGGCACAGCTGGTCGTCTTCGCGTACGAGGCGGGCCTGGTGCGGCCGGGCTGGCTCGGCTGAGCCCGCCCGCTGTGCCTGCGGCACTGAGCCCGCCCGCTGCGCCTCCCGGCTCAGCCGGGCACCGGCCGTTCAACCGGACAGCGGTGGCAGCTTCGGCGGTGCGATCGCCAGCTCCGGCGGGTAGACCACCCGGAACGTCTTGCCTACGCGCTGCTCGACCACGCCGCTGGCCAGGACGTTCTGCCCGCCGGGGCCGAACCGCACCCCGTCCCACGGCATGATCGTCTGGGTGGCGGGGAGCCACAGCTGGTGCAGGGCGCCGCGCACCTCGCCGGCCCGGGTGGTGCCTGCGGCGTTGATCGCGGTGGCCAGCGTCATGGCCGCGGTGAACGCGCTCGCTGCCGGCTCGCTCATCGGCTCGCCGAACCGTGCCCGGTAGAGCAGCGCAACCTCCCGGGCGACCGGCTGGCGGTTGGCGAACTCCGCCGACCACGAAGCGGCCCGCAGCAGGTACGGGTGCTGCTCGTCAAGGGCGACGCCGCCGGCGAAGCCGGAGCCCAGCCCCAGCAGCCGCACGTGGCTGCTCAGCCACGCCGCCGCCTGCAGCTGGGTACGCGCGGCATCGGCGTCCGGCGCGACCGCGACGACCACGTCCGGCTCGGCGCGGGCCAGCTCGCTGCCTGTGCGTCCCGGGCCGTCCGGACCGGTCCCCGTCGCGACGGTCACCACATGGGCCACGCCGGAGCCGGCTGACAGCTCATGCAGCAGTGTCGCGGTCCCGTTGGCCTGGGTGGCGGACGCGGCGGCGACGATGGCCAGCCGCGGCGGCGACCCGGCACGGCGCTCGGGGACCAGCGTGGCCAGGGCGGCGGCGGCCAGCATGCGGTCGCTCGGCGCGGTCCGGAAGTACCAGTCGAAGCCGAGGTCGTTGAGGCGGACCGCGGAGCTCGACGCGTCCACGAGCGGCACCTGGTGGCCGTCGGCGCGCTCCGCGGCCTCGACCACCCGCCTGGGATCGGCCAGCACGATCCCGGCCACCTTGTCCTGGGTCACCAGCCGGGTGACCGCCTGCTGTGCCTCCGCGCCGGTCGCACCGGGGGCGGCCACGACGAGGGCCATCGGTCCACGACGCTCACTGAGCGCCGCAACGAGTGGGGACGGCGCCTCGGGCACCAGGCCGTTGACCACGTCGACCGCCAGCTGGGCTCCGTGCGCCGCGGCTGAGCTGGCGGGGGCGAGCAGGCCGATCGTGACCGGTACGCCGGCCGGCTGTGCCGCCGGGGCGGCCCCGGTGCAGCCTCCGGCGAAGAGCATGACCAGCGCGACCACGCCGCGGCGCGCTGCCTGCACCACGGTGCCTCCTCGGTATGTGCTGCGGCGCCCACCCCGCCGGGCGCCTGGGGCCGTATCCTGCCGGCCTACGAGAGAGCTGATCAACCCCGGACGGCGTGTGTAAGGCCTGTGAACTGTGCCACACTAGGCGCCGTTGACAGCGTCGCCGGGGCTGGTTGGATTGACGGCGCGCTGCGGCGTGGCCGGCTACGAGGAAGGTCTGACTATTGGTGGATGCTGCCTCGCGGGCCGTCAGGAGGATGGCAGGCAACGACCGGCGACACTGGGTCGCCGGTCGCCGCCGTGGATGGCTGGTGACTGCGGTCCAGCCGGCGCACTGGCGGGTGCGTACCAAGGTCGGGGCGGTCCTGGTCCTGCCGGCGGTGGCGTTTGCGGTGCTGGCCGGAGTGCAGACCTCGGACGCGGTGCGCGACGCGACAGCGCTGGACGACTTCGCCGAGCAGGTGGCTCTCGGCCGCCAGGTGACCGGGCTGGTGCACGAGCTGCAACGCGAGCGCGACCGCACCGCGGGGGAGCTGGCCCGGTTCAACGCCAGCCCGCGACAGCGCGACGCGGACGAGCTTGCCCAGGCGCTGGCCGGCGAGCGCGAGGCGGTGGACGCGGCCCGGCAGCGGCTCGGCGAGGCGGCGCGCTCGCTGCCGCCGTCCGGCCCCCGCCGGCAGGCGTACGAGCGGGCCAACGCCGCCCTTGCGGACGTGGCCCAGCTGCGCATCGGCGGGCAGACCGGCTGGCTGCGCCAGCGCGCGGTCTTCGACGGCTACTCGCGGGCGGTCGACGCGTTGCTGGCGATGCTGCCCGAGCCGGCCGCCGCCGCAGATGCCCAGCTGGTCAGCCAGGTGCGCGGCTACGCCGACCTGGCCCGGGCCAAGGAGCTGTCCGCGCAGGTGCGTGGCCGGCTGTTCGCCGTGCTGCACGGCCGGGTGGCGCTCGGCGCGGCCGAGCTGGAGGAGCTGGCCAACCTGCGGGCGCAGCGCTCGGGGGCACTCGACCGGTTCCGCGCCGACGCGACGCCGTACCAGGTCGCCCGGTACGACGAGAAGGTCCGCGGCCAGACGGTGCGCAACGTCGCGCGGCTGGAACAGTCCACAATGGAGCAGGCGCGGGGTGCCGCGTCCACCGTCGAGCCGGGCCGGTGGTGGACGGAGAGCACGCAGGAGCTGGAGCTGCTGCGTGCGGTCGAGGCCACCCTGCTCAACGAGGCGGTTGAGGGCACCCAGGAGCTCAGCGCCGCGCGGTGGCGGGTCACCGGGCTCGCCACCGCCGGCATCCTGCTCGTGCTGCTGGTCGCCCTGCTGGCGTCGGTGCTGATCGGCAGCAGCATGGTGCGCTCGCTGCGGCTGCTGCGCGAGGAGGCGCTGGAGGTGGCCCAGCGCGCCCTGCCCGAGGTCCTGGAGCGGGTGCGCGCATCGTCCGGCGCCGTGCCCGCCATCCAGGTCGAGCCGATGTCCGTGCGCACCACGGACGAGGTCGGCGACGTGGCTGACGCGTTCACCGCGGTGCACCGCAGCGCGGTGCGCCTCGCCGTGGAGCAGGCCGCCATGCGGCGCAACGTCAACGCGATGTTCGTCAACTTCGCCCGGCGCAGCCAGCTGCTGGTGGAGCGCCAGCTCGAGCTGCTCGACGACCTCGAGCAGGAGGAGGACGACCCGGACCAGCTCGCCAACCTCTTCCGGCTGGACCACCTCGCCGCCCGGATGCGCCGCAACGACGAGAACCTGCTGGTCCTCGCCGGCGGCGACACCGGGCGGCGGTGGAGCGAACCGGTGGCGCTGCCCTCCGTCGTGCTCGCCGCCATCGCAGAGGTGGAGCAGTACACCCGGGTCAGCCACGAGGTCGCCGGGGACCTGCACGTGGTCGGCCATGCCGTGGCCGACGTCGTCCACCTGCTCTCCGAGCTGCTGGAGAACGCCACCACCTTCTCCCCGCCGACCTCACCCGTACGCATCACCGGGCAGACCCTGGGCGCCGGTCGGGAGGCGCTGGTGCAGATAGCCGATGCGGGCATCGGCATGTCCGAGCAGGCCCTGCGCGAGGCGAACGCGCTGCTCGCCGCCCCGCCCCCGGTCGACGTGGCGGCATCGGAACGGATGGGCCTGTTCGTGGTCAGCCACCTCGCCGGCCGCCACCGCATCCGGGTCGAGCTGCGGCCCGCCGCCACCGGCGTGCTCGCGGTGGTGCGGTTGCCCAAGGAGGTGCTGGCGGCCGCGCCACCGGCGGACCTACCCGTCCGCCCGGCGCCGTCCCGCGCTCACCCACCGGCCTCGGCCCAGGTGGCCCCGACCGCGGCCGTCACCGGCGGTCCGGTGGAGCTGTCCATGGCGGTGCCACCCCCGCGGCACCGCCGGGCGGCCACCTCACGGCGCCACGGCGTGCCGACCCGCGCCGAGGACGTGCTGGGCGCGGGGCGGACCCGGCGCACCAAGCGCGCCGTCGCTGCCGCGCTGGGGACCTCGTGGTGGTCCCGCCCGGCCGGCGAGGACGGGCCGGCCGCGAGACAGGCCGAGCAGAGCGCGCCCTCCACCGCCCCGGTCACCGGCGGCACCAGCTCACAGGGCCTGCCGATCCGGGTGCCGATGGCGCAGCTGTCCGCGACCCAGGCCGGCACCGCGACCCAGGCCGGCACCTGGACCCAGGCAGGCACTGGGATCCAGGCAGGCACTGGGATCCAGGTAGGCACTGGAACCGGGGCAGGCACCGGGACCCGGGCAGGCGCCGCCGGGGCCATGCCCGCGGTGGCGGTGCCCGGCAGCGAGCCCGACCCGGGCGCGGTCAGCAGCACGCTGAGCCGGTTCTACGGTGGTGTGCGCCAAGCCGAGGCCGAGGAGGCAGGCAACGGCGCGCCCCGCCCGCATCCCGCGCCAGGTTCCGTACCGGAGAAGAAGCCGGCCAAGCGCCCGCGGCAGGCCGCCGCGACGGCGCCCACCGCCAGCTCGAAGGGGGAGCGTGCCCAGTGAGCGTCCTCAGCCCACAGGCGCGCGACCTGAACTGGCTCATCACCGCGTTCACCCAGCGCGTGCCGGGCGTGGCACACGCCGTGGTGGTCTCCTCTGACGGGCTGCTGGTGGCGGCCTCCGAACAGCTTCCCCGCGACAGCGCCGACCAGCTGGCCGCGGTCACGTCCGGGCTGTTCAGCATCGCCACCGGCGCGGCTCACATCTTCGAGGGCGACGACGTGCGGCAGACCGTGGTGGAGATGGGCCGCGGCTACTTCCTCGTCATGTCGATCCGGGACGGCTCGATCCTGGCCGCGCTGGCCGGGCGCGAGGCGGACATCGGCGTCGTCGGGTACGAGATGGCCCGGCTGGCCAAGCAGGCCGGTGAGATACTCACCCCGGCCCTGCGCGCCGAGCTGCAACGGGCGCTGCCGCGCTGACCGACGCCCGCTGACCGAAGCTGGGCGCCCACCGACCGAAGCTGGAAGGTGCCGATCGGGTCCTCAGCCGTCTGACGAGTCGGCTGCGCTGTCAGATGAGCCGGCTGCACCGCCTGACGAGCCGGCCTCGTCGCCGCCTGACGCAACGGTCGCGTACCAGTCATCGACCGCTTCGTGCAGCAGCTCCGCCCGGTCAGAGGTGATGCTGCTGCTCCTGGTCCAGTCGTCGATGTGTCGCTTCAGCTTGGCGACCAGGCTGGGCATCATCCTGCGCGGTGCTTTGTCGATCTCGTCGATCTCCTGGTCCAGGTCGACGGCGACGTCGGGAGCGATCTGGGCGGCGCTGCGTCCCTCATCGACCGTTGCCCGCAGCCGCGCCAGAGCCACGGCATAGGCTGCCGGGCTGGCGGTGGGGCTCATCGAGAAGCTCGGGCTCGGCATGGTCGAGCCGGACGGCTCGGGCGAGGCGACCGGCGTCGGCGACCCGCCTGGCCCGGTGGGCGCCCCTCCGGGACTCCCGCCCGGCACCGTGCCTGCCGCCGTGCCTGCGCCGTCGCCGCCGGGAGCGGTGGCCCCGCTGTCCCGATCGGGGCGACCGTGGCCGGTCGCCGCCGAGAGCAGGTCCTCGCCGACCCCGCTGGCCAGGCCGGAGGCGGCGAGCACCACCAGCAGTCCCCCGGCCGCTACGAGACCGGGGTGCACCCGGCCCCAGGCCCGGCGCGGCTGGGTCGCATGCCGGTGCGCCGATGCTCTCTGCCGTGCCGGGACGGCCGGCGCCAGAAGCACCTCCGCACCCTCGACGGTCGCGGCGACCTGCGCGACGACGGCCGCCAACCGCCGGGCCACCTGCTCCGCCGACGGCCGTTCGTCCGGACGCAGGGCCAGGCAGGCCAGGCACACCGCAGGTACGTCGCCGGGCAGCTCCGCGACGCGGGCAGGCTGCCCCAGCGCAGGGGCGGGAGAGCCCACGACGCGGGCGAACGCCTCGGCCGGCGTGCCGGCGTGCGGCTCGGTGCCGAGCAGCGTGGTCCCCAGCAGCACACCGAGAGCGCGCACGTCGTCGGCTGAGGTGAGCTCCACCCGCGGCGCGCGGGTGGGCCCGGCAAAGCCGATGAGCTTGGCGCCGACCTCAGTGAGCAGCACGCTGCCTGGGCCGAGGTCACCATGCACGACGCCCCGGGCGTGGGCGGCGGCGAGCGCGGAGGCCACCTCGGCGAGAGTGCGTACCGACAGCGGCCACGGCAGCGGACCGTCGGCGAGCCGCTCGGCCAGCGGCACGCCGTCCAGCAGCTCCAGCACCACGTAGGGCAGCAGCGTCCCGTCCAGCCCGCGGGCGTCGCCGAAGTCGTACACCGCAGCCGCGTGCGGGTGGGCCAGCCGGGCCGCGGTACGGGCACGCTGGTGGATCCATGCCCGGTCGTCGGCGTCGTGGACCGCGCTGGTGAAGACCTTCACCGCCACCGGCCGCCCGAGCACGTCGTCGAGCCCACGCCACACGGTCGCGTCCGGCCCGGTCGCGAGCCGGTCGACCAGCACATAGCGCCCTGCGAGCGGGGTGCCGGAGCTGAACGACCGCATGGGCGAGAGTGTGCCGTACGCGAGGGCGGGACCGGAAGCCGACCACCGGTTGACCGGTTGGCGGATGCGCCGTCAGCGGGGCGACGCGGATGACGGCCCCGGGTGGCGCCCGGCGGACACTCAGCCGAGTCAGGTAGTCACACCCTGTGCCGCCAGCTCTCGCGCCCGGCGGGCCTGCCGGCCGTACGACCGGCAGGCCCGCCGCGATGTGGTAGCTCAGCTGGCCAGCGTGCTGATCGCCTGCGCCCACCGGAAGTACTTGTTCGTGCCCAGGTCACGCACGGTCTTGATGCCGAACGCATCGAACAGCAGCTTGGCGTCCTGCTCCGTGACCCCGGCGAGCGCGTGCACCGGGGCGTCCGCGACCTCCGCGGCGCTCTTGCCCTCCCAGCTCTTGTCCAGCTTGGTCTCGAGTCCCAGCATCATGCTCCTTCCATACAGGCCTTACACAGGCCAGGCACTCGCCGGGCCGGCTGGGAGGATATGCGAGGCCCGCCGCCCAGCCAAAGCGACTGACCGGCTTCCGACCGCCCGTCACCAGGCCCACTTGCCGGGGGCTACCCGGCCCGGCGAGGATCAGCCAATGCGTTGGGGGATCACCGTCCCGTTCGCCGGCGTACCGCTGGCCGAGCACCGGGAGCTCTATGCCGAGGCGGCCGACGCCGGCTACACCGACCTATGGTCGTCCGAGGTGGCCGGGGCCGACGCGTTCACCCCGCTGGCGCTGGCTGCCGCGTGGCGGCCCGACCTGCGCCTCGGCACTGCCGTCGCCCCGGTGTTCACCCGGGGCCCCGGCCTGCTGGCGATGAGCGCCGCCGCGCTGGCCGAGGCGGCTCCCGGCCGCTTCGCGTTCGGCATCGGCGCCTCCTCGCCGGTGCTGGTCAGTGACTGGAACGCCCGGTCCTACGTGGACCCGTACGGGCACGCCCGGGACACGCTGCGCTTCCTGCGCCGGGCGCTGGCCGGGGAGCTGGTGGACGCGCGCTACCCGACGTTCGCGGTGCGCCGCTTCCGGCTGGAGCGCCCACCCGCGGTGGTCCCGCCGGTCCTGCTCGCCGCGCTGCGCCCCGGCATGCTGCGGCTGGCCGCCCGTGAGGCGGACGGCGCGATCACCAACTGGCTCTCCCCGCAGGACGTACGGCAG
>DASRIS010000111.1:0-31911 GCA_035649895.1 Micromonosporaceae bacterium | reverse complement strand
TCATGGGGGCTCACGGCTGCCTCGTTAGCTGTGTCACATAACCGACGGGCGTGCGGCCACCGAAGTGATAGGTTCGGCTGCGGCCCGCGCGGACGGGGACGGTCGCGACCCGGACGAGGTCGCCAGAGTTCGCACCCGGTGCGCGAAGCGTCCGATATAGATGCGCGCCCCTCGGCTATTGTGCGTAGCTAATTGGCTGGCGCGGGCCATTATCCCGGCCGGCGGGGCGCCGGCAAATCGGTTTTCTCCGGGCCACGGCTGGAAAGCCGCAGCTGTGGCGAGTCGGACCTAGGACTCTTCCCGGTCGGCGCGGTCTCAGGCGCGTAAACCTCAATGTGAGCGTACGTGGGGGGTTGACCAATGGTTAAGTCGATGCCGGTGACCGCCGAGTGGCGGTTCGCCCGGGGCGACGCTACGGCCTACGAGATCCAGTCCGTTGTCGACGACCTTTTCGCATACCTGCGAGAGCCGTCCAGCGACCAGGCGCGCGCTGCCCGGCGGGCCGGTGTGGAGCCGGCCGCGCTGGCGGGCGCGACCGTGCGGGTGCGCGAAGGCGAGCACGGCGCCGAGCCGTTGCTGACCACGATCCTCGTCGGCATAGCGGTCAGCGCGAGCTCCAGGGTCATCGAAAGCCTCTGGGCCGACGTGGTCTGGCCTTACCTGCGCCGCCGGCTCGGCGCGGCGGCCCTGGGCGGGCGGGTCGGCGACCAGGATGCGAGCGGTGGGTAGCCATGCGACGGTCGTCGCCGTACGACGATCTGGAACCGTCGATGTGGCGGACGCTTCTGGCCGGGGCCGCGATCTTCCACGCGACCCGGGGAGTGCTCGGGCGGCTGTGCGATGCGGCAGAGCATGACGACACCGTCAAGGTGCTTCTGCTGAACCTGGGCCGGGCCGCGCGGCGGTTCTCCCGGCAGAGGCAGGACGACCAGGCGGCGGTCGCCGCCGTGGTCGCCGCATGGGCGAACGACCTCCGCGCCGCGCTTGACGACCCGGAGCTTGCGGACGACACCAGGCACCTGCTGACGGAGACGCTGTGCCGGCTGGACCAGGCAGCCTGCCAGGATCCCTTCCTGCCGATGCTGCGCGCCGTCGAGGCGCACGCGCAGGCCCTCTACGGCGGGCACTGGCGCGCCGCGTCGCTGTCGCTGCTGCACCGCCGTAGCCACCCACGCGGCGCAGACCCGGCCCGGGACCCGTACGCGGTCTCGGCGATGACCCCGTGGCCGCCCGGGCCGACCCAGGCACGGGTCGAGCTGCACATCTTCCCCGACAGGTTCGGGCCGGCCGCGTACGCCGCCCTGCCGACGCTGCTCACCCACGAGTGTGTCTGCCACGTCCCGGCCCGCCAGGACGAGGCGCGCAACGACAGCGAGTTCGCCGAGGGCTTCCTCGACTGGGTCGCCTACGAGTACCTGCGGCTGTGGGCGATGAAGCTCGACCCTGAGCTGGGGCCGATGGTGCGCAAGCACGCCGAACGGCTCAGGGATGTCCTCTGCGGCGACGTCACCACGAAGGCCGGCATGGCCCGCCAGTGCGGGCACGACGCGGCGCGCGAGCTCGAGGGCTGGTTCGAGACGGAGTACGACATGACCCCTGATGAGAGCCGGAAGCGGGTCCTGCGGCTGGCGGTGGAGCTGAACGTCGTGGACCGGCCGCTGAAGCTGAAGAACAACTTCGTGTCCCAGCTGCGCAAGCCCTTCCCGCCCTACCTGGACAAGGCGCTGCGGGGGTGGCGGGAGCAGGTCGTCACGGGCGAGGAGCTGCTGGACCGGGTCGCGGAGGCGCTCCCATGAGCCGGATCGGCGTTCTTACCGCGGCGGCGGTGCTGGGCGAGTTCACACCGGCCCAGCTCGCCGTCTGGTGCGAGGAGGACGTGGATACGGTGGTGGGGCTCCTCGCCAACGCCGGCGACCTCTTCCGGCGCCTGCCGCCCGGCGCTGGGCCGGATAGCCCGGGCGAGGCGCGGTGGCGGGTTCTGGACGCGCAGGTCCTGCGCCATGCCATCCTCGCGGAGCGCGGTGCCCCCGCCGGCCCCACCCCCGCCGGCCCTATCGGCGCCGGCCCCACCCGCGCCGGCCCGACCGGCGCCCGTGCCGCGGGTCGGGACCGCGCCCCCGCGGTCCGGTCCGCTGTCCCGGAGAGAGCCACCTGCGAGGGGTGGATGGCGCGGCTGCGGATGGCCGAGGAGACGCTGATGGGCTGCGCCGAGGAGCCGTCCGCCCAGGGGCGGCGGGTCATGGCTTGCAGCGCGATGAACTACCTGCGGCAGTCGCTCGCCGACGTGCTGCCGGAGCGCCGGCCCTGGTGGGAGGTTGACCCGGCGCTCGTGGACGTGGCGCCCGAGCACATCGAGACCGGCACCGGCACGGTCACCCGCTGGCGGCTGCGCGCCGACCTGGCCCTGGCGCGGTTGACCGCCGCCGCGGCAGCCGGGGCGGAGGTCGGGGAGCGGTTCCTCCTCGACACCGCCGAGGGGCTGACCCGCCCGTTCGGGTCGTCCGATGTGGACGAGGCGTGGCTGGGCCGGCTCACCGGGCGCTTCGCCGAGCTGGCCCTGGCCGTGGCCCGGCCGTCGGTGCACGACACCGAGCACACGGCGGCTCCGGCGCGCCTGCTGTCCACACTGGCCTGGGGGCGTGCGCTGTCCGACGCCCGCGGTGACGTGCGCACGGCCGTACGGAGGCTGGCCCGGGGCCTGAAGACGGCGGTGGCCAACCGTTCCACGGCAGCCGCTGAGGGCGGCGGCTCCACCTGCCTGTTCCAGGTGCTGGACCACCTGCCGCACGGGCTGGAGCGGGTCAACGTATGCGCGCTCCTGCTGGAGATCCTGCCCCGCCAGCTGGGCTACCGCGAGGAGGAGCAGGTGGTCCCGGGCGTGCTGGTAACCGCGGTCGCCGGGCCGCGCGCGTCCCGCCGCCTGCGCATGTACGCCGACGTCATCGAGGAGGACCTCGTGCAGTCCAACTTCACCAGCGGCTCCGCCCTGATCGGACAGGCGGCCCATGTGGTGCAGGACCTGGCGGTGACGGGGGCCCGCATGGACCACACCGTGCTGGAGCGCTCCGACCGGGCCCGCCGGGGGCTGCTCGCCCTCGCCGGGGTGCCGGTCTGAGCAGCCGCCCACAACGACCCGGAGCAGGCGAGGAGGTGCTGTGGACGGGCGTACCGCCTGGGTGTGGCCCGCTGCGGCAGGGCCGCAGGAGGGCTCACGCGCGCCGCTGCGGTGGCTGCTGCACGAGATCCTCGCCCAGGACTCGCTGCACGGGCCGCAGGCTCTGCTGCGCACCGTCGCGCACGCGGCTGGCGCGACCGGCGCCCTGCTCTGGAAGGAGGCCGGGGACCGCCCGGCTGCGGCGCCCTCGATCGTGGCACTGTGGAGCGAGGACGGCAGCGCGAGACCAGCTCCCCCCACCGCGGACTGGTTCACGGTGGAGGCGCTGCTCAGCCGTACCGCCACGATCCCCAGCCGGGATGGGGCGAACCCGCCCAACGACCGCGGCGTGCCGGTCATGGCCGCCCTGCCGGTGAGCTACCCGGATGGGCTGCGCGGAGCCCTGACGCTGCTCGGTGATGCGCAGCTGGCGCCGGACGCCGCCGGCGCAGTGCTCGACCTGCTGGACGTGCTGCCGGACCTGTCGGAGATCCTTCGGGAACGGCAGAGCCTCGGGCTGGTGCGCGCCTGTAACGACGTGCTGAACGCGGCCGACGTCGAGGCCTCGGGGGAGCCGCTGGCCCGGGACCGCCTGGGCGGCCACCTGGCCGAGGTGTGCGCCGTCGTGGCCCGGGCGCTGGGCTGCCGCGACGTCTCCGTCTTCCTCCGCGACCCGGAAGCCGCCGCAGACACGTACGAGCTTCTGGCCAGCTCAGTGCCTGACGTGCGGATGTGGTCGTCGGTGCGGGCTGGGGTGGGGCCCGTCGGGCGGGCGATCGTCGAGGGCCGCCCTGCTGTCGGCGCGCTGCCGGAACAGGCGCCTGCTGCGCAGGGCGATGGGCCGGCCCGGCAGGCGGCGGACACCCTGATGGTGGTGCCGTTGCGCAGCGGCCAGCAGGTGTGGGGCGCCATCGCCTGCAGCGGCCCGGCGTGTGGCTTCACCGGCTCGGACCTGGCGCTGGTCGCGCCGATCGCCCCGCAGGTCGCCCAGTACTGGGGCGACTGGCTGCACCGGCGCACCATCTTCGCGGAGAACGAGTCGTGGCGCGCGCTGGCCGCCGGGGTCACCGACATCAACCGGCTGCTGTTCAAGGAGATGCGGCACGCGGCGATGGACGACTGCCGCGTCTACAACGCTGCGCTGCGAATGATCCAGCGGGTGCTGCCCGAGTCTGACGGCTGTGACGTGCGCAGGTCCGAAGGCACCTCATCGAGTGACCGCCTGCTGCGGGTCGTCTGCGCCACCGGCGCCGCGGGCCGCCGGCCCCGCCGTACCCCCCATGGGGTGGTCACCCCACTGGCGGCGGATGTCCTCCAGTCTCGGGACCAGCGATGGACGACGAACCCGGCCGAGATCCGTGCCGAAGGCATCGGGGGGCGGACCCGGTGGCTGGTATGCAGCCCGATCCGGGTGGACGAGGAGCCGTACGGGGTGCTGAACGTCTACGGCGAGTCCCCGGCGCTGCCGCCCAACTCCCGCCAGGTCTGCACGATCGTCGCCGACCAGCTGGGCCTCTACCAGCGGCTGAAGCAGGCGCGCGGGGAGCTGGAGGACATGATCCAGGCGCAGGCCGCCGCGATGGAGGATCTCCAGCACCAGCTCGTGAGCCCGTTGCTGGTCGCGGTGAACCGGACCGACAAGATGCTGGACGGCAAGGGCCTGAACGGGAGGGTGGACACCGACGTACGGTCCGTACGGGCGGTCCGGGGCCTGTGCCGCCAGGCCAGCCGCGTCGCCATGTCGGCGCAGATCTTCGCGGCCCTCAGCACCGGCCGGACACCCTCGGCAAGGCCGGAGCGGCTCACCGTGGACGAGGTGATCCGGGCCGTCATCGCCGGCGCCGACGACGCCCAGCTGCTGGGCGACGCACGCCGGGGGGTCCGGTTCGAGGTCGACCGGGACAGCATCCGGAGGCTGGGCCGCGGGCGCATCAAGGCCGACCCGTCGTTTCTCGAACAGTGCCTCGGCAACCTGCTCGACAACGCGGCGAAGTACAGCTACGAGGGCACCCGCGTGGTGGTCCGGGGGATGGTCGGCTGCGGCGAGTTCGCGGTGGCGGTCACCAGCACCGGCCTGTCGATGACGGCCGATGAGGCCAGGTGCTGCCTTGACCGGGCCTGGCGGGGAGCTGCCGCGGCGAGCGTGACCGGGGAAGGCTCGGGCCTCGGGCTGTGGATCGTCGACAACCTCATGAGAAGCATGGGCGGGGCGGTCCGCATCAGATGCGAGGAAGACCGGACGACTGTCCTGCTGGCTTTCCCGCTCCCCCCTTGACGACCGACATCCAGGAGAACGACATGACCCTCTTCATCGTCATCGCCGAGGACGACCACCTGCAGGACGGTCCACTCCAGGAGCTGCTGCGAGAGCACTTCCCCACCGCCAGGATCGAGGTCGTGCTCACCGAGCGCGACTTCCGGGACCGGCTGGCCGGCTACCGCCGGGACCCACCCAGCATCGTGGTCATGGATGTGATGATGCGCTGGGCGAGCCCCCGGCAGGGCGACCCGCCCCCACCCTCCGACGTGCTCGCCGGCGGCTACCGGCGGGCGGGCATCAGGTGCGTGGGCCTCATGCGGCGTACGCCAGCCCTGCGCGACGTCCCGGTGGTCTACTACACCATCCTGGAGCGCAGCGACCTGGAGCGGGACGCGGACGCGTTCCCGGACAACGTCTTCCTGGTGCGCAAGAGCAGCGACCGGCAGCCGCTGGCCAGAAAGATCCGCGAGCTGACCGGTACGGGTCGGCGCGGCGCGCGCCGGCGGAGGCGGTCTGCTCAGGGCCGTGCGTAGACGCCGGCCGCGCGAGGTGGGGCAACGCGGCCCGGCGGTCGACCCCTGAAAGGGGCGTCGATTGCGCGACGGCTCCGGGCCGGTGATGATGGGTCGACTGTCAACGATGGCTCGTCCCGGAGCGCGATGACCGACTTGGATCACCTGCCGGGTGCTGCCCGGTACCGGGTGAGGGTGCTCGCCGCGGCCTACGCCATCTCGTCGTACGGCAGCTTCCTCAACCTGGTGGCGCTCGGGCTCTTCGCCTTCGAGGTCACCGGGTCGGGCCTGGCGACCGGGCTGTTCATGGCGCTGCGGCTGGGGTCGGGGTTCCTCGCCGCCCCGATCGCCGGGGTGTTGGCCACGCGCTACCCCCGGCGGCCTCTGATGATCGGCAGCGACCTGCTGTCGGCCGCGGCGCTCATCGCCCTGGTGGCGGCACCGTCGGCGGCGGAGCCGGTCCTGCTGTACGGCCTGGCCCTGGTGCTCGGCGCCACCCAGGCGCAGTGGGGCGTGGCCATGCGCTCCGCAGTGCCGGACCTGGTCGGCCTCGACGGGCGTACCCGCGCCAACAGCCAGCTCGTCACCGCGCGCTCGATGGCGATGCTGGCCGGGTTCGCCTCGGCCGGGGTGCTCGTCTCACAGCTGGGGTTCCACCGCACGTTTCTGGTCGATGCGGCGTCGTATGTGGTCTGCGCGGCGCTGCTGCTCGCCGTACCGCTCGACCGTGCGGTGGCCGCACCGCGGAGCGGCAGCGGTCTCGCGGGGGCGGAGCCGGGCCAGAGGCCTGGCGGCCGTCCGGCGGCGGAGCCGGGCGAGGGGCGTAGCGCGGGCGGCCGCCTCGGCGTCCTGCGCATCCTGCCTGCGGTGCTGGTGGCGATGGTCGTGGTGCGCACCGCGGACGCGTTCGGGTCGGCGTCGCACAACGTGGGGCTGCCGGTCTACGCCAACCTCGCCGCGCCCGCCGACCCGGCCGCGTTCGCGGCGACGTTCCTGACCGCGTGGGCTGTGGGCAGCCTGGCCGCCGGTGGCTGGCTGGGCCGCCGCGCCCGCACCCGCGAGCTGGCCCGGCCCGAGCCGGTGTTCGGGCTGGCCACCTGCCTGATGTCGGTCTTCTTCGTGCTGTGCTTCACCGGGCCACCGGTCTGGCTGCTCGTCCCGCTGGCCGCTGCGGCGGGCGCGGCGGACGGCATCGCCGAGATCACCTACACCGGGCGGCTCCAAGGGGTGCCGGACGAGCAGCGGGCCCGGGTGTTCGGGTCCGCCATCGCGGCGCAGAACGCGGGTTTCGGTCTGGGGATGGTCGGCTGCTCGATGCTGCTCGACGTGCTCGGCCCGTTCCCGGTGGTGGCGGCCGCCCACACCGCGGCCCTGGCGACGGCGGCCGGTTTCCTGGTCCTCTTCGCACGGGCCGGCTCTGCGCGGGCCGGCCCCACCCGAGCAGAGCTGCCTGACCACAGCCCGGCCGGGTCGCGCCTGCCGACCCCGAGGTGACCCTGTGAGCTCCACGACGCCCGAGCGCCCGCCGGCGACCAGCTCCGGCGGGGAGCTGCCCGCGGCCCCGGACCACCCGCTGACCATGCCGGACGCCCTGGTACGCGCCGCGCGGCGCTTCCCCGCGTACGGCGTACACGTGGTTGGTCCTGATGGTGGCCGCGAGCTCCTGAGCTACCCGCGGCTGCTGGGGCAGGCCGAGGCCGTGCTCGGTGGGCTGCGTGCCCGCGGTGTCGAGGCCGGGCGGTACGCGGTGCTGCGGCTTTCCGACGCCGAGTTCTTCCCGGTGTTCTGGGGCTGCGTGCTCGGTGGTGCCGTGCCGGTGACCACCGGTGGGCCGCTGGACTACCACGCCGGGGACCCGGCCGTGGAGACCATCGTCCACTGCTGGCGGTCGCTGGACCGGCCGGTCGTGGTCGGTGGCGCGGCCGACCTCGATGGCCTGCGCCGCCTGCCGCTCGCCGGCGACGTCGTCGCCGCGGCCGACCTGACCGCCGGCGTCCCCGCACCGGCCGAGCCACCCCGGCTGGACCTGGCCGGAGAGTCGGTGGCGATGCTCCAGCTCTCCTCCGGCAGCACCGGCACGCCGAAGATCGTCCCGCTCACCCACCGGGCCATCAGCGAGTACGCCGCCGGCGCCCGCGCGATGCTCGACATCCGCGCCGGGGACGTGCTGCTCAACTGGCTGCCCCTGGACCACATCGCCGGCCTGCTGCTCTACCACATCGGTGGGGTCTTCCTCGGGGCGAGCAGCGTGCACGTGGACACCTCGTACGTGCTCGCCGACCCGCTGCGCTGGCTCGACCTCATGCAGGAGCACGGCGCCACGCACGGCTGGGCGCCGAACTTCGGGTACCAGCTGGTGGCCGACGCAGCTGCCGCGGCGCCCGGCCGGAGCTGGGACCTGCGCACGGTACGCCGCCTGGTCAGCGGCGGCGAGCAGTGCCTGCCGGAGACGTTCCGGGCGTTCCTCGGCGCGACCGCGGCGTCCGGCGTCACCGCGTCCATGCTGACCATGGGCTGGGGGATGTCGGAGACCGCCACCGGCATCGCGTTCGACTCCTTCGGCCGGACCGGGTCGCTGCACCGGGTCCGCCCGGCGAGCCTGGCCGGCCAGGTGGAGTGGGCCGGCGCGGGCGAGGAGTGCGTGGAGCTGCTCAGCGTCGGACCGCCCGCGCCGGGTGCCGCGTTCCGCATCGTGGACAGCGACAACCGCGTGCTGCCCGAGGGCTGGGTCGGCCGGCTGCACGTGCGCTCCGCCCGCAACACCCCCGGCTACGTCGGCGACCCCGAGGCAACCCAGGCCGCCTATCCCGAGCCGGGCTGGCTCGACACCGGCGACCTCGCCTTCATGGTCGACGGCCGGGTCACCATCACCGGGCGGGCCAAGGACATCATCGTCCTCAATGGACAGAACTACCTCAGCCACGAGATCGAGCGGGTCGCCGACCGTACCGAGGGGACCCTGCCCGGCCTCGTCGCGGCCTGCGGCGTCCCCGACCCGGGCAGCGGCACCGAGACGCTGGTCGTCTTCTACGCGCCCGACCCAGCCTCCAGTGTGGACCCGGACCAGGTCGGGCGGAGCATCGCGGCGGCGGTCGGCCGGCGGCTGCGCCTCGCGGTGGCGGCTACGGTCGCGGTGCCCGCGGCCGACTTCCCGAGGACCAGCGGGGGGAAGATCCAGCGCGCCGTGCTGCGGGAGCGGTTCCTGGCCGGCGCGGGTGCCACCGCCGCCCTGGAGCGCGCTACCGCCGCCTCGGCAGGCGCCGGGGGCGCTCCGGCGGGTGGCCGCGGGCCCACCACCCCCGCGGCGGTACGCCGGGCCGTGCTCGACGCGGCGGCGGCGGTCGCCGGCCGGCCGGTGGACCCGGCCACGCCGTTCTACGAGCTCGGCATGGGCTCCATCCAGATCGTCCAGCTGCGGGCCCGGCTCGCCACAGCGCTCGGCCGTGAGGTCCCGCAGCCGGCGCTCTTCGCCCACCCGAGCGTGGACGCGCTCGCCGACCACCTCGCCGGAGCCTTGGAGCAGCCGTCCGGACCGGCGGCGGCGCCGACCGCCGAGGGCCGGGTCGCGGTGATCGGGATGGCGGCCCGGCTGCCCGGTGCCGCCACGGTCGAGGAGCTCTGGGCCAACCTCACCGCCGGCGTGACCAGCCTGCACCGCTTCACCACTGCCGAGCTGGCGGCGGCCGGCGTGCCCGGGACGGACCTCGCCGACCCTGACTTCGTCCCGGTCAGCGGCGTGCTGGACGACATCGCCGGCTTCGACGCCGCCTTCTTCGGCATCAGCCCCAAGGAGGCGCGGCTGCTCGACCCGCAGCACCGGCTGTTCCTGGAGGTGTGCCACCACGCCCTGGAGGACGCCGGCTACGCGGGCCCGGACAGGAGCCTGCGGATCGGGCTCTTCGCCGGCTCCGGGATGAACCTCTACACGCACCACACCTACCTGCGTCACAACCTCGCCGCCGCGGTCGGGTCCGCGGACCCGGCAACCTCGCTCGGAGCCGCACTCGGCAACCTGCCGGACTTCCTCGCCACCCGCGTTGCGTACCGCCTGGGTCTGACCGGGCCCGCGGTGGGCGTGCAGACGGCCTGCTCGACCTCGTTGGTGGCGGTGCATCTGGCCATCCGGGCGCTGCTCGCCGGGGACGCGGACATCGCGCTGGTGGGGGCGGCGGCCGTACACGTTCCTCAGGTCACCGGCTACCGCTACGCGGACGGGTCGATCCTGTCCCGCAGCGGCCGGTGCCGGCCGTTCGACGCCGAGGCCGACGGCACGGTCGGTGGCAACGGGGTGGCGGCGGTCGTGCTCAAGACGTTGGACCGGGCACTGGCCGACGGGGACACCATCCACGCGGTCATCCTCGGTTCCGCGGTGAACAACGACGGCGCGACCAAGGTGGGCTTCACCGCGCCGGGCGTGGCCGGCCAGGTCGATGTGGTACGCGCAGCGCTGCGCGCCGCAGGGGTGCCCGCCGGGTCCGTCGGCTACGTCGAGGCGCACGGCACCGGTACCGCCCTCGGCGACCCGGTCGAGTACCAGGCGCTCGCCGAGGCGTACCAGGGTGGGACCGGGTTTCTCGGGTCGGTCAAGGCCAACGTCGGCCACCTGGACAGCTGCGCCGGCATGGCCGGGCTGCTCAAGGCCGTGCTCGCGGTGCGGACCGGTCAGGTCCCGCCGCAGCCGGGCTTCGACCGGCCGCATCCGGCCATCGACCTGGCCGGCGGGCCGTTCCGCATCACCACCGAGCTGGTCGGCTGGCCGGAGCACGCCGTACCGCGCCGGGCCGGCGTGAGCGCGCTCGGGGTCGGCGGCACCAACGCCCATGTGGTCGTCGAGGAGCCGCCGGTTGCACCGCCGATCTCAACCTCATCTGGTGATGGCGTGCCGGCCCTGCTTCCGCTGTCCGCGGCCGACCCTGCCGCGCTGCGCGAGCTTGCGGCGGCGTACCGCGATGAGCTGGCCGCCCGGCCGGGGCTGCGGCCGGCGGATCTCGTGGCGACCACCGCGCTCGGCCGTCGCCACCTGCGGCACCGGCTGGTCGCCCTGGGCGGCGGCGCCGCGGAGCTGGCCGCGGCGCTGGACCGGTTCGTCGCCGGGGAGGCCGCGGGCAGCGTGCTGACCGGGCAGGTGCCGGCGGAGGGCGCCGGTCCGGTGGCGTTCGCCTTCCCCGGGCAGGGCTCGGCGCCGCAGGCCCTGCTGGACCTCGCCGGCCGGTTCGGCGTGGTACGCGACGTGCTGGGACAGGCAGCGACCGCGTACCGCGAGGCGGCGGGCGCGGACCTGCCCGACCGGCTGCGCCAGGCCGTGACCGGCGGCCTCAGCACCGACCTCGCCCAGCCCGCTCTGGTAGCGCTGGGGCTGGGCCTGGCCGCGCTATGGCGTTCCTGGGGGGTACGCCCCGACTACGTGCTCGGGCACAGCGTCGGCGAGTACGCCGCGCTGGCCGCCGCGGGCGCCTTGTCCGTGGCGGACGCGGTCCGGCTGGCTGCCCATCGGGGCCGGCTGATGCACGATCTTCTCGGGCCGGGCGCGATGCTGGCGGTACAGGCCGACCGGTCCACAGTGGATGAGCTGATGACCACCGTGCCGGGGCTGGCGCTCGCCGCGGTGAACGGCCCGGCGCAGCACGTGGTGGCGGGTCCGGCGGGCGCGGTCGAGGAGGCGGCCCGGCACGCGGACAAAGCCGGTGTGCGGGTACGCCGGCTCGCCGTCGACCGGGCGTTCCACACCGCAGCTGTGGAGCCGGTGCTGGACCGGTTCCGCCCGGTGGTCGACGCCGTCGGGTTCCAGCCGCTCCAGCTGCCTTTTGTGAGCACTGTGGACGGTTCGGTCCGTGAGCCGGGCTGGTTGCCGGACGCGGACTACCTGTGCCGCCAGGCGCGGCAGCCGGTCGAGCTCGCCGCCGCGGTGCGCCGGCTCGCCGCCGACGGCTGCCGGGTCGCGGTGGAGGCGGGGCCGGACCGCGTGCTGGCCGGGATGGCTGCGGCCGTGGCAGCCACGGTGGGCTGGGTGCCGTCCCAGCACCGCGGCCACCGGCCGGTGGCGGGGGTCTGGCGGGCGGTGGCGGCTGCATACTGCGCCGGGGTGCCGCTGGACTGGGCGGCCATTGTGGACGGATGCGGCGGGCGGCGGGTCCAGCTGCCCAGGTACCCGTTCCAGCGGCGCCGGTACTGGGTCGACGGACAGCCGGGGGTGACCGAGCCGGCGGGGATGACCGAGCCGGTGGAGGTGACCGAGCCGGCGGATGTGGCTAGGTCGGCGGATGTGGGCGAGGCGCAGCCTCCGGGCGATGCGAACGGCGCCGGTGTCCTCGAGCGGGTCCGCGCGATGACCGCGAGCCGGCTGGGTGTGCCGGCCTCACAGGTCGGGCCGGAGGACAGCTTCCTGGGCCTGGGCGCGGACTCGTTCCTGCTGGTGACCATGGCCCGTGAGGTGGAGCGGGAGCTCGGCGCCCGGATCCCCGTGCGGGACCTCTTCGGGGAGGTGAGCACCCCGCGCCGGCTCGCCGAGGCGATCACTGCGGCGGCTGGGTCGGGTGCGCCAGGCCCGCCGGCGGCCACCCCGATCGAGGCTGCTTCGCCTGCGGCTGCGATGCCTGCGGCTGCGATGCCTGAGGGTGCGGTGCATGCGGGCGCGGCGGGCTCGCCTGCCGCGGCGCGGACTGGCGTTCCGGCTGGCCGGGAGCTGGAGCCAGCTCCGCTGGCAGTCGGCGAGATCATCCGTCAGCAGCTGGACCTGATGGGCCGGCAGCTTGAGCTGCTGGCCCGGGACGGCGCCACGTCGGCCGTACCAGCGGCTGCACCAGCGTTCGTGCCCGCGGCTGCGTCCACGGTCCCGGAGCAGCCTGCGGCGCCTGTGGAGGTGGAGCCGGCGGTTGACGCCGCCGACTTCAGCCTCTACTTCTTCGGCGACTATCCGGGCGAGGCCGGCGACGCGTACCAGATGATCCTTGACGCGGCCGAGTTCGGCGACCGGCACGGGTTCCACGCGCTGTGGGTGCCGGAGCGGCACTTCCACTCGTTCGGCGGGATCTTCCCCAACCCGTCGGTGCTCGCCGCGGCGCTGGCCGTACGGACCCGGCGGATCCGGATCAACGCGGGCTCGGTCGTCCTGCCACTGCACCACCCGGTCCGGGTGGCGGAGGAGTGGTCGGTGGTGGACAACCTCTCCGGCGGCCGGGTCGGGCTCGGCTGCGCCCCCGGCTGGCACTCCAACGACTTCGTCTTCTTCCCGGAGCACTACGGCAAGCACAAGCAGGTGATGTACGAGCACCTCGACACCGTGCGCCGGCTCTGGCGCGGCGAGGCGGTGCCGGCCCGCTCCGGCACCGGCGAGGAGATCGAGGTACGGCTGTTCCCGCGGCCCGTACAGGCGATACCGCCGGTGTTCACCGCGGTCGTCGGGAACCCGGACAGCTACCGCGAGGCGGCGCGCCGGGACATCGGCGTGGTCACCAACCTGATGACCCAGGACGTCGCCCAGCTCGCCGGGAACATCGCGCTGTACCGGCGTACCCGCGCCGAGCACGGCCTGGACCCGGCCGGTGGGCGGGTGGTGGTCCTGCTGCACACCTACCTCGGCGCGGACCTGGCGCAGGCACGCGAGCGGGCGTTCGAGCCGTTCTGCGGCTACCTGCGCTCCTCGTTCAGCCTGCTCGGCCAGGTGGCGAACAGCCTGGGCATCAACATCGACCTCGACACGACCCCCGATGACGACGTGCGCTTCCTGCTGTCGCGTGCGTACCAGCGCTACTGCGAGCAGCGGGCGCTGATCGGCACCGTGGGATCCAGCCGGGACGTGGTGCGGGCGGTGCTCGACGCGGGCGTGGACGAGGTCGCCTGCTTCGTCGACTTTGGACTGCCGGCGGACGCCGTACGCGATGGGTTGCCCTTTATCGACGCGCTGCGGCGGGCGACGCCGCGGCGACCGCGCACCGCACCCGTAGTGGGGGAGCAACCGTCGGCGAAGC
Source organism: Micromonosporaceae bacterium (assembly GCA_035649895.1). GTDB lineage: Bacteria > Actinomycetota > Actinomycetes > Mycobacteriales > Micromonosporaceae > DASSUC01. The sequence continues at coordinate 18,018 of DASRIS010000111.1, read as the reverse complement.
CGCAGCCGTCCCGCGCGGCGAAGCCGCAGCCATCCCGCGCGGCAGAGCCGCAGCCGTTCCGCGCAGCAGAGCCGCAGCCGTCCCACGCGGCGGGGCAGCCGCCGCCCGAGATCGCGCCGCTGTCGCCCGCCCAGCGGCGGCTCTGGCTGGTCGAGCAGATGGACCCGGGCAGCCCGGCCTACAACGAGGCCGCGGCGATCCGGCTGGCCGGCCCGCTGGACACCGCCGCGCTGCAGGGCGCGCTGACCGACGTGGTGGCCCGGCACGCGCCGCTGCGCACCACGTACCGCACGATGGACGGCGAGCCGGTGCAGGTCGTGCACGAGCGCGTGCCGGTGCGGTGCCCGGTCGTGGACCACACCGGACGGGACGAGGCCGACGCCGTCCGGCAGGCGCTCGCCGAGGAGAGCCGGCGCGTCTTCGACCTCGCCGAGGGCCCGGTGTTCGCGCTGCGGCTGCTGCGCTTCTCCGCAACGCACCATGTGCTGGTCATGGCGTTCCACCATCTCGCCACCGACGGCCGCTCGTACGCGGTGCTCACCCAGGACGTGTCAGCCTGCTACCGGGCGCGGGTGGCGGGCGGCACGCCGGCGCTGCCGCCGCTGCCCGTTACCTACCCGCAGCTCGCCCGCGACCAGCAGCCGGACACCGCACGGCTGGAGGCCGACCTGCGGTACTGGCGGGAGCGGCTGCACCCCGCCCCGCCCGGCCTGGCGCTCCCCTCCGACCTGCCCCGCCCCACCGCGCCGTCGGCGGCCGGGCGCAGCCTCTTCGAGACGGTCCCCGCCGAGGTGGCCGCCCGGGTGCGGCGCTTCAGCCGGGCAACCCGGGTCACGCCCTTCACCACGCTGCTCAGCGCCTTCGCGGTCGCGCTCGGCCGGGCCGGCGGCCAGGACGACCTCGTCATCGGGACTGGGGCGAGCATCCGGGAGGAGCGCTGCGAGGACCTGGTCGGGTTCTTTGTGGACACCGTGCCGCTGCGGCTCAGCCTCGCCGGGGACCCGGCCTTCGGCGAGCTCGCCGCGCGGGTCCAGCAGGCGGCGGCGGACGGGTACGCGCACTCGGGCGTGGCGTTCGACGCGCTCGTGCGCGAGGTCGCCCCGGCCCGGGAGTCCGGCCGCAACCCGCTGTTCGACGTGGCCATCGAGTACGAGAACGGCGGCGCGTTCCACTTCGACCTGCCGGGCGTCGTCGCCACCCCGCTGCCGTACGGCCTTGACAAGGCCCCGGTCGACCTCATGGTCTACGTCTCGCACGGCGAGGAGATCCGTTGCCACATCGAGTTTCGCACCGAGGTGCTCGACGAGGCGAGCGTGCGTCGCCTGTTCGGCTACTTCCGCCGGGTGCTGGAGCGGGCCACGGCAGAGCCGGCGCTGCGGCTCTCCCGGCTCGCTGCTGAGCTGGACCATCCCGGTCTCGGGGTGTGCGGGCCGCAGGTGCCCGACCCTGGCGAGCTGCTGCACGACCTGTTCCTCCGGCAGGCCAACCGCACGCCGGACGCGGTGGCGGTGGTGGCTGGGGAGACCCGCTGGAGCTACCGGGAGCTGCGCGAGCGGGCGCAGGCGGTGGCTGGCCGGGTCGCTGCGGCCGGAGCCGGGCCGGGAGACGTCGTCGCCGTCCTGCTGCCCCGGCGGCCCGAGCTGGTCGCCGCGCAGCTGGGAGTGCTCATGGCCGGGGCGGCCTTCCTGCCGCTCGACCCGGCGTACCCGGCCGCCCGGCTGGCCGGGCTGGTCGCTGACAGCGGCGCCCGGCTGGTGGTGACCACCGCGGAGGAGTCCCGGCCCGCCTCGGCCGTCCCGGACATCGCGGCTGTCCCGGACGGCGTGCCGCGGCTGCTGGTCGAGGAGGCGGTCGCGGCTGGGCTCCCGGCGCCGTACGCCCGGCCGGGCCCTGGACAGGCCGCTTGGTGTGTCTACACCTCCGGATCCACCGGAGCGCCGAAGGGCGTGCTGGTCCCGCACCGGGCCGCGGTCAACGCGATCCACTGGCACGTAAGCCAGCTGGAGCTGTCGCCGCGGGACTCGGTCTGCCACGGGCTCGCGCTCGGGTTCGACGCGAACCTGAGCGAGATCTACCCGGCCCTCGCCGCCGGGGCCAGCGTGCACTCGGTCCCGGACGGCGCGCGTGCCGAGCCGGCCGCGCTGGCGGACTGGTGGGAGCGGCAGGGCATCACCGTCGCGTTCCTGCCGGCGCCGCTGGCCGAGCTGGTCTTCGCGCTGCCGGCGCGCGTGGATGGCGCGCTGCGGGCACTGGTCGTGGGCGGGTCCGCGCTGCGCCGCCGTCCGCCGGTGGGCTTCCCCGCCCGGGTGCTCAACGCCTACGGCCCGACGGAGAACGCCATCGTGACCACGGCCGGCCCGGTCGCCCCCGGTGACGGTGGCGTGGTCGACATCGGCCGGCCCACCGACAACGTACGCATCTACGTGCTGGACCGGGCCGGCGCGGCGGTGCCACCGGGCGCCGCCGGCGAGCTCTACGTTGCTGGCTGTGGGCTGGCGCTGGGCTACCTCGGCCGGCCGGGGGAGACCGCGGCCGCCTTCCTGCCGGAGCCGTTCAGCGGCGAGACCGGGGCCCGGATGTACCGCACCGGCGACCGGGTCAGGCTGCGCGGCGACGGCACACTCGAGTTCCTCGGCCGGGTCGACGACCAGGTCAAGATCGCCGGTCACCGGGTCGAGCCGGCCGAGGCGGGGGCGGCCTTGGCGCGGCTGCCCGGGGTACGCCAGGCCGTGGTCACCGCCCGGCACGACCGCGGCGACGAGCCGTACCTGGTCGGGTATGTGGTGGCCGGCGACACGGACCGCGACCCGCCGGCGCGGCGGCAGGCCCGGCTGGCCGCGGCGCTCGCGCAGGCCGTGCCGCAGCACCTCGTCCCGCGCGCCTGGGTCTTCCTGCCGGAGCTGCCGGTCGGCGAGACGGGCAAGGTGGACCTGGCCGCGCTGCCGGCGCCCACTGTGGACACCGGCGGGGAGGGGCCCGCCACCGAGCTGGAACGAGCCGTCCACGACGCCTGGTGTGCCGAGCTGGGGGTGGCCCGGCTGCCGGTGGACACGGCGTTCCTCGCGGCCGGCGGCCACTCGCTCGCCGCCGTGCGGCTGGCGAACCGGCTCGGCTCGCTGCTCGGCACGGACGTGCCGGTGCACCGGGTGCTGCGCTCGCCCGGCATCCGGGCCTTGGCCGCCACGCTCGCCGCCGGCCAGGCCGTCGCCGGCCAGGCCGTCGCCGGCCAGGCCGTCGCTGACCTGGCCCTTGATGACTTGGCCCTTGATGACTTGGCCGTCGCTGACTTGGACACCGCCGACCAGGCCGTCCAGGAGCGTGCGCCGGCCACGTACCAGCAGGAGCAGATGTGGGGGCGGGCGCGCCACGCGGGCGACCCGGCCTCGGTGCACATCGCGACCCGGGTCGAGCTGGCCGGACAGCTGTCGGTGCCGGCCCTGACCGAGGCTTTCAACACACTGGTACGGCGGCACGCCGCCCTGCGTACCCGGCTGGTGGAGCGCGACGGCACGCTGGTGCAGGAGGTGCTGGCGCACCGGCCGGTCCACATCCCGGTCTGCGACCTGCCGCCGGAGGGTGTGGACGCGTGGGCCGTGGCCACCGGGCGCGAGCCGTTCGGCGAGCCGCCGCTGCTCCGCGCCGCGTTGGCGCGTACCGGTGAGGATCTTTGGGTCCTGCTGCTGGTGGTCCACCACCTGGCCGCGGACGGCTGGTCGATGCTGCGCATCTTCGAGGAGCTGGGCGAGGCCTACGCGGCGGCGCTGGCCGGGCGGGCGCCCGCCCTCGCGCCGATCGAGGCCAGCTACGCCGGGTACGCGCGGCGGCAGCGCGCCACGCCGACCGACCCTGCGGTGCTCGACTACTGGCGCCGGCAGCTGGCCGGGGCTCCGCGCAAGCTGGAGGTTCCGACCGACCGGCCCCGGCCGCCGCGTTCGACGCGGGGAGCCGAGGTCGGGTTCACCGTGCCGGCCGTGGTCACCGGGCGGCTGGCGGACCTGGCCCGGGAGCTGGGCACCACGCTGTTCCCGGTGGTCCTGTCCGCGTATGCGCTGCTGCTGTCCCGGCTCATCGGCCGCGATGATGTCGCGTTCGCCTGCCCGTACGCGTACCGGGACCATCCCAGCCACGAGCCGGTGGTCGGGCTGTTCGCCAACGCGGTGCAGATCCGGCTGCGGCCGGTCGCCGGGTCGACCTTTGCCGAGCTGGTCACGGCGGCGAACGGGGTGCTGCTGGACGCGATGCGCTACCGGCCGGCGTATGTGGTCGAGATCTGCCGGGAGCTGGACCCGGGGTGGCGGCCGGGCACGGCGCCGCCGGTCGGGAACATGATCTTCGCGTGGAACCCGGGGATGCCGCAGCTGTCCCTGCCTGGCCTGGTTAGCCGGGTGCTCGACCAGCCGCTGGACTGCGCCCGGCGGGACCTGTCGGTCGCGGTGAGCCAGGAGGGCGACGCGCTGGTCGGGACCGTCGAGTACGCCACCGACCTGTTCGATGAGAGCACTGTTACCGGCTGGTGTGACCAGCTCGTACGGATCCTCGATGCTGTAGCTACCGAACCGCACCGGCCGCTCAGCTCGCTCGCCAGCACGTGACTCTGCGCAGCGCTCGGACAAGAACGAGGGTCTGCATGACCACCGATGAGGATGCGCGGACTCGGTCCATGTCCGGCGCGGTTGCGCCACTCGGCCAACCCATGCGTCGAGCTCCTCCAGAAAGGCCTCGGAGTTGGGGGCGCCTTCCGCTGTAGTAAAGCTGGGGGCCACAGACTACGACAGTTCATCACGCGGCAGGCATCTTCGCGGGTCCGCGTCCGTCGTGGTCTGCCCAACGCCGCACCACCACGCACGCATCGACCCGCGCGGGTCGGAGTGGGCTGCGCGCGCGGAGCTGGCAGGCCGATCTGCTGCAGGTCCACTGTAGAAACACTTAGACAGCAAGGGATCCACTATCGACTGTGTCGAACAAGGGTACTAGAATATGAGGTATGCGGGCAGTGGTGGCGACGATCGCGGAAGCGGTCGACGAGTGCGCTGCGACCGCGGTGTGGACGCTGCCGGATGGTGAGCTGGTCGAGGCGTTGGACGAGCTGCACGTGCTGCAGCAGCGGCTGGCAGCGGTGGAGCTGAGGCTGGTGCGGGAGTTCGACGGTCGGGGTCTGGCGGTGGCGCAGGGGGCGTCGTCGACGGCGGTGTGGCTGCGCGGCCGGATGCGCATGTCGATCACCGCTGCCCGGCGCCGGGTGGAGCTGGCCGCCGCGCTGGACGCCGGCCCCGCGGTGGTGAGCGAGGGGCTGGCCGCCGGTGCGGTGAGCGTGGAGCAGGCGCAGGTGATCACCCGGGCAGTGGCCGCGCTTCCAGCCGAGGTCGGCCCGGCGGTGGTGGACAAGGCCGCCGCGACCCTGGTCGAGTATGCCCAGGACTACGAGCCGGTGGTGCTGCGGCGGCTGGGGGAGCGGATCTTGCAGGTGGTCGCCCCGGAGGTCGCCGAGGAGGCCGAGGCGGCCGCGCTGGCGCGGGCGGAGAAGCGGGCCGAGCGGGACCGGTTCCTCACCCTCTCCGACAACGGCGACGGCGCGGTGAGACTGTCGGGCCGGTTGGGTGCCGAGGCCGCGGCGGTGGTCCGCGCGGCGCTGGAGCCGCTGTGCCGGCCTCTCCCCGGCGACACCCGCACCCCCGGACAGCGGCGCGCCGACGCGCTCGAGGACATCTGCCGGCTGGCCCTGACCGCCGGCGAGCTGCCCGACCAGGGTGGTGAGCCGTCCCAGGTGGTGGTCACCGTCGACTACGACCCGCTGACCCGTCAGCTCGGCCCCGGGCTGCTCGACACCGGCCAGACCCTCACCCCCGAGGCGGTACGCCGCCTGGCCTGCAATGCGCAGATCCTGCCCGCTATCCTCGACGGCGCCGGCCAGCCGCTGGACCTGGGCCGGCAGCGGCGGCTGGTCACCGGCGCCCTGCGCCGCGCCTTGGTGCTCCGCGACGGCGGGTGTTCGTTCCCCGGCTGCGACCGGCCGGCGAAATGGTGCCAGGGCCACCATGCCAGGCACTGGGCCGACGGCGGTCCTACCAGCCTCAGCAATGTCGTGCTGGTCTGCGGGTTCCATCACCGCCTGCTGCACCACGGCGGCTGGACCGTCCACATCACACCCGACGGACGACCAGAGTTCACCCCACCCGCCTGGGTCGACCCTACACAACGACCCCGCCGAAACCACTATTGGCCGCGACAATGACAACAGCCAGAACAGACTGCAGGGCCCGCGGTGTAGAGGGGCGGCAGCGTCCGGTTAGACCCGCCACGAGGTGTCGGCTTTCCACCATTCCCGAGGAGGCGGGCTCAGATCGGCCGGTAGTACGCTGCGGGCCTGATGGAACCACTTTCCGCAACCGCTTTGTCGGCGATCGCCAATGCGGTGCTGGCCCAGGTGGGGAAGGAGCTGGCGGGCACCGCCGTCCAGGGCCTCAAGCGGCGCGTGACCGGTGACCCAGAGCAGAAGGCACTGGGGCGCGCACTGGAGCGGGCGTACGACGTCACCCGGGCGGCACACGGGCAGGTGCTTTCTCGGTACGACGTCAACCCGAGCTTCCTGCAGCTCGAAGGCGCGTCCGAGCTGGCCAAAGTGCTGGTCCCGGGAGTGCGGGCGTCGGCCACGAAGCTCGCCGAGCGTTGTGTCGACTCGCTCCGGCCAGGGCTGGACGAGGACGAGCGCTGGGACCGGCTGACCGCGCTCCGCCCGGTCTTCAAGACGCTGGTGGACAGCCTTGCGGAGGAGGTGCGGCGCGAGCGGGTTATCGACCGCCACCGTTACCTGCGCACCGCGGGCATGGTCCGCAACACGATGATCCAGCTTCCGCTCGGCGATGTGTTTGTCGGTCTGACGGCCAAGCGTGACGTGCGCCCCGGCGACCGGAGGCAGGCGTGGTTCGGCCATGAGCTGGCGAAGCTCCAGTCGCTGCTGGAGTCCGGCAGGCTCAACCAGACCGAGTACGAGGCATCCATCGACCGCCTGCGGCTCCAGCTCGGCTACGAGCCAGCGGCGGCCGGTGGACCTGGCGACGAGAAGCCACTGCCAGTGTTGGAGGCCGTGCGTACCATCCGGCACCTGCTGGTGCTCGGTGAGCCGGGCAGCGGGAAGACCACCCTGTTGAGATACCTGGCTCTGCTGCACGCTCAGGCGCTGGTGGCGGTGAATGCCGCTAGGCGTAGCCCGTTGTTCCCGATCTACCTCCGTATCGGTGACTTCGCCCGCTCGGGCTATCGCAACGATGGCATCGGCGCGTTCCTGCCGAGCTACCTGCGGGGTCTGGAGTGCCGCACACCCGGGCTGGCCGACCTGCTGGAGTGCCGGCTCCTCGCTGGTGACTGCCTTGTGCTCCTGGACGGGCTGGACGAGATCACCTCCGCCGACGACCGCCGCGCCGTGGTGGAAGCCGTGGTCAACTTCGTCACCGCGAACTCCCGGCAGGGCAACCGGTTCGTGGTGACCAGCCGGATCTCGGGCTACCTGGCCGCACCACTGCCGCCGCCGTTCGAGGCGGTCCGGGTCCAGGAGATGGACGACCCGACCATCGAGCAGTTCCTCAGCGTGTACTGCGGTGCGGTCGAGCGGGCCGAGGCACCGGAGAAGTCCGATGAGTCTGTGCAGAGCGACGCGCGGGCTGAGGTGAAGGCCATGGCGGAGGCGCTGCGCCACAGCCCCGGCATCCGCCGGCTGGCCGCGAACCCACTGCTGCTGACCGCGCTGGTCCTGGTGCACCGCGCCCGCGGCCGGCTCCCACACCGCCGGGTCGACGCGTACGTCGAGGTGTCGGAGGCGCTGGGCAGGAACTGGCGCGGTGTCCACGGAGTGCCGGAGGCCGAGCTCCCGGACGACCGCATGTTGACCACCTGGCTCACGCACCTCGGCGGGTGGATGCACGAGCACCGGCCAGAGGGCTCCGCGTCAATGCGCGAGCTGCTTGAGGTGCTCGGGCTGTTGTGGGCCCGGTCCACCGGTGCTGGATGGGATCCCGCCGTTCTCCAGCTTGCCCACCCGGCAGAGTCGGATGCCGGCCGTGGCGTGCGGGACTTCGTGGAGAAGGCCGACATCCACACCGGGCTTCTCGTTGAGCGAGCACCCGGCCGGTACGGCTTCCCCCACCTGACCTTCGAGGAGTACTACGCTGGTCGTGCGCTCGCCTTCGGGCCAGCCCTTGCCGACCGCGCAGGCGGTATCAGGAGGCGGCTGCACGACCCCCGGTACGAGGAGCCGATCCTGCTGGCGCTCGGCCTGGTCGGCCGGGAGCAGCCCGAGGAGGTCGAGCGGCTGGTGGCTGAGGCGGTCTATCCGGCCGAGGCGAGCCCGCACCGGTACGAGCACCTGCTCGGCTGGGACTTCCTGTTCACCCTGCGGGTGCTGGCCGACGACATCCCGCTTGACGTGGTCACGGTGGACACGCTCATCCATCGTGCGATCGATGAATGGATGCAGGAGCACGACGGTCGGTGTCGCTTCTCGAAGTACCGGATCGCCCTGAGGGAACGCCTGTCGGGTCTGCGCGCACCCCGGGTGGCGGGACGGCTGCTGGCCGCCGTTGACGCGGTGGCCGAGCGAGCGGCCCGCATCTCGGCCACCCGCTTCTGCCAGCTCGCCGCTGCGGCCTCGTCAGTTGGCACTCTTCCCAGCAGGGCTGCATCGGTGCTGATCGCCCTTTCACGTTCCGCCGACAACCCCCGGGTGCGGGTGGAGGCGGTGGTGGCGTTGGTGGCGGGTGGGGTGGTGTCGGCGGAGGTGGTTGCGGTGTTGGTGGAGTTGGCGCGGGGTGCGGACGATCCCTGGGTGCGGGTGGCGGCGGTGGGGGCGTTGGTGGCGGGTGGGGTGGTGTCGGCGGAGCTGATCACAGTCTTGACGGAGCTGGCGCGTAGCCCCGATCGTCTGGGATCCAGAAGAGAGGCCGTCAGACTTCTGCGGGAGGCAGAGGCCACGTCTCAGCTCCGGGTCTTCTTGATATCACTGCTATGGGATGAAGACGACAGCGTCGGTCGAGCGGCTGGGGAGACGTTGGCGGAGCTCGTACGACGGCATCCCGAGGTCGCAGTGGAGGTGCAGGCGAGCCTCGCGGAGGCGTGTTACGACCGTGCCGATGAGCACAACATCGGTCTGGCCAGGATCACGCGTACGAGGCGTTCTGGACTGTGTCCGAGATAGTCGCGTCCCGCGGCTGAGCCGGAGGGCGGCCGCTGGAATCGCGGGGCGGGAAGGTGCTAACTATGACGGTGGTGGCGGTCGGCGGTTGGCCCAGGGGCGGGCGGCTTCGAGCTGGGCGGCGAGGCGGAACAGGGTTGCCTCGTCGCCGTACCGGGCGAGGAAGTGCACGCCGACCGGTAGGCCTTCGGCGCTCCAGTACAGCGGCACGGACATGGCCGGGGCGCCGGTGACGTTCGCTACCACGCCGGCGAAGGCAGCCAGCGCGCCGCCGCGGCGGCCGGCCCGTAGCGGGTCGTCCGCTGTGGAGGTCAGCTCGCCCAGCAGCGGCGGCAGCCGGGCCAGGGTCGGCGTGAGGAACACGTCGACCGTGGTGAGGAACCGGGCCACCGTCCGAGCGAAGTGCTGTAGCTCGGCGATGGCGAGCAGGTAGTCGCCGCCGCTGGTGCGCCGGGCCCGGTCGCAGTAGGCGCGGGTGTAGAGCTCGATCTCGTCCGGGCCGGGCGGGCGGCCCATGACGCGGGTCCACTGGTCCAGGGTGGCCACGGCCGCCGCCTGGAAGACGGTACGGATGGCCGCCCCGACCTCGCGGGTGAACCCGGGCAGGTCCACCTCGACCAGCTCGTGGCCGAGCTGGTCGCAGAGGCCGACGGCGTCGTGCAGGGCGGCGGCGCACTCGGGATGGACCGGCGGGCCCTGCGGCCCGCGCCCACTGAAGGCGGGGGGCGTACGGCCGCTGAAGCCGATGCGTAGCCGGCCCGGGTCGCGGCCCACCTCGGCGGCGAACGGGCCGGGCGGCTGCGGCGCCAGGTACGGGTCGCCCAGGTCCGGGCCTGCGGTGGCGTCGAGCAGTGCGGCGCTGTCGCGTACCGAGCGGGTCACCGCGTGCTCGGCGGCGAGCCCGCCCCAGGCGTCGCCGTACGCCGGACCGAGCGGGTTGCGCCCGCGCGTCGGTTTGAGCCCGAACAGCCCGCAGCAGGAGGCGGGGTAGCGGATCGAGCCGGCCGCGTCGTTGGCGTGGGCGAACGGGACCATCCCGGCGGCGACGGCGGCGGCCGAGCCGCCGCTGGAGCCGCCGGGACTGCGGGTGAGGTCCCACGGGTTGCGGGTAGGCCCGAACAGCACCGGCTCGCACGTGGGCAGCAGCCCGAGCTCGGCCGTGCTGGTCTTGCCGAGGACGACGAGGCCAGCCCGGCGGAGCCGGACCACCAGCTCCTGGTCCGTCGGTGACACGTGGTCGCGCAGGAACGCCGAGCCGGCGGTGTGCCGTACCCCGGCCTGCTCGGCGACGAGGTCCTTGAGCAGGAACGGGACGCCGGTGAAGGGGCCGTCTGGAAGGCCGGCGCGGACCTGGTCGAGCGCCCGTTCGTACGTGCGGGTGACCACCGCGTTGAGCGCCGGGTTGCCCGCCTCGATGCGGGTGACCGCGGCGGTGACCAGCTCCTCGGCGGTCACCTCACCGGAGCGCACCAGCGCGGCCTGGGCGGTGGCGTCCAGCCGGCCGAGGGAGTCCACATCGGAAGCTGACAGCATGCTCATGGCCACATTCTCCCGGCGGTGGCAGCCGGACCGGGTACGCCTGCGGTGGGCCGCCCGCTTCCGGGGCCCGCCCGCTTGCTGCGCTGCTACCGGCGCTACCCACAGCCTCTGCAGGTCACGCACCCACGGCCGGGCAACCCACATCATCAAGATCACGATCGTTGTCGCCAGGTGTGCAGCTTGACTGCACACCTGGGCGGTGGTGTGGCCATGGCGGCAGAGTATCGGTGGGATAAAGATCCCTATATGGGGTGAAGGTGTGGCCTCGGCGATCGGGGTGCCCGGTGGGGGGCGAGGCTCGAGGCGCTGCCGGGCCGGCTACCTGGCCGCTGCGTCAGGTCGCGGGACTGGCGCTGAAAGTGTCTCGGCCGCTACCGGCCGGCCAGGCGCTCCACGATCGAGGCCCCCGCGTCGACGTCGCCGAGCATGACGGCGCTGACCCCGTGCCGCTCCCGCATCTCGATGATCTTCTGGACCAGCCCGTCGACCGAACCGATGTAGAAGTGCGGCGACTCGAGCACCTCCGCCACGCTCAGCTCGACCCCGCTGCGCTTGTACATCTGGTCGACGCGATCCTGCGCCTCGGCCTTGGCGTTGTTGGTGACCACGAGGGGAGCGCCGCCGAGGGAGTAGGCGTTGATCTCGAGCTGGCCCCACCGGTCGCCGGCGGCGCTGCGTACCCAGTGGATCTTCTCGTCGGTGGCGGTGGCGGTGAGGCTGCGGGGGTCGGCCGTGGGCTGGGTCCTGTTGCCGGCCATCGGCATCATCCGGGGGGCCAGCCCGACGATGTCCGCCTGCTGCCCGGCGAGGGTGAGCAGCCGCTGGCCGCCACCGCCGATGAGAAATGGGGGATGGGGCCGTTGAACCGGCTTGGGCAACCCTTCGTGTCCAGTGATGGTGTAGTACTCGCCCGCGAAGGAGAAGGGTCCATCAGCGAAGCAGCCCTTGAGCACCGCGACCGCCTCGCGCAGCCGGGCGACCCGGGTCCCCACCGGGTGGAACGGCAGGCCGACTGCGTCGTACTCCGGCCGGCTCCAGCCCGCGCCGATCCCGATCTCCAGCCTGCCGCTGGCGAGCATGTCGATGCTGGCCAGGTCCTGCGCGAGAACCGCAGGGTGGCGCAGGTCGACGTTCAGGACGAAGGTCCCTATCCGCAGCCGCTCGGTGGCGGCCGCGACCATAGCCATGATCGGGATCGGCGCGTGCTGTTCGACAAGGTGGTCCGGCAGGACCAGGGCGCTGTAGCCGAGCGACTCTGCCCGGCGGGCGGTATCAGTGAGCTGGCGGGCGTCGACTATGCCGGCCGCCGCCAAGCCGAGGAAACGAAACGGGCGCATGGCGGCCATGGTCACCCACGGGTGGATGCCATGTCAGCCCCGGGCAGGCACGCCGCGTCAGCCCGGGGTGGACGGCGGCCCGCTCCGCTGTCCCTACCGGCCGACGGCTGTTGTGTCGACGGCTGCCGTCTCGGTGACCGCTGGGTCGGTGACCGCTGGGTCGGTGACCGCTGGGCCAACGGCCGGCTTGCGGACGGGCGCCCTGCGCACCGCCTGGCGCCGCCGCTCGCGGCGGATCTCGCTCAGGTAACGGGCGAAGTCCACCTGGATCGTGTGACGTTGCGACGGTACGTACCGTTTGGTCTGTACCGCCGCGCGGGCGGCGATCTCCCGGCGCATCTTCTCCTCGGTGGGCAGCGCCACCTTGCCTTCCAGCAGGTCGGCCACCCATTCCGACTGCGCCTCGGCCACCGGCATGATCGCGCCGACGGGCTGGACCAGGCCGATGAAGTAGAGGCCAGGGCGTTCGATGGGCACGACCCGGCGGTACATCGTGACCTCGTTGTCGCGGACCGGGACGATCTCCGGGTCGAGGAACGGGAAGCTGATCTTGTAGCCGGTGCCCCACACGATCGTGTCGACCGCCTCGGCGGTGCCGTCGGCGAAGAACACCTTCTCGCCGTCGATGCGCTCGATGTTGGGCCGGACCTCGATGTCGCCGTGGCCGATCTTGCTGAGCAGGCTGTCGGAGATGGTCGGGTGCGAGCGCAGCACCTCGTGGTCGGGCTCGGGCAGGCCGTAGGAGGACATCCTGCCACGCGCGATGAGCAGCAGGACCCGGAACACCTTGCGCTGGATCCAGTTGGGCAGGGTCGACGCCCCGAGCAGCGTGAGGTGGTCGGTGGGGATGCCGAACAGGAACTTGGGCAGGACGTGGGCGGTACGCCGGATCGACAGCACGGTCCGGTCGGCCACCATCGAGCTCTCCACGGCGATGTCGCAGGCCGAGTTGCCGAAGCCGACGACCAGCACCCGCTTGCCGGCGAACCGCTCGGGCGTCTTGAAGTCGTGCGAGTGCATCTGCTCGCCGGGGAACGTCTCGGTGCCGGGGTAGGCCGGGTCGGGGTAGCGCGGGTCCCAGTGGTGGCCGTTGGCGACCAGCACCGCCCGGTAGCGCTGGGTACGCTCGTCGCCGGTGTCCTCGTGGCGGACCGTGACCAGCCAGCCGGACTCCGGCGCGGGGCGCACGTCAACGACCCGGGTGCGGAACTGGATCTTGTTGCGGAACCCGAAGTGGTCGACGTAGTCGTCGAAGTAGCTGGCGATCGCCTTGTGGCCGAGGTAGGACGGCCACTCGCGCGGCATCGGGTAGGCGGCGTACTGCATGCTCTCCTTGGAGGAGTTGATGTGCAGCGACCGGTACGCCGAGGACATCCCGTTGTCGTTGAGGTAGCGCCAGTTGCCACCGACGTCGGAGCCGACCTCGAAGCAGTCGAAGGGGATCCCTCGGGCGTGCAGAACCTGGCAGGACGCGATGCCGGACGAACCAGCGCCGACCACGCAGACCATATCAGTATCCGAAGTGTCAGGACGTAGTTTCCCGGGTGCTGATGTCATCGGGAGAGGAAAGCCCAGCTGGAAGATCTTGTCAACGTGACTGGCGCAACTCTGCGGCAACTCGACAGGTTGTTGCCGTAGGTCCGTTACCGATGCGCAGAGTGACGGGTCATGTGCTCAGGCTTCCCAAGCCTCTGGCCGTTCGCTAGCATCGCTGCAACGCGTGCAACCAAGATCAATGTAACAACTATAATGTGAGACCTGCTCCGACTTCACCGCGGCTGAGAGCGCCTGAGGCGTAACGCCTGCTGGGCGCCCTCGGCCGGCGTCACGATTACTCCACTGTCCAGCTAGTCCATGTATCGCGGTTCTTGCCAGGTCTGCCGGTGCCTGTCACGTGTGTCGACTGGGGGTGCTTCACGTGTGCCGCAGGATAGGTAGTCGATGACCCAGGGCTCGCCCGCGATTGCTGTCAGTAGCGCCGACCATCTGGCACCGTTGCCAGGGACCTCATGGCAGGTCTGGCGCGTGGCGCTGCTGCGCTCCGCCGGGTTCCCGGCGGACGGCCTGGACCGCTTCGCCATGCCGGAGTGCGCCGCGGTCGCCGACGCGTACCTCGACGGGCTGGCCTCCGCCGAGAAGCTCGCCGCAGCCTTCGCCGAGGCGGCCGAGCGCTGCGCCGGGCAGGCCCGCGAGACCGCCGCGGACCCGCTGTTCCGGGAGGCGGTGACCTGGCAGAACCGCAGCGCGCTGCAGGGCCTCGACGCGCTGCTGCGCGGCAGCGGGCGGGCCAGCCGCCGCCGGGAGAAGGAACAGCTGGTGGCCCGCTACTGGCAGCGCTACTGCGGCAAGAACGAGACCATCGGCTTCTTCGGGCCGGTCTGCTGGGCCGACCTGGACCCTGACCCGGCCGCGCCCGCGGTGACCGTCCGGGTGGGGGCGGGGCTGACCCGTACCCGGCGGGTCTTCTTCGAGCACTGGGCCCTGGTGGCGTACGCACGCAGCCTCGCCACCGACGACCGGGTACGGCCGTGGCTGCCGGTCCGGCTCCAGCCGCACCTGTGGCGCGACGGTGCGGTGCTGCACCGCCCCACCGGGGCACCGCTGCCCCTGTCCCGCTCGGACGCGTGCGTGCTGGCCGCCTGCGACGGGCGACCGGCGGCGCAGGTCGCCGCGGCCGTCCTCGCCGACCCGGACAGCGAGCTGCGCAAGCCCGCCGACGTCTACCTCCAGCTGGACCGGCTGGTCTCCGCCGGGCTGCTGCGCTGGGGCGTGGAGCCGCTGCAGCGCATCGACGCCGAGGACCTGCTGCGGGCCGCGGTCGCCGCGGTCCCGGACCAGGCCGCCCGCGAGACCGCGCAGGCCGGGCTGGGCCGGCTGTGCGCCGCCCGGGACGCGGTGGCCGGCGCCGCCGGGGACGCCGCCGCGCTGCCGGCCGCCCTGGACCGCCTCGACGCGGAGTTCGAGGCGGTGACCGGGGTGAGCGCGCACCGGCGGGCCGGCCAGACCTACGCCGGCCGGGGGCTGTGCCACGAGGAGACCATCCGGGACCTGGACGTCACCATCGGGCCAGCGGTCCTCGATGCGGTCGCCGAGCCGATGGAGGTCCTGCTGCGCGCGGCCCGGTGGCTGACCGTGGCGATCGCGGACGCGTACACCCGGGCCCTGGCCGATCTTCACGCGGACCTGGGCGGGGGCGAGGTGTCGCTCGGCGAGCTGTGGTTCCTGGCCCAGGGGCTGCTGTTCGGTGCGGCCCAGCGGCCGGTGGACGCGGTCGCGGCGGACTTCGCCCGGCGCTGGTCGGGCCTGTTCGGGCTGGCCGGGCTGCCGGCCGGCACCCGGCGGGTCCAGGTGGCCGCCGCCGACGTCGCGGCGGCGGCCGGTGAGGTCTTCGCCGCCGACCGGCCCGGCTGGGCCGCCGCCCGGCTGCACAGCCCCGACCTGCACGTCTGCGCGCCGGACGAGGCCGCGCTGCGGCGCGGGGACTTCACCGTGGTGCTCGGCGAGATGCACTCGGCCTGGGCGACCTTTGACTGTGGGGTCTTCCTGTGGCCGCGTCCGGACCTGCCGGCCCTGCGCGACGCGCTGCGCGCGGACCTCGGCGCCGGCCGGATGATGCCGCTCTTCCCCGACGACTGGCCGCGCCAGTCCGGCCGGCTGTCGCACTGGCTGGGCAGCGACTGCGACGTGCCGCTCGCGTTCGCCGGGGTGCCCGGCGCGGACCCGGCGCGGACGCTGCCGATCAGCGCGCTGAGCGTGGTCGAGCGCGACGGCGCGCCGGTCGTCCGCGCCCCGGACGGGCGGGCCTGGCCGCTGGTCGAGGCGTTCGCCGGCCTGGTGGCGATGCACGCGGCGGACGGGTTTAAGCTGGTCACCGCGGCCGAGCACACGCCGCGGGTCAGCATCGACCGGCTGGTGGTCAGCCGGGAGACGTGGCGGACCACGCTCGGCGCGACACCGCTGTCCAGCGCGCTCGGCCCGCAGCAGCGCTACCTCGCCGCCCGCCGGTGGCGGCGGGAGCTGGGGCTACCGGAGCGGGTGTACGTGAAGATCGGCACCGAGATCAAGCCGTGCTACCTGGACCTCACCAGCCCCACGTACGTGTCGTCCATGTGCGCGATGGCGCGCGGCGCGCAGGAGAAGGCAGGACCCGACGTGCCGATGGTGGTCACCGAGATGCTGCCGACCCCGGACCAGGCGTGGGTGCCTGACCACGCCGGCCGGCGCTACTTCTCCGAGCTGCGCCTGCAGCTGGTGGACCCGACCAGGGTGGACCCGATGCGACGCGAGTGGCCCGACGAGACCCGATACGACGCGAGTGGCCTGACGAGACCCGACGAGACCTGAGTGGACCGATGAGAGCAGGAGGTTGGCGATGACCATGGCGGAGTCTTCCGAGGGGTACGGCGTGGAGCCGGTCGCGCTGGTCGGCCTGGCCTGTCGGGTGCCCGGGGCCCGGGACGCGGAGCAGTTCTGGACGAACCTGGCCAACGGCGTCGAGTCAGTGCGCATGTTCACCCTTGAGGAGCAGCGCAAGATGGGGGTACGGGACGAGGTCGTGGACGACACGGCCTTCGTACCGGCCGCGCTGGTGCTGGACGACGTCGAGCACTTCGACGCCCCGTTCTTCGGGATGACCGAGCGCGAGGCTCAGCTCACCGACCCGCAGCACCGGCTCTTCCTGGAGCTGGCGCACACCGCGCTGGAGGACGCCGGCTACGACCCGGCCCGCTACCCGGGCGCGGTCGCCGTCTACGGCGGCGCCGGGCCCAACGACTACCAGTGGCGGCACCTGATGCGCAACCCGCGGGTGCTCACCTCTGGCGGGATGGCGGTCTCGGTCGGCAACAGCCCCGACTACCTGACCACGTTCACCTCGTACAAGCTCAACCTGCGCGGGCCCAGCTTCAGCCTGCACACCGCCTGCTCCACCTCGCTGGTCGCGCTGCACCTGGCCTGCGAGGCGCTGCGCAACGGCGAGTGCGACCTGGCGCTGGCCGGCGGGGTCTGCATCGAGCTGCCGCAGGGGCACGGCTACATCTACTACGACGGCGGGATCACCTCGCCGGACGGGCACTGCCGGCCGTTCGACGCCGCGGCCGCGGGCACCATGTGGGGCAGCGGCGGCGGCGTGGTCGTGCTCAAGCGCCTCTCCGACGCGCTTGCCGACGGTGACCGGGTCCGGGCCGTGGTGCTGGGCAACGCGGTCAACAACGACGGCGCGGCAAAGGTGGGGTTCTCCGCGCCCAGCGCCGAGGGGCAGGCCGAGGTGGTCGCCCAGGCGCTCGGCGTGGCCGGCGTCCCGCCGCGCAGCGTGACCTACGTCGAGGCGCACGGCACCGGCACCCACCTCGGCGACCCGATCGAGGTGGCGGCGCTGAGCCGGGCGTACGGCGAGGGCTCCGACGAGCGGGGCTGGTGTGCGCTGGGGTCGGTGAAGTCGAACATCGGGCACCTGTCGCAGGGTGCTGGCGTGGTCGCTGTGATCAAGACGGTGCTGGCGATGGAGCACGGGCTGATCCCGGCGAGCCTGAACTACGAGACGCCCAACCCGGCCATCGACTTCGAGACCAGCCCGTTCTACGTCAACGCGGCGCTGTCAGTGTGGAACCGGGACAGCTCCCCGCGCCGGGCCGGGATCAGCTCGTTCGGCATCGGCGGCACCAACGCGCACGTGGTCCTGGAGGAGCCGCCCGCGCCGGTGGCCGGCACGGCTGGCCGCCCGGCCCAGCTGCTACAGGTCTCGGCGCGCACCGCGACGGCGCTGAACCGCGCGGTCGACCGGCTCGCCGGCCACCTCGCCGCCCAGCCCGACGCGGACCTCGCCGACGTGGCGTACACCCTGCGGGTGGGGCGTGGGCGGCACCGGCACCGGGCCGCAGTGGTCGCCACCGACACCGCGGACGCCGTGGCCGGCCTGCGCGACAAGAAGCGCCGGCACACCGGGGAGGCGCCCGGCGT
>DASRIS010000110.1:0-2216 GCA_035649895.1 Micromonosporaceae bacterium | reverse complement strand
CTGCTGCGTGGGTCGTCGGGCCGGGCCCTGCTGTTCATCCGGATGTTCGAGCGGACCGGCGAACCGGCCCTCCTGGACCACGCGGCCACCGCCCTGCGCCAGGACCTGCGGCGCTGCGTGCGCCAGGACGACGGGAACCTGCAGGTCGACGAGGGATGGCGCACCATGCCGTACCTGGCGACCGGGAGCGCCGGCATCGGGCTGGTGCTCCGGCGCTACCTGGAGCATCGCGACGACGAGGAGCTGCGCGACGCCGCCGGCGCGATCCGCGACGCGGCCTGCTCGCTCTTCTACTCCCAGGCCGGCCTGTTCAGCGGCCGCGCCGGGATGGTGCTGTACCTCAGCGATGGGCGGGCTCACGGCGATCCGCCGGACGCGGCGCTCGCCGCACAGATCCGACGCCTCGATTGGCACGCCCTGAGGTACGCGGGCCACCTGGCCTTCCCGGGCGATCAGCTCCTACGGCTGTCGATGGACCTGGCGACCGGGAGCGCAGGCGTCCTGCTGGCGCTGGGCGCTGCGCTCCACGACCAGCCGGTGCACCTGCCCTTCTTGACCGACCAAGCACCCGAGAGGAGGTGACACCATGGCACTTCTGGATCTCCAAGGAATGGAGCCCACCGCGGACGCCCCTGGCGGCGGCCGCAGCGCACTGAGCGTGACAGGCTGTCCGGGCAAGAGCAGCCTGAGCCTGTTCACCTGCAACTGATACCAACCGGGACGGTGTCAGGCGGCACTCTCGTCGTCGCCTGACACCGTCTCTCTCGTCGCACTCCACGTTAGCTGGAACTTCGGGCTTAGCGGAGATCGGTAGGGCGCTTGCAATCCAGCAACGGTGACCACCCCCCGGAGGGCACGGCGCAGTCGGGCCGCGGAGTGCTCGTCGCCGTGGTGCAGCGGGCCGGCCGATGGCTGGTCCCGCTGGTCGCGCTGACGGTTCTCGGCGCACTGGCGACGGTCGCCCTGCCGGCGGTCCTAGGCCGAGCGGTCGACGAAGTGGTCGCCGCGGTCCGGGCCGGTGAGTCCGAGTGGGGAGCCGCCCGCGGGGCGCTGGTGGCGACCGCAGCGCTGCTCGGCGTGATCGTCCTCGTCGAGGCCCTCAGCGAACTGGTCTCCGGGATGGGAACGGCACGCGCGCTGGGCCGCCTGCGACGGGAGATCGTCGATCACGTCCTCGCCGTCGGCCCCGGTCTGACGCAGCGCATCCCCGAGGGTGACCTGGTTGCCCGACTGCTCGGCAGCTCGGCCACCGCGGCGCAGGTGGTGCTGACCGCCGCTGGTCTCGCGGCGGCGCTGATCCCGCCCATCGGCGGTGTCGTCGCCCTCGCGCTCATCGACCCCTGGCTGGCCGTCACCTTCGCCGTCGGCATGCTGACCGCGAGCCGCGCCGTCCACGCCTACCTCCGCAACGCCCGCGTCGCCACCGTCGGGTACCAGCGGGCGCAGGGGGACATCGCCGCCCGCCTCGTCGATGCCCTCGGCGGGGCGCGCAGCATCGCCGCCGCCCGGACCACCGACCAGGAGGTCGAGCGGGTCCTCCGGCCCGTGCCCCGGCTGCGGCGCCATGGAGCCGAGATCTGGCAGACCATGGCCCGCCTGGCCTTCCAGGGCGAGCCGGTCGTCCTGCTGACCCAGGTGGCCGTGGTCGCCGTCGCGGGCATCGGCCTCAGCACCGGCCGCCTCACTCCCGGCGAGATGCTGGCGGCCAGCCGCTACGCGGTGATGGCCGCCGGGATCGGCGAGATCCTCGACGAGCTGGCCGCGCTCACCCGGGCGCGGGCGGGCGCCGAACGGGTCGCCGCCGTGCTCGACCAACCGGCCACCAGCTACGGGACCGGCCAGCTGCGCCCCGGGCCCGGGCAGCTCGAGCTGCGCGGCCTCACCGCTGGTCCGGTCGATGCGCCGGTGATCCGCGGCCTCGACCTGGTCGTCCCGGCCGGGCAGACCGTTGCGCTGGTCGGCCGCTCGGGAGCCGGCAAGTCGCTCACAGCGGCCGTCGCCGGCCGCCTGGCTGAGCCCCTGGTCGGGCAGGTGCTGCTGGACGGCACCCCGGTGGACCAGATCGACCGGCGCACCCTGCGCGCCGCGGTCACCTACGCGTTCGAGCGGCCCCACCTGCTCGGGGGCACCGTCGGCGACGCCATCGCCTTCGGCCTCGACCACCCGTCGCGACCAGGCATCGAGCAGGCGGCATCAGCGGCGCGCGCCGACGGCTT
>DASRIS010000109.1:0-52799 GCA_035649895.1 Micromonosporaceae bacterium | reverse complement strand
AACGGCGACTTCGACGCCTACTGGGCCTTCCACCTGCGACAAGAACACCAACGCACACATCAAAGTCGATACCAGCAGCGCCGCGAGGACTACACCCTTGCCGCGTGACCAGCAGTCACTCCAGAAGAGCCGCACCCATCGCCGCCCGCCGGGGTGCCACCGCACAGTGCCATCTCCCTGGCGTTGTACGCAGCCATCCACAAGCTGGCCGCCCACGCGATCTCCAGCTCCCCGGCCGTGAACAAGCGCCCTCGAACGTCTTGATACGCCGCCAGGAACGCCTCGGAGCTTTCGACCGGCGCCAGCGTGGGCGGCCCGGCACTGGCGAACGACCCGCTCGCCGCTCCCACCAGCGCCGCCTCCGGCTGCCATGCCAGGCTGTCCCAGTCGTGCACCGCCCACACCTGCCGCCCCTGCCACCGCAGGTTCTGCGCCTCGAAGTCGGCGTGGCCGAGCACGCACGGCAAGCCGGCGGCCAGCAGCCGCGCCCGGGCGCGCTCAGCCGTCTGGACAATGTGCTCGGACACGACACTCTGGTCCCGGCTGTCGAGAACGTCGATCGCCGGCCACACCCCAGAGTCGGTGTGGTCCCAGCGCACCCAGGGCGGACTCGGCAGCGGCGGAGCGACGGCCACGCCGGCAAGCTCGGCCATCAGCCGGGCGAACACCTCCGCGCAGCGCATGGCTATGCCCGGCGAATCCCCGCGCAACACCTCGCCGCCGGGCCGGTACTCCTCGGCGTGCACGGCCAGCACACCGACACCGACCACCGGCGTGAGCGGCCGGGCACACGGAAAACCCCGCTCGGACAGCCGGGCCTGTGCCGCGACACACGACGCGGCCCGGCCGTCGGCGGCGCGCGCCTTGACCACGACGTCCCTGCCACCGGCCAACCGCAGACCGAACACCATCGAGACCTGCTGCGACTGGAACAGCACGCCGGCGGGTTCGCTGCCCAGATGGTCACGGCACCAAGCCGGCAACCAGTCCGGCGGCTTGCCCAACGGCACACTCAGGACTGTGCCATAGGCACCGAACGCACCGGAGGCGAGATCGTCTGCTGGACGCTCACCGGACCTCCGTGACGATCCGCCCTGCCACACACATCGCCCATTGCAGCGCCGCAGTTGTCACCGACCCGCACCTGTGGCAGCTCCAGTAACTCAACGACCTGGACTAGTGCGCAGTCTCTGCTCTCGCGAACCGGAAACATGCAGGTCACAGCCTCAAACCGGCCCAGAACCCAGAATGGTGAGCCAGGTCGGGACCGGGCGACCTGCCCACGGACAGCCGCACACGACAAGCGCTGATCAAGGCGACTCCGCGCCCACATCTGCCGCGGTCAGAGGCGTTGATCTCCATACGGGGAACGACCGGACCTGCCGATGAGCGGGTGTTCCAGAACTCGCGGGTGTCTCGGAGCTCGTATGAAGTGTCATGATCGCGGCTATGAGGCGGCGAGGACGCCAAGCTCACCCTCGGCGAGGTACGTCAGCCTGGACCCGCCGCCTCAGCTACCCAGCCTGAGCCGAGCGGCTTAGGGCGAGCACTGGACCCACCCGAGCACACCCGGCTGCGCCGCGCTGTCGCCCGGGCGTTCAACGTCCGCCGGACAGAGGCGTTGCGACAGCGGGCCATCGAGGTCGTCAGCGAGCTGCTGGACGGGCTCGAGAAGCAGGGGCCGCCCGCTGACCTGGTGCCGTCGTTCGCCCTGCCGCTGCCGGTCATCATCATCTGCGAGCTGCTCGGCGTCCCGTACGCAGACTGGGGCCGGTTCCGCCAGTGGTCAGCCCTGGTGATGTCCGCCGGGGCGGTGCCGCGCGACCGGGCGGTCGCCGCGCTGGAGAAGCTGGGCCGCTACCTCGCCGGGCTGGCCGCCCAGCGCCGGGAGGCGCCGGCCGACGACCTGATCAGCGCTCTGATGCACGCCGCCGACGTGGAGGACCGGCTCACCATCGAGGAGGCGGTCGGGCTCAGCTCGGAGGTCCTCGTCGCCGGGTACGAGACGACCGCCAACGAGATCGCCAACTTCTGCTATCTGCTGCTCACCTCACCCGACCACCACCGCCAGCTGCGGCAGCGGCCAGAGCCGGTCGGGCCTGCGGTGGAGGAGATGCTGCGCTACGTACCGCACCGGGCGCACGCCGCGTTCGCCCGGGTCGCCACCGAGGACGTGGAGCTGGGCGGGGTGCTCATCCGGGCCGGCGAGGCCGTGCTGCCCGCGCTCATCGCGGCGGACCGTGACCCCACCGCCTTCGCCGACCCCGACACGCTCGACTTCCACCGCACCGACAACAACCACCTCGCCTTCGGCTACGGCCCGCACCACTGCCTCGGCGCCCAGCTGGCCCGGATGGAGCTGCAGGTGGCGATCGACGCGCTACTCACCCGGTTCCCGGACCTGACCCTCGCCGTCCCCGCCAGCGAGGTGCCGTGGCGCACGGGCATGGTCGTCGGCGGCCCACGCCAGCTCCGCGTCATCTGGTGACTCAGGCCTGCCACCATAGGGCCATCGCGGCCTGCTCCGGTCCGGTAGCCGCCGTGATCTGGGATCTCCTGGCTACGGCGCTTCGAACGGGTTGAGAAGCTTTACTCCAGCTCGCGCGACATCACTCACGTTGCGCGTCACGAAGGTCAGCCCGTGCACCTTCGCAGTCGCAGCCATAAGACCGTCGACGACGGGAAGCGGCCGGGGCAGTGCGTTCAGCCGGCCCCACTCCTCCGCGATGGCCACGGTTACCGGCAGGATCCGATCCCGGTACGCCGGGACCAGCCCCACCAGCCAACGCTCAAGTGCATCGGCCTGGACCGGGTCACGTGGCCGGACCCTTTCGATGCCCTGTCTGATTTCTCCGACAACGAGCGTGCTGATGTACGCCTCAGCATGTCGCTGACTTTGGCGCCATGCCAGCACATGGAGGTTCGGCGTGATCTTCCGTAGCTCCGAAACGACGTTGGTATCCAGCAGGTAAGCCACGCTCAGCCAGCCAGATCGATCTCACGGGGCATGTCGCTTGTGCGGTCAACGTCGAAGTTCGCATCGACCCACGGCTCGGCTCGCAGATAGTCCATGAAGCTGGTCGCCTCACCGCGCAGCCGCCGGTAGCTTTCCATATCGATTACTACTGCAATCTCATCGCCGTGCTTGGTCACGATCTGCGGCTCACCCGCCTCCGCTGCGCGGAGCACCTCACTGAACCGTTGCTTCGCCTCTTGGACCTGCCAACGCATCCCAGAGTCCCCTATCTAGACAGTCTAGACAGTATACCCAGTTCCAGCAGCGGGCGTCAGAGACTTCGCCGTACGCCCGCGGCGAGCTCGGTGACGAGGGCGCGCAGCGGACCGAGGTCGTCGGGAGCGTCGGCCACGCAGCTGACCAGGGCACTGCCCACGATCACCCCGTCCGCATAGGCGCCTACCGCGGCGGCCTGCGCGCCGTCGCGTACCCCCAGGCCCACGCCGACCGGCAGGTCGGTGGCGTGCCGGACCCGGGCCACCAGCTCCGGCGCGACGGCCGAGGTGGCGTCGCGGGCCCCGGTCACCCCCATGACGCTGGCGGCGTAGACGAACCCGCGGCAGGCGCCGGCGGTGGCCCGTACCCGGGCGTCGGTGGAGGAGGGCGCGACCAGGAAGATGCGGTCGAGGTCATGCGTGTCCGAGGCGGCCAGCCACTCGTCCGCCTCGTCCGGGATGAGGTCCGGGGTCACCAGGCCGCTGCCACCGGCGGCGGCGAGGTCACGGGCGAACGCGGCGACGCCGTAGCGCTCCACCGGGTTCCAGTAGGTCATCACGACCACCGGCGCCCCGACGCCGGCCACGGCCTCCACTGTGGACAGCAGGTCGCGTACCCGGAAACCGGCGGCCAGCGCCGCCTCGCTGGCCCGCTGGATCACCGGGCCGTCCAGCACCGGGTCGGAGTAGGGCAGGCCCACCTCCACCACATCGACGCCGGCCGCCACCATCGCCCGTATCGCCGCGACGGCCCGCGGTACCGTCGGGAAGCCGGCGGGCAGGTAGCCGACGAGCGCCGCGCGCCCCTCGGCCCGGGCCTTGTCGAACGCGACCGCGACGCTCACGGCAGCACACTCATAGCAGCTTGAACCATTCCGCAGCCGTGGCCACGTCCTTGTCGCCGCGGCCGGACAGGCACACCAGGACCGTCGCCTCCGGCCCCAGGTCGGGCGCGATGCGCAACGCTCCGGCGAGGGCGTGCGCGCTCTCGATCGCCGGGATGATCCCCTCGGTACGGCACAGCAGCGCGAACGCGTCCATCGCCTCGGCGTCGGTCACCGGCGCGTAGCAGGCCCGGCCGGTGTCGTGCAGCCAGGCGTGCTCGGGCCCCACGCCGGGGTAGTCCAGGCCGGCCGAGATGGAGTGCGACTCCACAGTCTGCCCGTCCGCGTCCTGCAGCAGGTAGCTACGCGTGCCGTGAAGCACCCCGACCGCCCCGCCGGTGATGCTCGCAGCGTGGCGACCCGTGTCGATACCGTCGCCGCCGGCCTCGAACCCGTAGAGGGCGACTGACGCGTCCGGGATGAACGCGTGGAAGATGCCGATCGCGTTGGAGCCGCCACCCACACACGCGCAGACCGCGTCCGGCAGCCGGCCGGTCAGGTCGAGGCACTGCGCCCGCGCCTCCACCCCGATGCCGCGGGCGAGGTCGCGCACCAGCACCGGGAACGGGTGCGGGCCGGCCGCCGTACCGAGCAGGTAGTGGGTGGTCCCGACGTTGGCCACCCAGTCGCGCAGGGCCTCGTTGATCGCGTCCTTGAGGGTACGCGAGCCGGTGGTCACCGGGACCACGCTCGCCCCGAGCATCCGCATCCGGGCCACGTTGAGGGCCTGCCGGCGGGTGTCCTCCTCGCCCATGTAGACGACGCAGTCGAGGCCGAACAGCGCGGCCGCGGTGGCGCTGGCGACGCCGTGCTGGCCGGCTCCGGTCTCGGCGACGATGCGCCGCTTGCCCATCCGGGTGGCCAGCAGCGCCTGGCCCAGCACGTTGCGGATCTTGTGGGCGCCGGTGTGGTTGAGGTCCTCCCGCTTGAGCAGGATCCGTACGCCCGCGTGCGCGGAGAGCCGGGTGGCGTCGTAGAGCCGGCTGGGCACGCCCGCGTAGTCCCGCAGCAGCTGGCCGAGCTCGGCCTGGAACGCCTCGTCAGCCTGGGCGTGCCGGTGCGCCGCGTCCAGCTCGTCGAGCGCCGCGACCAGCGCCTCGGGCACGAAGCGACCGCCGTACCTGCCGAAGTGCCCTCCGGCGTCGGGCAGCAGGCCAGCGGCGGAGAGCAGCTGGGCTGAGGTCATCGCACCGGGCGCGGCGTCGCCGGGTGGGAGCCGGCGGTGACCAGGGCGGCGACCGCCTCCCGCGGGCTCTTCTGGGTGACCAGGCCCTCCCCCACCAGCACCGCGTCGGCACCGACGGACGCGTAGCGGATCAGGTCGTGCGGCCCGCGCACCCCGGACTCGGCGATCTTGATGACGTTGTTGGGCAGGCCGGGGGCGATGCGCTCGAAGACCGACCGGTCCACCTCGAGGGTGAGCAGGTTGCGGGCGTTGACACCGATCACCCGGGCACCCGCGGCGAGGGCCCGGTCCGCCTCCTCCTCGGTGTGCACCTCGACCAGCGCGGTCATGCCGAGCGACTCGATGCGCTCGAGCAGGCCCACCAGCACGTTCTGGTCGAGCGCGGCGACGATCAGCAGGACCAGGTCGGCGCCGTACGCCCGGGCCTCGTGCACCTGGTAGCTGGAGACGATGAAGTCCTTGCGTAGCAACGGGATGGACAGGCAGGCGCGGACCGCGGCGAGGTCGGCGAGCGAGCCGCCGAACCAGCGGCCTTCGGTGAGCACGCTCACGCAGCGGGCGCCGCCGGCCGCGTACTCGCAGGCCAGGTCGGCCGGGTCGGGGATCTCGGCGAGCTGGCCCCGGCTCGGTGAGTGGCGCTTGACCTCGGCGATGACACCGACCCCAGGTGCCCGCAGGGCGGCGTACGCGTCCTTGGCCGGCGGGGCCGCCGCGGCGAGCTCTTTGATCTGGGCCAGCGGCACCTGTCGTTGCCGCTCCTCGACATCCTCCCGCACCCCGGCGAGGATTTCTTCGAGCACGCTGCTGCTTTCTTCGCCCGCTCCGCTCGCCTGCCCTGTCATGGGCCCGATGCTAGGGGGCCGGAAGGAACAGACCGAGCCGGGGGTATGGCGCCGGTCACCACAACCCGTCCGGCATAATGTTCACCCCCTGTTGCGCAGCAGTTGCTTACCGCAGGCTTGCCTGGTCAACCGCGTGGAGATCAGCTGGCGGTCGGGTCCTCACCCCGGTCGAGGGCGTCCCACAGCTCCTCGGGAGTGTCACCGCGGGTGACGGGTGGGCGGCGGTCGTAGCGGGAGCCGAGCGCCGGCCAGTCCCGGCCGCGGCGCAGCACCGCCGCCCCGGCGCCAGCCACCAGTACCCCACCGAACAGGCAGGCCGTGGGCCAGCCCGCCCGGGCCCCGGCGGCCGCGCTGAGCCCGTACCCCCCGCCGGCGACCAGCCCGACCCCGACAAGCAGGAGGAGTACGGCGACCGCCCGGCGGCCCGCCCCGCGGGTGGCCACCAGCGCACCCGCCCCGGCCAGCCCGACCAGGGCGAGCGCCGGCAGCCACGGCGCGAGCGCGGCGCCGGAGCGCTCGTCGGCCAGCGGCGGCAGCGGGGCCGGCCGGGCGGTGATGTCGACGGCCCAGACCCGGGTCGCGGCGTAGAGCCCGAGCGCGGCGCCGGCAAGGCACGCGAGCACGGCGACGCCGAGCCCGCGCGTCCGCGGCTCCACCTGGTTGGGCTCACCGGCTGTTCTCATCAGGCCCGTCCCGCGGGACCAGCCCGGCTTGGGCCCATAGGATCTGGCACCCCTCGGGCCCGCCGGAACCGCACGCCTCTGACCTGTCGGAACCGCATCTCTCGGGCCTGTCGGAACCGCACCTCTCGAGCCTGTCGGAACCGCATCCCTCGAGCCTGCGCGACCGGGTGCGCAGGACCAACGAAGGACAGCTCCGTCTGGTCAACCGCTTGTACGACTACGACCGATCCGGTCGCCGCACCCCGAGCCGGCGCCTCATCCATCGGCCGCGCCCGGTTTGTCCCTTCCTGCCGTCCCGCACTTCTCAAGATCGCGATTGCCGCGCGAGATGTGCAGTACGACTGCACATATGGCGTCCGCGGTCGTGATCTTGGGCGCGATGCGGTCACGGCAGCAGGGGACGATGGCTGGAACCGTACCAAATGTCTAGATAGAACGTACCCACGGAAGGGCGAACCCATGATCATGTAAGGTTGCGGCTCCGGCGACCTCCACCCGGAGGGCCTGTGCGGCTCCAAGCAGGGCCGGTCCATGACCTGGCCGATACTCTGCGACTCGGCCGATGCTCTGGGCGCGGTCATCGCGCCGGGCGGAGCGTCTCGGCCGCCGCGACCGCCGCGAGTACGGCCGCAGCCTTGCTCTGCGTCTCCCGCTCCTCGGTCGGCGGGTCGGAGTCGGCCACGATGCCGGCGCCGGCCTGGACGAAGGCGACGCCGTTGCGCATCAGTGCGGTGCGGATCGCGATCGCCATGTCCAGGTCGCCGCCGAAGCCGAAGTAGCCGACCGTGCCCCCGTACAGGCCGCGCCGGGTGGGCTCCAGCTCCTCGATGAGCTCCATCGCCCGCACCTTGGGCGCCCCGGACAGCGTCCCGGCCGGGAAGGTGGCGGCGAGCGCGTCAAACGCCGACCGGTCCTCGGCCAGCTCCCCGACGACGGTCGAGACGATGTGCATGACGTGGCTGTAGCGCTCCACCGTGAAGAACTCGGGCACCGCCACCGTGCCCGGCCGGCACACCCGGCCCAGGTCGTTGCGGCCCAGGTCGACGAGCATCACGTGCTCCGCGCGCTCCTTAGGGTCGGCGAGCAGCTCGGCGGCGAGCTGGGCGTCCTCGCCCGGGGTCGCCCCGCGGGGTCTGGTGCCGGCGATCGGGTGCAGCAGCGCGCGCCGCCCGGTCACCTTCAGGTGGACCTCCGGGGAGGAGCCGACGATGTCGAAGCCGTCGAAGCGCAGGAGGTACATGTACGGGCTCGGGTTTGTGGTGCGCAGCACCCGGTAGACGTCGAGCGGGTCGGCGGTGGTGGCCCGCTCGAAGCGCTGTGCCACCACGATCTGGAAGCACTCGCCGGCCCGGATCGCCTCCTTCGCCGCCTCCACGGCCTTCGGGTAACCGCCGTCCGGCGTACGGCTGGTGAAGCGGTCCACCGGCCGCCTGCTGACCGTGGAGACCATGGGCGCGTGGGGGCGGGACAGCGCTGTGGTCATCGTGTCCAGCCGGCCGATCGCCTGGTGGTAGGCGGCGCTGCGATCCTCCTCTGAGGAGCCCTGGGGGACCAGCGCGTTCGCCACCAGCAGGGCGGAGCCGGTGTAGTGGTCCAGCACCACCACGTCGGTAGCGAGCATCAGGCCCAGCTCCGGCAGGCCGAGGTCGTCCTCGGTCAGGTCGGGCAGCCGCTCGAAGCGGCGTACCGCGTCGTAGGCCAGGAAGCCGACCAGCCCGCCGGTGAGCGGCGGCAGATCCTCGCCGGTGTCCGGGGCCGGGTGGGCCAGCTCGGCAACGGTCTGCCGGACCATCTCGATCGGGTCGCCCTCGGTCGGCACCCCGCTCGGTGGGGCGCCCAGCCACTCCCCCCGGCCGTCCCGCTCCATCAGCGTGGCGACGCTTCGTACGCCGACAAAGGAGTAGCGCGACCAGGCCGTACCCTGCTCTGCCGACTCCAGCAGGAAGGTGCCGGGCCCGCCGGCCAGCTTGCGGTAGAGGCCCACCGGGGTCTCGCCGTCCGCGAGCAGCCGCCGGGTCACCGGCACAACCCGGTGGGTACGGGCCAGCCGCCGGAACGTCGCCTCATCCGGGCGTACGCCACCCATCGTCATCGGTCACTCCCTTGCCGATCGGAGCCGTGGTCCGGGTCGACCGGCAGCGCGTCAACGGCGCAGTCGAGGGCGGCCGCCGTTACCCACGGGCGGTGGCCGGAGGTCTCGCCTGAGTCGTCCTGGCGGACCATGCGGACGGCGGGGCCGTAGGCGTCGCGGCGCAGCCGCCCGGCAACGTCCGGATCGAAGGTGTCGGACACGGCTCACGATTCTCCCCCACGGGCCGCCCCGGCTTGTCCCGTGTCCACCCTGTGACCGCCCTCAAACTCGGCGACTTCGGGGGCTGTGCTGGCCGATTCTTGGCGGTAGGTTGGTCCTGCCCGTCAGGTACGTCTGGACGAGGCGCCTAATCCATCCCTCTGTCGGGTGTGCCGTCGCCCGCGGCCGGTCCGTCTCCGCATGCGGATCGGGGGCCCGCTCGACGCGGCGAGCGACGGCGTCCAGACCTGCCGGCATGGGCGCACCTCGGGCGTACCGGCAGAGGCCGGCCGTCCACCAGAGCGGACGGAAGGACCAGTGATGCACCCCCTCAACACCGAAGAGCCCGCCGGCCAGGCCGGCCAGACGCTGTCGGCGCCCACTGCGGAGACTGGAGCGCCGGCACCCGCACCCACCACCGTCCTTGACGAGATGACCGCCGAACCCGAGGCTCCTTTCGCAGTGGAGACCTCCGCGGTGCACCAGCAGGCCGAGCCGGTGGATGCTCCAGTGTCCATTGAGTCCCGTGGCCCTGTCGTGCTGGATGACCTGGTCGAGGACGAGGTGCCAGAGGTGCCGCCCGCCGAGGCGGCCTCGACGGAAGCCTCCCTGGAGCCGCCGACTGCCGAGGCGCCAACCTCCGAGGCGGCTTACGTCGAGGTCGTCGCGGACGAGCCGGCTGTTGACGCACTGACCTCCGTCGAGCCGGCGCCTGCCGCCGTCGAGTCCGAGGCGGCCGCCTCGGAGGTGGAGATCACTGAGCCCGAAGCCGCCACAGAGCTCGGGACCGGTGAGCCCGAAGCCACCACCGAGACCGGGACGGCCGAACCCATCGCCGACGCTGCAGAGCTCAACCTCTCGACTGTCGACGAGGTAGCAACCGACACGTCCGAACCAGAGGCTGTTGCTGAGCCAGAGTCCACCACCGAACCTGAGACGGCCACCACCGAACTCGAGACCAACGAACCCGCGACGGCCGAACCCACCGCCGACACTGACGCTGACATCGACACTGCAGAGCCCGACCTCGCGGTCGACGCCGAGGGCACAGCCGACGCTCCCACTGAGCCTGACGCCATCACCGAACACGAGCCCCTGACCGGCGCTACCGAGTCAGCGACCGCCACTGATCTAGAAGCCGTCACCGAACCCGAGACGGCCACTGAGCTCGAGACCAGCGAACCCGAGGCCAGCACCGAACCCGAGACGGCCGAACCCACCACCGATGCCACAGAGTCCGACCTCGCGGTCGACGCTGAGGGCGCAGCCGACACCGCCGAGCCCGAGACCGCTACCGAACCTGAGGCCGCCGCCGAGACCGATGCGGCCACCACCGAACTCGAGACCAGCGAACCTGAGGCCGCCGCCGAAGACGCGACCGCCGAACCCACTGCTGACACCACAGAGCCCAACCTCGCGACCGCCGACGAGGCAGCAACCGACACCACCGAACCAGAGGCTGCTGCTGAGCCAGAGTCAATCGCCGAGCCAGAGACCACCACCGAAGCCGAGACGGCCGAACCCACCGCCGATGCCACAGAGTCCGACCTCGCGGTCGACGCTGAGGGCGCAGCCGACACCGCCGAGCCCGAGACCGCTACCGAACCTGAGGCCGCCGCCCAACCTGAGACCTTGACCGCGCTCGAAGCCATCACCGAGCCAGAGGCGGTCCAAGAACCTGAGGCGACGGCTGAAGCCACACCAGACGCGGTTACCGAACCGGGCGAGTCCGCCGAGACCGAGCTAGCCGAGCCCGCAGTAAGCGCCGACCTGACCGAAGATGAGCCGCTGGCCGACGTCATCGAACCTGTCTCGGCACCAGAGACATCGACCGAACCCGAGGCGGTCGTTGACACCGGACCCGAAGCCGCGGCAGAGCCAGACCTCATCCTCGCTCCCGAGGCCGAAGCCACCATCGAGCCCGAGGCCGAAGCCGCGCCCGAGCCCGAGGCCGAAGCCGCCGTCGAACCAGAGGCCGAGGCCACAGCCGGGGCTGAGGTAGTGGCGGAGCCGTCCGGTGAGGCCGCAACCGATCCTGACGCCGTAGCGTTGGAAGAGGCACCCGAGCACATCGACGTCCGGGATGCGGTAGCCGAGGCGGAAGCCGCGATCGCCGATGCACAGGCCGTCGTGGACGAGGCCGAGGCCGCCTTGGCCACGCTGGCCGCCGCGCACACCGAGGTCGTCGGGGTGGCTGAGATCCCGCAGATCGCGGAGATCGCGGAGATCGCGGACCTTGGCCCCGAAGACGCGCCAGCTCCGGCGGATGCAGCGGAAACGGAAACGGTCACCGAGCCAGCCGGAGACGCGATGTCGGTGGTGGCGGCCGCGGCGGAGCCGGCCGCGACGCCGGCGGCTGCGCTGGACCGGGCCGTTGCCCTGCTCCGCCCCGGCGATGTCGAGCAGACGACGATCGCGGTCTGGCAGGAGAGCGCGGTCGCGCAGTTCCGGGCGGAGTGGCAGCAGGTCCAGAACCGCTTCATCGATGAGCCGGAGACCGCGGTGGCCGATGCGAGGGCGCTGGTCACGCGTGCCGTGCACACCCTCGCCGACATGCTGCTCAGCCAGGTCGACCTGGACCCGCACCGGCGCAACCAGAACCCGGACACCGAGGAGATGCGGATCGCGATACGCACCTACCGCGACTTCCTCAACCGCGTACTGGATCTGTAGAGGGGTAGGCCGGGCACCCGCGGGTGCCGGGCGGACGTGGTCGCGATCGTGGCGGCAGGCGGGCAGCTCGACTGCTCACCCAGCCGCCACGATCGCTGTCTCGGGCGCACCGCCGCAAGAGCGGGAGCAGGCAGCGTGGGCCCGCGCCGGGCGGGCGTACCTTTTCCTTGCCCGAGGGGCTAGATTTTCACCTAGCGTTGAGTTCAGCTCTGGTTGACTTGGTCCGAACGGCCGAAAGGGACGTCATGGAGGCCGCGATCGAGGTGCGGGACCTGGTGGTCCACCGCGGCAGGCGAGCGGTGCTGCACGGCATCAGCTGTGAGGTTGCCCGCGGCAGCGTGACCGGTCTGTTGGGGCCCAGCGGCAGCGGGAAGACCACGCTGATGCGGGCCGTCGTCGGCGTGCAGATCGTCAAGTCCGGCGTGGTCCAGGTGCTGGGCCGGCCGGCCGGCTCGGCCCCGCTGCGGCGCCGGATCGGCTACCTGACGCAGTCGCCGAGCATCTACGCCGACCTGACGGTCCGGGAGAACGCGCGTTACTTCGCCTCGCTCTACGGCCTCGGCTCGGCCGAGGCGGACGAGTCCGTGCGCGACGTCGGGCTCGCCGATGCGGCCGACCAGATGGTCCACACGCTCTCCGGCGGCCAGCGCAGCCGGGCCTCCCTCGCCTGCGCGCTCGTCGGCCGGCCCGAGGTGCTCATCCTCGACGAGCCGACGGTTGGGCAGGACCCGGTGCTGCGCGAGGACCTGTGGCAGCGCTTCCACGCCTTGGCCGCCTCCGGCACCACGCTGCTGGTCTCCAGCCACGTCATGGACGAGGCGCGCCGCTGCGACCGGCTGCTGCTGCTGCGCGACGGCCAGCTGCTCGCCGACGACACCCCCGACGGCATCCGTCGCGCCGCCGGCACGGACGACATGGACGAGGCCTTCCTGACCTTGATCCGGGCCCGAGAGGAGGCGCGGGTCTGATGTCCGTCCGCATCCTGGCCGCCACCACGCTGCGCATCCTGCGGCAGCTGCGGCACGACCGCCGTACGATCGGGCTGCTGGCCGTCGTGCCGATCCTGCTGCTCACGCTGCTCTACTACATGTTTGACAACCGCGTCTTCGACCGGATCGCCCTGATCATGCTTGGCGTCTTCCCGTTCGTCATCATGTTCCTGGTGACCAGCATCGCGATGCTGCGGGAGCGGACCACCGGCACCCTCGAACGGCTGCTCGCCACGCCGCTGGGCAAGCTCGACCTCCTCTTCGGCTACGGCATCGCGTTCGGCGCCGCCGCCGCGGTGCAGGCCTCGCTCGCCACCGCGCTGGCGTACTGGCTGCTCGACCTGGACACCGTCGGCAGCACCGGCCTGGTCATCCTCATCGCGGTGATGAACGCTGTGCTCGGCGTGGCGCTCGGGCTGTTCTGCAGCGCGTTCGCCCGCACCGAGTTCCAGGCCGTGCAGTTCATGCCGGTCGTGGCGGTCCCCCAGATCCTCCTCTGTGGACTGTTCGTGTCCCGCGGGCAGATGGCCGGCTGGCTCCAGGCGGTCAGCGACGCCCTGCCGCTGTCGTACGCGGTCGAGGCGCTCGGGGAGGTCGGCGCGCACCCCGAGCCGACCGGCACGATGTGGCGGGACCTGGCCATCGTGGCGGCTGCGGTGGTCGTCGCACTGGTCCTGGCAGCCGCCACGCTGCGCCGACGCACCGGATGAGGCTCGGATGAGCCGACGCAGCGGCCGGCGCCCGGGCAACCCCGACACCCGCCAAGCGATCATGACGTCGGCCCGGCACGCGTTCGCCGAACGCGGGTACGACGGCGCGTCCATCCGGGCCATCGCCACCGACGCCGGGGTCGACCCGGCGCTGGTGCACCACTACTTCGGCACCAAGGAGCAGCTGTTCCTGCAGACCCTGCAGATGCCCGTCAACCCGCACGAGTTCCTGCCGCACGTGATCGAGGGGGACCAGGACGAGATCGGCGTACGGCTGGTCGCCACGTTCCTCAGCATCTGGGACACCCCGGTCGGCACGACGACAGTGGCGCTGCTGCGCTCGGCGATGAGTGCCGACTGGACCATCCAGCTGGTCCGGGAGTTCCTGACCACGCAGGTGCTGCGGCCGTTGCTCGCGCAGGTCGAGATAGACCCGGCGGAGGTGCCGCTGCGGGCGTCGCTGATCGCCTCACAGATGGCCGGCCTGACCGTGATCCGCTACATCTTCAAGCTGGAGCCCCTGGCCACCGCCCCGCCGGAGACCATCGTCGCGGCCGTGGCGCCGACGATCCAGCGGTACGTCACCGGTCCACTGCGCTAGCAGCCACCAGGGCCTTCCCGTCCGCTGGCACCGCCTGGCGAGCCGCTGGCGCTGCTCGGCGAGGTCACCGGGTCTGTTCCAGCCATGCCGCGTAGAGCCGGCCGTAGACCGAGCCGGGCTGGCTTACCAGCTGCTCGTGCGGGCCGCGCTGGACGATCTGACCCTCTTCCACGACCACCACCTCGTCGGCTGCCTGGGCCGTGGCGAGCCGGTGCGCGATGGTGACCGTGGTGCGGCCCCGGGTGACCGCGTCCAGCGTCCGGGCCAGGCGTACCTCGGTGGCCGGGTCCACCGCGCTGGTCGCCTCGTCCAGCACCAGCAGGTCGGGGTCTGCCACGTAGGCCCGGGCCAGCGCGACCAGCTGGCGCTCGCCGACCGACAGCGCCTCGCCGCGCTCCCCCACCGGGGTGGCAAGGCCCCGCGGCAGCGCCTCCGCCCAGTCCGCGAGGCCGAGCTCGGCCAGGGCGAGCATCAGCCCGTCGTCGTCCAGCGACGGCCGGCCGAAGCGGATGTTCTCGGCGACCGTCGTGTCGAAGAGGAAGCCGTCCTGCGGCACCAGCACCACCCGCCGCCGCAGCGAGGCGAAGCGCACCCGGTCCAGCGGCACGCCGGAGAGCAGCACCCGGCCCTGGCCCGGGTCCATGAGCCGGGCCAGCAGCTTGGCGAACGTGGTCTTGCCCCCGCCGGTCTCGCCGACCACGGCCACTCGGGTCTTGGCCGGGATGTCCAGGTCCACGTCGCGAAGGACTGGCGGGCCGGACGGGTACGCGAACCAGACGTGCTCGAAGCGGACGTCGACCGGGCCGGGCGGCAGGTCCACCCCGTTCTCGCCGGGGTCGGCGACGTCCGGGGCGACCTCAAGGATGTCAAGCACCCGGCGCCAGCCGGCGATCGCGTTCTGGGCCTCGTTGAGCACCTCCGTGGCGATCTGCACCGGCTGGATGAACAACGTCACGAGGAACAGGAACGCGGTCACCTGGCCGACGGTGAGCCGCCCGTCCACGCCGAGCAGGACGCCGACCACGACCACCGACGCCATCGCCAGGCCCGCAGCCAGCTCGCCGGCTGAGAAGCTGATGACGGTCGTGCGCATCGCCCGGGTCTGCGCGCTGCGGTACGCGTCGATCGCCTCGTCCAGCCGTGCCGCGGTGCGGTGCGCCACGCCGTACGCCCGGATGACGCCGGCCCCGACGACGCTCTCGCCGATCGCGGCGAGCATGGCGCCGACCAGCTTGCGGACCGTGCCGTACGCGACCGCCAGCCGCCGCTGGAAGAACCGCATGGCGAGCACCAGCGGCAGGAACGCGGCGTAGACGACCAGGGTCAGCTGCCAGGAGTACACCAGCATGACGACCGTGGTGACGGTCAGCTGGCCGATCGAGACGAGCAGGATCACCCCGCCCCACTGCAGGAACTGGGTGATCGCGTCGACGTCGCTGGTCACCCGGGACACCAGCGCACCTCGCCGCTCCTGTTGCTGGTGCAGCATGGACAGGTCGTGCACGTGCCGGAAGGTGCGGGTGCGCACGCCCGCCAGGGCGGTCTCGCTCACCGTGAACAGCCGGCGCATCATCAGGTAGCCGCTGACCGTGGTCACCGCCAGCACGCCGCAGGTGGCGAGCACGATGGTGACCACCGCGTCCAGGTCCGGCCCGCCGGGAGCGCGCAGCCCGCGGTCCACGGCCTGCTGGATAGCGACGGGTACGGCGACCCGCCCGGCCATCGAGACGATAGCGAAGCCGAGGGTGCCGGCCAGCCCAACGCGCAGCTCGGGCGAGAGCGCGAGGCCCCGGCGCAGGGTCCGCCAGGTGGACTCGGGGCGGGCCTCGCCGGGGCCGCTCACCGCAGCACCTTTCGTTCGCGGCTGCGGGGCTCGCTCCGCTCGCTCCTCGCGCTCACCCGGAGATCTCCACTTCCTCGTACGCCTTCTCGCGCTCGCGTTCGGCCTCGGCCTTCTCGTACGCGGTGACCAGGTTGGCGTAGCCCGGCACGCTGGCCAGCAGCGCCCGGTGGCTGCCCCGGCCCACGACCCGGCCGTGCTCGACGTAGACGACCTCGTCGGCGAGCGCGATCGTGGCCCGGCGGTAGGCGATGACGAGGATGGACGCCTGGGTCGGCGAGCCGCGCAGGGCGGCGAGGATCGCGGCCTCCACCCGCGGGTCCACCGCGCTGGTGGCGTCGTCGAGGACCAGCAGGCGCGGCGCGCCGGCCAGCGCCCGGGCCAGGGCCAGCCGCTGGCGCTGGCCGCCGGACAGCGACGTGCCCCGCTCGCCGACCACGGTGTCCAGCCCTTCGGCCAGGCGAGTCACGAAGCCGTCGGCCTGGGCCAGCCGCAGCGCCCGCCACACCGCGTCGTCGTCGACGCCCGCCCGGTCGAGCGTGACGTTGCCGCGTACCGTGTCGTCGAAGACGAAGGCGATCTGCGGCACCAGCGCGACGGTGCCGGCGAGGGCGTGGGCGCTCAGCTCGCGCACGTCCTGCCCGTCCAGGCGGACCGTGCCGGCCACCGGGTCGACCAGGCGCGCGGCGAGCGAGGCGATGGTGGACTTGCCCGACCCGGTCGGGCCGACCAGGGCCACCGTGCGCCCCGCCGGCACCTCGAACGAGACCCCGTGCAGCACCGGGTCGCCACCGTCGTACCCGAACGTGACGTCCTCCAGCCGTAGCGCCGCCGGTGCACCGCAGCGGCTGTCCAGCGTGGACGTCCCGTACGGCATCTCCCCGGTGGCGGTGAGCACCTGTTCGACCCGGTCCCAGCCGGCGACGCTGCGGGGCAGCTCGGACAGCACCCAGCCGATCGCGCGCACCGGGAACGCGAGCACGGTGAACAGGAACGCGACGCTCACCACGTCGGCGATGTCGACGGCGCCCTGGCGCAGCCGCACCGTGCCGACCACGAGGACGGCGAGCGTGCCGAGGCTGGGCAGGGTCTCCAGGACCGGGTCGAACGCGCCGCGGACCCGGCCGACCTGGATCAGCGCGTCGCGCAGCTGGCCCGCCCGGTCGCCGAACCGCGCGGTCTCCGCCGCCTCGTGGCCCATGGTCTTGACCACCAGGGCGCCGTCGAAGCTCTCGTGGGCGATCGAGCTGACCTCGGCCCGCAGCCGCTGCGCCCGGGCCTGCCGGGGCGCCATCCGCCGGGAGTAGGCGACGTTGAGGCTGAACAGCGCCGGGAAGATCGCGCAGCCGACGAGGGCCAGCACCCAGTCCACGGCGAACAGCGAGCCGACCGCGGCGACCAGCATGACCAGCGTGCCGACGGCGAAGGGCAGCGGCGCGATCGGGTACCAGGCGGCCTCGACGTCCGCGTTGGCGTTGGACAGCAGCGTGCCGGTGGAGTTGCGCTGGTGCCAGGCGACCGGCAGGTCCAGGTACTTGCGGGTGACCTGGCGGCGGTAGCGCGCCTGGAGCCGGTACTGCATGACGCCGGCGCCCAGCCGCCGGGCGAAGATGCCGCCTACCCGCAGCACGCTGAGCGCCATGAGCACGCCGGCGCCGGCGCCGAGCGCCGCCGGGGCGACCTGCCCGCGCTCGATCGACGGGATCACCACCCGCCCGACCACCGCGCCGACGACGTACGCGGTGCCGATCGTCAGCATGCCGAACAGGCTGCTGCCGGCCACCGCCACCGTGAAGATCCGGGGCTCGTCGCGGATCGCCCGCCAGAGCACTCCCAGCCCCCGCCCGAGGACCCCCCGCCGGTGGGTCGGCCCCACCTCGACCCCGTCGTCTGCCACCGCACCCCTCCCCGCAGGACTGTACGCGATCCGTCCGCCAACCGGTCCTTACATTCTGCGTCCTGAACCCGACCGCTACGATCGCCTGTTGTGACCGCAGTCAACTACGCCCGCGCCGAGCGCCACGCCCTGGCCGACCTGCTCGCCGAGGTGGGCCCGCAGGCGCCGACGCTGTGCGCCGGCTGGACCGCCCGAGACCTCGCCGCCCACCTGGTGGTGCGCGAGCGCCGGGCCGACGCAGCCCCCGGCATCCTGCTGCCCGTCCTGGCGGGCTGGCTGGACAAGGTGCAGTCCTCGATCGCCGCCCAGCCCTACCCCAAGCTGGTCGAGCAGGTGCGCACCCCGCCGTGGTGGAGCTTCTCGGCGTGGGAGGCGGCCGACCGGGCCGCCAACACCGTCGAGTTCTTCGTCCACCACGAGGACGTGCGCCGGGCCCAGCCCGGGTGGCAGCCGCGCCAGCTCGACGCGGCGTTCGAGGCCGACCTGTGGGGCCGTACCGGTGGGCTGGCAAAGATGCACCTGCGCCGCCTGCCCGTGACGGTCACCCTGCACGCGCCCGGCTTCGGGGAGCTGGCCGCGGGCGCCGGCGGGCCCGCGGCGCGGGTCACCGGGGCGCCCGGCGAGCTGGTGATGTACCTGTGGGGCCGGCGCGACGCCGCCCGGGTCGAGCTGGCCGGACCGGATGGCAGCCCGCTCGCCTCGCTCAAGGACCTGCTGCACTGAGCTGACCGCCGGCCGGCTCCGCTCGGCGCCCCGTATCGGCCGGCGGCGCGCCGTAGCTGCCGGCCGGAAGCCGGACCGTGGCCCGCAGGCCCGGCCCGGCGTCGTCCAGCGTGACCGAGCCGCCGTGCCGGCGTACCAGCTCGCGCACGATCGCCAGGCCCAGGCCGGCGCCCTCGGCCGAGCCGTCCCGGGCCCGCGCGTCGTCCAGGCGGGTGAAGCGGTCGAACACCCGGTCCCGGTCGGCCGGGGCGATCCCCGGGCCGTCGTCGACGACGGTCACCGCGACGCCGCCGGCGTCCGGCGCTGCCGCGAGCCCGACCCTGGAGCGGGCGTGGCGTACGGCGTTGCGCACCAGGTTGTCCACCACGCGGCGGAGCCCGTCCGGGTCCCCGACCGTCCACTGTGGATCGCCGGTCGCCGCGGTCACCGGCACCCGGGCGGCGGCGTGGTCGGCCGCCACCGTGGCGAGCAGGGCGGTCAGCTCGACCGGCTGCCGCCGCGCCAGCCGCGGGTCGCCCTCGTCGGCCCGGGCCAGCAGCAGCAGGCCGTCCACGAGCCGGCCGAGCCGGTCGACCTCGGGCAGCAGGTCCGCCGGGGGCACCCGCTCGCCCAGCCGCTCGGCGACCTCGAGCTGCGTGCACAGGCTCGCCAGCGGGCTGCGCAGCTCGTGGGCTGCGTCGCCGACAAAGGCCCGCTGCCGGGTCCGGGCCGCTTCCAGCCGGTCCAGCATGCCGTTGAGGGTGACTGCGAGCCGGTGCACCTCGTCGCGGCCGTCCGGCACCGGCAGCCGGCCCCCGCCCGCGGCGCCGGTGATCTCCTCCGCGCCGGTGATCTCCTCAGCGCCGCGGCGCAGCGCCTCCACCGGCCGCAGCGTCCAGCCGACCACCCGCCAGGCGAGCAGCGCCAGCGCCGCGAGCAGCAGCGGGTAGGTCACCGCCAGCGCCACCCGCAGCGTGCCCACCGCCGCCTCCAGGTCCTGGGCCGGCGCGGCCACGACGACGGTACGCGGCTCGCCCGGTGTCCCGGCCGGTGCGGCCACCACCCGCAGCCGCCCGTCCCGGCCGGCGGACTCCCCGTCCACCGCCACCACGGCACCGGCCCGTGCCGCGGCCAGCCGCCGCGGGTCGAGCAGTGGCACCAGCCGGTCCGCGCCGACCGAGGCGGCCCGGACCCGGCCCTCGCCGTCGAGCACCT
This sequence comes from Micromonosporaceae bacterium, assembly GCA_035649895.1. Lineage (GTDB taxonomy): Bacteria > Actinomycetota > Actinomycetes > Mycobacteriales > Micromonosporaceae > DASSUC01. The sequence goes on along the minus strand of DASRIS010000109.1, from coordinate 33,056 downwards.
GCACGATCTGCGTACCGGTGGTGGGGATCGGGTCGGTGAGGTGGCCCTGCGCGACCAGGCCGGCCACGTCGGCCGCGGTCTGGCGGGCCCCGTCGTCCAGCGCCCGCTGCAGCACCACGTGCAGCACGGTGACGAGCACCAGACCGCCGACGGCGAGGCCCACGCCGATACCGGCGGTGCCGATGAGGATCAGGCGCGCCCGCAGCGTCAGCCGCCGCAACCAGCTCATGCCCGCTCCATCACCGGCTCACTCGACCAGCCGGTAGCCGGCGCCCCGCACGGTGCGTACCGACTGCCGCCCGAACGGGGTATCGATCTTGCGGCGCAGGTAGCCGACGTACACCTCGACCAGGTTGGCGTCGGTCTCCGCCGCCGCATCCCACACGTGGTCGAGCAGCTCGGTCTTTGTGACCACCCGGTCGGCGTGGCGCATCAGGTACTCCAGCAGCGCGAACTCCCGCCCGGTCAGGGAGATCTCGGTCTCGCCGCGGGCCACCCGCCGGGTCGCCGGGTCCAGTGTCAGCGTCCCCACCGCCAGCACCGGCGGGCGCTCCGGCGCGCCGCGGCGCAGCAGGGCACGCAGCCGGGCCAGCAGGACCACGAAGGAGAACGGCTTGGTGAGGTAGTCGTCGGCCCCCAGGTCCAAGCCGTCGGCCTGGTCGTACTCGCCGTCCTTTGCGGAGAGCATGAGCACCGGCACCCAGTTGCCCTCCTCCCGCATCGCCCGCACCACCCGGTAGCCGGACAGGCCGGGCAGCATGATGTCGAGCACGACCGCGTCGTAGCCGCCGTGCCGGACCGCGTCCAGCCCGCTGGGGCCGTCGGCCGCGACGTCCACCACGTAGCCCTCGGCGGCCAGCCCCCGTTGCAGGGCGCGCGCCAACCGGGGCTCGTCCTCCACCACGAGCAGCCGCACGCAACCCAGCGTGGCATGGCAACGCCCGTCCCGGGCGCGCCGTCTCTCAGGTGGGCCACAGGTTGGCGCGGGCAGGATGGTCTGCGACGGGGTACCGACCAGACGGGGAGGGTGGACCATGGCCCGTTCGTTCGTACGCTGGGCCGTCCCGGTGGGGGTGGCGCTGGCTGTGGCCGGGGTGGGCGGAGCGACCACCGCCCTGCGCGCCGCGGCCCAGCCGGAGCTGCCGGAGCGCAGCGCCGCGCAGCTGCTGGTGGACCTGCAGACCGCGCGGCTGGAGGCGCTCTCCGGCACCGTGGTGCTGCGCGCCGACCTCGGCCTACCGGCGCTGCCGGGCATGGCCGGCAGCGGACAGCTCGGCGCCCTGCTCAACGGCTTCCACACGCTGCGGGTGTGGTACTCCGGCCCGGACAAGGTCCGGCTGGCGCTGCTCGGCACGCTGGGCGAGTCGGACATCATCCGCAACGGCCAGGACCTGTGGATCTGGTCCAGCAAGGAGCAGTCGGCAACGCACCACAAGCTGCCGCCGGGACTGTCCATGCCGGACGGCCCGCTGCTCGACCCGAACCGGCTGCCGGCCACCCCGCAGGAGCTGGCGGACCGGGTGCTCGCCGCGCTCGACCCCAGCACCGTGGTCTCCACCGCGGCCAACACGACCATCGCCGGCCGCTCCGCGTACGAGCTGGTGCTCGCGCCGCGGGACGAGGCGTCGCTGGTGCGCCAGGTACGGGTGGCGGTCGACGGCGAGCGGCACCTGCCCCTGCGGGTCCAGGTGCTCGCCAAGGGCCACCCCACGCCAGCGTTTGAGGTCGGCTTCCGCCAGGTGAGCTTCGCCCGCCCGGGTGAGGAGCACTTCCGGTTCACCCCGCCGCCCGGCACCCGGGTGGAGGAGGGCGGCCTGCCGGGTGGGGGCGCAATGCCCCACAAGCCGGTACCGCCCGGCGGCGCCGGCGCTCCGGCACAGCCCGACAAGCCGGTGCGGCCGGGCGAGGCCGGCGCTCCGGCGTTCCCCGACAAACCGGCGCTGCCCGAGCTGCCTGGCAAGCCGAGGGACCCGGACCGGACCGGTCTGCAGCCGAGGGTCGTGGGTGAGGCGTGGACCGCCGTGCTGGTGGCCCGGGTGCCGACGGCTGGTGGGACGGGGGACCTGCCGTTCGGCGTACTGCTGAACAGCCTGCCCACGGTGAAGGGCGATTGGGGCAGCGGCCGGCTGCTGCGGTCCCGGCTGCTCACCGCGCTGCTGACCGACGACGGCCGGCTGCTGGTCGGCGCCGTGACCCCCGAGCGGCTGTACGAAGCAGCGGCCGCGGGTGGCTGAGCACGTCCGGCCGGCGCCGGTGGCCACGGAGGGGCTACCGGCGCCGGTTGCCGCGGAGCGGCGGCCGCCGGTTGCCGCAGAAGATCGGCCAACGCCGGCCGCCATCTCCTCCGAGGGGCTGACCAAGCGGTTCCACTCCGGGCAGGTCGCCGTGGACCGCATCGACCTGCGCGTGCCGGCCGGGGCGGTCTACGGCTTCCTGGGGCCCAACGGCTCTGGCAAGACCACCACGATCCGGCTGCTGCTCGGGCTGGTCCGCCCGACCGCCGGGCGGCACGCGCTGCTCGGCGAGGCGATGCCGGCCGGGGCGGCCCGGGCGCTGCCCCGGGTCGGCTCGCTCGTCGAGGGGCCGGCGTTCCACCCGTACCTGTCCGGGCGGGACAACCTGCGCCGGCTCGACGCGGCGGACCGCACCGTCGACCCCCGGACCGCCGCCCGGCGGATCGACGCGGCGCTGGACCGGGTGGGGCTGCTGGCCGCGGCCCGCAAGCGGTACCGCGCCTACTCCCTGGGCATGCGGCAGCGGCTGGCGCTCGCCTCGACCGTGCTGCGCCCGCGCGAGCTGCTGGTGCTCGACGAGCCGACCAACGGCCTGGACCCGCAGGGCACCCGCGAGGTGCGGGCACTGCTCACGTCGCTGGCCGCCGGTGGGGCCACCGTGCTGCTCTCCACCCACCTGCTCTCCGAGGTGGAGCAGGTCTGCACCCACGTCGGCGTGATGCACCTGGGCCGGCTCGTCGCCCAGGACTCCCTCGCCGACCTGCGCTCGCGCGCCGCCCCGCGGGCACAGGTGCGTACGGGTGACCCGGCCGGCGCCGCCCGTACGCTGGCCGGGCTGGGCCTCTCCGACGTGACCGTCGCCGGGGACACGGTCACCGCGCTGCTCGGTGAGGTCGCCCCGGAGAAGGTCGTGGCCGCGCTCGTCGGCGAGGACGTCCCGGTACGCGGCTTCGCGGTGCTCGCGCCGGACCTGGAGGAGATGTTCGTCGGGCTGACCGGGGAGGGCTTCGATGTCAGCGGCTGAGGCGCCAGCGGCCGTCGGGCCAGCAGCACCCGCGGGGCCGTCTGCCGCACCCGCGGGGCCGCCTGCGGCACCCGCGGGGCCGCCTGCCGCACCCGCGGGGCGGCCGCCGGCCCCCGCCGAGCAGCTGACGGCCGGCGGGCCGGCGGCCCCGCGGCGGCTGTCGACCCGGTTCTTCCGCTCCGAGCTGTGGCTGATCTTCGGCCGTCGGCGCAACTGGGCGGGCCTGGCCGTGCTGGCCGCCGTACCGGTGGTGGTAGCGGTCGCGGTGCGGCTCGCCGAGCCCGCGCCTGGTGAGGGCCCGAACTTCCTGTCCAACATCGCCGGCAACGGGCTGTTCGTAGCGCTGGCCGCGCTCGTGCTGGAGCTGCCGCTCTTCCTGCCCCTGGCGGTGGGCGCCATCGCCGGGGACTCGGTCGCCGGCGAGGCGAACCTGGGCACCCTGCGCTACCTGCTGCCCGTCCCGGTGCACCGGACCCGGCTGCTCGTGGTGAAGTTCGCCGCGATCGCGGTGTTCGCGCTCGCGGCCACGCTGCTGGTGGCCGTCGTCGGCGCGGGCCTCGGGCTGGCCCTGTTCGGCGGCGGCCCGTTCACCACCCTCTCCGGCACGCAGCTGCCGTTCTGGGCGGGCGTGGGCCGGGTGCTGCTGGTCACCGGCTACCTGGCCGCGTGCCTGGTCGGCCTGGGCGCGATCGGGCTGTTCGTGTCGACGCTGACCGAGCAGCCCATCGGCGCCACGATCGCGGTGGTCATGGTCGCGATCACCAGCCATATCCTCAACGAGATTCCGCAGCTGTCCAGCGTGCACCAGTTCCTGCCGACGCACTACTGGCTGGCCTTCGGCGACCTGCTGCGCGACCCGGTCGCCACCGGCTCGGTATGGGGCGGGCTGGCCTCTGCGGCCGTCTACACCGCCGTGTTCTTCAGCGCCGCCTGGGCCCGCTTCGCCGTCCGGGACGTGTCCAGCTGACCGCCCACGTCCCAGCCCCCGAGCCCTCCGCTCGCGGCGCACCCGCCCGACCGCAGCAGGCCAGCCTGACCCAAGGAGCCACGAGGCGAGGGGACCACGAGGCGAAGGGACCGCACGAGGCGAAGGGACCACGAGCGGAAGGACCAGGTGGAGGAATGGCCGCCGGACCGGAGTACGCAATACTTTCGGCAAACGGCAGTAAGCGTGACCGCTGTCACGAAGGCAGACGAAGGCAGGGCCGGCCATGAAGCTGGAAGTTCCATACAAGTCCATCCCGGATATGATCCTCGCCCGGGTCGCGAAGTCCCCGGACGCACAGGCGTTCGGCCATCCAGGCCCCGACGGCAGCGCCGTCTGGCTGACCTGGGCCGAGGTGGCGAGCCGGGCCAAGGCCATCGGGGCCGGGCTGCGCTCGCTCGGGGTGGGCAGCGAGGACCGGGTCGCGATCCTGGCCAGCACCAGGCTCGACTGGATCCTCGCCGACTTCGGCATCATGTGCGCTGGCGGCGCCACCACGACGGTCTACCCGACAACCGAGGCTGAGGACGCGGCGTACATCCTGCGGGACTCGGGGTCGCGGGTGCTGGTCGCGGAGAACCCGACCCAGGCCGCCAAGATCGAGGGCGCCGACCTGCCCGAGCTGACCCACGTCGTACTCATGGACGGGGAGCCGGCCGCCGGCGCCGCCGTACCCCAGCTGACCCTCGCCGAGCTGGAGCGGCGCGGTGCCGAGGCGCTCGCCGCGGAGCCCAGCCTCATCGACGACGTGGTGGCGCAGATCCAGCCGGACCACCTGGCCACGCTGATCTACACCTCGGGCACCACCGGCCGCCCCAAGGGCGTGGAGCTGCTCCACGCCGGCTGGTGCTGGGAGGGCGTCGCGCAGGCCTCCGTCGGCCTGATGCGCACCGACGACCTGCAGTACCTGTGGCTGCCGCTGTCCCACTCGTTCGGCAAGACGCTGCTGTGCGGCATCACCCACATCGGCCTGCCCACCTATGTGGACGGCCGGCAGGACAAGATCATCGACAACCTCGCCCTGATCCGGCCGACGCTGATGTGCGCCGCCCCGCGGGTGTTCGAGAAGGTCTACAACCGGGCGGTCACCAGTGCCCAGGCCGCCGGCGGCGCCAAGGCCAAGATCTTCGCCTGGGCGGTACGCACCGGCCTGCGCAAGGTCGCCCTGGAGCAGGCGGGCAAGCCGGTCCCGGCGGGGCTGCGGCGGCGCTACGCCCTGGCGAACCGGCTGGTCTTCAGCAAGCTCCAGGACCGCCTCGGCGGGCGGATCCGGGTGCTGGTCTCCGGCGCCGCGCCGCTCAGCAAGGAGATCGCCGAGTTCTTCGCCGCCGCGGGCCTGCCCATCCTGGAGGGGTACGGCCTCACCGAGACCTCCGCCGGCAACTTCGTCAACCGCCCTGGCGCGCTGCGCATCGGCACGGTGGGCCAGGCAATTGCCGACCTGGAGTGCAAGCTCGACACCGACGGCGAGATCCTCGTCCGCGGCGTGGGGGTGATGCGCGGGTACCACAACCTGCCGGACGAGACCGCGGCCGCGTTCACCGAGGACGGGTTCTTCCGCACCGGGGACATCGGTGAGATGGACAGCGAGGGCTTCCTGCGCATCACCGACCGCAAGAAGGACCTGATCAAGACCTCGGGCGGCAAGTACGTGGCCCCGTCGCACATCGAGGGGCTGTTCAAGTCGATCTGCCCCTACACCTCGCAGGCGGTCGTCGTCGGGCAGGCCCGCAACTTCTGCACCATGCTGGTCACGCTGGACCCGGACGCGCTGGCCGGGTGGGCCGCCGGCGGGCCGCTGGAAGGCAAGCCGTACGCGGAGGTGGTCTCCTCCCCCGAGGTCGAGGCCATGGTCGCCGGCTACGTCAAGGAGCTCAACGAGAAGCTCAACCGCTGGGAGACCATCAAGAAGTTCCGCATCCTGCCGCGCGACCTGACCATCGAGGACGGGGAGATCACGCCGTCGATGAAGGTCAAGCGCCGCGACGTGGAGAAGAACTTCGCGGGCGATATCGACCAGATGTACGCCGGCGCGCTGGCCGAGATCTGACCCGGATCCTCGGACGAGGGTGACCGTCGGGGCGGCACCGCCAGCGACCCGACCACGTAGGTGCATTTCGGGGGATATGTCGCCCGACGCCACGGCGGCGTCACACCAAGATCGCGATCGTCGGCGCCAGTTGTGCAGTCCTACCGCACATCGGCTGCCGCGATCGCGATCTTGGGAGATGCGAACGGCGGCCCGGAAGGCTCAGGCGATGACCGGCTCCGCGGGCCATGCCCGCGGGCCGGTCCGGTCCAGGTCGTACCGGGCCGTGGCGATGCGGTGCACCGCCTCGACCAGGTCCGCCTCGGGCAGCGTGAACGGCAGGCGCAGGAAGCGCTCGAGGGTGCCGTCCAGCCCGAACCGCGGCCCAGGTGCCAGCCGTACGCCGAGGTCCTCGACGGCGCGCGCCAGCGCGCTGGAGACCGGGGCGTCCAGCTCGACCCAGAGCATCACACCGCCAGGCGGGACGGTGAACCGCCAGGCCGGCAGCTGCGCCCGCAGCGCGGCGGCGAGTGCGCGGCACCGGGCGGCCAGCTCGGCCCGGCGGGCCGGGACGATCTCGTCCGCCCGCCGCAGCAGCTGCACCGCCACGAGCTGGTCCAGCACCGGGCTGGCCAGGTCGGCCCCGACCCGCTCGGCGACCAGCCGCTGTACGACCGGCGCCGCGGCCCGTACCCAGCCGATGCGCAGGCCACCCCAGTAGGGCTTGCTCATCCCGCCGATGGACAGCACCCGGGCGTGCCGGTCGAACGACGCCACCGGCGGCGGCACCGCCGCGCCGTCCAGCGCAAGCTCCACAAAGGACTCGTCCACCACCAGGTCGGTGCCGGTGACGTGCACCGTCGCGGCGAGCTGCTCGCGCAGCCGCGCCGGCATCAGGTGGCCGGTCGGGTTGTGGAACTCGGGGATGACGTAGGCCAGCCGCGGGCGGACCTGCCGGACCGTGTCGAGCAGCAGGTCCGCCTCCCACCCGCCGTCCGGCAGCCCGTACGTGGCGATCCTGGCCCGGCGGGAGGCCAGCCCGGCCAGCGCGTTCGGGTAGGTCGGCGACTCCACCAGCACCGGCTGGCCTGGGGTGGCGAGCAGCCGCAGCACCAGGTCCAGCGCGTGCTGCACGCCGCTGGTGACCATCACCTGCTCCGGGCTGGTGGGCAGCCCACGCTGCGCGTACCGGGTGGCTACCGCCTCCCGCAGCTCCGGCAGCCCGGCCGGGTGGTAGCCCGGCCCGCCCAGGTACCGGGGCAGCTCGTGCACTGCCTCGGCGGCGGCGGCGAGCAGCTGCGCCGGTGCGGCCGGTGCCGCGGCGGCGAGGTCGATCACGTCGGGCTCCTCGGCCGGCCGCCACAGGCCGGAGCCGGTCGCCCGGTGCCCGGACGGCAGCGTGGTCCAGCTGCCGGCGCCGCGCCGGCTGGCCAGGAACCCCGCCTCGCGCAGCTGCCCGTAGGCGGCCGAGACCGTGGTACGGCTGACCCGCAGCGCCTCGGCCAGCTCTCGCTCTGCCGGCAGCCGTACGCCGAGCGGCAGCCGGCCGTCGACGAGGAGCGCCCGGACGGCCGTGGCCAGCGCCGCATAGTCCGGACCGCGCCGGTGGCCAGGGCGGGCCCGCCACTGGCCGAGCAGGCGGGCGAGCTGGGTGCCACGTAGCGCGGCCATTGGCCCTCTTCCGTCGGATTGGCTTCTGCATACGCCAGATTGGCTCCCAGATTGGCAGGGTCGACCCTCGGCTACAAGACAGGGACAAGCCTGGGCTCCGCCGTGACGAGCCGCCGGTCGAGACCGCTTTCGCCGCATATAAACCCGCCCAGCCGCCACCGCCCATGCCGACCGCGCCCGGTTCGTTCCGTTCCGCCGCTCCCACTCTCCCAAGATCACGATCTTGGAAAGGAATGTGCAGTGCGGCTAAACATTCGGCACCCAGATCGTGATCTTGACTGGAACGCGGTCGTGACAGCAGGAAGAAAGCGGCCGAAAAGCGTCAAATCCCGACTGCCCGTGACACCCGGCCGGTGTCCACGTCAAGGCACGGGGTCACCCGTCCCGCCAGGATCATTGCCTGGCTACCCCGCCCCGGTGCCGTCGGGCTGTGCGCTGGGTGGTGCGGCCGGGCGGTACGCCTCCACCTCCACCTCGACCAGGTGGTCCGGGTGGATCAGGCGGGCCACGACAACGAGCGTCGACACGGGCCGGACCGCGCCGAACACCTCCCCGTGCGCCCGGCCCACCGCGTCGGCGTGCTCAGCGCCGACCACGTACATCCGGGTGCGCACCACGTCCTGCTCCGCCGCACCGGCCCGGGCCAGCGCCTCCAGCGCAGACCGGAACGCGAGCACGGTCTGGGCGTGTGCGTCCCCGACGTGCTGGACCACCCCGCCGACCGTGGCCGTGGTGCCGGCCACCAGCCACCACGGGCCGGCGACGACCACCCGGCTGTAGCCGTACGTCTGCTCCCAGAGGCCGCCGGACGAGAAGCGCTCAGCCACCCAGCACCGCCAGGGCCTCGGGGACCGTGAACGCGCCGGCGTAGAGTGCCGCCCCCATGACCACGCCCTCCAGGCGCCCGGGCCCGGTCGCGGCGAAGGCGGCCAGCGCCCGCAGGTCGTCCAGTGTGGACACCCCACCGCTCGCCACCACCGGCCGGTCGGTGCGGGCGCACACCTCCCGCAGCAGCTCCAGGTTTGGCCCGGTGCGCGTGCCATCGCGGTGCACGTCCGTCACCACATACCGGGCGCAGCCGGCCCGCTCCAGCCGCTCCAGCGCGGTGAAGGCGTCCCCGCCGCTGCGGTGCCACCCGCGCGGCGCCAGGGTGCGGCCGCGTACGTCCAAGCCGACGGCGACGCGTTCGCCGTGCTCGGCGGCCATCTGGTCGCACCAGTCCGGGTCCTCCAGCGCGGAGGCCGCGATGACAACCCGGGTCGCTCCGGTGGCCAGCGCGGTCCGCAGCGACTCGTCGTCCCGGACACCGCCGGCCAGCTCGACCGCGATGTCCAGCCGCTTGACCACGTCGGCGAGCAGCGCCGCGTTGGACCCCCGGCCAAAGGCGGCGTCCAGGTCGACCAGGTGAACCCAGCGCGCCCCTCCGCTCTGCCAGGCGAGCGCGGCGTCGAGCGGGTCGGCGTACCCGGTCTCGGTGCCGGCCGCGCCCTGCCCCAGGCGCACCACCCGGCCAGCTGCGACATCCACCGCGGGAAGCAGGGTCAGCCCCATGCTCACACCCTCCGGTCCAGCGCCATGCTCACACCCTCCGGTCCAGCGCCATGCTCATACCCTCCGGTCCAGGGTCAGTACGACGAGCGCCGGCGCGGCGACCAGCACCAGCGCGGTGAGCCCCACCCGCAGCGCCACCGGGTCGACGAGCGTCCACACGAGAAAGAGCACCACGCCGCCGGCGACCGCGATGCCGGCGCGCTCGGCCCGGGTACGGCGGGCGAACAGCCGCCCGGTACGCCGGTCCGGCCGGCGCGGGGTGAGCCGCCGCAGCAGGGCCCGGCGGCGCTGCCGGCGGGCTGCCGCAGCCTCCCGGGCGGCGCGCAGCCGCTGCGCCTCGGCGAGCCGGTCCGCCCGGCGCCGGGCCCGTTCCTTGCTCATGCCGCGGCCCCTTCGCTCATGCCGCGGCCCCTTCGCCCATGCCGCGGCTCCGTCGCCCATGCCGCGGCTCCGTCGCTCCTGCCGCGGCTCCTTCCCGGCCCGGCGGACCCGCACAGGCGGGCATCCGCCGGCCTGCGGCATCCCCGGGCATCAGGCGCCACCCGGCAGCAGCCACAGCACGCCCCCGGCCAGCGCCAGCAGGCCGAGCAGCCCGACGAGCAGCACGCTGCCCCGGGCCGCGCCCTGCCGGTGCAGCGACCAGGCGCCGCCGATCATCACGCCGGCCAGCGCACACAACGCGACCGGCAGCACGGTGCCCATCAGTGCACCGCCGCCGTGCTCGTGCCCATCTACAGCGCCTCCTTTAGCCGGCCGCGTGACCGAAGGACTCCGCCCGGGCCGGGTCACGCCTTGTCGGCGGACCGCTGGCCCGCGGCGGACCCGCGCCGGCCGGTCCGGGCGCAACGCCCCGTGCGAGTCCCGGGCGCAACGCCCTTGCGAGTCTAGGTGGCCACCCCACTACGCTCGGGGTGTGGCTCGAGGGTTGCCGCTGTTCCCGTTGGGGACCGTGCTGTTCCCCGGCCTCGTCCTTCCCCTGCACATCTTCGAGGAGCGCTACCGCGCCCTCGTACGCGACCTGAGCGCGCTGCCCGAGGGCCTGCCGCGCGAGTTCGGCGTGGTGGCGATCCGGCAGGGCTGGGAGGTCGAGGAGCGGGGTCCGGCCGGGTCGATGCGCGCCACCCTGGCCCTCTACGAGATCGGCTGCACAGCCGAGCTACGGCAGGTGACCGAGCACCCGGACGGCCGCTTCGACATCGTGGTGGTCGGCCGGCGCCGGTTCCGCATCGCCGACGTTAGCTCCACGACAGCCCCGTACCTGGTGGCCGAGGTGGACTTCCTGCCGGAGTCGCTCGGCGAGCCGGGCCTGGCCGAGGCGCTGGCGCCGCGCCTGCTCGCCTCGTTCCGGCGCTATCTGGACCTGGTCCGGCCCAACTCCCCGGCCGGCTCGGAGCAGCTACCGGAGGACCCGGAGGTGCTCTCCCATCTGGTGGCCGCGACGGCGATGCTCTCCCTCGCCGACCGGCAGCGCCTGCTCGCCACCGCGGACACCGCCAACCGGCTGCGCGCCGAGCTGGCTCTGCTCAGTCGCGAAGCGGCTCTGCTGCGCCAGGTGCGGGCGGTGCCGGTGCCGTTGTCGGAGCTTGCCGTGCCGTCGAGTCCGAACTGAGCAGCTGCGGGCCTGACGGATGCGGGCGCGCCAGCCCGGGACCGGTCGGGTCCGCGATGTCCAGCCCGGGACCGGTCGGGTCCGCCGGGTCCCGCCCGGCCGGCTGTGATGCCGGGCGCAGCGCCGGATGCCCGGACCAGCCGGCGAGCAGCGTGTAGCTCACGGCCGCGGCGATCGCCTGGGCCAGCAGCACGCCGTACACCTTGGGCACCACCCGCCACCAGGTCCCCAGCTCGGCGATGTGGACATCGAGCGGCATTCGCAGCCGGGTCTGCGGCGGCGCCGTGTCACGCAGCCGTTCGAACTCTGCCAGGCCCACCCCATGCCCGACCCACCAGGCGAGCACCCCACCGCCGACCGCGCCTGCGGTCAGCGCCAGCAGCACGAGCGGGCCCCGCCAGCGCCGGCCCACCACCCAGACGACCAGCGCCGCGGCGGCGCCGAAGGCGAACCCCAGCAGCAGGAACCAGCCGTCCCCGGCGACGAACTGCTCGGGCTGGGCGGCGGCCGGGTAGAGCCCGTCGGCCGGGTAGTAGCCGCCCGCGACCACGACCACCTGCGCGCGCGGGGCCACCGCGGCCCAGAGCAGGCCGTACGGGAGCCCGAGGGCCGCCGTACCCACCGCCACCGCAGCGGCTACGAGGGCGCCCGCCCGGCGGCGAGCTTGCGCCCGGCCGCCCGACGGCGCCCGCAGAACACTGGTGTCCTGGGCGGGCTCGTCTGGCGGCGTGCTCATCTCGTGATCCTGCCACGCGCCGTCGGCCCGACGGCGCCGGCCACGCGGCCCTTGGCCCGCAGCACTGCCTGCCGTTCCAGCTGGCCCCATCGGGACGGCCAGCCAGCCGACCCGATGGGCTTGCGCCGGCTGACAGGGCACCCGGTCGACGATCTTTCAGCGCAGATGGGGGCAGCCGGCACGCACCAGCAGTAACGTCAGTAACAACGTACCCACCAGACGTGAGAACCGCAGGCAGCACGTGCTGCCAACGCCAGGAAGGAATGTGAGATGAGCCAGGCCGAACCGTCTCCAGCTCCCGAGAGCATCTTCACCGGGCCGGTGACCACTGTCGAGGTCCCCGCCGCCGACCGGTACGGGCGCAAGCCCAATGGCACCTCCGACCAGGGCTACCGGGAGGACTGACAGCCGTACCATCTGGCGGGGGGCGGCTCTGTGCGGGACGCGCCCCGCCTCTCTCACCAGGGGATGTTTGATGCTCAGGGCGCGCATCGAGGCGGCGGCGTGCACCGGACCGTGGGCGTGGTCGGCCGGGCGGTGGCGATGCGGAGCCAGCTGGGTCGAGCCTTTCGCGAACCCCGCCATCGAGAGCTTTGCCGCTACTGACGGCGACGAGACCGTCATCGTGATCCGGGAAGCGCTGCGCGGCTCACCCGCCGGCCGGACCGGAGGCAGCGAGCTGCGGGACGTCGTCGACCCGGCGACGGCGTGGCCGGCCGACTTCCACGTGCTGCGGCTGCGGCCTGAGGCACTGACCATCACCGCCGGCTGCCGCGGCTACGCCCCGGTGTACCTGGCGACCGCCGCCGGGGTGCTCGACGTCTCCTGGGACCTTCCCGACCTGGCCGGTCACCTCACCGCCGACGACCTCGACACCGCGGTGCTGGCCCGCTACCTGACCAGGCAGGGCCGCTACGGTGTCCGTACGCTGTGGCCAGCGGTCACCCTGCTGACCGAACGTTCCACTGCCGTGTTCGACGGGAGCGGGCTGCGGCTTCGACTGCCCGCACCGGCCGTGCACTACCGTGCGCGTGACCTCGTCCCCGGCGCCGACCCGGTGGGCGCCTTCGACCAGCTGCTGGCAGCCGAGCTCGGCCGGCGGGCAGCGCCAGCCGACACGACCTTCGTGGAGGTCTCCGGAGGGCTGGACTCAGCCAACGTCGCCGTCACCGCCGCTCGCGCTCTGCCGGGAACCCGGTCCTACGGGCTGCTGGTCGGCGGCGTCGCCGGCGACCAGCAGCGGCAGCGCCGCCGGTACCTCGTTGACCTGTTAGGACTCCACGACGTCACGCGAGACGCGCTGCGCTGTCCACCGTTCGCCGGGCGGCACCGCACCGCCGGTGAACTCTTCGACCCGGCGGCCGAGCCGTACTGGGAATGTCTCGACGCCGTCGTGGCCGCCGCCGTCGAGCTCGGTGCCCGGGTGGTCCTGACCGGGATCGGTGGCGACGAGCTGATGGGCCGGCAACCCGACGAGAAGCCGGCCGCTGCCCCGCCCGCACCGTCGTCGCTACCCGGCTGGCACCTCTACACCCGTCATTGGCGTCGGGAGCTGGGCCGGCTGGCCGAGCCCGAGCAGCCGGTGAGTGCGGCGTACGAGCCGACCCTGGCCGCAGCCGCCGCACGCGCTCCGGTGTTCCTGCGCCGGGGCGTCTGGCCGGTCAACCCCCTGGCCGCCCCAGAGCTGGTGCGGTTCTGCGAATGGCTGCCCGTCGGGTGGCGCAGCGACCGATGCCTGCTGCGCAGCCGGCTGGCGCGGGCGGGGCTGGCACCGCAGTGGTCCCGGCCGGCGCTGCCGGAGAACTTCGCCCACGTCATGGCCTGCGGCCTGACCCAGTACGCGCTGCCGCTCCTGCCGGACCTGATGGCCGGCTCACGGCTGGCCGCCCTCGGCGTCATCAACCCGGTGGCGGTGCTGGACGCGGCGGCGCGCTACCGGGCCGGACGGGGCACCGGCAGCGGCCTCTACGAGATCGTCAACCTGGAGCTGGCGCTGCGCGGGCTGGCGAAGTCGGCGACCTGACGCCCGGCCGGCCGGTCATTCGCGCAGCACCACCGGCTCGGTCTTGAGCTCGGACCAGAACGCCGTCGACGGGTTCACCCGGAACCCGGTGACCCGCCACATCGACCAGCCGCCCTGGCTGTTGAACAGCTTGATATGCACCTCGTGCTCGCCACTGTGCGTCTTGAAGATCTCGGCGAGACGCTTGGCGTCAGCGTCGCGCAGCCGGGCGGCCGACACGGGAAGCACCACCGGTGGATGCTTCATCAGGTCGGCTTCTGACACGTTGAGCACCGCCAGGTCCGCGGCGTTGACCTTCGCGGCCTCGTTGTCACGCCGGTTCACCCGGCCCCTGACCGCGACCACCAGGTCGTCGGCGAGCCGGTCGGCGACCAGCTCATAGGTGTTCGGGAAGAACATCACCTCGATGCCGCCGTCGAGGTCCTCCAGCGTCGCAGAGGCCCACACCTTCCCCTGCTTGGTGATGCGCTTGGTGACCGAGGTGAGCATGCCGGCGAGCACAACAGGTGTCCCGTCCGGCATCTCCTCGTCGTTGATCTGGGCAATGGTCTGCTCGGAGCTGCTCTTCAGGATCCGTTCCGCGCCCGCGAGCGGGTGGCTGGACACGTAGAGACCGAGCATCTCCCGCTCGAACATCAGCTTGGTCTTTCGGTCCCACTCCTGGTCACCCGGGGTGGGCAGCAGCGCCTCGCTCATGTCGGGCACGTCGGCGGCGCCGAAGTCGAACAGGCTGTCCTGGCCCGCCTCCCGCTTGCGTTTGTCGAGCAGCGCGGCGTCGACCGATGACTCGTGCACCTCGAGCAGGCCCCGGCGGCTGGGCCAGAGCGAGTCGAACGCGCCTGCCTTGATGAGCGACTCGAGCACGCGCTTGTTGCACACGCCGCTTTCGGACTTCTTGATGAAGTCCTTCCACGACTGGTAGGTGCCCTGCGCCTTGCGGGTCGTCACGATGGACTCCACAACCGCGGCGCCGACGTTGCGGACCGCGCCGAGCCCGAAACGGATGTCCTCGCCGACGGCGGTGAACCGCAGCTCCGACGCGTTGACGTCCGGGGTGAGCACGGTGATACCCATCCGCCGGCACTCGGCCAGGTAGACGGCCATCTTGTCCTTGTCGTCACCGACGCTGGTCAGCAACGCGGCCATGTACTCGGCCGGGAAGTTCGCCTTGAGGTACGCCGTCCAGAACGACACGATGCCGTAGCCGGCGGTGTGCGACTTGTTGAACGCATACCCTGCGAACGGCAGCAGGATGTCCCACAGCGTCCTGATGGCCTCGGTCGAGTAACCGCGTTCGCCCATGCCCTTGGCGAACCCGACGAACTCCTTGTCCAGGATCTCCTTCTTCTTCTTGCCCATCGCCCGGCGCAGCAGGTCCGCGCCGCCCAGGCTGTACCCGGCCACCTTCTGCGCGATGGCCATGACCTGCTCCTGGTAGACGATCAGGCCGTAGGTCTCGTCAAGGATGCCCGCCAGCGGCTCGGCCAGCTCGGGATGGATCGGCACCACCGGCTTGCGGCCGTTCTTACGGTCGGCGTAGTCGATGTGCGCGTTGGCGGCCATCGGGCCGGGCCGGTACAGCGCCAGGACGGCGGCGATGTCCTCGAACTTGGTGGGTGCCATCGCTCGCAGCAACGCCCGCATCGGGCCGCCGTCCAGCTGGAAGACGCCGAGGGTGTCGCCGCGCGCCAGCAGCTGGAACGTCCTGCCGTCGGCGAGCGGGAGGTTGTCCAGGTCCAGGTCGATGCCCCGGTTGGTCTTGACGTTGGCCACCGCGTCGTCGATGACCGTCAGGTTGCGCAGGCCCAAGAAGTCCATCTTGAGCAGGCCGATTGACTCGCAGGTCGGGAAGTCGAACCCGGTGATGACGGAGCCGTCCTGCGGGCGGGCCCAGATCGGGATGACGTCGAGCAGCGGCGCGTCGGAGATGATGACCCCGGCGGCGTGCACACCGGGCTGGCGGATGACGCCCTCCAGGCCCAGCGCGGTGTCGTAGATGGCGCGCGCGGACGGGTCGCTGTCGAGCAGGCCGCGGACCTCCACCGCCTCGGGGAAGCGGGGGTGGTCGGGGTTGTAGATGCCGTCGAGCGAGATGTCCTTGCCCATCACCGCCGGCGGCATGGCCTTGGAGATCCGGTCGGCGATCGCGAACCCCGGCTGCCCGTGCATGATCCGCGCGGCGTCCTTGAGCGCGGCCTTGGCCTTGATCGTGCCGAAGGTGATGATCTGCGCTACCCGGTCGGCACCCCACTTGTCAGTGACGTAGCGGATCATGTCACCGCGCCGGCGCTCGTCGAAGTCGAGGTCGATGTCGGGCATGGTGATGCGCTCGGGGTTGAGGAAACGCTCGAACAGCAGCTTGTGCTCGATCGGGTCGAGCTCGGTGATGCCGAGCGCGTAGGCGACCATGCAGCCGGTGGCCGACCCGCGGCCCGGGCCGACCCTGATGCCCTCACTGCGGGCGTGGCTGCACAGGTCGGCCACGACGAGGAAGTAGGCCGGAAAACCCATCTCCTCGATGATCCGGAGCTCGTACTCGACGCGTTCGCGGTACTCCGGCGGGACCGGGCCGCCGCGGAAGCGGCCCTCCATCCCCCGCCAGACCTCCTTGACCAGCCATGACATCTGGGTCTCGCGATCGGGCACCGGGAACATCGGCATCCGGCTGGACTCGGCGAAGACCTCGTCGTAAGAGCTGACCCGGTCAGCGATGGCCAGCGTGTTGTCGCAGGCGCCAGGCACCTGGGTGTCCCACAGCTGGCGCATCTCCTCAGCCGGGCAGACGTAGTAGCCTTCGCCGTCGAACTTGAACCGGTTCGGGTCGTCCAGCTGGGCGCCGGACTGCACCGCCAGCAGCGCGTCGTGGGCCTTTGCCTGGTCCTTGGTGACGTAGTGGGAGTCGTTCGTGGCCACCGGCGGGATGCCTAGACGCCGACCGATATCGATCAGGCCGTCACGGACCCGCCGCTCGATCGACAGCCCGTGGTCCATCAGCTCGAGGAAGTAGCGGTCCTTGCCGAAGATCTCCTGGAACTCGGCGGCTGTCTTGTAGGCAAGCTCGTCCTGGCCCAACCGTAGCCGGGTCTGGATCTCACCGGACGGGCAGCCGGTGGTGGCGATGAGGTTGCGGGCGTGCAGCCGGAACAGCTCCCGGTCCATCCGGGGCTTGTTGTAGTAGCCGTCGATGGAGGCGAGCGAGGACAGCTTGAACAGGGAGCGCAGCCCGTCAGAGTCTTCGGCGAGAAGGGTCAGGTGGCTGAACGCGCCGCCGCCGGACACGTCGTCGCCGCGCTGGTCCGGTGTGCCCCACCGCACCGGTTTCTTGTGGAACCGGTCGACGGGGGCCAGGTACGCCTCGATCCCGATGACCGGCTTGATGCCGGCCTTCCTGCACTGGCTCCAGAACGAGTAGGCGCCGAACATGTTGCCGTGGTCGGTGATCGCCAGTGCCGGCATCCCCAGGCGCACCGCCTCCGCAACGAGCGGCTTGTGCTGCGCCAAGCCGTCGAGCATGGAGAACTCGGTGTGGACATGCAGGTGAACGAATGACGAGCTCACTGCGTCGTCCTCTCCTGGTCGTCTCCTGTGCGGCGGATCTCGGCGACGCCGTCGACGTCGGCCAGCACGTCCACCAGGGTCTGTCCGTTGGCCAGCTCTCGCGGCTGGAACGGCATGAGCCGCAGCCCAGCGCCGTGCAGGACGTCAAGCAGCTCGGCGGCGATGTCACGCCGGTCGCGTTGTGGGCAGCCCACCGAGGCCAGCGCCCGGCCCGCGGTGCCGACCCTGATCCGCACATCGACGTTGGCGGCCAGGCCTGCCCGGGTGGCCGCAGCGCGGGCCGCGCCGGCCGTCTCCGCGGCGGCCAGCATGTCCAGCACCGTCTGCCGTGAGTAGATCCCGGCCACCACCCGGGCGATCTCGTTGCGGCCGACCTGGGCGGCGTCCGCGGCCAGCATGGCGGCCTTGAGGTCGCGTTCGGCGGAGCGCATCGCGTCGGCCGCACCCACCAGCGCGTGACGGGCGCCTTCCGCCGCCTTACGGTCATCTACCGCCTTACGGTCGTCCGGTGCCATCGGCCCCCTGCCCGTCGAAGCTCCCAACCAACAACCGACATGATCCCAGCCAGTCAAGATCTAGACCACTAACGTGAGGTGGTGTGTCGTGACCGTGCAGGCGCTCCGGACGGCTGGCGCGCCGGTCCGGCGTGCGGGCTGGGGCGACACGGCCAGCGGCCGGGTCAACGGGCGAACGGCTCCAGCATCGCCGCGGCAGCCTGCATCCAGGCCCGCTTGGTGGCCGGGCCCAGCGCCTGGTAGTCGATCGAGGAGCCGCTCTCCAGCACCGCGTCGTACGGCACCACGGCGACCGCCCGGGTACGGGTGGCGAAGTGCCTGGACAGGTCGTCCAGCAGCGGCGGCGGGTTAGGGGTGGCGCACGACACCAGCGTCAGGGCGTTGCCGACCAGCCGCTCCATGCCCATGTCCACGAGCAGGTCGAGCATCCAGTCGGCGGCGAACGCCGCGTCCTCCCGGGGCACGGTCGTGATCACGAGCTGGTCGGCCATGTTCAGCACGGCCTGCCAGTTCGGGCTCTCCACGTTGTTGCCGGTGTCCACACAGATCACGTCGTGCGTACGGCGGAGCAGCTCCAGCAGGCGGCGCACGGTGTGCCCGTCGAGGCGCTGGGCGAAGCGCGGGCTCTCCTCCCCGGCCAGCACGTCGTACGACCCGTCGGACGCGTGCCGCAGGTAGTTGTCGAGCATGTCGCGCAGCTCGTGCTCTGGCGTCGACTCCACCTTCAGCAGGTCAGCCACCAGGTGCCGGATGGTGCGCGCGTGCCGGGCGCTGCCGGCGCGCAGGCCCAGGGTGCCGCGCAGCTCGTTGTCGTCCCAGGCGATGACGCCCCTACCCCGGACGCTGCCGACGGTCGCCGCGGCGAGCACGGTCGCGGTGGTCTTGTGGACCCCGCCCTTGGGGTTGGCGAACGCGAGGACGCGTGCGGGGCCCAGGTCGCGTCGCAGCACGCTGGCGGACGGGTCGGCCGCCCCGTTGGGGTGCGCCTGCCGCCACTCGATCGTGCCCGGGTAGCGCGTCAGGCCACCGTCGAACTGGGGCGAGGCCCGGGTGCCGGGGACCGACGCGCGGCCCACGGTCGGCTGCTCGCCGCTGTGCCCCAGCAGCGCCCGGTCAAGCAGTGCGCGCCACCGGTGGGCCGGCTCGGCGACCGGCTCCCAGCCGGCCTCGGTCCGCTCCACGCTCGCCTCCCCGTGCACCGTCTGCCTGACCAGGCTACGGAGCTCTACCCTATGGCGGCCACGCCGGCACCAGCCTCGGTCACGAAGCTCGATGCGATGACCACCTGGGCCACCGCCAGGAGCAGCTCGGCTGTTACCGTACCCCCTGGTCACCAGGGTGCATCGGACGGTGACGGACAACCGTCGCCATCCGGCGGCCGTGGCGACGCCGAACCGCCGGGCGGGTGGCTGCCGGCGGGCCGCCGTCCGGCGGCGGCCGGGCGGTGTCGGCCTGCTCGGGTAGCGGCGGCAGGAAGACCGCCCGGTCCACCCGGCGCACCTCCGGTGCCGGGTCAACCACCCGCACCCCGGGCCGGGCGGCGACATCGCGCAGCACGGCCGGCGTGGCCCGGACCACTCCGGCGTACACGCACGAGCAGCGCTCCCGGTAGGCGAGCGCCTGCACGTCGTCGGGGACCTGGACGGCCGGGATACGCACGATCTCGGTCTGCGTACGCGGCAGCGGCACGCGGGCGTAGACATGCGACACAGATACCCCAGCCAGCACCGCGGCGAGCCGCTGTGGCGCGAGGTAGGCACGCAGCGTCACCAGGGCGTAGGTCTCCGCCTGGCCGGCCGTTGGCGACGCGGCCAATGCGGCCAGCTCGGCCCGGCTGTCCTGAAGATAGGCCGGAATCGACTGGCCCTGGGACACCCCCACCCGCACCACGTCGCCGACCGTCGGGTCGCCGGCGGGCCGCTGACCGCTCAACAAGACCGCGCTGAGCAGCACAGCGGCCACCGCGACCACCGTGGCAAGCGGCAAGGCGGGCAGGGTGCGTACGCGCGTGGCGCCGCGGCCCAGCCGGCGCAGCGCGGCGGCGAGCGGTGGCAGCAGCCAACGGTCGAGGCGGCGTAGCGGCCCTCCGTGACCCGTCCGAGCCGCGCCCGCCGTCCGCGGATCCGCCCTCCTGCCCGGCACCGCCCTACTGCCCGTCGCGCAGTATCCGCAGCACCGCAGCCAGATCCTGCGGGTAGTCGCTGACGAACCGCACCTGCGCTCCCGTCGCCGGGTGCTCGAAACCCAGCTCCCGGGCGTGCAGCCACTGGCGCTCCAGCCCCAGCCGGGCGGCGAGCGTGGGGTCGGCGCCGTACGTCAGGTCACCCACGCACGGGTGGCGCAGCGCTGCGAAGTGGACCCGGATCTGGTGCGTACGGCCGGTCTCCAGGCGTACGTCGACCAGGCTGGCGGCGGCGAATGCCTCGATCGTGTCATAGTGCGTGATGCTCGGCTTACCGCCGGACATCACCGCCCACCGGTAGTCGTGGGTCGGGTGCCGGTCGATCGGCGCGTCCACCGTGCCGCGCAGCGGGTCGAGATGGCCCTGCACCAAGGCGTGGTAGCGCTTGTCCACCTCGCGCTCCCGGAACGCCCGTTTCAGCACCCGGTACGCGTACTCGCTCTTGGCCACCACCATCAGGCCCGTGGTGCCTACGTCGAGCCGGTGCACGATGCCCTGCCGCTCGGCCGCCCCGCTGGTCGCGACCGTATGCCCGAGGGCGGCAAGCCCGGCCAGTGCGGTCGGGCCGGTCCAGCCCGGGCTGGGGTGCGCGGCCACGCCGACTGGCTTGTCCACGACGACGATGTCGTCGTCGCTGTGCACCACTCGCAGCCCGGCCACCCGCTGCGGCTCGACGCCGGGCGGCACGGGCGGGCCGGGCAGGGTCACGTCGAGCCAGGCACCCGAGGCCACCTTCTCCGACTTGGCCGCAGGCGCGCCGTCCACCCGTACGTCGCCGGCCGCCACCAGGTCGGCCGCTGCGGTGCGGGAGAGCCCGAACAGGCGGGAGATGGCCACGTCGAGCCTGGTCCCGTCGAGCCCCTCCGGCACGGGCAGGGACCGCAGCTCGCGGCGGTCAGGCATGGTCACGGCCAGGCGCGCCAGCCCCGGGTCGCGCGTCAACCCGGTCGAGTGCCGTGTCGGTCCGTTCCATGTCGGTCCGTTCCGTCCCCGTCCTGTCCATGCCGGCCGGGTCCGCGCCAGCCAGGTCCGCGTCGTCCGGGCCCGCGTCGTCCGGGCCCGCGTTGTCCGGGCCCGCGTTGTCCGGGTCTTCGTTGTCCGGGTCTTCGTTGTCCGCGTGCCGGGTACCGTCCCGGCGCCGGCCGGTCAGCTCCAGCAGGATCGCCAGAACCACGCCGCTGACCAGTGCCATGTCCGCGACGTTGAACACCGGAAAGAACTGGCCGTGCTCGTCGAGCAGGCTGAGGAAGTCCACCACGTGCCCCACGAACGGACCCGGTGCGCGGAAGATCCGGTCCACCAGGTTGCCGCCGGCACCGCCGAGCACCAGCCCCAGCGCGGCTCCCCATGGCACCGACCGCAGGCGCCGCGACACCCACGCGATCCAGCCGACCACCACGAGGGTGACCACCGGAAACACGAACGTGTAGTCACGGGCGAGGCTGAAGGCGGCGCCGCTGTTGCGGGTCAGCACGAGGTAGAGGCCGCCGCCGAAGAGGCGTACCGGTCCGCGGTCGGTCAGCTGTGTCACCGCCAGCTGCTTGGTGACCAGGTCCAGGACGAGGACGGCCAGCGCGGCCACTGCGAGGACCAGCACGGCCCGCTGCCGGTACGACGGCCCGACCGGCCCGGTCCCGACCGGCCCGATCTCAGCCGGCCCGATCCCGGCCGACCCGGTCTCGACCCGCTCCATGCCGCTCTGGGCAGGCAGATCATCAGGGTCCGGGTCACCGGGATCCGGGGTACGCATCGCCGCCGGTCGTGGTGCGGTCTGTTCGTGGTCGACCTGCTCCGCCGCCGGTTCCGTCGCGGCCGGCTGCCCATCGGGGCGCTCGGCCGTGCCGCTGTCGTTCAGCTCAGTCCTCCATCCGCCGCCCGTCAGCGACGCTCCTCCAGCTGCTTGCACGCCACGCACAGGGTCGCCGACGGGAACGCGGCCAGCCGCTCCACCGGGATCTGGTTGCCACACCGCTCGCACCAGCCGTAGCTGCCGTCGTCCAGCCGCTCCAGCGCCCTCTCGACCTGGTTGATCCGCTCCAGGATGTTGTTGGCGAGAGAGATCTCCTGCTCCCGCTCGAACGTCTTCGTCCCAGTGTCGGCCTGGTCGTCGCCTGCCGAGTCGGTCAGCCGGTCGCGCTGGAGCTCGGCAATCTCGGCGAGCGTCTGGTCGTACTCGCTGCGCAGCTCTTCTCGTCGGCCAGCCAGCGCGGCGCGGATCTTCTCCGTCTCCGCCGCGGTACGGGTGGACTTGGTCGCCGCCTTGGTGGCGGTCCGGCTCGCAGCGGTCTTGGTCTCGGCTGACTTGGCCATTGTCGCTCCCTCGGCCGCGCGGTTGGCGGCGGTTGCGTGCGGCTGAACGGTGTGCTCCGCGGCCACCCGGCGGGCGGACCCGCCAGACCGGGCCGTGCGACCCTTGGCGCCGTTGCCGGCCGCGGTGGCGCTTTCAACGGGAGTGGCTGGGGTTGCCCCGCCCGGGGCCGGTCCCGCAGCCGTGCCCTGGGTCGCCTCGGCGTCCGTCTTGTCCGATGTCCTTGCTGAACCCGATGCCTTTGCGGGCGCCGTCTTCGCCGGAGCTGTCCGGGCCGTCTTTGTCTTGGCCGGAGCCCGCTTCGCCGGCGCCGTCCTGGCCGGCGTGCTCGCCTTGGTCGCCGTCTGCTTCGCGGTCGCCGTCTGCTTCGCGGTCGCCGCCGGCTTCGCGGTCGCCGCCGGCGTAGCAGGTGCGGTCTTCGACGCGGCCGGCTTCTTGGTCACGGGGTCCGTCACGGTGGCCTTCTTCGCGGCGGCCGCCCGGGCGGCCGGAGTGGTCCGGGCCGGACCAGCCGCCGCGGCGCTCTGTTCCGGAGCGGCCTTCGTACCCTCGGCCTCGGCCGAGCTAACCGCGCGACCGGACTTCTTCGCGACCGGCGGCGCCGCCGGATCCGCCTGGCCCGCGCCGGCCGCGCTGGCCTTCGTCGTCGCCTTCCGTGCGACTTTCGCCCGCTCGGCCATGGCGTCCCCCACATGCAAACGGGCGCGCGGCGCGGCGCCGCGCACTCCGGAGGTTGGCAAGGATACGGAACGTACGCGCGTCCGACAAACATGCCACACGTATTCCACCCATAAAACGGTGAAAGTCCCATGGCGGCCCGCATCGACCAATGCCTTTTGCCCGCCACGGCCATCTGCTCCCTGACCTCGGCCGGGCCGGCAGCTTCCGGGCCGCGACCCGCTCCGCCGCGGCGACTGCGGCCGGCCGCTGCAGCCCCGGCCCTGCCACGGCAGCCCTAGCCCTGCCACGGCGACCCCAGCCTTGCCACGGCAGCCCCGCCCTGCCACGGCAGCCCAGCGCGCTGCGGCGCACCGGCGCGGTCGGCCGTCCTCGTGCTCAGGACGGCCGGTCGGTGCCCTCCTCGGCGAACCACCGCGCCAGCCGGCCCCGCCGGCTGACCGCCCGCAGCCGCCGCTCGGCAGCCTGCCGGGCATCGACCGTCGCCACGATCAGCAGGCTGTCCCCGGTGCGCAGCCGGGTGTCCAGGGTGGGCACGAACCCGGACCCGTTGCGCAGGACGAGCGTCACCACGGCGCCGACCGGCAGCCGCAGCTCATCGAGGTACACACCGGACAGCCGCGACCCGGGTGGCACGTCGAGCTGCAACAGGTCCGCGCGCATGCGTTCCAGGGGGGCGGTCTCCACGTACAGCTCGGCCGCCTCGCCGGGTGCGGTCACCCGCAGCCGTGCCGCCAGCCACGGCAGGGTCCCGGCCTGGACCAGGGTGAACACCACAACCAGCACGAACACTGCGTCGAACAGCGGGGCGTAGCCCACCGGGTCGACCGACAGCGGGATCGTCGCGAGCACGATCGGCACCGCCCCACGCAACCCGGCCCAGGAGAGAAAAACCTGCTCACGCCATGGCACGCGGAACGGCACCGCGCTGATGAGCACCGACAACGGCCGGGCCAGAAAGATCAGCGCCAGCCCGACGACGATCGCCGGCAGCAGGGCCGAGCCCAGCCGGCCCGGTGAGGCGAGCAGCCCGAGCAGCACGAACAGGCCGATCTGCGCCATCCAGGCCAGCCCGTCAGCGAAGCCGAGGATCGCGGTCCGGTGCGGCAGCCGGGCGTTTCCGAGTACGACGCCAGCCACGTACACGGCGAGGAAGCCGGAGGCGTGCGCGACGCTGCCCGCGGCGTAGGCGAGGACCGTGAGCCCGACGGCCGCCAGCGGGTAGAGACCGGCGGCCGGCAGCGCCGCCCGGCGCAGGCCGACGCTGCCCAGCCACCCCACCACCCCGCCGACCAGCGCACCGGCCACCAGCTCGTAGCCGACCAGCAGCAGCTCGTACCACCACGGGTGGGCGCCCAGGTCGGCGGTTGTCAGCAGCAGGACCAGCAGCACCGCTGGAGCGTCGTTGATGCCGGACTCGGCCTCCAGCGTGGCGACCAGCCGCCGGCGCAGGCGCAGCCGGCGCAGCGTGGAGAAGACCGCGGCGGCGTCGGTGGAGGACAGCACCGCCCCGAAGAGCAGGGCGAGCTGCCAGTCAAAGTCAAAGGTGTAGTGGACCACCGCTCCCACCGCAGCCACGCTGACCGCGACGCCCACAGTGGACAGGGCGATGGAGACCGGCAGCACCGGTCGCAGCGTGTGCCAGCGGCCGGTGAGCCCACCCTCGGCGATGATCAGTACGAGCGCGGCCAGGCCGAGGGTGCGGGTCAGGCTCGCGTTCTCGAACTCGATGCCGAGCCCCGCCTCGCCGATCGCCACCCCAAGGGTCAGGTAGACCAGGAGGCTGGGCACCCCGAGCCGGGTGGACAGGCGCACCGCGCCGACCGCGACGAGCAGCACAGCCGAGCCGAGCAGCAGCGCCAGCTCCAGGTCACGGCTCATCGGGACGGCACGGGTGGGTTCTGCGGGGCTGTGCCGGGTGCGGCCGGCCCGTCACGCAGATCCCTGACCCGGTCACCGAGGCCGGCCGGCGGGTCGTCGACCTCGAAGAGCTTGTCCCGGCTGGCCGCGCCGGAGCGCAGACGGACAGCCGCGGGGCGTACGCCCAGGGCTGCGGCGAGCGCCTTCCGCGCCGCCTCGGTCGCCCGCCCGTCCACTGCGGGGGCGGTGACGGCGACCACGAGGGCCGGACCGCCCGGTCCGGCGTACACGCCACCGACCTGGATCCGGGACGCACCTGGCCTGACCCGCACGGCAATGACCATGACTCATTCTGTCCGGCCGCCGTCGCGCCGCCCGCACCGGACACCTGCCAGTGAGGCCTGATCGCCCCGCCTACCCCTTGGGCCGTCCCGGTCCGGCCGTCCTGTTCCGGACGTTCCGGTCCGACATCCCGGCCTCCGACATCCCGGCCTCCGACATCCCGGCCGTCGCGCCGGCCGGCCGCGGCTAGCGCGGTGGCCGGGGCTAGCCCGGTGGCCGGGGCTAGCCCGGTTGGGTGTAGGCGAGCAGCGCGCGAACTGGCTCGCACCGGCTGCACGGGGTGAAGCCCAGCTCCACCGCCTCGCTCACCGGCAGCGGCTCGCTCTCCCGTCCTTGCAGGTGGTCGCAGCCGGCCAGGTGGTAACGGGGACGGCCGTCGACGACCAGCACCTCGGCAGAGAGCCGGGCCAGACGGGTGGCCACCGGAGCGGAGACCTCCTGCGCGGCGGGCTCGTCCGGCGGGTCCTCGTCTTCGTAGTCTTCGCCGTCCTCGTCTCCGCCGTCCTCGGCCGCTGCGCCAGCGGCCGCGGTGGCGGCAGTGGCGGGCGCAGGCCTGGCTGCCTCCGTGGCCTTTCCAGGAGCCTGCGACCAGGCACCCGATGGTCCGGACGGTGCGGTGGATGCGGTGGTCGCCGGCTGCGGACCCGGCTCCCGCAGCAGCCGCGCCATCGCCGCGGACGGCCCAACCGGCTCGCGCAGCTCCGCCGGCTCCCGCGACACCGGCTCCCGCGACACCAGCTCCCGCGGCTCAACCAGCTCGCGCACCTCCGCCAGCTCAGCCGGCTCCCGCACGACCGGGACGAAGGCGGGCGTAGGCCGGCGACTGGCCGGCTCCGCCGGCGCCTCGTCCCCGGCCCGGGGCCGTTGACCGGCCCGCGGGGACCGTCTGGTCGTGACCGAGGGCTGGTCCGCAGCGACCTGGCGGGCGCCGACGTAGAGCATGACCGCGGCGAGCATGCTCGCCGCGATCGAGCCGAAGAGCAGCGTGTTGGCGCCCGATGCCAGGCCGAGGGCGAGCAGCACCACGGCCACAAGGATGAGCAGCAGGCTTACGACGATCACGGCTCACCCTCTCACCAGCCTGGGGCCGGTCAGCCTAGCTCAGCGGACGCCACCGTCGAGGCCGGACCGGCCGCCGTAGGAGCCTCCGGTCACGCCGGCTGCGGCGAGGCCCGCGCTGTTGCCGGACCGGCCGCCGTCGCGGGTCATCTCCGCCTCCAGCCCCTGACCGCGCCCTTCGAGGTCGCGCAGCTGGCTCTCCAGGTAGGCCTTGAGCCGGGTGCGGTACTCGCGCTCGAACTGCTTGAGCTCCTCAATGTGCTTCTGCAGGGCGGTCCGCTTCGCGTCGAGGCCGCCCATGGCCTCCTGGTGCCGCTGGCGCGCGTCCCGCTCGAGGGCGTCTGCCTTGGCCCGCGACTCGCGGGTGACCTCCTCGGCCTTCGCCCGGGCGTCGGAGAGGAGCTTGTCCGCCTCCCGCCGGGCGTCGTTGACGTGGTCGTCAGCGGTGCGCTGGGCCATCATCAGCACCCGCAGCGCCTGCTGCTCGCCGTCGCCGCCGACCGGGCCACCCTGGGACCGGATCTGCTCCAGCTCGTTCTGCATGGCGCGGGCGGCCTGCTCCGCGGCGACCTTCTCCCGCTGCAGCCGGTCCAGCTGGGACTTGAGCTCGGCGTTGTCCGCGGCGAGGCGGGGGTCGCCACCGGGGCCGGCGGGCACGCGCCCACCACCCCGCTCGAGCTGCGCACGCAGCTCGCTGTTCTCCTCGATCAGACGGGCGAGCTCCCGCTCGACCTCGTCCAGGAAGGCGTCGACCTCCTCCTCGTCGTAGCCCCGCTTGCCGATGGGGGGCTTCTTGAACGCGACGTTGTGGACGTCGGCCGGGGTCAGCGGCATCGAAACTCCTCGGGTCAGTTGCGGCCGCGTTCACACGCCGATCCGCAGGCGGGTGCCTGCTAGATCAGTGGTTGTACCACGAATGCCAACAGCAGGAACAGGATAACTAGGAGCAGGATAGAGGCCAGGTCGAGGCTCACCGTACCAATACGCAGCGGCGGTATCACGCGCCTGAAGACCCTGATCGGCGGGTCCGTGACGCTCCACACGACCTCCAGGGCCGCCGCGGCGCCCCGGCCGGGGCGCCACCGGCGCCCGTACGAGAGCACCGCACTGAAGACGAACCTGGTCAAAAGAGTGATGATGAAGACGTAAAGGACCAGGTAGATGATCTGGAAGATGATCGACACCACGTCAGGCGGGATCCCTCGGTTGGGTTAGCTCTGGTTGAAGAAGCCGCCCTCAGCGATCTTGGCCTTGTCCTCCGCGGTGACCTGAACATTGGCCGGCGAGAGCAGGAACACTCGGTTGGTCACGCGCTCGATCGTACCGCGCAGCCCGAACGCCAACCCGGCGGCGAAGTCCACCAGACGTTTGGCATCGGCCTCATCCATTTCGGTGAGGTTCATGATCACCGGAACGTTGTCCCGGAAGTGCTCACCGATCGTCCGCGCCTCGTTGTACGTGGTCGGATGCAGCGTGGTGATCTGGTAGCGCCGGTCGCTGTCGTCGGTCATCGCCCGCTCACGCATCTGCACCTGCGGGGCGAGCGCCAGGTTGTCCCGGGTCGGGTAGGCAGAGCCCGAGGCGCCCCGGGCGATGGAGCGCACGCTGGCCCGCTCCGCCCGACCGGTGTCCCGCTCCGCCAGCCGGTCGGCGAGCCGCTCGGTGGTACGCGCACGCGGCGGGGCCGGCACGTCGTCAACGTCGTCCTCGTCGTCGGAGAAGTCGTCGCCGAAGCCCCCACTCCGGTAACCGTGCTCGCGGTAGCCACGATCGTCGTACCCCCGGTCGTCCTCGTCCTCGATGAGGCCGAGCCAGACGCCGGCCTTGCGTAGTGCGCTCATGCCGGCTCCTCGTCCCACTCGCCCATGGCCCCCCGCCCTCCCTACGGCCGCATCCGGTAGCCCGGGTCCCCCCGCCGGCACGCGGCTCGCGCGGGACCACGGAACCATCGCGTGCCTGGCCGTCGCGTGCCTGTCATGCGCCGTCGTCACCGCGCGGACCGGCCGCGACGAGCCTGCCGGCGGAAACGACACGGATGTAGTTCGGTGCTTGCCGTCAGGCTACCCCAGCGGTGCCCGCTTTCCGAGCAGAATGCTGCCGATGCGCAGGTGTGTCGCGCCGTACGCGATGGCGACGTCGAAGTCGTCACTCATGCCCGCCGATATCAAGGTTGCTGTCGGATATCCGACACAGAACTCGGCGGCCACCTCTGCCAGCCGGGCGAACGCCCGCTCCGGCTCCCAGCCCAGCGGAGCCACCGTCATCACGCCGCGCAGCCGCAGCATCTCGGCGGCGGCGACCGCCTCAGCCACCCGCCCCAGGCTCGCGCCCTGCTCCGCCGGGCCGGCCGCCAGGCCGCGGACCGGGCCGGCCGCCAGGCCGCGGACCGGGCCGGCCGCCAGGCCGCGGACCGGGCCGGCCGCCGTCCGGGTCGGTGCTCTCCCGCCGGAGACGGTCGGCCGGTCCGGCACCGCCCCGCCCCGCTTGGGGTCACCGTCGAGGCTCACCTGCACCAGTACGTCCAGCGGGCGCTCCCGGTGCCGCCGCGCCGCCGCGGCGAGGGCCTCGGCCAGCCGCACCCGGTCCACCGAGTGCACTACGTCGGCGTAGCCCACCACCGACCGGCACTTGTTGCGCTGGAGCTGGCCGACGAAGTGCCAGCGCACGCCGACCCCGGCCGCGGCCACCTCGGCCGCCTTCGCCACGGCCTCCTGGTCCCGGTTCTCCCCGATGTCGCGTACGCCCAGGCCAGCCAGGCGCACGACGTCCGCCGCCGGGTAGGTCTTGGTGACCGCGACCAGCGTCAGCCCGCCCGGGTCCCGCCCGGCAGCGGCACAGGCCGCGGCGATCCGCGCGCGCAGCTGGGCGAGGGCCTCGGCGAGCTCGGCGCCGCGCTGTTCGTCAGCTGCCGCCGCGGTCACGAGCCGTTCTTAAGGAAGTCCGGCACGTCCACATCGTCGAAGAGGACCTTGCGGGGCGCGGTGGGCGCGGTGGCGACCGGTGTCGTGATGGGCACGTCCACGATGTGCGGCGGACGGCGCGGCGCCTCAGCCGGCCGGTACGCCGGCGCGCCGCCGTCGAAGCCGGCCGCGATCACCGTCACCCGCACCTCGTCACCGAGCGCGTCGTCGATCACCGCACCAAAGATGATGTTGGCGTCCGCATGGGCCGCGTCGGTCACCAGCTGGGCCGCGTCGTTGATCTCGAACAGGCCGAGGTCCGAGCCGCCGGCGATGGACAGCAGCACCCCACGGGCGCCGTCCATGCTCTGCTCCAGCAGCGGGCTGGAGATGGCCCGCTCAGCCGCCTCGACCGCCCGGTTGTCCCCGCGCGCGCTGCCGATGCCCATCAGCGCGCTGCCGGCCCCGCTCATCACGCTCTTCACATCCGCGAAGTCGAGGTTGATCAGGCCGGGGGTGGTGATCAGGTCGGTGATCCCCTGGACGCCGGAGAGCAGCACCTGGTCGGCCTGGCGGAACGCGTCCATCATGCTGATGCTGCGGTCACCGAGCGCCAGCAGCCGGTCATTGGGGATCACGATCAGCGTGTCGCACTGGTTGCGCAGGTCGTCGATGCCGGTCTCGGCCTGCACCTGGCGGCGCTTGCCCTCGAAGGAGAACGGGCGGGTGACCACACCGATGGTCAACGCGCCGAGCTTGCGGGAGATGTTGGCCACCACCGGCGCGCCGCCGGTGCCCGTGCCGCCGCCCTCCCCGCACGTCACGAAGACCATGTCGGCGCCCTTGAGCACCTCCTCGATCTCGTCCCGGTGGTCGTCGGCGGCGTTGCGGCCCACGTCCGGGTTGGCCCCGGCGCCGAGCCCGCGGGTGAGCTCGCGGCCCACGTCGAGCTTGACGTCGGCGTCGCTCATCAGCAGCGCCTGCGCGTCGGTGTTGATGGCGATGAACTCGACGCCCTTCAGGCCGACCTCGATCATCCGGTTGACGGCGTTGACCCCGCCGCCGCCGATGCCGACCACCTTGATGACCGCCAGGTAGTTGTGCGGAGGTGTCATAGGCCCGCCTTCCCCTTCGTTGCGACCCACCGAGGACGCCGGCTCCCGGGCGCGCCGGCTCGGTGTGGAGGGAGGAGGGTGCCGAACCCTCATCCTTTACTAGAGGCTTAGGGTTATGTCAACCCGCAGGCCTCTCCGGCAACGGTAACGGCGGCTTGTCCGGAGCCAAGGATCCGGACTCGGCGTGTCGGAATACGCCTTCGGTACGCCGCCTCAACGCACGGTCACGACATCGGGTGCGCTGACGTCGATCTCCCGGCCCGGCCGGCCCAGCAGGGACGTGGCGACGGTGGCCTTCGTGTCGTTCTCGGTCGCGTCGCCCCACACGATCACCCGGCCGTCGCGCAGCTCCAGGCGCACCCGGGTCGGCGCGTCCGCCACCAGCGTGGCGAGCGGGGCACGCAGCTGCGGCGTGAGCGCCGCGAGCACGGCCAGCGCCGCCCGGGTGGTGGCATCCGCCTGGTCCGGGCGCGTCGCCAGGCGTACCAGCGGCAGCCCGGCCGGCACCCGGTCCACCGTGCCGAACGCGCTGCCGGACGCGTCGAGGAGCAGGAACCGCGGTCCGGCCGGGACGGCGGCGACCGGGGTGCGCTCCACCACCTCGATGACGATCGTGCCGGGCCAGTCCCGGCGGACCACCACCCGCTCCACCGGCGCCAAGGTCGCCACCCGCGCCTCGACCGCGGCCGTGTCCACCCGGGACAGCGGCGTGCGCAGCGGGACCGCGGCCACGTCGACGACCTGGGCCGGGGACACGAAGCCGGCACCGGACACCCGCACCTGCCGTACGCCGAACAGCGAGGTGCCCAGCACGAGCCAGGCGACGACCGCGGCCAGTACGCCGGCCGCCAGCACGGTCAGCCACGGCGCCGCCGCGCGCAGCCGGCGCTGGCGTACCCGCCGGTTGAACCGCCGCACCGAGCTGGGGATCGCATCGCGGCCGGCACGGACCAGCCGCCAGTGGCGGGTGCCCGGCCGCGCCGTCACGCCAGCACGCCGTCGCGGTTGGGACCCGTGTCACCCCGGTCGCGGTCGGACCCGGCGTGCCGCGGCACGTACCCCGCGGCAGCGGCCCGCTCGCCCAGCGCGGCCAGCAGCTCGTCGCCCATCAGCGAGATCGGCGGGGCGCCCATCGTCACCACGACGTCGCCCTCCCCCGCCCGCCGGACCACCTCGCCCGGCGCGTCGTCCCACGAGTCGACGAACACCTTCTGCGTGACCGGAAGGTTGACCGCGGCGGTCAGCGCCACCCCGCCCTCGCCGGGACCGCGCACCTCCCCGGGGCCGAAGACCTCCAGCACCACCACCTCGTCAGCCAGCGACAGCGCATCGGCGATCTCGGCCTCCAGGTCGCGGGTGCGGTACACCCGGTACGGCTGGAACACCACCACCAGCCGGCCACCGTTGGCGACGTCGCGCAGCGTCGACAGGGCGGCCCGCATCGAGGTGGGGTGGTACGCGTACTCGTCGTAGACCCGTACGCCGTCGGCCACGCCCTTGAGCTCGAACCGCCGGCGTACCCCGGGGAACGTGGCCAGCGCCTCGGTCACGGTCTCCAGGGCGAGCCCCAGCCGCAGGGCGGTGAGCACGGCCGCGGCGCTGTTGAGGCCGAGATGGCGCCCTGGCACCGGCAGCGAGATCTCGCCGAGCGGCTGGCCGTCCAGGTGGGCCAGGTAACGCACGCCGGCCGCGGACGAGCCGATCTCCGACATCCGCAGGTCCGCGCCGGCGGCCTCGCCGTACGTGTGCACCTGCCGGCCCTCGGCGCGCAGGGCCTGCGCGAGGGCGCGGGTGCCCGGGTCGTCGGCGCAGGTGACCACGAACCCGTCCGCCTCGGTGAGCTGGGCGAACTCGGCGAACGCCGCCTTGAGCCCGTCCAGCGAGCCGTACGTGTTGAGATGGTCTGCATCGATATTTGTGATAATCGAGACGTACGGGCGGTAGAGCAGGAACGACCGGTCGCTCTCGTCCGCCTCGGCGACGAAGTACTCCCCGCTGCCGTGGTGCGCGTTCGAGCCCACCTCGGAGATCTCGCCACCGATGACGAACGACGGGTCGAGCCCGGCGTGCTGCAGGACCAGCGTCGCCATGGACGTCGTCGTGGTCTTGCCGTGGGTGCCGGCGACCGCGATGGTGCGCCGCCCGGCCATCGCCGCGGCGAGCGCCTCGGAGCGGTGCAGCACCCGCAGGCCGCGGGAGCGCGCCTCGACCAGCTCCAGGTGGTCGGCCGGGATCGCGGTCGAGTAGACGACCGTGTCCACGCCGTCCAGGTTGGCCGGCTCGTGTCGCATGTGGATGGTGCCGCCGAGCGCCCGCAGGCCGGCCAGGGCCGGCCAGTGGCGCAGCTCGCTGCCGGAGACCGGGATGCCACGGGTCAGCAGCAGCCGGGCCAGGCCGCTCATGCCGACACCGCCGACCCCGATCAGATGGACCCGGCCCAGGTCCTCCGCGGTCAGCTGCCGCTCGCCCCGCACAGCTCCCACCCTTCCCGTACTCACGCGCCTACCGCCTCGTACATGAAGGCGCGCAGCGCCTCGTCCCCGTCCCGGCGGCCGTACGCCGCCGCGGCCCGCCCCATCCGGGCCAGCCGGTCCGGGTCCCGGACCAGCGGCACCACGGTCCGCTCCACCCACGCCGGGCTCAGCTCGACGTCGTCGACCAGCAGGCCGCCGCCCGC
>DASRIS010000108.1:0-13552 GCA_035649895.1 Micromonosporaceae bacterium | reverse complement strand
CGTCCCGGATGCTCGGCACGACCAGCGCCGTACGCGCCCAGTAGTCGAGCTGCCGGTAGCTGATCCTGACGGCGTGGCAGGCGGTGACGCCGCGATAGCCCACGCCCGCGTCCGGGCCGACCACCCCACCCTCGGGCTCGTGCATACGACGACCTCCCGCTCCCTGGGGCGCGCGGTGACCGGCAGACCCCGGTCAGCTACGCCAACCCTATCGTCGATGCCGGGGCTTGGCGCCGGGTCAGGCGTGCGACACGCCGGCCGCGGGACGGCAGACGGTATCGGCGGATAGAGGCGGAAGCGGGACGGCCTCAGCCGGCGAAGTCCTCCGGCCGCACCTGCTCCAGGAACTCCCGGAACTTCTCGACCTCGTCCTCCTGCTCGTCCGGGATGACGATGCCGGCCTCGGTGAGCACCTGGTCCGCGCAGCGGATCGGCGCGCCGACCCGCAGCGCGAGCGCGATGGAGTCGCTGGGCCGGGCCGAGACCCGCACCCCGTTGCCGATGAGCAGGTCGGCGTAGAACACGTTCTCCTTGAGCTCGGTGATCTCCACCGCGTGCAGCGGGGTCTTGAGCGCGGTGAGGATGTCGCGCAGCAGGTCATGGGTGAGCGGGCGGGCGGGCTTGACGCCCTGCTGCTCGTACGCGATGGCGGTGGCCTCCACGGCACCGATCCAGATGGGTAGGTATCGATCGCCGTCAACCTCTTTGAGCAGCACGATCGGCTGGTTACTGGGCAGCTCGACCCGCACCCCGACCACGCTCAGCTCGCGCACGCCTACCTCCGTGTCGCACTCCCTCTCCTCTGCACGGTACACGGCCCGTTGCGTGCAGTCGCCACTCGCCGCCGTGCCGGAAAGCGGGGCTTGCTCAGTCCTTCAGCGTGTCGCGCAGACCCGCCCGCACCAGGGTTGCGTGCAGCCGCCGGGACAGCTCACCGAGCTCGCGGACGGTCTCCGCGGCCCGGGCCCGCGCGGCCGGGTCGGACTGTCGCAGCAGCGGCGCCACGACCTGGCTGAACAGGCCGACCTCGCGGTCTGCCGCGGTCCGGTAGGCGCGCAGGTGCCGGGCGGTGAGCCCGTACTCGGACAGCTGGGCGGCGACCGTGGCCACCGCCAGCGCGTCCGCGTCGAACCGCCCGCCGGCGCGGGCCGCCACCAGCCCGTGCTGCTCCAGGTCGGCCAGCAGCTCCTCGGTCACCCCGGCGTGGGCCAGCAGCTGCTGGCGGGTCAGCCACACCCCGCCGGTCCCGTCACCGGCGACCGGCTCGGCGCCGTCGGCCACGTCGCCGGCGGCCGTACCGCCGGTGGCGTGGCCGACGGCAGCGCGGCCGTCGGATGCCGGACCGGATGGCACGAGCACCGGGCGCGGCCGGCCGAACGCCGAAGCCTCCCCGGTCTGGGCGGCGGCGAGCTGCTCCCGGATGACGCGCAGCGGCAGGTAGTGGTCGCGCTGCGCGGTGAGCACGTACCGCAGCCGGGCGACGTCCTCCCAGCTGTACTTGCGGTAGCCCGCCGGGGTGCGCTCCGGCTCCACCAGCCCCTCGGCCTCAAGGAAGCGCAGCTTGGAGATGGTGGTGTCCGGGAAGTCCGGCCGCAGGTGGGCGAGCACCTCACCGATGCTCATCAGCGGCCGGGCACCCGCGCCGCTCGGCGCCGCCCGCGCCGCCGCGCTCACGGCCGGCCGCCCTCCTCCTCAGGCCGGGGCCCGGCGATGAACACCAGCCGGAACTTGCCGATCTGCACCTCGTCACCGTTGCTGAGGGTCGCCGCCTCCACCCGCTCCCGGTTGACGTACGTCCCGTTGAGGCTGCCCACGTCGCGCACGGTGAAGGTGCCGGCGTCGCGGTGGAACTCCGCGTGCCGGCGGGAGACGGTCACATCGTCGAGGAAGATGTCACTGTCGGGGTGCCGCCCGCTCGTGGTCACGTCGTGGTCGAGCAGGAACCGGGCACCGGCGTTCGGGCCACGCCGCACGACCAGCAGCGCCATGCCGGGCGGCAGCGAGCCGGACATCCGGCTGGGCACGACGTCTGCGTCCGGACCCTCGAGCGCCTCGTCCAGGCCACCAAGGTTCAGCGTTGACGTGACGTCGAGCGGAGGAAACTCGTCGTCGGGACGCGTCATGGACCACCTCACCATAGGAACGGCTGGCGTCGGCTCGCGTGCGGCACGCACATCTCGTAGTCGACCCGGCGAGCCTAGCCAGCGCCGAAACCGAAGGTCAACCAGGCGCGCGGAGGATTGCCGCCGCGCGGGAAAGAGCATCTGCTCAGCTCTTCGTCAGCTCACGGTACGCCTGCGCGTCCAGCAGACCGTCCACCCAGGACTGTTCGGCCGGCTCGATCTCCACCAGCCAGCCGGCTCCGTACGGATCGTTGTTGACCAGCTCCGGCTGGTCGGCCAGCTGACCGTTACGGGCGACCACGGTGCCGGTCACGGGCGCGTAGATCTCCGAGACGCTCTTGGTCGACTCGACCTCACCGAGCGGCTCGCCGGCCGTCACCGCGGTCCCGGCCTCGGGCAGCTGCACGAAGACGATGTCACCCAGCGCGTCCTGGGCGAAGTGGGTGATGCCCACCCGCAACGGCCCGTCCGACCCCGGCGCGACCCACTCGTGCTCCGCCGTGTACCGCAGCTCCTCTGGAACCAACGCACCCTCCCTCTCGCAGCGCCCGGCCCCGGCTTTAGGGGACGGGCCGGGCGTAGCGCAGCTCGCCCTGCTCGTGCAGCGCGGTCACCGCCACCAGCCCCGGCTCATCGAGGATCACGCTACCGCCGTCCTGGCCGATCGACTCGACCACCCCACCCGGGATGTTGAGCGCGGTACGCATGGTCTGCGGGTCACCGATGACCGTGACCGTGTACGGCGCCGACAGCCGCCGCCCGCCGACCAGCAGGCCGCCGTCGGCGTCGACGAACGCGGTGGACGCCACGACCCGTACGGTGCCTCCGTCGGCACCGGTGACCTGCATCGCCTCGGCTCCGGCGCCGCGCAGCTCCTCCACCGCGTCCAGCAGCGCGGCCGCCTCGACCGGCTTGCCGGCCCCGGGCATGAAGCGGACCGCCAGGCCCGGCCCCTGGGCCGGCAGCGTGCCGGCGAGGATGCCCAGCTCGTCGGCGCGGCGGCGGGCCTCCTCAAGGGCGGCCTGGCGGCCCCGGGCGCCGGAGGCCAGCTGCCGCTGGCTCTCCTCCAGATCGCTGATCTCGCGGCGCAGCCGCTCCTCCCGCGCCTCAAGGTCGGACAGGATCCGGACCAGGTCCTCCGGGCGGGCAGAGGCCAGCTCAGGGTCTGCGGCGTTGCTGCGCAGCTGCATCACCAGCGTGAAGCCGAGCAGCCCGAGCAGCAGCCCGATCACCGCCCCCGCCGCCGACAGGCGCCGCCGCACCGGTGGCTCCGACGTGCCCGCGGCGTCAGCCGCACCCTCGGTGTCCGGCGTGTCCCCAGCGTCGGGCGGTCCGGCCACCAGCGCGCCCGCCTCCGTCCCAGCCGCCACCGCCGGCTCCGCTACCGGTAGCTCCGTCACCGCTGGCTCCGCTACCGGTGGCTCCGCTACCGGTGGCTCCGTCGCCGGTAGCGGCGGCTCGGGCCAGCCGGTACCGGTCGGCTGGTGCTCGTCAGCCATGCCCGCTCCTACGCTCGGAAGAGGTGCCGGCGGATAGCTGCGGCGTTGGCGAAGATACGTACGCCGAGCACGACCACCACCCCGGTGGAGAGCTGCCCGCCGACACCCAGCTGGTCGCCGAGGTAGACGATCAGCCCGGCGACGAGCACGTTGCCGATGAACGAGACGACGAACTGCTTGTCGTCGAAGATGCCGTCGAGCTTGGCCCGCACTCCGCCGAACACCGCGTCCAGCGCGGCGACGACGGCGATCGGCAGGTAGGGCTGCAGCCCCGCGGGCACGCTCGGCTCCAGCAGGAGGCCGAGCGCGACGCCGGCGACGAGGGCGAGCACCGCGATCATTCAGCGACCTCCCGAGGGCGAGGGTGTCGGGGCAGGCCCGGCGGACGAGGTGGGCGGCGACGCGCCCTGCGGGCGGGCGTACCGCAGCTGCGGGTCGGCCGCCGCGGGCAGCGTCAGGTCGTCGCGCGGGCGTACGTCGAAGGCCATGCCGTAGGCGGTGACATAGCGGCGGAAGCGCCGCGCGGTGGCCGAGTCGTTGAACCGGCGGGCCAGCTCGCCGGGGCCGATCGCGGACACCTCGTACGGGCTGGAGACCGGCTTGAAGTCCACCAGGATGGCCGAGCCGGCGGCGCGGATGGTGGACGTGGCGGTGAGCCGCTGGCCGTTGACGGCGACCGCCTCCGCCCCGGCCAGCCACAGCGAGTTCACAATGTCCTGCAGGTCGCGGTCGAGGACCCGGCCGAGGTTGTCGCCCGGCGCCCCGGTGACCGGGTCGGCCGGGTCCGGCCCGTCGGCGACGCGCACCACCACCCCGTCGCCGGCCACCTTGGCCAGGCCGGCCGCCGCCTCCAGGTTGCGCAGGGAGGCGGCCTCCTCCCCGGCCAGCGCGGCGTCGCGCAGGGCGGCGACCTCGGCGCG
Source organism: Micromonosporaceae bacterium (assembly GCA_035649895.1). Classification (GTDB taxonomy): domain Bacteria; phylum Actinomycetota; class Actinomycetes; order Mycobacteriales; family Micromonosporaceae; genus DASSUC01. The sequence continues at coordinate 9,010 of DASRIS010000108.1, read as the reverse complement.
CAGCCGGTCGGCCCGCTCCTGCAGCCCGTCGGTCTGCGCCCGCCGGGACCGCACCTCGTCGGCGAGGCCGGCCCGGACCCGGGCGCTCTCCGGCTCGTCCGCCACGACCTGCCGGTACGCCACCGCGAACAGCAGCCCGACGGCGAACAGCGTGACCAGGCTGACCGCCCGCCCGGCCGCACGGCGCCACAGCGGCACCGGGGGACGGGCGGTACGGCGCCGGGCCGCCGCCGCGTACGCCGGGTCGAGCGACTCCTGGAACAGGGAGGCGAACAGGTCCGCGCCGAACCGGCTGCCGGGACGCTCCGGCCTGGTCATCCGGCCCCACCGCCCGCGGCGGCGACCTGCCCGCTCGCAGCCGCCGGCCCGCCGCCCGTGCCCCGGTCAGCATCGCGGCCGTGACCGTGACCGGGGCCTGGGCCGGGGCCGTCTCTGCCGCGGGCCGCCCGGACCAGGGTGACGACCTGCCCGACATAAAGCGCACCGGCGACCCAGTAGAGGACCACGCCCCACCACGCCAGCCCCCAGCCGGTCGCGCTGACGGCCGTCTGGCCACCCGACCCCGCCGGCATCGTGGCCGCGAGCAGCAGCACCGGAAACGCCGCCAGCAGCAGGAACGTGGCGGTCTTGCCGAGGTAGTGCACGGGCGGCGGGCCGTACCGGTAGCGGCGCAGCACGCCCAGGCACACCGCCAGCATCGCCTCCCGGGCCAGCAGCGTGGCCGTCAGCGGCCAGGGGATGACGTCACGCACGGTGAACGCCAGCAGCGTGGCGAGGATGTAGAGCCGGTCCGCCAACGGGTCCAGCAGCTCGCCGAGCCGGCTGACCTGGCCCAGCCGGCGCGCGAAGTAGCCGTCGACCCAGTCGCTGGTGCCGCCCAGGGCGAGGACCACCACGGCCGCGACGTCCGCGTCAGCCACCAGGTAGAGATAGAGAAACAGGGGTACGCCGAGCAGCCGCGCGAAGCTGATCGCGTTGGGAACCGTGAGGACCTGACCCGACGGCGTCACCGAGGCTCCTCCCCACCTGGCTCTCCAGCCCGGCGCACGGGGTGGGCGGAAGCCCGTTTCGTCAACGTGCGGTGCCACTATAGCCAACCACGCACCGTCCGACCTGGCCGGCCACTGTCGCGGTCCGCCACACCGGAGCTGGCCGTCCGCCACGGCCTGCTCGCGCCGCAGTGATGTGGTATCGATGGACCCCACGACGCCAGGGCCGATCGGAGGTGGCGTGATGATCGCGGTCACGGCCGGCCTCCTGCTCGTCGTCCTTCTCAAGGCCATCGCTGTGGTCAACGCCATCCGGTGGCTCCACTCCCGCGGCCCTGCGTTCGCCGCCGCGGTGGCGGCCGAGCCCCCAGAAACCGTCGTTGACCAGGAGCTGCTGTATGATCGCTTCGAGGCCGGCTTCTTTCCCTTCGGAGTGAAGGACTACCGGGTCCGCCGGATGGCGCGCCAGATGCAAGGACCCCGGCAGCTGCTCGTAGGCCTGCCCCTGCGGGTCTTCCAGTCAACGCTGTTCAACCTCGCCCTGCTCGCCGCCCTGGCCTGCGCGTACCTGGTCGCGCTGGCCTCGGCCCCGCCGGTCCCGTTCCTGCTGCCCGGGCCGGTCCACGACGCCGTCGCCCTCGCGCTGGCGCTGTCCCTGATCGTGACCACCATTCTCATCGCCGTCGAAGCCGTCTACAGCTATGCCGTGATCGGCTCCTACGGCCAGGGTTTCCACGAGCTGCGGCCGCAACGGCGACGGCCCGAACGAGCCCTCGTCCGCGAGTTCCAGGTCTTCGTCGGAGCGCTCCTCGCGGCACACCTGGCCGGGCTCGGCGCGATGTACCTGATCAGTCACCGGTTCGGCGGATATGCCAAGGTCGCCGTGTCCACCCCGGACCTTGCCGGGGTCTCGCGGCAGGCCTTGGACTGTTCCTACTACACGTTGGCCACCTTCGTGGGGGCCGGCGACCCGGAACCGTTGACGGCGGTTGGCAAGTTGGCGAGCGGGATGGTCGTCCTACAAGGGCTGGCGTTCGTCGTGCTGGTCCTGGCGTCGATGTTCTCCATCGTGGGGAACGGACGAGTGCGTCCGGTACGCGAGCCTGCCGCCGCACAGCCTGCGGCGAGTCTTGGACACGGCAGCGTCGAGCGCTCCAGCGAGCCCCCGACCGTCCCGTGCCGTCATGACGGCCGCCCCGACGCGCCGGGGCCCGGCCACATAGGCGCCTTCGCGCTGGGGGCCGCTGCGGGCGTAGCCGGCGTGGTCGCGGTGGTCGCCTGGGCCCACATACGCCGGACCAGTCGCGACCGGCCCGGCCCCGCCGGGCCGTAGATAGGGCCCGGCGGCTGGGGTTGAGCCATCCATTGCGGGGTACCGGCGGGGCTCACGTGGAGGTGCTCCGCCTCGGGGGTCCTCCTCGACACGGAGGGACAGGGATGACCACCAAGGTAGAAAAGTCGATTGAAGTCGATGTCCCGGTGAACACCGCATACAACCAGTGGACCCAGTTCGAGGAGTTTCCCCGCTTCATGGGCGGCGTCGAAGAGGTACGCCAGCTCGATGACCGCCGGGTGCACTGGGTCGCCGAGGTCGGCGGGGTCAAGCGGGAGTGGGACGCCACCATCCTGGAGCAGGTGCCCGACCAGAAGGTCGCCTGGGCCGCCACCGAGGGCGCCACGAACGCCGGTGCCGTCTACTTCCGGCCGGTCGGCGCCGACCGGACCATGGTGCGGCTCGTCATGGAGTACGAGCCGGAGGGGCTCGTGGAGCAGGTCGGCGACAAGCTCAACATCGTGGAGCGGCGCGCCGAGGCGGACCTGGAGCGGTTCAAGGAGCTCATCGAGGGGCGCGGCGCCGAGACCGGCGGCTGGCGCGGCTCGGTCAACGAGGGCGGCGCCGTCGGCACGCCCGGGGTCGAGGCCGCCGCACAGTCGCGCGGGGACAGCGGCAAGGCCGGGGTGTCGGGCAAGGCCGTGGCGGGGGCGGCTGCCGCCGCCGCAGCTGTCGCGGGCGGGGTCGCCGCGGCGGGCGCCATGCGGCGCAGGTCAGACACTGACGACGACACCGAGTACGTCGACCCGGAGCACGTCGAGGGCGGCACCATCCTGGAGGACGCCAGCCCGTACCCACCGGGCGACGCGGTCACCCGCACCGACCCGGACCGCCTCGGCTGAGCGCCCGGCCGGTCTCGTAGCTGGCACGACAGCGTGCCGCTGCTGGCACGACAGCGTGCGGCTGCCACCACGCCCACGGTGGCAGCCGCACAACCGTGCCGGCGGCAGCCGGGACCTTCGGTCCGGGACCTGCGGGACCAGTAGCCCTGGGCAACGCCACGGGCGCGGCGGAACGCTGTAGCCACAGCGGCCGCAGGCGTCGCGCCGACAGCGAAGGTGGGCGGGCCATGGTGCTCCAGGCAGCGCGTCCGGACACAGCGCACGCAGACCAGAGTCCCGAACGCGGGTCCATGGCCTGGACCACGGTGGACGGCAACGAGGCCGCCGCGCGCGTGGCCCACGCGCTCTCCGAGGTCATCGCGATCTACCCGATCACCCCGGCCTCGCCAATGGGCGAGCTGGCCGACGCGTGGAGCGCCGCCGGCCGGGTGAACCTGTGGGGCTCGGTGCCTGAGGTGGTCGAGCTGCAGTCCGAGGCCGGGGCGGCCGGCGCCCTGCACGGGGCGGTGCAGAAGGGCGCGCTCGGCACGACCTTCACCGCGTCCCAGGGCCTGCTGCTGATGCTGCCGAACATGTTCAAGATCGCGGGAGAGCTGACGCCGGCCGTCATCCACGTCGCCGCCCGCGCCGTCGCCACCCACGCACTGTCGATCTTCGGGGACCACAGCGACGTGATGGCCGCCCGCAGCACCGGCTGGGCGATGCTCGCGGCAGGCTCCGTGCAGGAGGCGCACGACCTGGCTCTCGTCGCCCACGCCGCGGCACTGCGTACGCGGGTGCCCTTCCTGCACTTCTTCGACGGCTTCCGCACCTCGCACGAGATCGCCAAGATCCGCCTGCTCGGCGAGGCGGACCTGCGCGCCCTGGTACGCGAGAACGACGTGCTCGCCCACCGGCTGCGCGGGCTGTCCCCGGACCGGCCGGTGCTGCGCGGCTCGGCCCAGAACCCGGACGTCTTCTTCCAGGCGAGGGAGGCGGCCAACCCGTTCCACGACGCGGTGCCGGCCACTGTGCAGCAGGTGATGGACGAGCTCGCCGGGCGCACCGGGCGGGCGTACCACCTGGTCGACTACTCCGGCGCGCCGGACGCCGAGCGGGTCCTGGTGGTCATGGGCTCGGGCGCCGGGGCGGTCGCCGAGACCGTCGAGGCGCTGGCCGCGCGCGGCGAGCGGGTGGGCATGGTCACGGTACGGCTGTTCCGGCCCTTCCCCGCCGCCGAGCTGGTGGCGGCGCTGCCGGCCACGGTCGGCCGGGTCGCCGTGCTCGACCGCACCAAGGAGCCGGGCGCCCCGGGCGAGCCGCTCTACCTGGACGTGGTGGCCGCGCTCGCCGAGCACGGCCGCACCGCGGTCGACGTCATCGGCGCCCGGTACGGGCTGTCCAGCAAGGAGCTCACGCCCGGCATGGTCAAGGGCGTCTTCGACGAGCTGCGCCTGCCGCCGCACCGGCGCCACGTCACCGTCGGCATCGTCGACGACGTCACCGGCACCAGCGTCAGCCCCGACCGCGGCTTCCGGGTGCCCACCCGCGCCGTGCAGGCGGTCTTCTACGGCCTGGGCAGCGACGGCACGGTCGGCGCGAACAAGGCCAGCGTCAAGATCATCGGCGAGGGCACCGACCAGTACGCCCAGGGCTACTTCGTCTACGACTCCCGCAAGGCCGGCTCGGTCACAGTGTCCCACCTGCGCTTCGGCCCGGACCCGATCCGCTCGACCTACCTGGTCGGCTCGGCCGACCTCGTCGCCTGCCACCAGTTCGGGCTGCTGGAGCGGATGAAGGTGCTCGACGTGGCCCGCCCCGGCGCCACCTTCCTGCTCAACAGCCCCTACCCGCCCGGCGACGTGTGGCCGCACCTGCCGGCCGAGGTGCAGCGGCAGATCATCGACAAGCGGCTGGACTGCTACGTCGTCGACGCCCACCGGCTGGCCCGCGAGCTGCGCCTGGGCGGGCGGATCAACACGGTCATGCAGGCGTGCTTCTTCGCGCTGTCCGGCGTGCTCCCGCCCGTGCAGGCCACCGCCGCGCTCAAGGACGCGATCGTCAAGGCGTACGGCAAGCGCGGCGCGGAGGTGGTGCGGCGCAACCAGGCCGCGGTCGACCGGGCCGTGGCGGCACTGGCGCCGCTGCCGGTGCCCGCGCACGCCGACCTCTCCGGGACCGGCCCGGTGGCGCTGCCGGACACCGCGCCCGACTTCGTCAAGCGGGTCACCGCGCGGCTGCTCGCCGGCGAGGGCGACCTGCTGCCGGTCAGCGCGCTGCCGGTCGACGGCACCTTCCCCACCGGCACCGCCCGCTTCGAGCGGCGCGCGCTCGCCCAGGAGCTGCCGGTCTGGGACCCCGACCTCTGCATCGACTGCGGCAAGTGCACCATCGTCTGCCCGCACGCCGCGATCCGCATGAAGGTGTACGACCCGGCCGTGCTCGCCGGGGCGCCGGAGGGCTTCCTGGCCAAGGACTACGGCGGCCGGGAGCTGCGCGGGGCGAAGCTCACCGTGCAGGTGGCGCCGGACGACTGCACCGGCTGCGGCATCTGCGTCGAGGCGTGCCCGGCCGTAAGCAAGGTGCAGCCCGAGCACAGGTCGCTCAACCTGGAGCCGGCGCCCAAGCACCGCGAGGCCGAGCGGCCTCGGTGGGACTTCTTCACCGGGATCCCCGAGGCCGACCCGGCCACCGTGCGGCACAACACGGTGAAGGGATCGCAGCTGCTCCAGCCGCTGTTCGAGTTCTCCGGCGCCTGCTCGGGATGTGGCGAGACGCCGTACCTGAAGCTGCTCACCCAGCTGTTCGGGGACCGGCTCGTGGTGGCCAACGCCACCGGCTGCTCGTCGATCTTCGGCGGCAACCTGCCGACCACCCCGTGGGCGCGTAACTGCGCCGGGCGCGGGCCGGCCTGGGCCAACTCGCTGTTCGAGGACAACGCCGAGTTCGGGCTGGGCCTGCGGCTGGGGTACGAGCGCCACCGCGACGACGCCCGCCGGCTGCTCGGCGAGCTGGCCCCGGCCGTCGGGGCGGACCTGGCCGCGGCGCTGCTGGAGGCCGACGTGTCCGGCGCCGCCGGCATTGCGGCCCAGCGGGAGCGGGTGGACGCGCTCAAGGCCCGCCTCGCCGACCTGGGCACCGACGCCGCCCGGCGGCTCGGCTCGCTCGCCGACGAGCTGGTGCCGAAGAGCTTCTGGATCGTCGGCGGCGACGGCTGGGCGTACGACATCGGCTTCGGTGGGCTGGACCACGTGCTCGGCTCGGGCCGCGACGTGAACCTGCTGGTGCTGGACACCGAGGTCTACTCCAACACCGGCGGCCAGGCGTCCAAGGCCACCCCGCGGGGCGCGGCGGCGAAGTTCGCCGCGTCGGGCAAGCCGACCGCGAAGAAGGACCTCGGCGCGATCGCCCGAGCCTACGGTGACGTGTACGTGGCCCAGATCGCGCTCGGCGCCAACGAGATGCAGACCGTACGCGCGCTGCTGGAGGCCGAGGCCTGGCCCGGGCCGTCGCTGGTCATCGCGTACAGCACCTGCATCGAGCACGGCATCGAGATGGCGACGTCGATGACGCACCAGAAGTCGGCGGTGGCCAGCGGCTACTGGCCGCTCTACCGCTACCACCCCAGCCCGGCCGACGGGGCGCACCCGTTCCAGCTAGACGCGAAGCGGCCGACGCAGCGGCTGTCGGACTTCGCGCTGGGTGAGGCGCGCTTCGCCAACCTGGCCCGGTCGGAGCCGGAGCGGGCCAGGCACCTGCTCGCGCTGGCCCAGGCCGACATCGACGAGCGCTGGCACTACTACGAGCAGCTGGCCGGCGTGGAGCGCCACCTGCCCAGCGACGACGGCGGCCCGGACACGGAGCTGGCCGGGTCCACCCCTGCCACCCCTGCCAGGACACCTTCACCCGCTGCCTGCGGTCCTGAGCGAGGACGGCCCTGACACCATCAACGCCGCGGACCTGCTCGCCACCACCCTGCTGGAAGCTGGGTGAGCCGGCAGAGCCTCGGCCTTGAGCTGGCGAGCTAGCGCCTCACTCCAGTAACCAGGGCCAGCAAGCCGATGCCACCGCTCCAGGACGAGCGTGCCGATGTCGCGCCCGACGTCACTGGTGTCATGGCCGTCCGGGTCGCCGTCGGTGGCCCCGCGCCGGTTGCTCAGGACCCAGCAGGTTCGTCTCGTCGACCAGCCTCCGGGAAGGATAGCCGCGAGCGGCTACAGCTGGGTGATCATGTGCGAGAACGCGGCCGGATGCACGACTGGAATGCCGTACCTGGCGGCTTTCTGGGCCTTGCCTGACCTGGAGTCGGGATCGGCGGCGACGAGCAGGCGCGTCTGTCGTGTCGCACCACGCCCGACGGTGAGGCCTTTGCCTGCGGCCCGCGCCTCCCACACCTCGCGCCCACAACGTACAGGTAAAGATCACCTAGGCTCGACGGGTGGCGTGTGCGGCAGCGCGGCAGCCAGGACCTTGAAGTAGCGCTGGGTTGACCACAGCTCCCTGTTGCCGATGACGTAGAGGCGACGTTTAGCGCGGCTGACGGCCACGTTGAGGAGGTTGGGCTTGCTCGCCGCCCACCGCCGCGCACCGGGGCGGTCAGGCGCGCTACCCAGGACGAGTACGACGATGTCGGCCTGCTTCCCCTGGGCGGTGTGGATGGTGCCAGCCACCAGACCCGGGTACCGCCGAGCTCTGCTCTTGATCTGGCGGGCGATGTCCCGGAACGGGCCGATCACCATCACCTCGGACATGTCAAACGAGAGCTCGGCGAGCTTGGTGAGGATGCGGTCGAGCTGGCGGCCCTCGTCAGGGATCCAGTGCCCCTGAGGCCCGCTACCGGCCACATCGATCCATTTGGACGGCGGAAGGCTCGGATAGGCCGCGTCGAACCGCTCGCCGGGGCCCATGCCGGTGCCGTCGATCATGAGACCGTCGTAGGCGACGGTGTTGACGATGTCGAACATGGGCTGGTCGCAGCGCCGGTGCACGGTCAGCGGGATACCTACCCAGCTCGTGCCGTCCTCGTCAGGCAGCCAGGTGCCCAGCGGGGTGATGCGGTCGGCGAGCCGCTGGACCGAGGTGCGGCTGGTCGACCATTGCTCATCGACGCCCAGCTCGTTGCGGATAGCCTGCTCGGCGCGGAACGGCAGGGTCGTGATCGGCTCCAGCTGCAGGGGGTCGCCGACGACCACGGCGCGCCTGGCCCGCCATAGCGCCCCGACCGCATTCTGCGGTGTCGCCTGCCCGGCTTCGTCGATGAGGAGCCAGCCGAGCGCCTCCTTGCCGAGGTGGCCGAACAGCCGGGCGTAGGAGGCGAACGTCGTGGAGACCACCGGCACCACGAAGAACAGGCTTCGCCATGCGGCGAGCGCCGCTCCCTCGGGTAGCTCGCTGGGCACATCACCGCTGACCAGGTCCATGGCAGCCTGCAGGTTGCGGCGCATCTGCGTGGGTGCGTGCCGCAGGAATGCCTTGTGCAGCTTCAGAGCCGCGAGGAACAGCTCGCTACGGGCGAGGTTCCACTCCTTGTCGGTCCACAGGGCGGCCAGCTCCCGGCGCTCGCGCTCCTTCCACCAGGCGGCGTCCGGATAGTGCCTCCCGAGGGCTGCTGCCGCATGGTTGAGCAGCTCCTCGATGGCGACGCGCTCCGCCTCGTGGGCCCGGACGCTGCGTTCGCTCTCGGCCTGGGCGCGCACGGCCGTGTTGAGACCCTGCTCGGCCAGCGCCAGCTCCCGCAGCGCCGCCACGAGCGGCTCGTAGGCGGCGGCCTGTGCCCGGAGTGCCTCCGGCGTACCGGCACGATGGGCGCCGTCCAGCTCATGCTGAGCGGCATCCACCTCAGATAGGGCGGCGTGCAGCTGCTGCTG
>DASRIS010000107.1:0-6494 GCA_035649895.1 Micromonosporaceae bacterium | reverse complement strand
GCGTACCCCTCGCTCCGGTCCGCATCCAGCCAGCTTCGCGCCGCCGTACCCGCCTGAGAGTGCCGGCCGCCCGCAGCGGCCGGCACTCGACCATGCCCAGCTGGCCCGCCGCCGGCGCCGGCGGCGCTGGCGGGCGGCCCTCGCGCTGTTCCTGGTGGTGCTCGTGCTGGTCGGTGCCGACCTGGTGCGGCGCGGGGCCGGGGTGAGCCTGGGCCGCCAGACGGCCGCGGCGCCCACCCTGGCGGCGCAGCCTGCGCTGACCGCCGCCGCCACGCCGAGCCCCACCCCGACGCCGAGCCCGACGCCCGCGCAGCCGACCGCGAGCCCCCGCCCGGTGCTGACCGCGGGTGGCTACTTCCCGAAATCCGGCCCAGGGACCTGGGTGTACGCCACCACGCTCGGTCCCGTGCTGGGCACCGCCGGCACGCTGCGCCGCTTCCGGGTGGCGATCGAGAGCAACGTGGCCGAGGACATGGCCGGGTTCACCGCCATGCTGGACCGGACCCTGGGCGACCCGCGCAGCTGGGTCGGCGGTCGCACGCTGCGGCTGCAGCGGGTGCCGCAGGGAGCCGCCGCGGAGTTCACGCTCTACCTCGCCACCGGCGAGACCGCGCGGCAGATGTGCATCGCCGGCGGGGTGGACATCCGGGTGGGCGGGGTGCCGTACACCTCCTGCCGTACGGGCGGCCGGGTGATCCTCAACCTGACCCGCTGGATGAGCTCGGTGCATGAGTTCGTGGGGCAGGGCGTGCCACTGGAGGTCTACCGGCAGTACCTCGTCAACCACGAGGTGGGGCACCAGCTCGGCTACAACCACGAGCTCTGCCCGGGCCCGGGCCGGCCGGCCCCGGTGATGCAGACCCAGACGCTCGGGCTGCGCGGATGCACCGCGAACCCCTGGCCCTACCTGGGCGGACGCCGCTACACCGGCCCTCTGGCCTAGGCGCTGGCGGGGGGCGGTGGGTCGTGGCGCAGCTCATGGCGGAGCCGAGGAGGCGGGAGGGGAAGCGGCGCGGAACAATGGCAGGGCTGCCCCACGCGAGCACACGCTAGGAGCTGACCGTGTCGTTGCCACCGCTCGTCGAGCCCGCTGCCGAGCTCTCCGTCGACGAGATCCGCCGCTACTCCCGCCACCTGATCATCCCGGACGTCGCCACCGCCGGGCAGAAGCGGCTGAAGAGCTCCCGCGTGCTCTGCGTCGGCGCCGGGGGCCTCGGCTCGCCGGCGCTGATGTACCTCGCCGCGGCCGGCGTCGGCACGCTCGGCATCATCGACTTCGACACGGTTGACGAGTCGAACCTCCAGCGCCAGGTCATCCACGGCGTCTCCGACGTGGGCCACCCCAAGACGCAGTCGGCCGCCGCCTCGATCCGCGAGATCAACCCGTACGTCAACGTGGTGACCCATGACACCTCGCTGGACCGGGACAACGCGCTCGACATCTTCCGCCAGTACGACCTGATCGTCGACGGCACCGACAACTTCGCCACCCGTTACCTGGTCAACGACGCGTGCGTGCTGCTCGGCAAGCCGTACGTATGGGGGTCGATCTTCCGGTTCGACGGGCAGGCGAGCGTGTTCTGGGCCGAGTACGGCCCGTGCTACCGCTGCCTCTACCCGGAGCCCCCGCCGCCCGGCATGGTGCCCTCGTGCGCCGAGGGAGGGGTGCTCGGCGTGCTGTGCGCCTCGGTCGGCTCGATCCAGGTGACCGAGGCGATCAAGCTGCTCACCGGCATCGGCCAGCCACTGGTCGGCCGGCTGATGGTCTACGACGCGCTGGAGATGGTGTACCGCACCATCAAGGTGCGCAAGGACCCGTCCTGCGCTTTGTGCGGGGAGAACCCGACGGTCACCGAGCTGATCGACTACGACGACTTCTGCGGCGCGCTGTCCGAGGAGGCGATGGCGGCGGCCGAGGACTCCACGATCACCGTGCAGGAGCTGGCCGACTGGCGGGCGGCCGGCAAGGACTTCCTGCTCGTGGACGTACGCGAGCCGGCCGAGTACGAGATCGTGCGCATCCCCGACTCGATGCTGATCCCCAAGGGCGAGATCGTCTCCGGCGAGGCCCTGGCCCAGCTGCCGCAGGACCGGCAGATCGTGCTGCACTGCAAGTCCGGTGTGCGCTCCGCCGAGGCGCTGGCGGCGCTGAAGGCGGCCGGCTTCCGGGACGCCGTGCACGTCCAGGGCGGCGTGGCGGCCTGGGTCAAGCAGATCGACCCGTCCCTGCCGTCGTACTGAGGCGGCACGTAGCTGGCTTGGACGGCACGTACTGGCTGACCTACCGAGGGCTGGGAGCGCCCGGCCTGGGTAACCTACCGCCGTGGTCGACATCGAAGCCGCCATGGGGTTCGTGGTCGCCAAGGGGGACGCGGTGGACCGCGCCCGGCTGGGCTGGCTGCGGGCGGGGATCGTGCCCGACGAGGACGTGCTCACCAACGCCGAGGTCGGGCAGACGCCCGAGGGCGGCTGGCCGGCGTTCTGGGGCGGGCACGTCGCCTCGGTCGACGCCACCTGCTTCCGCCTCGCCGAGCTGGACGACCTCGGCGCGGTGAGCCGGCCGGCCGCCCGCCGGGCGATGGACTGGCTCGCCGCCCGCCAGGGCCCGGACGGCAGGTGGGAGGAGGACCCGGCGCTGGCCGGCGTCGCCCCGCCGTGGGCCACGCCCGGCGACCCGGAGGCGAGCCTCTACCTGACCGCCAACGCGACCTTCTGGCTGACCGTGGGTGGGCTGGACGCCCGCGCCGCCGGGCCGCTGGACTCGCGGGTCGGCGGGGTCTACGCCGGGGTCGTGGCCAACGGGGCCAAGGCCCTCGCGGCCAGCCTGCGCGCCGACGGCAGCTGGCCGTCGTTCCTGGTCACCGGCTGGCTCGGGGCGGCCGTGCTGCACCGGCAGGAGATGTTCTACGAGTCCGCCCAGATGCAGACCGTGCTCGCCGAGCGGCTGCCCGGCATGAGCGCGGCCGACGCCGCCTGGCTCGCCTCATCGCTGCGCCGGGTCGGCATGTCCGCCGACGACCGCCTGCTCGTCGCCGCGCGCCGCCGCCTGTCCCAGACCCAGCGCAGCGACGGCGGCTGGCCCAGCGACGACGGCGAGCAGTTCGACGTGCACGCCACCCTGCGGGTGATCCGCGCCTACGGGCGGCCGTGATCGCCTACCGGCGCACCTGACCGGACCCGGTCACCACGTACTTGGTCGAGGTGAGCTCGGGCAGCCCCATCGGGCCGCGGGCGTGCAGCTTCTGGGTGGAGATGCCGATCTCCGCGCCGAAGCCGAGCTCGCCGCCGTCGACGAACCTGGTCGACGCGTTCACCAGCACCGCCGCCGCGTCGACCTGGGCGATGAACGCCCGGGCCGCCTCCAGCGAGCCGGTGACGATCGCCTCGCTGTGCCCGGTGCCGTACCGGCGGATGTGCGCCACCGCGGCGGGCAGCGACGGCACCACCGCGGCGGAGAGGTCGAGCGAGAGGTACTCGGCGGCGTAGTCCTCCTCGGTCGCCGGCAGCACCGCCGCCGAGAACCGCCGTACCGCCTCGTCCCCGTGCACCGTCACGCCGGCCTCGGCCAGCGCGGCCAGCGCCCGGGGCAGGAACGTGCCGGCCACCGCCGCGTGCACCAGCAGCGACTCGGCGGCGTTGCACACCGAAGGCCGCTGGGTCTTCGCGTTGAGCAGGACCGACAGTGCCAGGTCCAGGTCGGCCGCCGCGTCGACGTAGATGTGGCAGTTGCCCACGCCGGTCTCGATCACCGGCACTGTGGACTCCTCCACCACCGAGCGGATCAGCGCCGCGCCGCCGCGCGGGATGAGCACGTCGACCAGCCCGCGGGCCCGCATCAGCTCCTTGACCGACTCCCGGGACGCCGCGTCCACCAGCTGGACCGCGTCCGCCGGCAGGCCCGCCGACGCAACGGCCTCGCGCATCGCCGTCACGAGCTCAGCGTTGCTGTGCGCCGCGGACGACGAGCCGCGCAGCAGCACCGCGTTGCCGGACTTGAGGCACAGCCCGGCGGCGTCGGTGGTCACGTTGGGCCGCGACTCGTAGACGATCCCGACGACGCCGAACGGCACCCGGACCTGCCGCAGCTCGAGCCCGTTGGGCAGGGTGGCGCCGCGCACCACCTCACCCACCGGGTCCGGCAGGGCGGCGACCTGGCGCAGCCCGGCGGCCATGCCGGCGACCCGCCCCTCGTCCAGCGCCAGCCGGTCGACCAGGGCCGGCGCCGCGCCGGACGCCCGCGCCGAGGCCACGTCCCGGCTGTTCGCCGCCAAGATCTGCGGGGTACGCCGCACCAGCGCGCCGGCCATCTCGTGCAGCGCGGCGTCCTTGGCGGTACGTGTCGCGACGGCCAGCGCCACGGCGGCTTCCCGAGCCCGGCGGGCCTGGTCCATTGTGGACATGATTGGTCACTCCCTGGTGCAGGTCTCCTGGTGCAGGTCTTTCAGAGCAGGACGAGGTCGTCGCGGTGGACGAGCTCGCGTTCGTACTGCGGGCCCAGCTCCGCCTTGAGCTGGGCGGTGGTGCGCCCGAGCAGGCCGGGCACCTCGGCCGCGTCGTAGTTGACCAGCCCCCGGGCGACCGGACGGCCACCGCCGTCCACCAGGTCGACCGGGTCACCGGCGGTGAACCGGCCGTCCACCGCCACCACGCCGGCCGGCAGCAGGGACGCCCGGCGTGCGGTCACCGCGTGCACCGCCCCGGGGTCCAGGTGCAGCCGCCCGCGCGGCGAGGTGGCGTGCGCCAGCCAGAACAGGCGGGCCGCCGGGCGCTGCCGTACCGGGTGGAAGAGCGTGCCCACCGGCTCGCCGGCGAGCGCCGCCGCGGCGAGCGGCGCGGCGGTCAGCACCACCGGGATGCCGGCCCCGGTGGCGATGCGGGCCGCCTCCACCTTGGTCACCATGCCTCCGGTGCCGAGCCCCGCCCGTCCGGCCCGGCCGGCGGTGACCCCGGCCAGGTCGGCCTCACCGCGCACGGTCTCCACCCGCCGGGCACCCGGCCGGGCCGGGTCGCCGGTGTAGAGGGCGTCCACATCGGAGAGCAGCACCAGCAGGTCGGCGTGGACCAGCGCGGCGACCAGCGCGGCGAGCCGGTCGTTGTCGCCGAACCGGATCTCCTCGGTGGCCACCGTGTCGTTCTCGTTCACCACGGGCACCGCCCCCAGGTCGAGCAGGCGCCGCAGGGTGCGGTACGCGTTGCGGTAGTGCGCCCGGCGGGTCACGTCGTCGACGGTCAGCAGCACCTGTGCCGCGACCCGGCCGTGCCGGCCGAACGACTCGGCGTACGCCCTCATCAGCAGGCCCTGTCCCACGCTCGCCGCAGCCTGCTGGGTGGCCAGGTCGCGCGGGCGCCGGGACAGGCCAAGCGGGGCCAGCCCGGCCGAGATAGCGCCGGAGGAGACCAGGACCACCTCGCGCCCGCCGCCTGGCATAGGCACCGCTTCCACCCCGCGCGGCGTCACGAGGTCCACCCCGCGCGGCGCCACGAGGTCCACTCCGCGCGGCGCCACGAGGTCCGCCCCGCGCGGCGCCACGGGGTCCACTCCGCGCGGCGCGGCGACGTCGGCCCCGCGTTGCGTCACGGCATCGGCCCTTCGCGGCGCCACGGCCTCGACCAGCGCGTCCACCCGGCTCGGGTCCAGGCCGCCGGCCGCGCTGGTCAGCGATGATGAGCCGATCTTGACGACGACCCGCCGGGCCGCGGCGACACGGTCACGCACTGGCCCATTCTGCGCTCCTGATGCCGCCCACTTCGGCCGGGTGGTCCGGCTCCGGCGCAGCTCGGCCGGTGCGGTCCGACCCGTGGGCGTCCGCAAGGTCTGGCTTGACGGCGTCCGCAAGGTCTGGCTTGACCTGTGGGCTAGAGAGGCGAGCCGCTGGCTGAGAACGAGCCGCTGGCTGAGAGGCAGAGACCCGAGCCGCCCGGTACGTCCTGGGCCCGGTGGCCCGGGTAGGCGCTCGCTGCCGGCATCGCACCGGTAGCCTGGCCCGTCATGACGCCGGAGGAGTACGTCGAAGAGGTACTCGCCCTCGTCGAACGCATCCCCGCCGGCAGGGTGATGTCCTACGGTGCGATCGCCGAGTACCTGAGGGACCGGGCGGGCCGGGCCAGTGCCCGCCGGGTGGGCACCATCATGGCTCGCTACGGCGGCCCGGTGCCGTGGCACCGGGTGGTCGCCGCCGACGGCCGGCTGGTCCCGGGCCACGAGGTGGAGGCCGGCCAGCGGCTGCGAGCCGAGGGCACACCGCTGCGCGGGGACCGGGTGGACATGCCTCGCGCCGCCTGGTGGCCGGAGTAAACATGGCCGCCTATGTCGCGATCTAGAAGAGTTAGGCAGCCATGGTGTGCACAAATCTTCTAGCCCGAGTGTCCTGGATAAGTTGATCTTGACTGTGGAGGTGGTCGAGCGCACGCGGCCTGACCTGCGACGGCGGGTCGACGTTCACCCGTTGCGGTACCCACGAGGCGTATGACCTAAAGTGGGTGTGTGGCGAGCC
>DASRIS010000106.1:0-8990 GCA_035649895.1 Micromonosporaceae bacterium | reverse complement strand
ACCTGGCGCTGGTGACGCTCGGCTTCGGGGAGATCATTCCGCAGGTCTTCACAAACGGCGAGGATATCGGCGGGTTCAACCTCTCCAACGGCACCAAGGGCATTGTCCCGGTGGATCCGATCAGCATCTTCGGGTTCCGGCTGGGCCCGTTCGACCTGGTCTACAAGTACGCAATCTTCGTGGCGCTGGCCGTGCTGATGATCTGGATATCACTGCGGCTGCGCGAGGGACGGCTCGGGCGTGCCTGGCTTGCGATCCGCGAGGACGAGGTGGCGGCGAGCGCGATGGGCGTGCCGTTGATGCGCGCCAAGCTCGCCGCGTACGCCATCGGCGCGGTAGCCGGCGGCATCGGCGGGGTGGCCTTCGCTACGCACGTCAACGCGGTGCTGCCGGACCGGTTCAACTTCTCAATCTCGATCATCTTGCTGGCCATGGTGGTGCTCGGCGGTATGGGCAACGTCTGGGGCGTCATCCTCGGCGCGCTGGTGCTGGCCTGGGTCAACTCGGTCGGCCTGCCCCAGCTGGGCAGCTCGCTCAACGACCTGACCGGCCGGGACCTGAACCTGCCCTCCTACAACTACCTGCTCTTCGGCGGCGTACTCGTGCTGATGATGCTGTTCCGGCGGGAGGGCATGGTGCCTGAGTCGCGCACCCGCCTGGTGCTGCGCGAACACGGTCGGGAGGGCGTCAGCGGCGAGGCGACGCTGGACTACGAGGCCGCCGACGACCTGGCCGCGCCCGGCACCGGCGAGGACGTGCACCGCACCGCCGACGACCTGCGTGTCATCGGCGAAGAGCGGCCGGACGCCGGCGAGGACGTGCGGAGGGAGCGGATATGACACACGCGGCCGTGGCGGCCCCGCCGGTGCTGCGCGCCGAGGGCGTGGTGGTGCGCTTCGGTGGGCTGGTCGCCGTCAACAGGGTCGACTTCACCATCCCGCAGGGCGGCATCGTGAGCATGATCGGCCCGAACGGGGCGGGCAAGACCACGTTCTTCAACGCCCTCACCGGGCTCTACCGGCTCACCAGCGGCCGGGTCCTGCTCGGCGACAAGAACATCACCGGCCTGCCCCCGCACCGGGTGGCGGCGCAGGGCATCGGGCGTACCTTCCAGAACATCCGGCTCTTCGGCCTGATGACCGCGGAGGAGAACGTGAAGGTGGCGATGCACAGCCACCTGCGCTCCGGGGTCGCCCGGACGATCCTGCGCTCCCCGCGCCAGCGCCGCGAGGAGCGGGAAGCCCATGAGGCAGCTCGCGAGCTGCTCGACTACATGGGCATCGGCCGCTCGGCCGAAGAGTACGCCCGCAACCTCTCCTACGGCGACCAGCGGCGGCTGGAGGTGGCCCGGGCGCTCGCCCTGCGCCCGCAGGTGCTGCTGCTGGACGAGCCGACGGCCGGCATGAACCCGCGCGAGTCGGCGCAGTTCACCCAGGTCGTCCACCGCATCCGGGCCGAGCGCGGGCTGTCCGTGCTGCTCATCGAGCACGACATGAGCGTGGTGATGCGGGTCTCCGACCGGATCACGGTGCTCGACCGGGGCGAGAAGATCGCCGAAGGGTCGCCAGCCGAGATCCGCGCCGACGAGCGGGTCATCGAGGCTTACCTGGGTCGCCCGCGTGAGGGGCGGGCGTCATGACGGAGCGCACCGCGCGGAGCGAGGGCCGCGGTGGCATGACTGAGGAGGCACGCTCGTGACCGCGGGGACGGCGCCGATGCTCGCCCTGGCCGGCGTGCACGTCTACTACGGCAACATCGCGGCCGTGAAGGACCTCAACATCGAGGTCCTCCCCGGCGAGATCGTCACCCTGCTCGGGTCCAACGGGGCGGGCAAGTCCACGACCCTGCGGACGATCTCCGGCCTGCTGCACCCGCGGCAGGGCACGGTCACCTTCGAGGGCAAGGTGATCAACGGGGTCGAGGCCCACCGGATCGTGCGGCGGGGCATCGCGCACGTGCCGGAGGGCCGCCGGATCTTCCCCCGGATGAGCGTGGCGGAGAACCTCGAGCTCGGCGCCTTCGTCCGCTCCGACCGGGACGGGATCGAGAAGGACAAGCAGTACGCCCTTGAGCTCTTCCCCCGGCTGCAGGAGCGGATCGGGCAGAAGGCCGGCACCATGTCCGGCGGCGAGCAGCAGATGCTCGCGGTGGCCCGGGCGCTGATGGCGCGGCCGAAGCTGCTGCTGCTGGACGAGCCGACGATGGGGCTCGCACCGGTGCTGGTGGAGCTGATCTTCGAGACTGTGCAGCGGATCCGCGAGCAGGGCACCACCGTGCTGATTGTCGAGCAGAACGCGGTCGGGGCCCTGCAGATCGCCGACCGCGCCTACGTACTCGAGTCCGGCGCGGTCAAGCTCGCCGGCGAGGCGCGGGCCCTGTCGAGCAACCCCGAGGTCGTGGAGGCATACCTCGGAGGCTGAGATGGGCTCGGAGGCTGGGATGGCGGCGGACGCTGGAATGGGTGCGGAGGCTGGGATGGGTGTTGGCGTCTGCGAGGTGTGGTGGGCTGCGCCCGAGCATCAGCAGGCGCACCACCTGCACCTGCTCACCGACCCGGAGCGGCAGCGCCGGGAGCGGCTGCGCCGCGACGAGGACCGGGCCCGGTTCACCGTCGCCACCGCGCTGCTGCGCCTGGCGGTGGGCCGGGCGCTGGGCACGCCGGCGGACCGGGTGGTGGTCGAGCGCACCTGCCCCACCTGCGGCGAGCCGCATGGGCGCCCCCGGCTGCCCGGCGGCGAGCTGGAGGTCTCGGTCAGCCACTCCGGCGGCCAGGTCGCGGTCGCGCTGACCACGGCCGCCCCGGTCGGCGTCGACGTGGAGGAGAAGCGGGAGCTGGACGCCGCCGCGCTCAGCGCCCAGATCCTGGCGCCCGGCGAGCGCGCGGACGGGCTCGACGGGTTCTTCACGCTCTGGGCGCGCAAGGAGGCGGTGGTGAAGGCCACCGGCGACGGCCTGCGGGTGCGCATGGACCAGGTCGTCATCGACGGCGACGGCCGGGTGCTCAGCTACCCCGGCCGCGCCGGGCTGGCCGCGGTCGTCGTCGACCTGGCACCCCGGCCCGGCTACGCCGGCGCGCTCGCCACGCTCACGGACAGGCCACCCCAGATCCACGAGTACGACGCGGGCCCGCTGCTCGACGGCTGACCGCGCGCTCGCGCGGCCGGGAACACCGCGCGCAGGCGCGCGGTCGAGAACCCCGGGCGGGCGCGCCCGGGTGTGGCGAGTCAGCCCTGGTAGGCGCGGACGGGTCCGCGTACGGAGATGCCCACGGTCGCGCCCACCGCCGGCACGGCCGGGCCCAGGACCCGCGCCGCCACCTCGGTCCCGTCGGCCAGCCGCAGCCCCAGCACGGCGTCGTGGCCGTGGAAGTCCCGGCGCACCACGGTGGCGCGCAGCCCGTCGCCGCCCTGCCCGTCGCTGACGTCCAGCTGCTCCGGCCGCAGCAGCACCTGCGGGCCGCGCCCGGCGCCCACCACCGGCAGGCTGCCCAACGGGGTAGCCGCCCGGTCGCCGTCGATGGCGGCCGGCAGCCAGACGGCCTCGCCGACGAAGCCGGCCACCCACGGGTCGGCCGGCGCTGTGTAGACCACGGCCGGCGGGCCGCTCTGCACGATCCGGCCGTCGCGCATCACGGCCAGCTCGTCCGCGATCGACAGCGCCTCGCCCTGGTCGTGGGTGACCAGCAGCGCGGTCGCCCCGTCGGCGTGCAGCGCGGCCCGCACGTCGCGGCGCAGCTCGAAGCGCAGCGCCGCGTCCAGCGCGCTGAACGGCTCGTCGAGCAGCAGGACCGGCGGGCGCGGGGCGAGCGCCCGGGCGACCGCGACCCGCTGCTGCTGGCCGCCGGAGAGCTGGTGCGGCATGCGCCGCTCAGCCCCGGCCAGGCCCACCAGCGCGAGCACCTCGGCCACCCGACCGGCTTTCCGGGCGGCCCGGTCCAGCCCGTACGCCACGTTGTCGAAGACGGACAGGTGGGGGAAGAGCGCGCCCTCCTGGGGCACCACGGTGACCCGCCGCCGCTCCGGCCGGGCGCGGGTGAGGTCCCGTCCGTCCACTGTGATGCGACCGGAGTCGACCGGCTCGAAGCCGGCCACGCAGCGCAGCAGGGTGGTCTTGCCGCACCCGGACGGGCCCAGCACGGCCATCAGCCGTCCGGACGGGACGGTCAGGTCCACCCTGGACAGCACCGGGGTGCGCCCGAACGACTTGTGGACGCCGGTGACCCGTAGCTCGGCCACTAGCCACCTCCCTCGGCGAAGGCACCGGTGCGCACCGACAGCCACCATGTCGGCAGGGCGGAGAGGAGCACGAGCAGCGCGGCGTACGGGGCGGCGGCCGCGTACGCCGAGACGGACGTGTGCGTCCACAGCCCGGTGGCGAGCGTGTCCTGGCCGGTCGGCCGCAGCAGCAGCGTGGCCGGCAGCTCCTTCATGCAGGTCAGGAACACCAGGGCGGCGCCGGCGCCGAGCCCCGGTGCGGCCAGCGGGATGGTGACCGTACGCAGCACGTGGGCCGGCCCGCGGCCGAGCGAGCGGGCCACCTCCTCCAGCGCCGGCGGTGCCTGCGCGGCGGCCGCGCCGACGGCGCCCACGGCCAGCGGCAGGAACAGGGTGGCGTAGGCGAGCGCGAGCAGCCACACCGTCTGGTAGAGCCCGAACGCGACGTTGATGCCGAAGAACACCAGCGAGAGCCCGATCACCAGGCCGGGCAGCGCGTGCGGCAGGTAGGCCAGCCGGTCCAGGGCGGTGGCGACCGGCCCGGGCGCACGGGCCGTGAGCAGGCCCACCGGCAGCGCCAGGGCGAGCGTCAGCGCCCCGCCGAGGGCGGCGAACCAGAGCGAGTTCCCGGCCGCGGCGGCCACCTCGGCCAGCGACCCCGGGCGGGAGACGCCCTGCGCCGCCCATCGCGCCATGCTGGCCGCCGGCACGCCCAGGGCGAGGGCGGCGAGCGCGGACACCGCGGCAAGCGCTGGCCAGCGCAGCGGCCCGAGGCGGTGCCGGGCCGGCGGGCGGCGGGCACCGGCGCCCAGCCGCGCGTACCGGGCCCCGCCGCGGCGGGTCAGCGCCTCGCCGAGCAGCAGCAGGGCGGTGAGCGCCACGAGCACGGTGGCGAGCACGAGCGCGCCGGTGCGGTCGAAGCCGAGGTTCATCGCGGTGAAGATGGCCCGGGTGAACACGTCGAGCCGGGTGAGCGACACCGCGCCGAAGTCGGAGAGCACGTAGAGCGCCACGAGCAGGGCGCCGGCGGCCACTGCGGGACGCACCTGGCGCAGCGTCACGCCGGTGAAGGTACGCCACGCGCCCTTGCCCAGGCTGCGGGCGACCTCCTCCTGCCCGGGGTCCGCGCCCGCCAGCGCCGCCACCACCGGCAGGTAGACATACGGGTACGAGCAGAGCGTGAGCACCAGCGTCGCGGCCCAGAACCCGGCGAAGCCGTCCACAGTCGACACCCAGGCGAACCCGGCGACGTAGGTCGGCACCGCCAGCGGCAGCGCGGCGAGGACCGCGAAGGCGCGGCGCAGCGGCAGGTCGGTGCGGGTGACCAGGAAGGCCGAGCCCACGCCGAGCACGGTGCACGCGGTGGTGACCACCACCGCCAGGGCGATGCTGCGGGCGGCCAGCACCGCGGTCCGCCGGGTGAGCAGCTCGGCGCCGACCCGGGCCCAGCCCGCCTCGCCGACCCGTACCACGAGGTAGGCGAGGGGGACCAGCGCGACGGCGACGGCGAGGGTCGCTGCGACGGCGAGCGCCGGGCGCGGCGCGAGCCGCCGCACCCGGCGCAGCCGGAAGCCGTACCCGGTCAGACCAGCCCCACTTCCTTGATCATTGCGATCGTGGCCTGCAGCGTGTCGAGGTCGTTGAGGTTGACCGCGGGAGCCTTTATGGAGGTGAGCGCGGGCAGGCCGGGTGCGGTCGGTACGCCGGACGCCAGCGGGTACTCGAAGGTCTTCTCGGCGAAGTAGGCCTGCGCCGGCTGGCTCAGCAGGTAGTCGACGAGGGCCCGCGCGTCGGGGTCGTCGGCGGCCGGCTTGAGCACGCCCACCCCGGAGACGTTGACCAGCGCCCCGGTGTCGCCGTCCGGGAAGAAGTGCAGCTTCGCCTTGAGCGCGTCGACGGTCGTGCCGTCCTCCTTCGCCCGGTTGAACACGTAGTAGTGGTTGACCAGCCCGGCGGCGAGCTTGCCGGCGTTGACGTCGGAGACGATCAGCGGGTTGCTCTCCCGGATCTGCACGCCGTTGGCCTTGAGCCCGGTCAGGAAGTCGCGGGTCTTCGCGTCGCCGTGCTGCACCCGCAGCGCGGTCACGAACGCCTGGAAGGAGCCGTTCGTGGGGGCGATGCCGACCTTGCCCCGCCACTTCGGCCCGGTCAGCTCAAAGACCGACCTGGGCAGGTCGGCGGCTGGCACCCGGTCGGCGTTGTAGACCAGCACCCGGGAGCGGCCGGTCACCCCGACCCACTGCCCGTTCCGGTCCCGGTAGCTGGCCGGCACCTTGTCCAGTACGGCGGCGGGCAAGGCGGCGAACAGGTCCTTCTTGGCGACCGCACCGAGGGCGCCGGCGTCCTGCGCCAGGAACACGTCGGCCGGGCTGCGCTCGCCCTCCTCCAGCAGCTGCGCGGCGGTCGCGGCGGTGTCGCCGTAGCGGACCTCGACCTTGATGCCGCTGGCCTTCTGGAACTCCTCCAGGACCGGCTTGACCAAGGCCTCAGAGCGACCACTGTAGACAGTGATCTTCTTGTCCCCGGCCGCGTGGGCTGCCGCCCCGTCGTCCCCGCCGCAGGCGGCGGTGGTGAGCGCCAGCAGGCCGGCGGTGGCCATGAGGGCGGCACGTCCTACGGGGGTGCGCATCCGTTCTCCCTACCCTTGGACCGACTCGAGTTAGCCAACCCTAACTTGCCGAAGTGGAGGTGAGGCTAGCCTTACTTCGGCCCGCCAGCAAGTGTGCTGCTCGTGGCCGGCTGGGCGCGTGCCGCAGGCGGCGGCGACCACGGCGATGACGCGGCGGCGACCACGGCTATGACCAGGGAGAACGCCGGAAGATCACACTACTGAGCATTGCCACAATTTGGGCTGGATGGCCGATCCCCTCGCCGCTCGCCTTCGATGTATCGACATCGTGATGGCACCATCACAACGCCTCGGGAGGCAGTGATGCGTCTACGGTTCCCTCCTCAGCCCCACAAGCTGGGCCGGCTCCACCGGCCCGGACGGTCGCAGGCGCGGCGGCGACCGCTGCTGGTGGCCCTGACCGCCGCCGCGCTGGCAGTCATGACCCTGCCGCTGGCGCCGGCTCCCGCCACGGCCGACCACGCCGTGAGCTTCACCCTGGTCTGGATCCGTTGCCAGGACCAGAACGAGTCCTTCTCGGACGAGCCCTACGTCAAGGTCAACGGCGCCACCGTACGGGAGTTCAGCGGCGTCGAGACCACGGAGACCCACTACTTCCTGCAGGGTCCACGGCCGTTCGACAGCGCACCCCCGTGGAACGGAAACTACGTCGAGATCCAGATGTGGGAGAGTGACAACCCCTGGTCACTCGACGACTACCTGGGGACCCGGTACATCTTCCACGACGCCGGGCCGGGCCTGCACGAGCTCTACTTCTTCAGCTCCCAGGGCGAGTACATCCTCGCCTACTCCGTGAGCTACTGAACCGGTCCCGCCGGCTCGACACCGGGTACGGCGCTGAGCAGCAAGCTAGGGCAAGTCTCAGAGTTCGCTAAGGCCGCCCTCCTACGGTCTGCGTAACGCACCGGTCCCGGAGGGAGACGTTGGTGAAGCTGCTCAAGCCATACGCCCCTACCGGTGGCCGCTGCGGTGGCGCTTGGTGCCGTCGCGAGGACAGGTCACCGGAGCGTCGTGGCTGGGCCGCACCGGCAGGCGACTACATGGCGGGCGCCCTGGCCAACGGGGGGATGGTGGTGGGGCTGCGGCTGACGCGGCCCCACCACCGTGGTCCTGCTCCGGCGGTCCTGCTCCGGCAGGGGAGGTCAACGATGCACGGCTCAGGTGACAGCTTCGGCCACCGGTCGCAGCCGGCGGTCGTCAACGGGATACCGCTATGGGAGTGCCGCGGGTGCGGTGACCAGTGGCTGTCCAGGGGCTTTCCGCACCGCTACTGCCCGGAGGCGCGGTGCCGCAACTGCCGCCGGCCGATCGGGTTCGTGGAGGGTGTGGGCTGGCTGCACCGGGCCCTGCCGCAGCACGCCACCACCCCGGTCACCTGCGACGACGCCCGGCCGGCCGGGCGCGACCCGCCCCGGTCCACCAGAGCGCAGCGGTAAGTGCCGGGAGCGGGACTTGAACCCGCACGCCCTCGCGGGCAAATGCTTTTGAGGCATCCGTGTCTGCCGATTCCACCATCCCGGCGGGGTGGGGGGTGCGGGCAACTTTACCCGACTACGCTCGGGACTGCGCACGGCACGCACCGCGCCGGGCGCGGGGAGCGCGGCGCGCATCGCAACCGGGTGCGCATGACAAACGAAATGGCGGGAGTGGGCCGTGGGCGAGACGCAGGGGACCGGGCCGGCGCGGCGGGTGCTCATCGCGGAGGACGAGGCCCTGATCAGGCTCGATCTCGCCGAGATGCTGGCCGAGGAGGGGTACGAGGTCGTCGGCGAGGCCGCGGACGGGGAGACCGCGGTGCGCCTCGCCGAGCAGCTGCGGCCCGACCTGGTGATCCTGGACATCAAGATGCCGATCATGGATGGGCTCGCCGCCGCGGAGAAGATCGCCGGGGCGCGGCTGGCCGCCGTGGTGATCCTGACCGCCTTCAGCCAGCGGGACCTGGTGGAGCGGGCCCGGGCGGCCGGCGCAATGGCGTACCTGGTCAAGCCCTTCCAGAAGAGCGACCTGGTGCCCGCCATCGAGATCGCGCTGTCGCGCTTCGCCGAGATGCGGGCGCTGGAGGACGAGGTGGCCAACCTCTCCGACCGGCTGGAGACCCGCAAGCTCGTGGAGCGGGCCAAGGGCACGCTCATGACCGCCTTCAGCTT
>DASRIS010000105.1:0-33350 GCA_035649895.1 Micromonosporaceae bacterium | reverse complement strand
ATGTTCGGACAAGTTGATAGAGTTACGGCGGCCATAGCGGTGGGGAAACGCCCGGTCCCATCCCGAACCCGGAAGCTAAGCCCACCAGCGCCGATGGTACTGCACCGGAAACAGTGTGGGAGAGTAGGACGCCGCCGGACATCCACTTGCGGGGGGCCACTATTGTGGCCCCCCGCGCGCCGTTACCGAGCGGGTTCCGGCGTCCTCAGGAAGGATGAACGGATGGCCGAACGGAACGAGGCGGGGTCGTGAGCACGGCCACGCCAGGGGGACGGGGCGACCGCACTCCCCGTCGAGACTTCCCGCGTGCCGGCGCCGACGGGCGTTCCGGCGGGGGCGGGTTCCGTGGCCGGGAGAGCCGTCCAGGCTGGTGGTCGGAGCGACGGGACGGATCCCGTACCTCCGGTGACGAGCGTGTCGCTGGCGCGGGCCGTACTGGGGGCCAGGAGCGGCGTGGCAGCAGCTTCCCGGGTCGAGGTGGCGAAGGCGCGGAGCGCCAACAGCCTGGCCGAGGCAGGCCAGACCGGCCAGACCGGCCGGCGCGCGACAACCGTACCGGTTCTCAGCGTTCGACCGGCCGTGGCGGACCCGACGGCTTCTCCGGGGAGGGCCGCGGCGGGTTCCCGCGCCCGGCGGAACGGCGCGGTCGCGATACCTGGCGGTCCGACCGTGACGCAGGCAGCGGCGGGGCGGGTCGGGGGGGCCCCTCTGCCGACCCGGGCCGGGACGACCGTCGTACCTGGGAACGGCGGGACTCCTCGCCCAGGCAGCGCCACGGCGACCAGCCGCGGTCCCCGGATCGGCGGTACGAGGACCGGCGGGACCAAGACCGGTACCGCAGCCGCACGGAGGGGACCCGGCCCGGCGAGAGGTCCGGGTCGGGCGGATGGTCCGGCGGCCCGCGACGGGACGGCGACGGTCCGCGCGGCGGCGCCGGCTACGGTCGGGCCCCGGGCCCACGCGATGGGGACCGGAACCGTGGAGAGCACGCCCAACGCCCCGGAGAGCACGCGCAACGCTTCCGTGCGGAGCGGCCGTCGCGTGGTGACCAGGAGCGGGGTGGCCGGCCGTTCCGCGGCGACCGCAGTGACCGCGAGGGAGACCGCTTCCGCCGCGGCGACCGGGACCACACCGGTGACCGGGGATCCTTCCGTGGCGATGGCGGTTCCGGAGGCTTTGACCGCGGGCGGGGGCCGCAGCGGCGAACGGGGGATGGCGGTCGGGACGAGGGTCGACGGGACGGGTCCGGCCGGCCGGCCGGGGGTGCCGGTCGCGAGGGCCGGGACCGCGCCGGGTTCCAGCCTCGCGGGGACCGGGACCTGCCGGACCGCGGGTCCCGCCCCGACCGGTGGGGTCGGCCAGCGGGTGAGCGGCGCGGGACCTCGCCTGAGCGAGGACCGGCCGGGGGGTCACGGGGCGGTGCCGACCGCGGCGCGGATGGCCGCTGGACCCGGGGCGACCAGCGCACGGGCGGTCAGGGCGATCAGCGCGGCGGTGGTGCGGGTGGCCGGTGGGCCCAGGACGACCAGCGCGGCGGTGGCAGATGGCCGCGGCCCAACCGGGAGGCCAGGGACAGGCCGGCAGGTGGTCGCGGCGGTCGCCGCGACGGCTCCGACCATGGCCGCCGGGACAGCTCCAGCCACGGCCGCCGGGACGGCTCCGACCACGCCCACCAGGGCGGCCGGCCGGATGCCGACGACCGGGCGCCGGCTCCGCCGCTGCCCGACGACATCGAGGCGCGTGACCTCGACCGTGCGGTACGCGCAGAGCTCGGGTCCCTCGCCCGACCGGCCGCGGAGACAGTCGCCCGCCACCTCGTGGCGACCGGGCGGCTGCTGGACGACGACCCGGAGAAGGCATTCGCCCACGCGCTCGCGGCCCGGCGGCTCGCCCAACGCATCGCCGCGGTCCGGGAGGCGACCGGGCTGGCCGCCTACCGAGCTGGGGAGTGGCAGACGGCGATCGCGGAGCTGCGCACGTACCACCGGCTGGCTGGCACCCAGACCCACCTGGCGGTCATCGCGGACGCCGAGCGGGCACTGGGCCGGGCGGACCGGGCCATTGACCTTTTCCGGGCGACCGACCTGCGGTCCCTGGAGCCGGCGACAGCCATCGAGCTGCTGATCGTCGCCGCTGGCGCGCGCGCTGACCTCGGACAGCACTCCGCCGCCGTCACCATGCTCCAGGTGCCAGAGCTCGGGTCGACGGCTACCGAGCCGTGGGTGGCACGGCTGCGGTACGCGTACGCGGACGCGCTGCTCGCGGCCGGGCGCCGAGCCGAGGCGAGGGAGTGGTTCGCCCGGGCGGCGGCCGTTGACGAGGATCTCACGACCGACGCCGCGGAGCGGCTGCTGGACCTCGACGGAGTGCTGATCGAGGAGGTCGAGGACGAGGAGGAGGCGGCGGGTGAGGACGAGACGGTCGCCCTTGCGGACGGCGCGGTCGAAGACGACGTGACGGACCGGGCCGGGGACGCAGTCGAGGACGGTGCGGACGGGGCGTCGGAGCCGACGGATGGGCGGGAGTGACCGCGGCCGCCGTGCTCGCTGACGCGTACGACCTGGTGGTCCTGGACCTCGACGGCGTCGTCTACCTGGTCGACCGGCCGGTTCCCGGCGCGGTGGATGCGGTGGCCGCACTGCGGCGGCGTGGTCGGGCCGTGGTCTTCGCCACCAACAACGCGTCACGGCGGGCGGCGGAGGTGGCCGCCCTGCTGGCCGGGATGGGTGTGGCGGCGCAGCCGCAGGAGGTTCTCACCTCCGCGCGCGCCACCGCAGAGACGGTCGCTCGTAGCCACCCGGGCGGCACGCGGGTGCTGGTGGTCGGGGCCGATGCGCTGCGCGCCGAGGTACGCGACGCGGGTCTGGTGCCGGTTGCCCGAGCGGACGAGGGGCCCCGCCTGGTGGTGCAGGGGTACGGCGCCCAGGTCGGCTGGGCTGACCTGGCCGAGGCGTGCGTGGCGGTCCGGGCCGGGGCCGAGTGGGTCGCGACGAACGCGGACGCGACCCTTCCCTCGCCCCGGGGCCCGCTGCCCGGCAACGGCGCGCTCGTGGCTGCGCTGCGTACGGCGCTGGGCCGGGGGCCCGACCTCGTGGTGGGCAAGCCGGCGCCGGGACTGTTCACGGCTGCCGCGCGCCAGGCCGGTGCGGCGCGCCCGCTCGTGGTCGGCGACCGGCTCGACACCGACATCGCCGGCGCCCGCCGGGCCGGTATGGACAGCCTGCTGGTCCTGACCGGCGTGAGCGGACCGGCCGAGCTTCTGGCCGCGGCCGCCAGCCATCGCCCTACCTACCTGGCGACTGATCTCAGTGGACTGTTCCTGGTGGAGGATGACAGCCGGGTGCCGGTGCTGCCGCCCGGCGCCGACCGGGTGGCGGTCGCCGGCTGGCTGGCCCGCCGGGCCGGGCGGGTGGTTGAGCTGGCCGGAGCCGGGCGACCGGTCGACGCGCTGCGCGCGGCGTGCGCGCTCGCCTGGGCTGGCGGTCCTGGCACCGGTGACCCTGCGGCTGGCGGTGCGGCGCCCGGTGGTCCCGCGGCCGGGGGTCTGGTGGAGCGTGTGGTCGCGACCTCGCCCGACGCCGAGGCGGCGCTGCGGGGGCTGGGACTGTCGGGTGCGCCACCGGTGGCTGCGCCTGCCCGGTGAGGTGGGCCGACCGGTGGGTAGGGCCCGACCGGTGCGTGGCCTACAGCAGCTTACGCAGCTTGAGCAGGTCGAACGGGTTGGCGCTGACCGACACCCGGCGGGCCGCTACGGCGCGGGCGAGGTCGATCCTGCCGTCGACCAGGGCCAGCAGGTCGTCGCTTGTCGTGGTCAGAGCGATCTTCGCTCGAGGGTCGTCGCCGTCGGCGAGACCGACCAGGCGACCGCCGGTGAGCCGCCCGTGGAACGCCACCCCCAGGTCGGTGATGCGGCATGCGATCGGCCGGTCCATGTCCAGCTTGCCGCGCATCTGGTCGGCGTGCGCGTCGAGCCGGGCCGCGAGTGTCGCCAAGGCGGTGCGGCACTCGTCCACGGTCGCCATGGCGTACCCCCTTGTCCTGCCCGCCTGCGCGGCCTCAGGCACGGTACCGCACCTCACGCAACCGGCGGCCGGTAGCGTGATGCGTGGCGGTCGCGGGCGGCGCCCGCGCGGCGCAGGGGCAGCAGGTGACGCGGCAGGCAGGTGGCGCACGGCAGCAAACGTGCGGCGCACGGGCCAGCGAAGGGGAGAGGACACGGCATGCAGGACGCGTGGCGGGCATACCTGGAGGTCGCGCTCGGGCTCACCGAGGCGTCCCGCAGGCGTGCGACGAAGGTCGCCCGGGACCTGGTCGGCAAGGGTGGCGCAACGGCCGAGCAGCTACAGGCACTCGCCGAGGACCTGGTCAACACCGGGATGGCGAACCGGGAGGCGTTGACCAAGCTCGTGCGCTACGAGCTGGACCGGGCGCTCGGGGCGGTCGGGCTGGCAAGCGCCGAGGAGGTCGCCGACCTGAGAGGCCGCGTACGCGAGCTGGAGCAGCGGCTGCGCGAGGCGCAGGGCGCCGCGACCGCCGCGACCGGTACGCCGGTCCCAGGCGGTGCCGAGCCGGTGGGGTCCGCGGCGGCTGTCGAGCCCGCGACGCTGGCGAAGAAGGCGGTGGCCGGAAAGGCGGTCGCGAAGAAGGCCGTGGCGAAGAAGACCGTCGCCAAGAAGGTGGTGGCGAAGAAGGCCACGGCCGGCGAGCCGGGGGCGGCGTGAGCGCCCCGACCGGCGAGGAGCCGGCGGCCGGGCGTGGGCCGGTCGCGGAGCCCGGCGCGCAGCCGGCTGCAGAGTCCGGCTCCGAGCAGGTCGACGCGGCGCTCGCGGCGCTCGACGCCGCGGCCGGGCTGCCCCCGCATGAGCAGATCCCGGCGTACGAGGCGGCGCACCGCACGCTGCAGGACACGCTGGCCGGCATCGACGAGAGCTGACTGGTCCGGTAAGGCGTAAGGGGTCGACTGTGGCGCGCCGCGCAAGGCTCGACGCCGAGCTGGTCCGCCGCGGCCTGGCCCGCTCCCGCGAGCACGCGGCGGCGCTGGTCGCCGCGGGCCGGGTCGAGGTCCGGGGGCTGCCCGCCCGCAAGGCCGCCGCGCTGGTCGACCCCGCCGACCCGGTACGCCTGCTCGGCGGCGACCCGGCCGACGAGCCCGTGTCCCGGGGCGGCCACAAGCTGGCCGGGGCGCTCGCCGCGCTGGCGCCGATGGGACTGGTCGTCGCCGGCCGGCGGTGCCTGGACGCCGGCGCGTCCACCGGCGGCTTCACCGACGTGCTGCTGCGGGCGGGGGCGGCCGAGGTGGTCGCGGTCGACGTGGGCTACGGCCAGCTGGCCTGGTCGCTGCGCACCGACTCGCGGGTACGGGTGCTCGAGCGCACCAACGTCCGTACCCTCGATCCGGCGGCGATCGGTGGGCCGGTGCAGCTGACGGTGGCGGACCTGTCGTTCATCTCGCTCCGGCTGGTCCTGCCGGCGCTGGCCGTCTGCACGGTGCCCGACGGGGACCTGGTGCCCATGGTCAAGCCGCAGTTCGAGGTCGGCCGGGAGCGGGTCGGCCCGGGTGGCGTGGTGCGCGACCCGGCGCTGCGCGCCGCGGCCGTGCTCGACGTCGCCGCCGCCGCGGCAGCCCTCGGCCTGGGCCTCGCCGCCGTGGTCCCCAGCCCGCTGCCCGGCCCGTCCGGCAACGTCGAGCTCTTCCTGTGGCTGCGCCGTGGCGCGGCAGCGGCCGACCCGGTCGCGGTCCACGCCGCCGTCGAGGCCGGTCCAGCCGGTACGGTCTCCTCGTGACCGGCGGTGGACAGGTGACGGGCCGGGCGGCGCTGCTCGTCACGCACACGGGGCGGCGGCGTAACACCGAGCATGCGCGGACGGTGGCGACGGACCTGATCGAGGCCGGGTTCGAGGTGCGCGTCGTCGCCGAGGAGGCGGCCAACCTCGACCTGCCCGGCGTACGGCCGGTCTCCGGCCCGGCCGCGGCCGAGGGCGCGGAGATCGTGTTCGCCCTGGGCGGCGACGGCACGCTGCTGCGCGCGGCCGAGCTGGCCCGGCCGGCGAAGGCGCCGCTGCTCGGCATCAACCTCGGCAAGGTCGGCTTCCTGGCCGAGGCGGAGATCAGCGACCTGGACGCGGCGGTCCGCGACGTGGTGGCCCGGGCGTACACGGTGGACGAGCGGCTGACCGTCGACGTCACCGCGGAGTACGACGGCACCGTCGTGGCGCGGTCCTGGGCGCTCAACGAGGTCAGCGTCGAGAAGGGCGCCCGGGAGCACATGCTTGAGCTGCTCGTCGACGTCGACGGCCGGCCGCTGAGCCGGTACGGCTGCGACGGGCTGGTCTGCGCCACCCCGACCGGCTCGACGGCGTACGCGTTCTCGGCCGGCGGCCCGGTGGTGTGGCCGGAGGTGGAGGCGCTGCTGGTCGTGCCGATCAGCGCCCACGCGCTGTTCAGCCGCCCGCTGGTGACCGCGCCGACATCGACGATCGTGGTTACCATCGACCCGTACACGGCGCTGGCGGTGCTGTGCTGCGACGGGCGGCGGGTGTTCGACCTGCCGCCCGGCTCCCGGGTCACGGTCGGCCGGGGCGAGCTGCCGGTGCGCGTGGTCCGGCTGCGCCCGCGGCCGTTCACCGACCGGCTGGTGGCGAAGTTCGCGCTGCCGGTGGCGGGGTGGCGCGGCAACGGCGTGGCCCGGTAGCCGCGGTGCCCGGTCCGGGCTGGCGCGACACCGGCGCCTGACCCGGTCGGTCCGGCGGCCCGTGCTGACGACATCGATGTGTGGCGATGCCGATGCATGGCCCGGTGGGTCCCGCGCCCCGGTCTGCGCCGCGACCTCGGCGTTTCGCACCGGCGCGGCGGGCGTGGCGCTTGGCGGGCTGTCCTGCCCCGCGGCTAATGTCAGAAGCCGTGCTGGAGGAGCTGCGCATCACCGGGCTCGGCGTCATCGAGGACACCACGCTCCCGTTGACCCGGGGGATGAACGTCATCACGGGGGAGACCGGCGCCGGCAAGACGATGGTGGTCACCGGGCTCGGCCTGCTCTTCGGCGGGCGGGCGGACGCCGCCCGGGTGCGTACCGACCCGGGGCGCGCGGTGGTCGACGGGCGGCTGCGGCTGACCGGCAGCACCGCCTCGGCGGTGCAGGCGCGGGTGGCCGACGCCGGCGCGGAGCCGGACACGGACGGCAGCCTGCTGCTCAGCCGTACGGTCACGGTGGAGGGGCGGTCCCGGGCCCACGTGGGCGGCCGGACGGTGCCGGTGTCCACCCTGGGTGACCTGGGCGAGCAGGTCGTCGCCGTGCACGGGCAGTCCGACCAGCTGCGCCTGCTGCGCCCGGCCGAGCAGCGCGCCTCGCTGGACCGGTTCGCCGGCCCGCAGCACGAGAAGCTGCTGGCCCGCTACAAGGAGGCGTACGAGCAGTGGCGGCGGGTCGAGGAGGACCTCGCCGACCGGCGGCGCAACGCACGTGAGCGCAGCCAGGAGGCCGACCTGCTGCGCCTCGGCCTGGACGAGATCACCCGGGTGGACCCGCAGCCCGGCGAGGACGAGCTGCTGCGCGAGGAGGCGCAGCGGCTGGAGCACGCCGAGGGGCTACGCACCGCGGCGCAGCTGGCGTACCTGTCGCTGGCCGGCGGGGCGGACGCGGGCGACGATGCGCCGGACGCGGGCGGGCTGCTCGGCACCGCCCGGCGTACCCTGGAGGCGCAGTCCACTGTGGACCGTGCGCTGGGTGACCTGGCCGAGCGGCTGGCCGAGGTGGCCACGCTCGTCGGGGACGTGGCGGCCGAGCTCGGCGGCTACCTGGACGCGCTGGACGCCGACCCGGCCCGGCTCCAGGCGGTGTACGAGCGCCGGGCCGCGCTGCGCGGGCTGACCCGCAAGTACGCCGAGGACGTTGACGGCGTGGTCGCCTGGGGCGAACGGGCCCGGACCCGCCTCGCCGAGCTGGACACCTCCGACGAGCTGCTGGAGGAGCTGGACCGGGAGCGGCAGCGGCTGGCCCGGGACGTGGCCGAGCTGGCCGGGCGGCTGTCGGCGTCCCGGCGCGAGGCGGCGGACCGCTTCGCCGCCGACGTCACCCGCGAGCTGGTCGGCCTGGCCATGCCGCACGCCCGGGTCGAGGTCGCGGTGCTGCCCCGACCGGGCGCCAAGGGCGAGCCGCCGGCGCGCCCGGGTAGCAGGGGCGAGCCGGCGCGGCCGGGCGCCAAGGGCGAGCCGACGCTGCCGATCGGCGGGGTCGAGGTCGGGGTGGGCCCGGACGGTGCCGACGAGGTCGAGCTGCGCCTGCTGGCCCACCCCGGCGCCCCGGCCCTGCCGCTGCAGAAGGGCGCCTCCGGCGGTGAGCTGTCCCGGGTCATGCTCGCGATCGAGGTGGTCTTCGCCGGCGCCGGTGGCCCGCCGACGCTCGTCTTCGACGAGGTGGACGCCGGGGTCGGTGGCCGGGCCGCGGTCGAGATCGGGCGGCGGCTGGCCCGCCTGGCGCGCAGCCACCAGGTTCTCGTCGTCACCCACCTGCCACAGGTGGCCGCCTTCGCCGACCGGCACCTCGTGGTGGCCAAGGACACCGGGGGCTCGGTGACGACCAGCGGGGTGCGTGTGGTGGAGGACACTGACCGGGCCCGGGAGCTGGCCCGGATGCTCGCCGGCCTGCCCGACTCCGACCTCGGCATCGCGCATGCTGAGGAGCTGCTCGCAGTGGCTGAGCGGGAGAAGCTCTGCGCCGGGGCCCCAGGCTGACGTACACCCGATGGGTCGGTCACGCTGGGTGGTGATGCCTCCCACTGCTGAATCACGACATGGCACGTTGCTCGGCCAACCGTGCGGGTACATGCCAGGATGGGCCACGATGCGTCTACCCACCCTGCGCCGGACCCGGTCCGCCGAACCGGGCATCGTCACCGGCACCGCTCGGCTGGACCGACGGACGAAACGTCTGGTCGGGCGGCTGCGCCCGGGCGACATCGCGGTGATCGACCACGTCGACCTGGACCGGGTCGCCGCCGACTCGCTGGTCGCGGTGGGTGTCGCCGCCGTGCTCAACGCCAAGCCGTCGGTCTCCGGCCGCTACCCGAACCTCGGCCCCGAGGTGCTCATCCAGGCCGGCATCCCGCTCCTGGACGACCTCGGCGAGGGTCTCTTCCAGCAGCTGCGCGAGGGCGACCCGGTCCGCATCGAGGGCAACACGGTCTTCCGCGAGGCGGAGCCGGTCGCCCACGGGGTGCGACACGACGCGGAGACGATCGCCAAGGCTATGTCCGACGCCCGCGAGGGGCTGTCGGTCCAGCTGGAGGCCTTTGCGGCGAACACCATGGAGTACCTCAAGCAGGAGCGGGACCTGCTGCTCGACGGCGTGGGCGTGCCGGAGGTGCGCACCCCGATCGCCGGCCGGCACTGCCTGGTCGTGGTGCGCGGGTACGACTACAAGGCCGACCTGGACGTGCTGCGGCCGTACATCCGGGAGTTCAAGCCGGTGCTCATCGGCGTGGACGGCGGGGCGGACGCCCTGGTGGAGGCGGGCTATACGCCCGACCTGATCATCGGCGACATGGACTCGGTCACCGACGACGTGCTCGGCTGCGGCGCTGAGGTGGTCGTGCACGCGTACCCGGACGGCCGGGCGCCGGGCCTGGCCCGGGTGGCGCAGCTGGGGGTGCCGGCGGAGCTGTTCCCGGCCGCCGCGACCAGCGAGGACCTGGCGCTGCTGCTCGCCGACGAGAAGGGCGCCTCGCTCATCGTGGCGGTAGGCACCCACGCCACCCTGGTCGAGTTCCTGGACAAGGGGCGCGGCGGGATGGCCTCCACCTTCCTCACCCGCCTCAAGGTCGGCGGTAAGCTCGTCGACGCCAAGGGCGTGAGCCGGCTCTACCGGCAGAGCATCAGCGGCTCGTCGCTGCTGCTGCTGGTGCTGTCGGCGATCGCCGCGATGGCGTCGGCCGTTGCGGTGTCCACGGTCGGCAAGGCCTACCTTGCCGTGCTCGCCGAATGGTGGGACAACCTGATGTTCCAGCTGGGGCAGCTGTTCTAGCTGTCGAAACCGACCGGGGACTGTTCTCGTGATCAACTTTCGGTACCACGTGGTGTCGCTGACCGCGGTCTTTCTCGCCCTGGCCATCGGGCTCGTGGTCGGCACAGCGGCGCTGAACGGCCCGCTGGCCGACTCGCTCAACGACCGGGTCAACGGCCTGACCAAGCAGAACCAGCAGCTGCGCGACCAGGTGGGCCAGCTGCAGGAGGACGTGGCCCGCGAGGAGGACTTCGCGGCCGAGGCGGCGCCGTACATGCTCGGCGGGTCCCTGGCCGGGCGGGACGTGCTGGTGCTGGACATGCCGTCCGCCGACGGCAAGTACGGCGAGGGCGTCGTGCAGATGCTGGCCACGGCCGGTGCCCGGGTCGCCGGGCGGGTCCAGCTCAAGGACCGGTTCACCGACCCCGCCAACAGCGTGCTGCTGCTGGACCTGGCCCACCAGGTGATGCCGGCGAGCGTGACGACGGTGCCCCGGAACAGCGACGGCGCGGAGACCTCCGCCGCACTGCTCGCCGCGGTGCTGCTCGACCGGGCCCAGGCGGTGGCCGCCGAGGACCGGCGCCGGGTGCTCTCGGCGTACCAGCAGGCGGGGTACCTCGCCGAGCAGGCGAAGGTCGCAGTGGCCGCGGACGCCGTGGTGGTCGTCACCGGGCCGCCGTACGTCGACCGCGAGTCCGCGCGGAAGAACGCGGCGGTGGTGACCGCGGTCGTCCAGTTCGACGAGGCGGGTCCGGTCGTGCTGGCCGGTAACGGCGTGGCGGGCGAGGGCAACGCGCTCACCGAGGTCCGCGAGGACCCGGCCCTGAACAAGACGATCTCGACGGTGGACAACGTGGCGACCCCGCAGGGCCGGGTCGTTGCGGTGCTCGCCCTGGTCGAGCAGCTCCGCCCGGCCGCCCCTCCGGACGGCGTACGCGCCGGGCACTACGGCACGGAGGCCGGCTCCTCCTCACTCATGCCGAAGCGGCCGGAGTGAGCTCGGTGGGGGCCCGGACGAGCCGGGCACTGACCGTTCCGGCCCGGACGAGCCGGCCGCTGGCCGGCACCGGCCGGACGCGCGCTGTGGCGGGCCAGGCGCGGGCTGTGGTGGGGCAGGCGCTGCTGGGCGCCGCGGGAGCGGTCGCCGCCCGCGCCGTGCTCCGGGCGCTGTCACGGCCCCCGCAGCCGCCGCCCGCCAGCGGGCCGCTGCCGGCAGCGGCGCCGCGGCCGGGCAGCCAGTCCTGGTCCGGGCACCTGTCCCGGCCCGCGACGAGGCCCCGGCCCGCCGCGGCGACCCGGCCAGGCAGCCAGTCCTGGTCCGGCCATCTGCCCGGGCCCGGCCAGCTGTCCCGACCCGGGATCGCGGCGGCGCTCGAGCGCACCAACTTCCGCGGCCGTACGGTCTCCCTCGCCGGCGGGCCGGCGCTGGCCGCTGCGGCGGCCACCACTGCGGCGGCCGGTGCCGGCAGCCCGCCGGCGGCGGCCGCCGCGCTCGTGGCCGGCCTCGGCGCCGGGGCGGTGGGGCTTTACGACGACGTGGTCGGCTCCCGGCCGGAGCAGCGGGCCGCAAAGGGCTTCCGGGGGCATCTGAGCGCGCTGCGGGCCGGCCGGCTGACCAGCGGCCTAGTCAAGATCGCTGGAGTGGGCGCGGCTGGGCTGGCGGCCTCCGCCCTGCTCGCCGTCGACGAGGCGACCCGGGCAGGGCGCCCCGGCCGGGCCCGCGCACGGGTACCAGGCCGGGCTCGCCCAGGGGCGCCAGGCCGGGTCCGCGTAGGGGTCGACCTGCTGCTCGGCGCCGGCCTCATCGCCGGACTGGCCAACCTGGTCAACCTCTTCGACCTACGGCCGGGCCGGGCGGCCAAGGTGGGTCTGCTGCTGGGTGCGCCGCTCGCCGCAGGCCCGGTCCGGGGGCTGGTGGCCGGCCCGGTGGGCGCGACCGCCGCGCTGCTCGGCGACGACCTCGACGAGAAGATCATGCTGGGCGACTGCGGCGCGAACGCGCTCGGCGCGCTGCTGGGCGTGGCGCTGGCCGCCCGGACCCGTACGGCGGGCCGGGCCGCCCTGCTCACCGGCATCGTGGCGCTCACCGCCGCCAGCGAGAAGGTCAGCTTCACACAGGTCATCGGGCGTACGCCCGGCCTTCGCGAGCTGGACGCCCTCGGGCGCCGCACCGACCGCGGGTGAGCGGTGCGGCGCGTCGCAGGGGCGGCCGCGCTCATCGCGGTCCTCACGGTGGCGAGCCGCCTGGCCGGCTTCACCCGCACGATGGTCTTCGCCTGGGCGGTCGGCGCCACGGACCTCGGCGACATCTACCTGGCCGCGAACACCGTCCCCAACATCATCTTCGAGATCGTCGCCGGCGGGGCGCTGGCCAGCCTCGTCGTACCCCTGCTGGCCGGCGCCGTTGAGCGCGGTGACCGCCAGGCGGTGAGCGACACCACGTCGGCCCTGCTGACCTGGACCCTGGCCCTGCTGGTCGCGGCGGCGGTGGTGGTCGCGGTCGCCGCCGGGCCGGTCATGCGGGCCCTGGCGCCGGCCTCCTCGCCGGAGGAGCTGGCGGTCGGGGTACGGATGCTGCGGGTGTTCGCACCGCAGCTGCCGCTCTACGGGGTGGGGATCGTGCTCACTGGTGTGCTCCAGGCGCACCACCGGTTCGCCTGGCCGGTCCTGGCGCCGCTGCTGTCCAGCGTCACCGTGGTCACGGCGTACGTCACGTTCGCCCTGGTGCAGGGGCGCGGCACCGCCGTGGCGGGGCTGGGCCGCACGGGCGAGCTGGTGCTGTCGGTCGGCACCACGCTCGGCGTGGCCGTGCTGTCGCTGTGCCTGGTGGTCCCGCTGCGCGGGCTCGCCCTGCGGATCCGGCCGAGCCTGCGGTTCCCGGCGCCGGCGCGCCGGGCGGTGGGCGGGCTGGCCCTGGCCGGCGCGGTGACGGTCGCCGCCCAGCAGGTCGCGCTCGTCGTCGTCCTGCGGCTCGCGCTGGCCGGCGCGCCAGGGACCGTGGTGCTGGTCAACCTGGCCCAGACGATCTTCCTGCTGCCGTGGGCGGTGCTCGCCGTGCCGGTCGCCACCGCGGCCTACCCGGTGCTGGCGGCGGCCGGGGCCAACGGCGAGGCCACCCGGTACCGGGACACCCTCGCCGGAGCCGTACGCGGCGTCGTACTCCTGTGCTTCCTGGGCGTGGCGGCGCTGGCCGCGCTCGCCTGGCCCGGCGCGGCGGCGCTCGCCGCGGTGATGCCGGCGGCGGGGGCTCCGGACGTCGGGGCGCTGGCCGCGGCGATCGCCGGCTTCGCCCCTGGCCTGCTCGGCTACGGCCTGTTCGCGGTGCTGAGCCGGGCGCTCTACGCCCGGGGCGACACCGCTCTCGCCGCCGGAGCCACCGCGCTCGGCTGGGCCGCGGTGGCGCTCGCCGCGGTGGCGCTCGCCGCCGGCCTGCCCACCGGCGAGCGGGCCGTCGCGCTCGCCGGCGCCAACGCCGTTGGGATGAGCGTGCTCGGCGCGGCGTTGCTGGTCGTGACGGCGCGCCGGGCCGGGCCGGGGGCGCTGGCCGGGCTCGGCCGGACCGCGCTTGCCGGGCTGGCCGGCGGGCTCACCGCGACCCTGGCCGGCCTCGCCGTCTCCCTCGGCCTCGCCGTGTCCCTCGGCCTGACCCTGCCCTTCGGCCTGGCTGCCCGGCCGGGGCACGGCACACCACCGGGGCACGGCACCCCCGCTGTCGGGGACGCGTTGCTAACCGGCATGCTGTCCGGTGTCGCCGTCGTCGCGGTGTTCCTCTCTGTTGCCTACGCGGTCGACCGGCGTGACCTGGCACCCATGCTCGCCGGGGTACGGGCGCGGCTGCGCCGCCGGCAGCCGACCCGGGAGGAGGCGCGTGAACGGGCGTAGCGGGCAGAGCGCGGCGGCGGACGGGCTCGGGGTCGCCCTGGTCCTCGGCTCGAGCACCGGCGGCATCGGGGCGCACGTCGCGTCCCTCGCCGGCGGGCTGGCGGCCGGGGGGGCGCGGGTTACCGTGTGCGGCCCGGCGCACGCTGAGGAGCTGTTCGGGTTCACCAGGCGCGGGGCGAGCTTCGTACCGGTGGAGATCCCGGCCAGACCAAGGCTGCGCGACGCGCGGGCGATGCTCGTCCTGCGCCGCTCGTTCGCCGAGGCAGGGCCCGACGTGGTACACGCGCACGGGCTGCGCGCCGGCTTCGTCGCCGCGGCCGCCCGCCGCCGTCGCCCGCTGGTGGTCACCTGGCACAACGCCGTCGTCGGCGACGGGCTGCGCGGCCGGGTGAACCGGGCCATCGAGGGCTGCGTCGCCCGGGCCGCCGACGTCACCCTGTGCGCCTCCACCGACCTGGTCGAGCGTGCGAGCGAGCGCGGCGCCCGGGACGCCCGGCTGGCGGAGGTGGCCGCGCCCGCCCTGCCGGCCCGCCGCCGCAGCGCCGCCCGGGTCCGGCGCGAGCTGGGCCTGGCACAAGGCGCTCCGCTGGTGCTCTCGGTGGGCCGGCTACACCCGCAGAAACGGTACGATGTCCTGGTCACGGCGGCTGCCCGGTGGCGCCAGCTGAGCCCCGCGCCGCTGGTCGTGGTCGCCGGGCGGGGGCCGTCGTACATCGAGCTGAGCGCGCAGATCTCCCGGGAGCGGGCGCCGGTGCTGCTGGTCGGGCACCGCACCGACGTGGCGGACCTGCTCGGCGCCGCCGACCTCGCGGTGGTCACCAGCGCCTGGGAGGCCCGCCAGCTGTTCGCGCAGGAGGCGCTGGCCGCCGGCGTACCGCTGGTCGCCACCCGGGTCGGCGGCATCCCGGAGCTGGTCGGCGACGCGGCGGTGCTGGTCCCGCCCGGCGACGTGGACGCCCTGGACGCGGCGGTACGCGAGCTGCTGGGCGATGCCCAGCTGCGCCGCCTCTACGCGGAGCGCGGGTCGGCCCGGGCCAGGACCTGGCCGACCGAGCGCGACACCGTCGACCAGGTCCGCAACGTCTACGCCGAGCTGGTGGCGCACGCCCGGCCGGCCGGGGAGGCGGGTCCCCCGTGATCCGCCACCGGTTCCCGCCGGTCCTGGTGGCGGTGGCCGTGGCGGCGGCGAGCATCCTCGGCCTGCTCGCCCGGCCGGTCGTGGCGACCCCGCGCAGCACGGTGGAGTACGTCGTCGTCGCCGGTGCTCCCGGGCTGCGCTGGGACGACGTGAACCCGGACGACACGCCGACCCTGTGGGCGCTCGCCGAGCGCGGCTCGGTCGGGGCGCTCGCGGTGCGGTCAGCCCGCCGGCCGACCTGCCCCGGTGACGGCTGGGTGACCCTGGGCGCCGGCAACTTCGCCCAGCGCCCAGGCGGGCTGACCGCAGGCGAGTGCATACCGCTCCGGGTCGCCATCCACCCCGCGGGCACCGGTGCCTCCCTGCCCGACCAGCAGGCCGTGGTGGTGCACAACCGGGAGAAGCTGCCGTGGGGCGCGGTGCCGGGTGCGCTGGCCGAGTCCGTCCGCTGCTCGGTGGCGGTCGGCCCGGGCGCCGCGGTGGCCGCCGCCCGCCCGTACGGGCGCGTCGACCGGTACGCCCCGGCCCTGCCGGAGCGGGCGCAGCCGCTGCTGTCGGCGTGCGTGCTCAGCATCGTCGACCTCGGTACGGTCGCCGGCGCCGACCCGGCCCGGCGCCGGAACGCGGCCCGCCAGGTGGACGCCGTGCTGGCCCGGCTGCTCGCCGCCCGCCCGCCGGAGTCGCTGCTGGTCGTCGCCGGGCTCTCCGACACCGACACCACCTCGCGCCTGCACGTGGCCATCGCCGACGGGCCCGGCTGGGCCGGCGGGTGGCTCAGCTCGGCCAGCACCGGCCGCCCGGGCTACCTCCAGCTGGCCGACCTCGCCCCGACCGCGCTCGCGGCGCTGGGCGAGCCGGCCCCCCGGCACCTGTTCGCCGGCCGCCCCGCCGACCGCGCACCCGGCCGCCCCGCCGCCCTGCCGGCGGCGGTGGCCGCGCTCGCCGACGCCGACCGTGAGGCCGGTGCCCAGCGCCGCGTCACCGCCGGGTTCTTCACCGCGCTGGCAGTGGTCCAGCTGCTGCTCTTCCTCGGCGCTGTACCGCTGCTGCGGCGGGCCCGCCGCCACACCGGTCCGGCCGCCCGGGCCCCGGTGCCCCGGTCGCTGTCCCGCGCCGCCGAGGTGCTGCTCGTGGCGGCGGGGCTGGCCATACCGGCGGCGCTGGTCGCGGACGCGGTGCCGTGGTGGCGCTCTGGCGCGCCCGGACCGGTCTTCGCCGCAGTGACCGCCGGCATCCTGGTGGTGCTGACCACGGCGGTCACGGCCGGCCCGTGGCGGCGGCTCACCCTCGGCCCGCTGGCCGCGGTCGCGGCGGTCGCGGGTACGGTCGTCGCCGTCGACGTGCTCACCGGCGCCACCCTCCAGCTCAACGGCGTCGCCGGCTACTCGACCCTCGAGGGTGGCCGCTACGCCGGCCTCGGCACCGTGGCGCTCGGCGTCTTCGTCGCCGGCCTGCTGCTCACCGCCGGCTGCCTGGCCCAGCGGCTGGTACGCCGGTGGCGTACCCCGCTGGTGGCGGTTGTCGGCGGCGTCGGGGTCGTGCTCGCCGGCAGCCCCTACCTGGGCGCCGACGCCGGCGGGGCGATCGCGCTCACCGCCGGGGTGTGCATCGCGGCGGCGATGGCCACCGGAGGCTGGCTCACGCTCGGCCGCCTGGTCTGGGCCACCCTCGCCGGCCTGGCCGTGACCACCGGG
The DNA here is from genome assembly GCA_035649895.1 of Micromonosporaceae bacterium. Lineage (GTDB taxonomy): Bacteria > Actinomycetota > Actinomycetes > Mycobacteriales > Micromonosporaceae > DASSUC01. The sequence goes on along the minus strand of DASRIS010000105.1, from coordinate 16,638 downwards.
TTCGCCCTGATGGACCTGCGCCGGCCGGCCGACGAACGGGGAACCCTGGGCCGGTTCCTCACCGAGCTGGGGGAGGGGACCGGCGGGATGCTGGTCAACCGGGCCGGCGCGGCCAACGTGGTGGCGTTCGCCTCCAGCCCGCTGACGGTACTGGCGCTGGGGTCCGCGATGTTCGTGTGGCTGGCGCTGCTGAGCCACTGGGGTGGGCTGAAGCGCCTGTTCGGGCTCTACCCGTCGGTGCGGGCGGCCTTCGCCGGGCTGGCCGTGGCCAGCCTCGTCGCCGGCCCGTTCAACGCCGCGGCCCTCAACGTCGCGGGGGCCGCGGCGGCCACCGCGGTACCGCTGGCTGCCTTGGCCGCCCTGCGGGTGCTCGACCATGCGGACGACCGCACTGTGGTGCCCGCTGGGCACGGCGTGGTGCCCGTCCCGGCTCCAGACGCGCCCGCCCCAGGTCTGGGCGCGCCAGCCCCAGATCCTGCGGCGAGTGCCACGGCCGGGCGCGTACCTGCGGAGCCGGCGGTCGCTCCGGTGGGCAAACCAACCGCGGGTACGCCCGCGGCGAGTGCTCCGGCGCCCGGCGGGGCTGAGGTGTTACCGTGAAATCCCGTGGGTCGCGCCAATCTCGCTATGGATGATCTCTTTGCGGTGACGCTGCGCTGTCCTGCCACCCCCTGCAGTGATAACCACGGGAGCCCATCTTGACCGCATCGCGGACGCCTGGCGGCACGCCGAAGCACATCTTCGTCACCGGAGGCGTCGCCTCCTCCCTCGGCAAGGGGCTCACCGCGTCCAGCCTCGGCAACCTGCTCACCGCGCGCGGGCTGCGCGTTGTCATGCAGAAGCTCGACCCGTACCTGAACGTCGACCCGGGGACCATGAACCCGTTCCAGCATGGCGAGGTGTTCGTCACCGAGGACGGGGCAGAGACCGACCTGGACATCGGTCACTACGAGCGGTTCCTGGACCGGGCGCTGGCGGGCAAGGCCAACGTGACCACCGGGCAGATCTACTCGGCGGTCATCGCCAAGGAGCGGCGGGGGGAGTACCTCGGCGACACGGTCCAGGTCATCCCGCACGTGACCAACGAGATCAAGGCCCGGATCCGGGCGATGGGCGAGCCGGACGCGGACGGCCGTACGCCGGACGTGGTGATCACCGAGGTGGGCGGCACGGTGGGCGACATCGAGTCGCTGCCGTTCCTGGAGGCGATCCGCCAGGTGCGCCACGACATCGGCCGCGACAACTGCTTCTACCTGCACGTGTCGCTGGTGCCCTACCTGGCCCCGTCCGGCGAGCTGAAGACCAAGCCGACCCAGCACTCGGTCGCCGCGCTGCGTAGCATCGGCATCCAGCCCGACGCGCTGGTGTGCCGGTCCGACCGGCCGGTCCCGGACAAGCTGACCCACAAGCTGTCGCTCTACTGCGACGTGGACCGCGAGGCCGTGGTCGCCGCCCCGGACGCGCCGAGCATCTACGACATCCCCAAGGTGCTGCACCGCGAAGGGCTCGACGCGTACGTCGTACGCCGGTTGAACCTGTCCTTCCGGGACGTGGACTGGAGCCGCTGGGACGACCTGCTCGACCGGGTGCACCACTCGCCGCAGAGCGTCACCGTGGCGATGGTCGGTAAGTACGTCGACCTGCCGGACGCGTACCTGTCCGTGACCGAGGCGGTTCGGGCTGCCGGCTTCGCCCACCGGACCAGGGTGGAGCTGCGCTGGGTGCCCAGCGACGAGTGCCTCACCGGGACCGGTGCGGCGGCCGCGCTGTCCGGTGTGGACGGTGTGGTGATCCCGGGCGGCTTCGGGGTGCGCGGCATCGAGGGCAAGATCGGAGCGGCCCGGTACGCCCGGGCGAACGGGATCCCCATCCTCGGCCTGTGCCTCGGCCTGCAGTGCATGACCATCGAGGTGGCCCGGCACCTGGCGGGGCTGGACGGGGCCAACTCCACCGAGTTCGACCCGCAGGCCCTTCACCCCGTCATCGACACGATGGCCGACCAGCAGGACATCGTGGCCGGCAGGGGAGACCTGGGCGGCACGATGCGGCTCGGGTCCTATCCGGCGACGCTCGCGGCCGGGTCGCTGGCGGCGCAGGCGTACGGGCGCACCGAGGTGACCGAGCGGCACCGGCACCGGTACGAGGTGAACAACGCCTACCGCGACGCCCTGACAGAGGCGGGCCTGCGCATCAGCGGGACGTCCCCGGACGGCCGGCTGGTGGAGTTCGTCGAGCTGGACCGGCAGCTGCACCCGTTCTTCGTCGCCACGCAGGCGCATCCGGAGCTCAAGAGCCGGCCTACCCGCCCGCACCCGCTCTTCGTCGGGCTGGTCGGCGCGGCGCTGGCGTACAACGCGGCCGGGCGGCTGCCGGTGGAGCTGCCCGAGCCTGGTGGTCCGGGCGCCCTGGGTGGCGCCGGTGGAGGCAACGGCCGGGTGGGCGGCGTGCTCGGTGGCGGCTCTGCGAGCCAGGGCGGGCCGGCCGGGCAGGAACCGGCCGAGCACCGGGCGCCGGTGTCATCGTGACCGACGGGTACCGGGTGCGGGACCGGGTCGAGCCGTTCACCGGAGCCGTGTTCCGGGTGGTCACCGACCAGGTCACCATGCCGGACGGGGTCACCGCCCAGCGCGACTACCTGGTGCATCCAGGGGCCGTCGGCGTGGTGGCAGTGGACGAGCAGGAGCGGGTCGTCCTGGTCCGCCAGTACCGCCACGCGCTGCGCCGCGAGCTGTGGGAGCTGCCGGCCGGCCTGGTCGACGTAGTCGGCGAGCCGCCGGTCGAGACGGCTGCGCGGGAGCTGGCGGAGGAGGCCGACCTCGTCGCCGGCCGGTACGACCTCCTCGCCGACGTGCACACCTCACCCGGGTGCTCGGACGAGCTGATCCGGCTCTACCTCGCCCGTGAGCTGCGCCCGGTGCCCGAACGCGACCGCTACACCCGCACCCACGAGGAGGCGCACCTCGTCGTTGCGCGGGTGCCGCTGGACGAGGCGGTGGCGATGGGGCTGTCCGGGGCGATAACCAATGCCGCGTGCCTGGTGGGCGTGCTCGCCGCCGCCCGGGTCCGGGACGCCGGCTGGCGCGGTCTCCGCCCGGTCGACAGCCCATCACCCGGCTGAGGCGGCTCAGTCGGCCCGCCGCGGCCCAGTCCGGCCCGTCATGCCCAGTCCGGTTCGCCGACCGTGGTGCCGAAGTACAGCACGTAGTCCAGCACCCGAAGGCCCGGCCCAGGCACCCGGCTCACACTGCCCTTCGGTGGCGTGGCGAGCGCAGGGCTTCCGGTAACGGCATTATGTACACAGTGTTACGGGACGTCGCCCGCTGCCGGCTGCCGCGGGACGGGCCGCATCGCAGCTGGAGGCCGCTACCCCGGACCGGAGGCCCGGCGGTGGTCCCCTGTTCACTGTGGATCCAGGCCTAGACTGCGGCGGGCGGGGCAGCGCTCACCGACCGGCAACGGGGCCGCGTTCGGCCGGAAAGAGGGGTCGTACACATGAAGGTCGGAATTCCGCGCGAGGTCAAGAACCACGAGTACCGCGTCGCGATCACGCCGGCAGGCGTCAACGAGCTGGTCCGCCACGGCCACCAGGTGCTGGTCGAGTCCGGAGCGGGCCTCGGGTCGTCGATCTCGGACGACGAGTTCGCCGCCGCCGGCGCCGCTATCCGCCCCACCGCCGACGAGGTGTGGGCCGACGCCGACCTGGTGCTCAAGGTGAAGGAGCCGATCGCCGAGGAGTACCACCGGATGCGCGCCGGTCAGGTGCTCTTCACCTACCTGCACCTGGCCGCCTCCCGGGAGTGCACGGACGCGCTGGTCGAGCGGCGGGTGACCGGCATCGCGTACGAGACCGTCGAGCTGGCCGACGGGTCGCTTCCCCTGCTCGCCCCGATGTCCGAGGTCGCCGGCCGGCTCGCGCCGCAGGTCGGGGCGTACCACCTGATGCGCCCCGGCGGCGGGCGCGGCGTGCTGATGGGCGGCGTCTCCGGCGTCTACGCGGCGAAGGTGGTCGTCATCGGCGCCGGCGTGTCCGGCATGAACGCCGCCGCGATCGCCCTCGGTATGCAGGCCGAGGTCCTGCTGCTGGACAAGAACATCAACAAGCTGCGCCAGGCCGACGCGATCTACCAGGGGCACCTGCAGACGGTCGCGTCCAACGCGTACGAGGTGGAGCGGGCGGTGCTCGACGCCGACCTGGTGATCGGCGCGGTCCTGGTGCCCGGCGCCAAGGCCCCGATGCTGATCCCCAACGACCTGGTGGCCCGGATGAAGCCGGGCAGCGTGCTGGTTGACATCTCCATCGACCAGGGCGGCTGCTTTGAGGCGTCGCACCCCACCACCCACGCCGACCCGGTCTACACCGTGCACGAGAGCGTCTTCTACTGCGTGGCCAACATGCCCGGCGCGGTCCCGCACACCAGCACGTACGCGCTGACCAACGTCACCCTGCCGTACGCCGTGGAGCTGGCCAACCACGGCTGGCGGGACGCCCTGCGCCGGGACCGGGCCCTCGCGCTGGGCCTGAACACCTACGACGGGCAGGTGACCAACGCCCCGGTGGCCGAGGCGCACGCCATGTCCAGCGTGAAGATCGACGAGGTGCTGGCCTGACCGAGACGGCGGCGACCGACCCGCCGGTGACCGCAGCGGCGGCGACCGCGCCGGGCCCGGCTCGACCGGTGCCGGTCGAGCGGGCGATACGTGCCTACCTCGACCACCTGACCGTCGAGCGTGGACTGGCCGGCAACACGCTTCAGGCGTACCGTCGCGACCTGGACCGGTACGCCGGGTTCCTGGCCTCGGCGGGCGTGGCCGACCTACGGGCGGCGACCGCGCAGCAGGTCGCCGACCACGTGGCCCGGCTGCGCGAGGGCGACGGCGAGCACCCGCCGCTGTCCGCCGCCTCCGCCGCCCGGGCCGCGAGCGCCGTACGCGGGCTGCACCGCTTCGCCCTCCGCGAGGGGCTGTCCGCCGACGACCCCACCCGCGAGGTACGCCCATCGGTCCCGCCCCGCCGGCTGCCGAAGGCGCTCGACGTGTCCGACGTGGACCGGCTGCTGTCCAGTGTGGAGCGCCAGGACGAGCCGCTCGGGCTACGGGACCGGGCGCTGCTGGAGTTCCTCTACGGCACCGGCGCGCGCATCTCCGAGGCGGTCGGGGCGGCAGTCGACGACCTGGGCCTGGCTGAGGGCGCCGTGGTCCTGCACGGCAAGGGTGGCCGCACCAGGGTGGTGCCGGTCGGCAGCTACGCCCGCCAGGCGCTGGAGGCCTACCTGGTACGGGCCCGGCCGGCGCTGGCCAGTGCCGGCCGCGGCAGCCCTGCGGTGTTCCTGAACAGCCGAGGTGGACCGCTGTCCCGGCAGAGCGCCTGGATCATCCTGCGCCGTGCCGCCCAGCGCGCCGGCCTGCCGGTCGACGGGCCCCGCGCGGTGTCCCCACACACCCTGCGCCACTCCTACGCCACGCACCTGCTCGACGGCGGCGCGGACGTGCGGGTGGTGCAGGAGCTGCTCGGGCACGCCTCGGTGACGACCACCCAGATCTACACCCAGGTCACCGTCGAGCACCTGCGCGAGGTCTACGCGCTGGCGCACCCCCGGGCCCGCGGCTAGCGCGCCGCCTCCGTTCCGCCTGCGTAGCGCCCTGCGCCGAGCCCCTGCGCCGAGCTTCCCGCGCCGAGCCCCTGCGCTGAAGCTTCCCGCGCCGCGCGCGGGCGACACGCCGGTCGTACTACTCGGGTGAGGTACGAACGGCATAGCGTGGATATCCAGGTATGCGCACCTCCTGACGAAAGGTTTGTCCGCATGCGACTGTCCCGCAGCTGGCTGGCGGTCACCCTCGCCCTCGCTGCCACACTGCCGCTGGCTCCGGTCTCCACCGGCGCCGCGGCAGGCCCCCCGCCGCAGTCCCTGCCCCCGGGCCCGCTGCCGCTCGGGCCGGCCACCCTCACCGAGACCCGGGTGGAGCAGCAGCTCGCCCCCGGCGTCACCCTCACCACCATCACCCGCGGCTACAACGACACCGCCCGCGAGTACTGGACGATCGGCGTCAACATCCCGGTCGGCCCGGTCAAGCCGGACCCCGACCCGACCGCCGACCAGGGCGCAGTCGGCACGCTCGACAAGGCCAACGCCGTCGCGCAGCAGATGCTTGCGGCGCCGTCGGTGGCGCAGGAGATGGCCAACCGGGGCTGGCAGCCACGGGTCGAGCCGGTCGACTACGCCCCCAGCTTCGAGGGGTACGCAGGCGGCCTGATCGGATACACGCTGCGCGTCGGCCGCTACGCCGCCAAGCCCGCCGCCACCGACCCGCTGCTGGTCGCGCTCACCGCTGCCGGGTTCCGGGCGTTCACCGTCTACACCGGACAGGACGGGCGGCCGGACAACACCGGACCATGGGTGGTCCGGGTGCTGAGCGTCGACCCGAAGAGGTTCGCCGGCCGGATCAGGGCGACCGTCGGCGACTGGGTCTCCGGCCGGGAGACCACCACCGCCATGGCCCGCAAGGCCGGCGCCCTGTACGCGATGAACGGCGGCTTCTTCACCATCAACCCGGCGGACGGGACGCCGGGCGTGCCCGCGGGCCTGTCCGTGGTGGACGGCGAGGTGCTCACCGCCGCCACGAACGGCCGGTACGCCCTGGTGCTCGGCAACGACGGCCGCAAGACGCGGTTCACGGCGCTGTCAAGCCGGTACACGGTCCGGTTCGGGCCGGCGACACACCTGGTCGACGCGCTGAACCGGGTGCCCGGCGTGGTGCGCAACTGCGGCGGGACCGGCGGCGACGCGCCCACGCAGCGGCCGGTGCACGACTTCACCTGCACCGACCCTGACGAGCTGGTCGTGCTGACCCCGGAGTACGGCACCGCCCCCGCCGCCGGTCCTGGCGCCGAGGCGCTGGTGGACCCGGACGGCACGGTGACCGCCGTCCGCCCGCGCACCGGTGCGGCCATCCCCACCGGCTACCGCCTCGTGCAGGCGACCGGGGCCGACGCGGCCTGGCTGTCCACGCACGCCACGGTCGGCGGCCCGATGCACCTGGACCTGACGGTCACCGACGACGCCGGGCAGCAGGTGACCTTCGGGCCGACCGACTCCGTCGTCAACGGCGGGCCGCGGCTGGTCAGCAACGGCCAGCTCGCCGTCAACCCGGTCGCCGACGGCCTGGTGCACGAGGACCCGACGCTGGGACTGCCGGCCTCTGCGCTCGGCGCGTCCTTCGGCTACGCCTGGTTCATCCGGGACAACCCGCGCAGCGGTGTCGGCGTCGACGCCTCGGGCCGGCTGCTGTTCGTGCAGGTGGACGGGCGGCAGGACAGCTACAGCCAAGGTCTTTCGATCATGGCGTACGCCCAGGTCATGAAGGCGCTGGGTGCGGTGGAAGCGGTCAACCTGGACGGCGGCGGGTCGTCGGCCACAGTGGTCAACGGGCAGCTGGTCAGCTCCCCGTCCGACCTCGACGCCCAGGGCCGCCCCGTCGAGCGCCAGAACGGCGACGCGATCGTCCTGGTGCCAGCCGGATGAGGCCATCTGATGAGGCCATCCTGATGGGGCCGGAGGAGTAGCTGACGGCTACGGCGTAGGTCCCTCCTCAAGGTCGCCCGGTTACGAGAGGACCGTGCCGGTCGCGAGGAAGGACCTACGCCCGCGCCGTCGCGCGGAGCCCGGCCACGGACCCGTGCTGGTCCTCGGCTGCGGGGCGGTGCTGGCCCGACACGCCGAGCGTTGTCCCCGATCCGGCCCGTTCGTTGGCGTACAGTCGGGCAACAGCATGAGCTCCGAGGGCGGTCAGGAGATGGCAGGCATCAGCGACCAGGCCGAGGCGTGGACCTCGACGCTGCGTGCGGAGCAGCAGTCCGCGCTCGCCTTCGGCGCGGAGCTGGGTCCGGCCGACCCGGCGGCGTATACGATGCGTCGCCCGATCCCGGACCCGATGCCCACCGACCGGCACGGTCCGGCGCGCATCATCGCCATGGCCAACCAGAAGGGCGGCGTCGGCAAGACCACCACAACGATCAACCTCGGTGCCGCGCTCGCCGAGTACGGGCGCAAGGTGCTGCTCGTCGACTGCGACCCGCAGGGCGCGCTCTCGGTCGGTCTCGGGGTCAACCCGCACAACCTCGACGTGTCCGTCTACAACCTGCTCATGCAGGACGACGTAAGCATCGACGACATCCTGATCAAGACGGATGTCGCCGGCCTGCACCTGCTCCCGGCCAACATCGACCTGGCCGCGGCAGAGATCCAGCTGGTCACCGAGGTCGCCCGGGAGATGGCGCTGGCCCGCGTGCTGCGCCCGGTGCTCCGCGAGTACGACTTCATCCTCATCGACTGCCAGCCGTCGCTGGGTCTGCTCGCGATCAACGCGCTGACCGTGTCGCACGGCGTGCTGATCCCGCTGGAGTGTGAGTTCTTCAGCCTGCGCGGGGTGGCGCTGCTGCTGGACACGATCGACAAGGTCCGCGAGCGGCTCAACTTCGACCTGGAGCTCGAGGGCATCCTCGCCACCATGTACGACAGCCGCACCACGCACTGCCGGCAGGTGCTGCAACGGGTGGTGGAGGCGTTCGGCGACAAGGTCTACCAGACCGTCATCACCAAGACGGTGAAGTTCCCCGAGTCCACGGTGGCCGGCACGCCGATCACCTCGCTCGACCCGGCCTCCTCCGGCGCGCGTAACTACCGCCAGCTCGCCCGAGAGGTCATCGCCGCCCAGACCGAGCGGCTCGCAGGTGGCGCCTGACCACTGACCGCGGGCGTCCTCCGACTGCTGGCTGGGCCTGACCGCTAGCGCGGGGGCGGTCTCTGGTCCACTCACGGCGCCTGACCGCCGGTCGGCTCGGGCAACGGTCGGCCCGGGCAGCCCGCCGGTTGCCCCTGAGCGGGCGCGCCCACGGCAGCAAGGTCCCAGCAGGGCGTAGGTTACCGTCTGGTGGTGACCGCGCCGCCCGTGGACCCCTCCACGCAGCCCTCGCCGCCCGCCGGCGCCGAGGCTGATGCTGGCGCGGTGAGCACGGGCTTCACCGTACGGCTGGTCAACTTCACCGGCCCGTTCGACCTGCTGCTCCAGCTGATCAGCAAGCACAAGCTGGACGTCACCGAGGTGGCGCTGCACCGGGTGACCGACGAGTTCATCGCCTACATCCGGGCCATGGGCGACGAGTGGGACCTGGACGAGGCGAGCGAGTTCCTGGTCATCGCCGCCACCCTGCTCGACCTCAAGGCGGCCCGGCTGCTACCCGCCGCGGCGGTCGAGGACGAGGAGGACCTGGCCCTGCTGGAGGCGCGGGACCTGCTGTTCGCCAGGCTGTTGCAGTACAAGGCGTTCAAGGAGGCCGCGGCGCACCTGTCCGGGCTGGAGCGCGCCGCGTCGCGCAGCTACCCGCGGGCCGTGGCGCTGGAGCCGCGCTACGCCGAGGCCCTGCCCGACCTGGTGCTCGGCGTGGGGCCGGAGCGGCTGGCGCAGCTCGCGGTGAAGGCGATGACGCCCAAGCCCACGCCTGTGGTCTCGATCGAGCATGTGCACCAGGTACGGGTCAGCGTCCGCGAGCACGCCGTCATCCTGCGGGACAAGCTGGTCCGGATGCGCACCGCGACGTTTCGTGTCCTGTGCGCGGACTGCCGGAGCACGCTGGAGGTCGTCGCCCGGTTCCTGGCGCTGCTGGAGCTCTACCGGGAGGGCCTGGTCGCCTTCGAGCAGGTCCAGGCCTTGGGGGAGCTCAGCGTCCGCTGGACCGGCGCCGACGACGCGGTGCCCCAGCTCGACTTCGACGAGTACGACGAGCCGTCAGCGCCTGGCCCGCCCGCGCCCGGCTCGCCTCCGCCCGACGGCCCGCGCCTGCACGCAGTCCCGCCGTTGGAGACGTCCCGAGAGGACAGTCCTGATGCCGGTCGCGGTCCTGATGCCGGTCGCGGTCCTGATGCCGGCCGCGGTGGCGGCACCGCGATGGCCAGCCCGCTGCACCCCACCCCCACCCCGACCCCTGCCCGGCCGACCGCGTTCGGCGGAGAGGAGCACCGGTGACCGGTGACGAGCGCAGCCGCTCCCTGGCGGACCAGGCGGCCGCCTGGGTGCCGCCCTGGCAGCGCGCCGATGCGCCGGCACAGGCCGAAGCGCCCGCGCCGGACCCAGCCGCGCCCGCGCCCACTGTCGATAATGGCGACGAGCCAGCCGCCTCCGCCCTCGCCTCCAGTCCCGATCTTCATGATCAAATCAATTTCAGTGAAAATGGGCCTACGGAACCGGTTGATAGCCCCAGTTTCCCTGAAACTGATTTGATCAAGATAGCTGAGACGGGCACTTCGACAGATACAGAACGCCCTGGTCTTGAAGGCCGGGACGAGGCGGTGACCACCTCTCCGGGTGAGCCCCGGGCTAAGCCACCAGGCGAGCTCGCGCCCGAGCCGACGGCAGAGCCCTCGGATGAGCCGCTGGCTGAGTCCGCGCCCGCACCCCTGGTGGAGCCCGGATCCGCGCCGCCGGCTGGGTCACTGGCCGAGCCCGTGCCCGCGTCGCTGGCTGGGCCCTCTGCTGAGTCTGCGGCCGAGTCCCCTGCGCCGCTGGTCGAGCCCTCGGGCGAGCCGGACTCGGCGATGGACCCGGTGGAGCTACGCGGTGCCTTGGAGGCGATCCTGCTCGTGGTGGACGAGCCGGTGAGCGAGGCGGTGCTGGCCCAGGCCCTCGGGCAGCCGGCGGAGCTGCTGGCGCGGATGCTGGGCGAGCTGGCGGCGGAGTATGCGACCGCGCGGCGTGGGTTCGAGCTGCGCCGGGCGGCTGGTGGCTGGCGGCTCTACACCCGCGGTGAGTACTCGTCCTATGTGGAGCGGTTCGTGCTCGACGGGCAGCAGGTCCGGCTGACCCAGGCTGCGCTGGAGACCCTCGCCGTGGTCGCCTACAAGCAGCCGGTGACCCGGTCACGGATCTCGGCGATCCGCGGGGTCAACTGCGACGCGGTCGTGCGTACGCTGGTCTCCCGCGGGCTCATCGAGGAGTGCGGGGCAGAGCCTGACAGTGGGGCATACCTCTACCGCACCACCACCCTCTTCCTGGAGAAGCTGGCTCTGGACAGCGTGGCCGACCTGCCGTCACTGGCGCCGTTCCTGCCCGACGACGTAGATGAGCTGACCGATGTCCCACCCCGGTGATGGTCGCGCGGAGCGGCTGCAGAAGGTGCTCGCAACGGCGGGCCTCGGCTCCCGGCGGGCGTGCGAGGAGCTGATCGCCGCCGGACGGGTCACAGTGGATGGCCGGGTGGCTACGTTGGGGGACAAGGTCGACCCGGTGGAGGCGGTCATCCACGTCGACGGTGCCCGCGTGGTCATCGACGCCGCGGCGGTGTACGTTGCCCTGAACAAGCCTGCTGGCGTTGTGTCCACGATGGACGACGAGTGGGGCCGGACCGCACTCGCCGACTACGTGGCCGAGCTGCCCCATCGGGTGTTCCACGTCGGCCGCCTGGACGCGGACAGCGAAGGGCTGCTGCTGCTCACCAACGACGGGGCACTCGCGCACCGGCTGATGCATCCGTCGTACGGCGTGGCAAAGACCTACCTGGCGGAGGTGCCCGGTCCGGTGCCGGCCGCGGTCCGACGGCGGCTGCTCGCCGGGGTGGAGCTGGCGGACGGGCCGGCCGCGGCGGACGCGTTCCGCGTGGTCGAGACGAGCGGTCGGCGGGCGCTCGTTGAGGTGGTGCTGCACGAAGGGCGTAAGCACATTGTCCGGCGGCTGCTGGCCGAGGTGGGACACCCGGTGTCCCGGCTGGTGCGGACCGCGATCGGCCCGGTCAAGCTGGGTGGGCTCAAGCCGGGCCGGACCCGCCGGCTGACCAGGCCGGAAGTTGCCGCGCTGTTCGCCGTGGTGGGTGAGGGTGCGGTCAGCACAGCCCGGGACCATGCGGCCGGCGCGCAGGCCCGCCCAGCCCGGGACCATGCGGCTGGGGCGCAGGCCCGCCCCGCGCGGCAGCCGGCGTCTCGCGGAGACGCCACCAGTGGCAGCGGGCGGGCGGCCGCCGCCCGCTCCGGTGTCCGCCGCCAACGGTGACCTTTCCACCCCGGCTGCGGCCGCATTCCCGTTCCCGGCTGCGGTCGCCCTTCCGCGACGCGAACCGTCGAAGCCCGAGCTTCGGCGTACCCCCTGCCGGCCTCGGGGCCGGCGTGCCCCACCTCGGCCGGGTGGCTCTCGGGGCGACCGGGCAGAATAAGGGGGTGGCCGGGTCGCAGGGAGGTTCGCGCGTGGGTGCTTCGCGCGCAGGGGCGCAGCGCTGGGTGGTGGCGGTCGATGGGCCGTCCGGCTCCGGGAAGTCCACTGTCTCCCGGCGCCTAGCGACCCGGTTAGGTGCGCGCTACCTGGACACCGGTGCCATGTACCGGGCGGTGACCTGGGCCGTCCTCGAGGCTGGGGTCGACCCCCACGACGCCGATGCGGTGGCGAAGGTTGCCGCCGAGATCGCGCTGGCAGTCGGCACCGACCCCACGGCGCCTACCATCTCGGTCGATGACCGGCCGGTCGAGGCCGAGATCCGTGGCCCGGAGGTGACCCAGGCGGTCTCCGCTGTGGCGGCCGTGCCCGAGGTACGCCGGCTGCTCGTGACCCGCCAGCAGGAGATCATCGCCGGCGCGGGCCGGGTCGTGGTCGAGGGGCGGGACATCGGCGCGGTGGTGGCGCCCGACGCGGACCTGAAGGTCTACCTGACCGCGTCCCCCGTGGAGCGGGCCCGCCGGCGCAGCGCGGAGCAGGACGCTGACCTCGCCGCCACCGCTGAGGACCTGGCGCGTCGCGACCGTCTCGACTCGACCCGGGCCATGGACCCGCTGCGGCGCGCGCCCGGCGCGGTGGAGCTGGACACCACCGCGCTCGGCATCGACCAGGTCGTCGCCCGGCTGGCCGCCATGATGGCGGACCGGGCGTGAGCGCGCCAGGGGCAGCGGCGTGACCGCCAGGAGCGCGCCTGGCCGCGGGCGCCGTGACGAGATGTGGGTCGAGCTGCCAGAGCTGTCGTCGGCACTGGACGACGAGGACACCACTGGCCCTGATGAAGGCCCGGTGCCTGTCGTCGCGGTCGTCGGCCGGCCGAACGTAGGCAAGTCCACGCTGGTCAACCGCATCATCGGCCGCCGCCAGGCGGTTGTCGAGGACGTGCCCGGAGTGACCCGGGACCGGGTGGCGTACGACGCCCTGTGGTCGGGCCGGCGCTTCACCATCGTCGACACCGGCGGCTGGCAGCCCGACGCGAAGGACCGGGCAGCGGCGATCGCGGCGCAGGCCGAGGCGGCGGTGGCCATGGCGGACGTGGTGCTGTTCGTGGTCGATGCCACGGTCGGCTCCACCGACGCGGACGAGGCCGCCGTACGCATGCTGCGCCGCAGCGCAAAGCCGGTGCTCCTGGTGGCCAACAAGGTCGACAACGCGGCCGTTGAGGCGGAGTCGGCGGGGCTGTGGTCGCTCGGGCTCGGGCAGCCGTACCCGGTCTCGGCCCTGCACGGGCGTGGCTCGGGGGACCTGCTGGACGCGGTGCTCGACGCGCTGCCGGAGCTGCCCCTGGAGGCGGAGACCCGCCCGCGCGGCCCGCGCCGGGTCGCGCTGGTGGGGCGGCCGAACGTCGGCAAGTCCAGCCTGCTCAACCGGCTCGCCCGCGAGGAGCGGGCGGTGGTCGACCCGGTCGCGGGGACCACCGTCGACCCGGTCGACAGCCTGGTGGAGGTCGGTGGCCAGACCTGGCTCTTCGTGGACACCGCGGGCCTGCGCAAGCGGGTGGGGCAGGCGAGTGGGACGGAGTACTACGCGAGCCTGCGTACCGCCGCGGCGATCGAGGCCGCCGAGGTGGCGGTCGTGCTTCTGGACGCCAGCGAGCCGATCAGCGAGCAGGACCAGCGGATCCTCACCATGGTGGCCGACGCCGGCCGGGCCATGGTGCTGGCCTTCAACAAGTGGGACCTGGTCGACGCGGATCGCCGCTACTACCTGGAGCGGGAGGTTGAGCGGGAGCTGCGCCGGGTGCCGTGGGCGATCCGGGTGAACGTCTCGGCGAAGACCGGCCGCGCCGTGGACCGGTTAGCTCCGGCGCTGCGTACCGCCCTGGAGAGCTGGGAGAAGCGCATCCCCACCGGCCAGCTCAACCAGTGGCTCACCGCCCTGGTGCAGGCCACACCCCACCCGGTGCGCGGCGGGCGGGCCCCGCGGGTGCTCTTCGCCACCCAGGCCGGCACCCGCCCGCCGCGGTTCGTGCTGTTTACAACCGGCCCGCTCGACGCCGGCTACGTGCGCTTCGTCGAGCGCAAGCTGCGGGAGGAGTACGGCTTCCCGGGCAGCCCGGTGGCCGTGTCCGTCCGGACCCGCAAGCGCCAGCAAGCTGCGCGATAGCTCTCTTGCGGTCCTGGGTTCCGGTGGGGGTCGGCGCGGTGGTGGCGATGGCTGCGCTACGCTGTACCGGCCGCCGATGGTTGGTGGCGCCGGGACGTGGCGCAGCTTGGTAGCGCACTTGACTGGGGGTCAAGGGGTCGTGGGTTCAAATCCCGCCGTCCCGACAGCAGGTCAAAGGCCATCACCCAGAGCCGGTGATGGCCTTTCTTGACCTTGTACAGCAGCAAGGTACAGCAGCGGCTCATCGGCCCAGGCTCTCGCCCAACCGCCGCAGCGCGTCCCGGGTGGCCTGCGCCGAGGCCCGCGAGTAGACCTCCATCGTGATCGAGAAGTCAGCGTGCCGCAGAATCGCCATCGCGACCCGGGGATGTACATCAAGGTCGACCAGCAGCGAGGCGCAGGTACGCCGCGCGTCGTGGACGCTGATCCGTTCGACTGAGGCATGGCGGCAGCGGGTCTCCCAGGACCGGTTGAAGTTACGCGGCTCCACCGGCCTGCCGTACCGGGTCGTGAACACCAGGTCCGTGGTATGCCATGCTGCGCCGGCCGTCTTGCGTGCTTCGAGCTGCCGCAGGTAGTGCTGACACAGGGCAACCACGCATATCGGCGGCAGTGGTAGGGGCGCGTCGGACTCCTCTGTCTTGGTCTGTCGGTGCAGCAGCCGCCCGCGTACGCGCTGGAGCTGCCTTTCTACGTGCAGGGTGACCTCGAACCGGTCGCGACACTCGCCGCAGGACGGTGCCCCGTGCTGGTCGCATGGCTTGTCCCAGCCGCCCCAGTCCAGCACCGACCAGGTGAGACCGAGCACCTCACCTTTGCGCAGTCCGAGCACCAGGACCAGCACGTACGCGGCGTAGAGTGGGTCGCCGCTGTCGCACGCGGACTCCAGGAACGCCCGGGCCGCCTCGCTGGACCACGTCAAGGCCCTACGCTTGCGTAGCGGTGGGAGCTTGACCACCGCTGCGACGTTCTTGGTGACCAGCTCCTCGACCTGGGCGTGCGACAGTGCTGAGCGAAGCACCGCGCGGATACCCCTGACGGTGCGTGCCGAAGGGTAGTCGAGGCAGCAGGCACCGCCTGGCTTTGCGCAGCAGCGTCGCTTGTCCCTGGGCCGGCTGGCGTCCTTGCTCTGAGCGCAGCACTGGCAGGTCTTCGCTACCGCGTTGAGCCAGGTCTGCACGTCCCGGACCTGAAGTCGGTCGATCTTCTTGTCGCCCAGTCCGGGGATGATGTACAGCCGCGCCAGGGTCTCGTAGGTGGCGTAGGTCAGTGGCGCCCGGTTCGGCTCGACGATCTCGGCCAGCCAGTAGGCCAGGTAGCCCGCCACCGTGGGGACCCGGGTCGGGACGGGCCCGGCTTTGGCTTGCTGGTGCAGCCTGACCCATTTGTCGTGGACCTCTTCGCGGGTCTTGCCGTAGACGTACTTGCGGGTGCGGGTGCCGTCGGGTCTGGTGACCCAGGCGTAGGCGGCGTAGCCGTTGCGGTAGGGGAAGATGGAGCCTTCCCCGTTGGCGCGTCTGCGGTGGGTGGTCATCTAGCTGCCTCGTGGCGTTCGACCTGGGTGCGGATGTAGTCGTCGACCCATTCGGGCAGGATGCGGCGGTACTTGCCGTCCTTGATGGAGCGCAGCTGTCGGGTGGCGATGAGCATCTTGACCTTGGACAGCCCGAAGCCGAGGAGGGTGGCGACCTCGGCGGGTGAGTACCAGCGGGGGGTGAGGGTGTGGGTGAGCGGGCCGGGGTGGCTGCTCATGGCGGGTGGTTCCTTCCTGGCTAGGCGGCGGTGACGGTGCGGGTGGTGCCGATCTGGTGGGCGAGCTCCTCGTGGGCGGCCTGGCGTCGTTCGCGGGCGAGGGCGGCGGCGGTGTTGGCTAGTAGGGCGTCGCCGGTGTTGTGCCAGCCGACGCCGGCGAAGGTGAGGGTGCCGACGATGAGGGTGGTCTCCTCGCCGGTGTGGTGGGCGGTGCGGATGGTGCCGGTGTCGGTCGGGTCGGGGTTGTCGCTGCGGCGGTAGGTGATGCGGGTGGCGCGCAGGAGGGTGAAGGTGACCGAGTAGCGGCGGGCTTTGGTGAGGAAGTGGCCGCCGAAGCCGAGCATGTGTGCCCAGCGGCGTAGCCCTCGGTACGGGTTGCCGTGGCCCGGGTTCGGGGCTTCGCTGTCGTGTCCGGGTGGACACTCGGGAGCACATCGGGGGCAGATGGCAAGTCGAGTGTGGCAGCCGCAGTCGGGGCAGCTCCAGGGTGTGAAGGCCGGGGTGGGTCGGCGGGGCCGGCCGGCCAAGGGT
>DASRIS010000104.1:0-6306 GCA_035649895.1 Micromonosporaceae bacterium | reverse complement strand
CTTCAGTAAATTAAAGAATGTTAGTAATTTAAATACGAATCCTTAGCCCGCTGCCGCTTGGCGGTACGAAATGGATGTCGTACGTGCCAGGATCCACGTCGAGCTGGTAGCCGCCGTTCGAGGCCGTGGACACCGGGCCGAACAGCACCGCGGTGCCGCCGAGGGCGGTCGCCGTCACTGAGACGTTCTGCACGCCGGCCCCGCTCTGGTCGGTGACCGTTCCGGTTACGTGCAGGGTCCCAGTCGCATTCGCGGCCGCTGGCGCTGCCGCGATAAACAGGAGAACCGCGACAGTCACGCTTATCACGCGCGCAAGACTTCGCTGGAACGCTCTGGGCATGACCTACCTCCCGCGTTTCAATGGCACATTCGGTGCGGCGTGCTGATAAGTAAGCGCTACCGTGACCGCACCGCGACGGTTGGGCGAACCGCTCTCCCTGTTGGGCGAACCGCTCTCCCTATAGGCTCCTTGACGGACAGAACCACGTTAGAACGCGCCTGACCACGCGGTACTCACTTGATCGGTTCATTCCGTGCCTCGATCGTTAACGCGGTACGTCGATCAGTGACTGACGCTACCTGCGCGCCGTAACCCGTCCGGGGCATACCGTGAACTGGGTGTCTTCTTTCGGACAGACACCCCCGCATGACTGCGCGCAGGCATCCGTATCCCATTCGCGCGACAAGATCACACACACGAAGCAACGCCGCTCAGAACCATTCCCAAAGTCCTGCGCAATAGGGTCCACCGGCCATAGCCAGTACGTTTCGTATTGCCTATCATGCGCCGGCAAAGCGGCGCTGTGCCGCGCTACGGCTTCGGCCGGACACCGTCCGAGTCGACCTCGTCCACCGGCTCCGGCCCCCGCTCGGGCCGCCGCCGGCGGCGGTCGTCCTCGTCGTCCAGCTTCTGCCGGCGCAGCGCCAGCTCGTCCAGCTCCTCGGCCAGGCGAGCCAGCTCGGAGCGCAGGAAGTCCCTGGTGGCCACCTCACCCATCGCGATCCGCAGAGCCGCGATCTCCCGGGACAGGTACTCGGTGTCCGCCTTCTGCATCGCCGCCCGCCGCCGGTCCTCCTCCATGGCGAGCCGGTCCCGGTCGGCCTGCCGGTTCTGCGCGAGCAGGATCAGCGGCGCGGCGTACGACGCCTGCAACGACAGCATCAAGGTCAGGAACGTGAACGTGTAGGGGTCAAAGCGCAGCCGCGCCGGGGCTAACGCGTTCCACGCGATCCACACCACGATGACCACGGTCATGTAGACCAGGAACCGGGCCGTACCCATGAACCGGGCGATCCCCTCGGACCAGCGACCAAACGACTCCGCGTCCGGGGGGTGCGGCAGCCGCAGCCGGGCCGGTTCGCGTGGCTGGTCGAGGCGGTTGCCCCGGCGGCGCGGCTCAGCCATGCTGACCGCCCTCGCCAACAAGCTGGTCGCGGTCCCGCCAGTCGCGCGGCAGCAGATGGTCGAGCACGTCGTCAACGGTCACCGCGCCGACCAGGCGCCCACCCGAGTCCACCACCGCCACCGCGACCAGGTTGTAGGTGGCCATCCGCCGAGTGATCTCAGCCAGCGGCGTCTCCGGGCGCAGCGGCGGGATGTCGTTGTCCAGCACCCGGCCCAGCAGCTCGGCCGGCGGCTCGCGCAGCAGCCGCTGGAAGTGCGCCACGCCCAGGTAACGCCCGGTGGGCGTGGCCATCGGCGCCCGCGCCACGAACACCTGCGCGGCGACCGCCGGCGACAGCTGCGGCTCGCGTACCAACGCTAGGGCCTCTGCCACGGTGGCGTCCGGGGCGAGGATGATCGGCTCGGAGGTCATCACCGCTCCGGCGGTGTTGGGCTGGTACTCCATCAGCTGGCGCACCGGCTCGGCCTCCTGCGGCTCCATCAGGTCCAGCAGCGCGTCCTGCTCCCGCTTTGGCAGCTCGGCGAGCAGGTCGGCGGCGTCGTCGGGCTGCATCTCCTCCAGCACGTCCGCGGCCCGCTCCCGGTCCAGCGCCGCGATGATCTCGACCTGGTCGCGTTCTGGCAGCTCCTCCAGCACGTCGGCGAGCCGCTCGTCGTCCAGCGCCGCGGCCACCTCGTTGCGCCGCGCGTCGGGCAGGTCCTGCAGCACGTCGGCGAGGTCGGCGGCGCGCAGCTTGTCCAGCACCGCGAGCAGCCCGGCGGTGCCCTGCTCGTCGGCCGCCCCGACCAGCCCGCTCACCTCGCCCCAGTCCAGCTGGTGCAGATGGCCGCGACGGGTCAGCCGGCCGGTGACCTCCCGTACCGCGACCCGGGCCAGCGACCACTCGCCGGCGCGGTCGCGCTCCATCGCGATGTCCACGACCGTGGCCGGCCGGCCGGTCTGCGTGATCGTCACCCGGCGGTCCAGCAGCTCCGCCAGGAGCAGCAGCTCACCCGGGCGCTTGGAGAAGCGCCGGAGGTTCAGCGTGCCGGTGCCGAGCGCGACCGCTTCGGTGTCGATCGAGATGACCCGCCCCATCGGGATGAAGATGCGCCGCCGCAGCGGCATCTCGGCGACGACCCCGACAACCTGGGGTGGCCGCGAGCCCGGCCGGACCCGGCCCACCGCGTCCCGGACCCGCCCCACCAGGTCGCCGTTGGGGTCGAAGACGGCGAGGCCGGCGAGCCGGGCGACATACACCCTGGTCGCCGTGGCCACGAGGACAAGAGTAGTGGTCAAGTTAGGGTCACAACCTATGAAGACCCTGTCGTACGAGGTCGTCGACGTGTTCACTGACCGGCCCTTCACCGGCAACCCGCTCGCGGTGGTGTTCGGTGCGGACGGGCTGGCCGGCGAGCAGATGCAGGCGCTGGCGCGGGAGTTCCACCTCTCCGAGACCGTGTTCCTGCTGCCGCCCACCGGTGCGGCCACGTACCGGGCGCGGATCTTCACCCCCGAGGAGGAGCTGCCCTTTGCCGGGCACCCCAGCGTGGGCGCCGCCGTGACCGGCCTGCGGCGGGGGCTCTTCGCCGCTGGCGAGGTGGTGCAGGAGTGCGGCGCCGGCCTGCTGCCGGTGCATGTCTCCGCCGAGGGCCGGGCGAGGCTGACCGGCGGGAAGCCCACGGCCGGCGAGGAGCTCGACCCGGCGCCGCTGCTCGAGGTGGTAGGACTGTCTACAACGGACTTTGCCGGCCCGCCGCCACGGGCCGCCAGCTGCGGCCTGGAGTTCCACTACCTGCCGGTACGCCCCGACGCGGTGCCCCGGGCGGCCGGGGACCCGACCGCGGCCCGCCGGCACGGCATCGCCATGCTCAGCGTCTTCGCCTGGGACCCGGCGACGGCGACCGCGCGTACCCGGGTGTTCTGCCCTGGGGTGGGGGTGCCGGAAGATCCGGCGACCGGGTCGGCCGCGCTCGGGTTCGGGGTCTGGCTGGTCGCCTCGGGCCTGCTGCCCGGCGAGGGGGAGTCGGCCTACACCGTGCGGCAGGGCGTGGAGCTGCACCGTCCATCCACATTGGACTGCATGGTAGCTGCCCGCGGCGGGGCGGCCGTGTCGACCACGGTCACCGGGCAGGTGGTGCCGATCGCCCGCGGCGAGATCACGGTCCCCCCGTTTATCGGCTGACGACACCATGGCGGACGAGGCGGCTCCGCTGCGGGGGCGGCGGACGTTCGAGGAGCCGTTGTGGCGGGCGCTGGCGGTCTTCCGGATCGCCGCGCTCGCGTACGCCGTGCTGCTCGTCGGGTCGAACTTCCGCCAGTATGCGCACCCGGCCACCGGCTGGGTCGTGGTCGCGATCATGGCCGCCTGGACCGGCGTGACCATCTACGGGTACGGCCGGCCGGGCTGGCCCACGGCGCCGCTGCTCGCCACGGACCTGGTGGTCGGGCTCGCCTGCCTGCTCGTGTCGCCGTGGGTGCTGGGCAGCAGCGGCCTGCGTACCGGTATCACCACGATCCCCGTGGCCTGGGTCGCGGGACCGGTTGTCGCCTGGGCGATCGCCGGTGGGCGCACCCGCGGCGCCGTCGCCGGTGTGGTCATGGGGGTCGCCGGCATGGTCATGCGCGGGCAGGGCTTCGGGGACCAGGTGGCGCTGAGCGGCGCGGTGCTGCTGGTGCTCGCGGGCGTCACCGTCGGGCACGTCGCGCGGCTGGCCATCGAGGCGCAGGAGCGGTTCCAGCGAGCGGCCGAGCTGGAGGCGGCGACCCGGGAGCGCGAGCGGCTGGCGCGCGGCATCCACGACTCGGTGCTCCAGGTGCTCGCGCTGGTGCAGCGCCGCGGCGCCAAGCTGGGCGGCGAAGCGGCCGAGCTGGGCCGGCTGGCCGGGGAGCAGGAGGCGGCGCTGCGCTCGCTGCTCGGCCCGGTGGCGCGCTGGTCCGGTGGCAGCCTCGCCCCCGGCTCCGAGGTCGACCTGCGCGCGCTGCTGACTCCGTACACCTCGGTAGCGTGGGTTTCGCTCGCCGCGCCTGCGGTGGATGTGCTGCTGCCGGCGGGGCCGGCGCAGGAGGTGGCCGCGGCGGTCGGGGCGGCGCTGGCCAACGTGCGCCGGCACTGCGGTCCGGACGCGCGGGCCTGGGTGCTGGTCGAGGACGAGGGCGACACAGTCACCGTGTCAGTGCGCGACGAGGGTCCCGGCATCCCGGACGGACGGTTGGCGCAGGCGGAGGTGGAGGGGCGCCTCGGCGTGGCCCAGGCGATCCAGGGCCGGATCCGCGACCTGGGCGGCACGGTGGCCATCACCTCGGCGACCGGGACGGGCACCGAGGTGGAGCTCAGGCTGCCGCGGGCGGCGTTATCGTGACCCTGTGACGGTCCGCGTGATGGTTGTCGACGACCATCCGATGTGGCGCGACGCCGTGGCACGCGACCTGAGCGAGACCGGGTACGAGGTGGTGGCCGCGGTCGGCGAGGGTGCGCAGGCCGTACGGGTGGCCAAGGCGACGCGGCCCGACGTGGTCGTGCTCGACCTCCAGCTGCCGGACCTGTCCGGGGTCGAGGTCATCCGGGGTCTGCTCGCGGCGCACCCGCCGGCGCGGGTGCTGATGCTCTCGGCCAGCGGCGAGCAGCAGGACGTGCTGGACGCGGTGAAGGCGGGCGCGAGCGGGTACCTGCTCAAGTCCGCCGACCGGGAGGAGTTCCTCGACGCGGTACGCCGGACCGCCGACGGCGAGCCGGTCTTCACGCCCGGTCTGGCCGGGCTGGTGCTCGGCGAGTACCGGCGGCTGGCCGCCGCGCCCGCGCGGGGATCGGCCGCGCCGCGGCTCACCGACCGCGAGACGGAGGTGCTGCGGCTGGTGGCCAAGGGCCTGTCGTACAAGCAGGTCGCGCAGCGTTTGGTGGTGTCCCACCGCACCGTCCAGAACCACGTCCAGAACACGCTGCACAAGCTGCACCTGCACAACCGCGTCGAGCTGGTGCGCTACGCCCTTGAGCAAGGTCTGGACGCAGACCCGTAGCGACGCAGATCGGCCACCTCCCCGACCGGGCAGCGCAGTGACGCGGGCTTCGGCGACAAGGTCAACCGCTGATCGACCTTGGCGAGCGCACTCTCATGCAGATGAGCGGACGTTGCGCCGTTGCTCCCTGATGGCCGTAGTAGACATCACGGGGCCTCGGGGCACCCGATGCCTGGGCCGGTCTGACGGACGTATTTTCACCTGGTAGGCGTTGGGGGCTATCGCAGCCGTGCACTCGGGTGTGTGGTCAGCCAAGTGGGTCGATCATCACGCCTCTCAAACTGATCGTACGTCTATCTTTTGGGTGTATACAGGCTCGTTACCGTGTGTCACACTGCGAATGGTGGTAGCGTCCCGCCCAGGAGGTTGAATGATAGCGTTTCTGGCCACTGACATATTCCGTTTTATCATTGCTCCGGCGGTGGCGGCTGGCCTTGGCTGCTGGGTGAAGTACCGGGTCGCCGATAACCAAGGGAGGCCAATAACCCCGGAGCTGTTTTCGGTATGGATCGAACTCAAGGTGGCGTCCATGATTAGCCTGCTGATCGCCATCTCGGACGTGGCTGGCAGGACAGCTAAGAACCCACAAGCTGGCGTCGTCGTACAGTACAGTGAGTATCTTCTAGAGGCGGCGGTGGTTGTTCCCTTCCTTCTCTTGCTGCTTTGGCTTATGTCTGTGGTTGCCTCTAAATGGCGAACAATGTGGGGAGAGCTGGTGGTGCCGCATGCCGTTGCGCTAATCGTACTGGTAAGTGTGCTGCTATTCGGGCTCTTCGCGCTTGGTTGGATGGGGTATTCAGATAGCAACTGATAGTGATGGGATGGCCGTAACGGTGGGTAGCCATTCGGGGCGGGTGGAGCGGGAGGCGGCGTAGCGGGAGCGGTGATGCTGGGTAGTGACGCT
>DASRIS010000103.1:0-9139 GCA_035649895.1 Micromonosporaceae bacterium | reverse complement strand
AAGTGCGGGCGGTTGTGTCCCTGAAGGCCGGCAATCCGGTGGAAGTGCAGACCATCGAGGTCCCCGACCCAGGGCCCGGCGAGGCGCTGGTCAAGGTGCAAGCGTGCGGGGTCTGCCACACCGACCTGCACTACCGCGAGGGCGGCATCAACGACGACTTCCCGTTCCTGCTCGGCCACGAGGCGGCCGGCACGGTGGAGGCGGTCGGCCCGGACGTGACCTCGGTGGCGCCGGGCGACTTCGTCATCCTCAACTGGCGCGCGGTCTGCGGCGAGTGCCGCTCGTGCCGGCGCGGCCGGCCGTGGTACTGCTTCGCCACGCACAACGCCAGCCAGCCGATGACGCTGCCTGACGGCACCCGGCTCTCGCCGGCCCTGGGGATCGGGGCGTTCGCGGAGAAGACGCTCGTGGCGGCCGGCCAGTGCACCAAGGTCGACCCGGCCGCGCCGGCCGCCGTGGCGGGACTGCTGGGCTGCGGCGTGATGGCCGGGCTCGGCGCGGCGGTCAACACCGGCGGGGTGGGCCGGGGCGACTCGGTGGCGGTCTTCGGGTGCGGCGGGGTCGGCGACGCGGCGATCGCGGGCGCCGTGCTGGCCGGCGCGACCACGGTCGTCGCGGTGGACGTGGACGACCGCAAGCTGGCGTGGGCGAAGGAGTTCGGCGCCACGCACACGGTCAACTCGACGCAGCGCGACCCGGTCGAGGCGATCAGGGAGCTGACCGGAGGCAACGGCGTCGATGTCGCGATCGACGCGGTGGGCCTGCCGGAGGTCTTCACCCAGGCGTTCTACGCCCGCGACCACGCCGGCACCGCGGTCCTGGTCGGCGTGCCGCACCCCGACGCCACGCTCACGCTGCCCCTCATCGACCTGTTCAGCCGCGGCGGCGCGGTCAAGTCCTCCTGGTACGGCGACTGCCTGCCCGAGCGAGACTTTCCCACGTTCGTCGCGCTGTTCCGGCAGGACCGGCTGCCGCTGGACCGGTTCGTCTCCGAGACGATCGGCATCGACGGCGTCGAGCAGGCGTTCGACCGGATGCACCGCGGCGAGGTGCTGCGCAGCGTGGTGCTCTTCGAGTAGCCACGGTCAGGCCGGCTCGGCCTCCGGCATCTTCAGCACCCAGCGGTAGGCCTGCACCATGCCGGTGTCGAAGCCGGCCGCCGAGCCCCACAGGAACAGCCGGAACCGGCGGTAGAGCGGCTCGCCCCAGCGCCCGACGACCTCCTCGCGGGACGCGTCGAGCCGCCGTGCCCACTCGCGGCAGGTCAGGTAGTAGTTGTGCCGGTCGTCGACCAGGCTCAGCAGCTCGAACGGCGAGCGCGCCACGTGCCGCAGGTACTGGTGCAGCAGCAGCGGTGAGGACGCACCGGGGTAGACGTAGCGGCGCATGAACGTGGAGACCGAGTGCTTGGTCCGCATCGCCAGGGCGTCGAGGTAGACCGTGCCGCCGGGGCGCAGCAGCTCGGCGTACTTGCGCAGGGTGGTCCGGTAGTCGGGCAGGTGCTCGGTGACGCCCATGTTGACGATCGCGTCGTAGGGGTGCGGGCTGGTGTAGCTGAGCACGTGCTCGCGGACCACGTGGACCGGGAGGGACTCGCGCGCCACGAGGTCGAGCAGGAAGCGCTCGGACTCCCGGGAGAGGGTCAGCGTGGTCACCTCGATGCCGCGCCGGCCGGCGTACTCGGCGAAGGCGCCCCAGCCGCCCCCGACCTCCAGCACCCGGTCGCCGGGCTTGACCCCGATGGCCTCGATGGCGAGGTCCATCTTGCGGGTCATCGCCTCCTCGAGCGGCTCGTCGTCGCGGGCGAACACGCCCTCGGTGTAGCAGCGGTGGCGGCGGTCCAGGAAGGTCAGGAAGAACTCGGAGTCCTCGTCGTAGTGGTGCGAGATCGAGCGCCGGTCGTCCTCGCGCCGTCCGTGCAGCAGCGCCGAGCCGAGCTGGCCGAGCCGGGCCACCGGGTGGAAGTCGCGGAAGAACTGCCGCATGCGCAGCGCCGCCGCCAGGTCACCCTCGACGTCGAGGGAGCCCTGCAGGTACGCCACGGCGACCGCGAACTGGTCGAGGGCGGCGAGCGCCCGGGCGCCGCGCTCGTCGCGTACCCGGATGGTGAACGCGGGCTCGCCGGGCCCGAAGGCGTGCGCCGGCTTGTCGTCGACGGCCACCGCGAACGGCACCGGCGTGCGGTCTGCGAAGTAGGTCTGGTAGCGGCGCCGCACCGCCGCGATCGCGTCCGCGCCTGTCACGGCGTCAATGTAACCCGAGGCCCCGCCGTCGGCAGGACACCCCCGAGGGCCGGTTAGCATTTCAGGACCGACCGGTTGGTCGTACGTATCGAAGGAGAGCGACGTGTCCGGTACCCGTACCCCCGCCGTGGCCGACCCCGTCGTCGTCCCGGCCGGGACGACGGCGGCGGACGCGGTGGCCGCCGCCGGCCTGCCCGCGACCGGCCCGCAGGCGGTCGTGGTGGTGCGCGACCCGGGCGGGCGCCTGCGCGACCTGGACTGGGCGCCGGAGGCCGACACCCCGGTGGAGCCGGTGGCGATGGACTCCGCCGACGGCCTCGCCGTGCTGCGCCACTCCACCGCGCACGTGCTGGCGCAGGCGGTGCAGGACCTCTTCCCGGAGGCGAAGCTCGGCATCGGCCCGCCAGTGGAGAACGGCTTCTACTACGACTTCGACGTGGCCCGGCCGTTCCACCCCGACGACCTGGACAAGCTCGAACGGCGCATGCAGGAGATCGTCAAGGCCGGGCAGCTGTTCCGGCGGCGGCGCTTCGCCAGCGTCGAGGAGGCCCGGCAGGAGCTGGCGGCTGAGCCGTACAAGCTGGAGCTGGTGGATCTCAAGGGCGACGTGGATGCCAGCGAGGTGATGGAGGTCGGCGGCGGGGAGCTGACCAGCTACGACAACATCGACCCGAAGACCGGGCAGCGGTGCTGGAGCGACCTGTGCCGCGGGCCGCACCTGCCGTCCACCCGGCTCATCCCGGCGTTCAAGCTGATGCGCACGGCCGCCGCCTACTGGCGCGGCTCGGAGCGCAACCCGCAGCTGCAGCGGGTGTACGGCACGGCCTGGCCGACCCGGGACGCGCTCAAGGCGTACCAGACGCTGCTCGCCGAGGCGGCCCGGCGCGACCACCGCAAGCTCGGCGTGGACCTGGACCTGTTCAGCTTCCCCGAGGAGATCGGCTCGGGCCTTGCCGTGTTCCACCCCAAGGGCGGCATCATCCGCCGGGAGCTGGAGAGCTACTCGCGCCAGCGGCACGAGGAGGGCGGGTACGCGTTCGTGAACACCCCGCACATCACAAAGGCGCAGCTCTTCGAGACCTCCGGACACCTCCAGTGGTACGCCGACGGCATGTACCCGCCGATGGCGATGGAGGGCGCGGAGTACTACCTCAAGCCGATGAACTGCCCGTTCCACAACCTGGTCTACCGCTCCCGCGGGCGCTCCTACCGGGAGCTTCCGCTGCGGCTGTTCGAGTTCGGCACGGTCTACCGGTTCGAGAAGTCCGGGGTGGTGCACGGGCTGACCCGGGTGCGCGGGATGACCCAGGACGACGCGCACATCTACTGCACCAGGGAGCAGATGGGGGCCGAGCTCACCTCGCTGCTGACCTTCGTGCTCGACCTGCTCCGCGACTACGGCCTGGACGACTTCTACCTGGAGCTGTCCACGAAGAACCCGGAGAAGTACGTCGGCGCGGACGCCGAGTGGACGCAGGCCACCGAGGCGCTGCGCGCGGCGGCCGAGGAGTCCGGCCTGGAGCTGGTGCCCGACCCGGGCGGCGCGGCCTTCTACGGCCCCAAGATCTCGGTGCAGGCCCGCGACGCGATCGGGCGCACCTGGCAGATGTCCACCATCCAGGTCGACTTCCAGCTGCCGCAGCGGTTCCACCTGGAGTACCAGGCCGCGGACGGCAGCCGGCAGAGCCCGATCATGATCCACCGGGCCCTGTTCGGCTCGATCGAGCGCTTCTTCGGCCTGCTCACCGAGCACTACGCCGGTGCGTTCCCGGCCTGGCTCGCGCCGGTGCAGGTGGTCGGCATCCCGATCCGGTCCGACCACACGGGGTATCTGGCGGCGTTCGCCGAGCGGCTGCGCGGCGACGGGGTCCGGGTCGAGGTCGACGACTCCGACGAGCGGATGCAGAAGAAGATCCGCAACGCCCAGCAGCAGAAGATCCCGTTCATGGCGATCGCCGGTGACGCGGACGTCGCGGAGGGGACCGTGTCCTTCCGCTACCGGGACGGGTCGCAGCGCAACGGCGTACCGCTGGCAGACGCGGTCGCCCACGTCGTCGACGTGGTGCGCTCGCGCACCAACACCGGGCCGTCGGCCGAGGGATCGCCTACGGCGGCGTAGCGCCGCGTGATGAGGGGTGGGGCCAGCATGAACGTCCCCGACGAGCTGGAGCGGCTGTGGACGCCGCACCGCATGGCGTACCTCACCGGGGAGGACCGGCCTCCGGGTGGGTACGACAAGCCGGCCGGCTGCCCGTTCTGCCGCGCGCCTGCGGCGGCTGACGCGGAGAGCCTGGTGGTGGCCCGGGGCGGGCGCGTGTTCGCGGTGCTCAACCTCTATCCGTACAACCCGGGGCACCTGATGATCTGCCCGTATCGGCACGTGGCCGACTACACCGAGCTGCGCAAGAACGAGACCGCTGAGCTGGCGGTGTTCACGCAGACCGCGATGCGGGTGGTGCGGGCGGTCTCCGGGGCGCACGGCTTCAACATCGGGCTCAACCAGGGTGCGGTGGCGGGTGCGGGCATCGCCGCGCACCTGCACCAGCACATCGTGCCGCGGTGGGGCGGGGACACCAACTTCATGCCGGTGATCGGGCGGACCAAGGTGCTGCCGCAGGTGCTGCTGGACACCCGCGACCTGTTCGCCAAGACCTGGGCCGGGCTGACCACCTGACGGACGCTGACCACCTGACGGACAGCGACGGCGCTGGCCATGTTTGGGCCCGGCCGACCAGCGTGCTCCGACCGCCAGCCGACGATGGTCATTTTTCGATGCGGATGCTGACGATGCCAAGCTCGGTTGCGATGACGAGATTGCTGGAGCGGCCAACGGCGACGGCGTAGACATCGGCCGAGACACCGAGGCTCAGCCGGAGCTGTTGGGTGTGGACACTTGCGACGACGGCATTCCAGATCCGTACCGTCTGGTCGTTGCTGCCGGAGACGATGACGGGGCGGCCGTCGACCTGCCCGATGGCCACGGAGCTCACCCAGTCGGTGTGGCCGGTGAAGGGGTCGCCGATGGGGGTGCCGGTGGTGGCGTCCCAGACCCGGACGGTCTGGTCGTTGCTGCCGGAGACGATGACGGGGCGGCCGTCGACCTGCCCGATGGCCACGGAGCTCACCCCGCCGGTATGGCCTGGGAGGGTGTGGTGCGGCGGTTGGAGACGCCAGGACGCCCAGTCGCTGGCGAACGGCAAGGGGAGGCCGCTGTCGGCGATGGCGTGGGCGAGCTCGGGCGCGCGGGCGCAGCAGGCGGCGAGCTGGAGGTAGGCGGCGTGCTGGTCGACGGGCGCGGCACGGATGCGGGTGGCGGCGCGCCGGTAGGCGTCGGCGGCGGCGTGGCCCGCCGGAGTGTGGGTGTGTGGGAGCGCCGCGTTGAGCGGGCCGGGTGGGGTGTGGAGCAGGAACCGGGGTTGGGCGACGAGGTCGTCCAGCCGATTGGCGTGGGTCGCGTGGGTGGCGACGGCGGCGGCAGCGTACGGGTGCGCGCCAGCCCAGTCGGTGGTGCCGTTGGACAGCCGCGGGGTCCGCTCGATGAGGGCATCGATGATCTTACTGTGGTCTGCGGCAGTGTCACGGCCGGCGCGGAGGTGCTCGGCGAGGGACTCGTGGTAGAGCCGGTACACCGAGCGGGGACCCAGGGTGGTCTCGACGATGTAGTAGCCGGCGCGCTCGATCAGCCAGTCCAGGTCGGCGTTGCCGCACGGCCGGCCGGTGAGGACACGGACCAGGTAGGGCCACAGGTCCTCCCAGGGCAGGCCGGTGCTGAGCGCGTACGCGAGTGGGAGCAGCAGGTCCCGGGCCCGCCCGGCCTGGTCTCCGAGGCGCTGGTCGAGGTCCTGGCGCATGGCGTCGGCGGCCTCGCGTGGCAGCCCGGCGCGCCATACCGGGTCGTGCGGGTTGGCTTGGCGCTCCGCCCGGAGGGCGAGGCTGCGGGCGGTGATCAACGCGACGAGGAACGAGTCACCGGCGTTGCCGGCGACGGCCTCGCCGACCGCGTCCAGGTACGCCGGTGGCTGGCCGCGGTAGGGGGAGGTGTCGACCAGCTCGGTCAGGCAGGAACGGGCGTAGCGGCGCACACTGTCCCGGTCGGCGAAGTCGACGTGGTCAAGGTCGAGCACCCGGACCGGTTGGCCGAGGGCGTCGATGAGGTGTGCGCGGGTGCCCAGCAGCAGCCGCAACGGTGTGCGTCCGGCCGCCGCGACCAGCGGGGCGAGGACCTGGTCCACCGCAGGGGAACCACCTCGGGCCCGGTCCTCGTCACTGCCGACGGCCTCGTCCACGGCGTCCACGACGACGGTGACCGGTTCGGTGCACTGGGAAAGCCGTCGCAGCAGCGCGCCGACGGAGTCGATGGCGCCGATGTCCGGCACGCCGCAGGCTTCGGCCAGTGCGGCGAGCAGGTCCTGCGGGGCCTGGCCCCGGGCGTGGATAAACCGGCGGATCACCCCCGGCGTGGGGATGGTGTCGGCCGGCAGCAGATGCAGGTTCGGCACCCGGCCGCGGCGTCTCGGGTCGGCGAGCACGTCCAGGCGGGCCAGCAGCGCCGACTTGCCCGACCCCGGCTGGCCGGTCACCACCAGCGTCGCCGGGCCGGTGCCGGACAGCCAACGGTTGACCGCCCGTAACGCGGCATGCCGGCCGGTGAACAGCCATAGGTCATCGCGCCCGCCCGGCCCGTCCAGTCCCTGCGCGCGAGGGGTGACATGGTCGCGGCGTTCCCGTTCCCGGGCCTCCCGCTGCCGTCGCAGGTCCCGCGAGCGCAGGTCGAGCTCGGTGTACCAGCGGTCATAGCGCGGGTTGGGGAAGAACTGCCCGGCCTGCTCCCCGAGCAGCATCAGCCGGGCGTGCTGATGCGGCGGGGTGCGGGCGTCGACCGCCACCACCAGGGCATCCAGCGGCAGGAACGGCACCTCGTAGCCGGCCACCGACCGGTCCTCCCGCACGGCGTCGGTCAGGGCCTGGGTGAACGCGCCGGCCGTCGCCGACTCGTAGTCACGTGCCGCGGCAATGACCGCTACGGTCGGGGCACCGGCCAGCCCGCGGAGCCGGTCCAGGAATCCGGCCGCGCCAACGCTCATCGGGCCGGCCGCCGCGCCGCTGTAGCAGGTGTCCAGCACGAACAACAGCTGCTGGCTGGCGACCTTGCCCGTCTCATAGCTGTCCAGGAGCCGGCCGGTCAGGTCCTCGGCCCGCAGGGAACCGAAGCTGACATCGGTCGTGTCCGCCATCGGCAGCAGCAGGTCTCCATGGTGCGACAGCCCGTGGCCGGTGTAGTAGACGACGACCACATCGTCCGGCCGCCGGTCCGGGGCCCGTAGGAAACCGCGGAGCCGGTCCTGGAACTGCCGGGCGCCCAGCCCCACCCCGAACCCCGGGACGACCTGGTAGTCGAGGTCAGCGAACAGCTCTCGCGTCCGCCACAGCTCGTCGGCCAGCTCCGGCCGATCCGCCAGTCCCAGCCCTGCCGGGTACGTGGTGGTGGCAGCGCCGATGAAGAACCGCCGCACCGCAACGCTGGCTGTCACGCCGGTGCCCGGTCAGCGCAGCCCGGCGAGGACCGCCGCGCCGGTCTCCGCCGCCGACAGGTACCGCTGCACCTGGTGCGCGGCGATCCCGTTGCTGATGCCCACGTCCGTCACCCGGTCACCGAAGACCTCCCGCAGCCGCGGCTGCAACGCCACGAAGTCCCCGTCGTCGGTGATGTTCACCCATCGCCGCACCCCGGGCCACACCCCGACCAGCCGGCCGTCCTCCTTGCTCGGGGCCGGCTCCAGCCGGTGCAGCACCACATGGGGCACCCCCAACGGGGAGCCCAACGTCACCAGGTCCGTCACCGGCCATTGCGGGTGGGCGCACAACGCCTCGTAGGCCACCACAGAGCCCAGCGAGTGCGCCACCACCACCCGGGTATCCGGACCGACCGCCGTCGCGAACCGGTCGCGGATGGTGTCGCGGATGTCCGGCCGGGTGAAGTAGGCGCTGACCTGCTTCAGCCACCACACCAGGACCCGCTCGGATACCCGCGCCAGGAACCGCGACCCGGCCAGCGCCAGCACCGCTGCCCGCGCGGACGTCCGGGCACCCAAGGTACGTCCGTCCGGCGGCGCCACGGCCGGGTCCGCCCGGGCTGCGGCCTCCCACCACGCCAGCAGCAGCTGCGTCTCCAGGCCATCCGCTACATCGTCGGCGGTCAGCTGCGGCACGTCGTCACTGAGGAACCGGCCTGGCGTGCGGAACACGTCCCCGTACGCCACGTATCCGATGTCGTCCGCGTCCAGCACGCCCTGCCGTCCGGCGGCCAGCTCCACACCGCCCACGACCGCGGGCCCCCACGCCTGTGCCATCTGTGGACGGCTGACGAACGTGTTGTTGATCCCATGAACCACAACGACCCGGGCCACGGGCACCGAGCCTAGGCCCACATCAGCTCGTCCCGCGACAATGCCGTCCCCGAAGGGTGACAAAGTCGCGAAGTCGACAAGGTCAGCGAGATTAACAGGCTGGTGGGATCTCTATCACGGCAGCTCAAGGAACTCTCGAGGGGCCGCCTCGACGGTACTCATCGTGGCGTGCGAGATGAAGCCATGGCTGTCACGCAACGCGCTTCGGTCAAGGATCTGCACCACGCTGTGGATCCTGACGAACGCGCCGCTGAGTGGGTCGTCCTCAGCAAGTCGGACGGCCAGATGGTTCGGATGCGGTACCTCGCGCACGACGGCGAGTGCCCAGACGGCCAGTTCCGCAACGCTGTTGGGTGCGGCTCTTCCGCAGTGAGGACTTGGCTGCACACAGTCCGAACTTGGTTACGTGTCGTAGTCGCGAATAGTGGCCGTGTCGGCTGGGAGACAGAAGGGCCCCTTCTCGTAGGTTGATGGGTTGTCGAGACCACA
>DASRIS010000102.1:0-22052 GCA_035649895.1 Micromonosporaceae bacterium | reverse complement strand
GCCGTCTCCAGCATCAGCCGCTGCTGCGGGTCCATCGCGAGCGCCTCACGCGGCGAGATGCCGAAGAGCTCCGCGTCGAAGCCAGCAGCGTCGTACAGGAAGCCGCCCTCGCGGGCGTAGCTGGTGCCAGGCCGGTCCGGGTCAGGGTCGTACAGGCGGTCGAGATCCCACTCCCGGTCGGTCGGGAACCCGCCGATCGCGTCGGTGCCGTCGACCACCAGACGCCACAGGTCCTCAGGCGAGGAGACGCCACCGGGGTAGCGGCACGCCATGCCGATGATCGCGACAGGCTCGCCGATGGCCGTGCCCACCACAGTCCCCGGCTGCCCCTCGGATCCGCCGAGCAGCCGTTGGCGCAGGTGCGTGGCGAGCAGGTCCGGGGTCGGGTAGTCGAACAGCACCCCGGGCGGCAGGGTCAGCCCGGTGGCCTCGACGAGCCGGTCCCGCAGCTCCACCGCGGTCAGCGAGTCAAAGCCGAGAGCCTTGAAAGGTAGGGCGGTGTCGATGTCGTCGCCCGCACGGTGCCGCAGCACCATCGCGATGTCCCGGCACAGCTGGCCCAGGATGGCCCGTACCTGGGCGGGCTCGGCCAGGCCGGCGAGGCGGTCGCGCCAGTCCGCGCCGGCGGCGGCCGGCTCGCCGTCGGGCGCCGGAGACGGCGGCTGGGCGAGCGCCGGAGACGGCGGCTGGGCGAGCGGCTGCGGGGGCGGCGAGGCGGAGGCGGGTGTCGACGCGGCCGCCCCGTCGAGCGGGTCCAGCCAGTAGCGCCTGCGCTGGAAGGCGTAGGTGGGCAGTGGCACCCGGCGGGCCGGCTCACCGCCGAGCAGCGCCGGCCAGGCCGGAACGACGCCGCGGACGTGCAGGACACCCAGGGCCAGGGCCAAGCTGCGGACCTCGGGCGAGTCTCGCCGCAGGGTGGCTACGAAGGCCGGTTGACGGGTGGATGTACCCGGCTCCGGGCTGGTGTGGCACTCGCGCGCCAGGGCCGCCAGCGCGCCGTCGGGTCCCAGCTCCAGGTAGGTGGTTACGCCCTGGTCCCGTAGCCAGTGGACGCCGTCGGCGAAGCGAACGGCCTGGCGGGCGTGCCGAGCCCAGTAGCCGGGGGTCCGGATCATGTCGGCGTCGGCGGGCTCACCGGTGAGGTTGGAGATGACCGGGATGGACGGTGCCGCGAACGTGAGGCCCTCGGCTACCCGACGGAGGTCGGCGGTCATGTCCTCCATGCGTGCGGAGTGGAACGCGTGGCTGACCCTTAGCCGGCGGGTCCTGCGGCCCTGGGCCGCCCAGTGGGCCGCTACGGCGGCGACCACCCCGGCGTCACCGGAGACGACGGTCGCGGTGGGGCCGTTCACGGCGGCGATGCCGACCTGCCCGTCGACCGTGTCCAGGTGCCTGCGTACCTCGTCCTCGGTGGCCTGGAGCGAGACCATCGCGCCGCCGGCAGGCAGCGCCTGCATGAGCTGCCCGCGCGCGCAGACGAGGGCCGCGGCGTCCGGTAGCGAGAGCACGCCGGCTGCGTGTGCGGCCGTCAGCTCGCCGATGGAATGGCCCAGGAGGTAGTCGGGCCGAAGTCCCCAGGACTCGACGAGCCGGTAGAGCGCCACCTCGACGGCGAAGAGCGCGGGCTGGGCGTACGCGGTCTGGTCGAGCGCGGCGGAGCTCTCCGGGGTCGGTTCGGCGAGCAGCAGCGTCCGTACGCTCGGGTCCAGGTGGGCGCAGACGGTGTCCAGCGCCTCGGCGAAGGTGGGGAAGGCCGGGTAGAGCTGGCGCCCCATGCCGGGGCGCTGGCTTCCCTGGCCGGAGAACAGGACCGCGACGGGACCCTCGACCGGCCTGCCGTGCACCAGGTCGGCCGATGGCTCGCCTGCGGCCAGTGCGTCCAGGGCGCGCAGGTACCCGGCGCGGTCGCCGGCGACGACGACCGCGCGGTGGGTGAACGAGGACCGGGTCGTGGCGAGGGAGTAGGCGATGTCGGTGGTGTCGAGGGCGGGATCGGCGTCGGCGTGCTCGCGCAGGCGCCGGGCCTGGGCCCGCAGCGCCGCCGCCGTGTGCGCTGAGACGGCCCAGCCCACCACAGCGGCCGGCGGGCTGTCCGGCGCGCCTGGCACGACCGCCGGCCTGGCGCCGGCAGCCAACGGTGCCTCCGCGGCCACCACGTGGCAGTTGGTTCCGCCCATGCCGAACGCGCTGACCCCGGCCACGAGCGGGGCGTCGTCGCTGGGCCATCTGGTCAGCTCGGTGTGGACCCGCAGGCGCAGCTCGTCGAGGGGGATCCGCGGGTTGGGGGTGGCGTAGTTGAGGCTGGGCGGGAGCTTGCGGTTACGCACCGCGAGAGCCACCTTGAGCAGGCCGGTGACGCCTGCGGCGCCCTCCAGATGGCCCACGTTGGTCTTGACCGAGCCGACCGCCAGCGGGCGGTCCGCGGGCCGGCCGGCGCCGAGGACCGCACCGAGCGCGGCCGCCTCCACCGGGTCGCCGCGTGTTGTTGCGGTGCCGTGCAGCTCGACGTACTGCACGGCGGCGGGGTCGACGCCGGCCTGCCGGTAGGCGCGGCGGAGCACCTCGGCCTGCCCCTGCGGGCTGGGCACGGTGAGGCCGTCACCACCGCCGTCGTTGTTGACCGAGCTGCCCAGCAGGACGCAGTAGATGCTGTCGCCGTCGGACAGTGCCCGGGACAGCGGCTTGAGGACGACGAGCCCGGCGCCCTCGCCCCGGACATAGCCGTTGGCGCGCGCGTCAAAGGTGTAGCAGCGGCCGTCCGGGGACAGCGCGCCGAGCTTCGTCGTACCGACGTCGCTGTCCGCAGCCAGGTTGAGGTTGACCCCGCCGGCGAGAGCCAGGTCACACTCGCCGCTACGCAGGCTCTCGCCGGCCACGTGGACAGCGACCAGCGACGACGACTGTCCTGTGTCAACAACCATGCTGGGGCCGCGCAGCCGGAGGGCGTACGACACCCGGTTGGCGATGATGCTCCGGTGCACGCCGGTGACGGTGTGCGGGGTGATGGCGGACACGCCGTGACGGTGGAGCAGGGTGGCGTAGTCGTCCCAGATGGCGCCGACGAAGACCCCGGTCCGGCTGCCGTCCAGGTCGGCCGGGACGATACCCGCGTCCTCCAGGCTCTCCCAGCTCAGCTCGAGCATGAGCCGCTGCTGAGGGTCCATGGCGGCGGCCTCGCGTGGTGAGATGCCGAAGAAGGCGGCGTCGAAGTGGTCGACCTGGTCCAGGTAGCCGCCCAGACCGCTGCTCGCCGTGCCGGGCGACGGGTCATGCGGCGCGTTGTGCGGGTCGACGGTGACGTCCGTGCCCCGCCGGTCTGGCGGGCGGAGCGTGATGGCGTCGCGGCCCGCGCATAGCAGCCGCCAGAATGCGGCCGGGTCTGGCGCTCCTGGTAGGCGGCAGGCCAGGCCGATGATGGCTATGGGCTCCCGGGGGGCATCCAGGGGGGCCGAGGACCTGGTCGGCTCGCCTTGGCTCCGCGCACCCGCCACCACATCTCCCATTCACGCTCGGCCACCGATGCTGCCTGGACAGACGACCGGAACGTGGGTCGTGCACACTTGTCCATCCACGACGGGACCGGCCGCGTCCGGTGTGGACTTTCTCGGCGGTCGCAGCGTCGTGCCGGCAGGCAACGGCCGTGGCAGTACGCGTCCGCCCGGTCCCGCATCCTGCTCGGGAATGCCGCGACGGCCGGCCAGCCACGAAGGCCAATGTTGGTTAACTTTGACGAGTAAGTGGACCCCCGCATTGCAGGAGGCTCATGACATCCCGATCCCTAAAGTGTACCGATAAATTTAAGTATGTCAATCACATGACACTCATATCTGGCCCACCACCTGCAATCTTGGCCAGCCAGCTCGCGTGCGGCGCTCTGACCGGGGGCCGGCTCGGGGATAGACCCGCGACATAGCCGGTTAGGGGTTCCCTACGTTCCTTCAGCGGTGTGAGGCTATGACCGTACGGCCGGACGACCCACCTTGGAGAGGCCCGTGCCCGACGAGGCGACATGCAAGGCACTGGCGCTGGAGCACTGCCGGCGGGTCAACGCCGGCGACGTGGAACGCCTGCTTGAGCTCTATGCACCGGCGGTGCGCTTCGAGGACCCGGTCGGTTCGGTGGAGCGGGTCGGGCACGGTGCCCTGCGCTCATACATCGGCGGCGTCATCGCCGCTGGCGTGCAGGAGGCTCCGGAGGTACCGGTGGCCGCACCGGACGGACGGCATGCGGCGGTCCCCGTGACGGTGACGATGAGCTACCTGCCCAACGGCCCGCTCCTGGCGCGGTTCGGGCTCCTGCCGGCCCCGCCCGACCCGCGCACCGCCCGCCTGCGGTTCTCCTGCGTCATGGTGATCGGGGTGGGCCCAGGCGGGCTCATCGACGAGATGCGCACCTACTGGGGACCTTCGGACGTGAGGTTCCTCGGCCTGGAGGCTGCTGCGGCGGCCGGTGACGCGTCGGCCAAGGCAACGGCACTGGGGTACTGCCGGTTGATGAACGCCGGCGACCTCGATGCCGTGCTGGCGCTGTTCGCCGCGGACGTCCGGTTCGAGGACCCGGTCGGCTCGCCACCGGTCGTCGGGCTGGACGCGCTGCGTACGCACCTGGCGAGCGCGATCGGCGGGCACATCCATGAGGTGCCCGGTACCCCCACCGGCTGTCTGCGCGGCGACATCGTGGCGCTGCCGGTCAGCGGCACGCTTGACGCCCCCGGCGCGCCGGCGGGCACGCGGGTGCGGTTCAACCTCATCAGCCTCATCCGGACCGACGCTGCCGGGCTCATCAGCGAGGTACGGGTCCTCGCCGGACGGACGGACTACCGTCTCGTCGACCCGGCAGACTGACCGAAGGACTCCCCAACCAGCGGCTGCCCGTCGCGGAGCATCGCCCACTCGGCATCGGTGAGCGGTGGCCCGTCGAGCGGCCTGCGCGGGCTGCCCTGGCGCAGCGCGTTGACCACCGCTGGCGACTCGATGCTGGTCACCGGCGCGGCCAGCGCGGTCACCCCGGCCGCGGCGGCGCTGACGACGGGGTCGCGCAGGGCCGCCGTACCGACCATCTCGGCGAAGCGGCGCCTGGCGTCGAGCTGGACGGACAGGCGCGGGTCGGCGGCCTGGACGCGGCAGTCGGGATAGTAGACATCCTGCGAGGCGGCGAGGATCCACGGGTCGTCCACGGCCTTGGCGATGCCCGCCAGAGCGGTGCGGGCGAGCTCGGGCCGGCCGGCGTAGCGGTGCAGGGCCCGGTCGAGAGCTGCCGCGCTGCGCGCCGCGGCGCTGATGCCGTGGCCGTAGATCGGGTTGAAGACGGCCAGGGCGTCACCGAGTACGACGAGGTTGGCCGGCCACCGTTCGATGCGCTCGTAGTAGCGCCTGCGGTTGGCGGTGCTGCGCGAGCCGTACACCGGGGTGAGCGGCTCGGCGGCGGCGATGACCGTGCCGACCACGGGGTGGCGCAGCCCCCGGGCGAACGCGGTGAAGCCGGCCTCGTCGGTCGGTGGCTCCCCGCCACGCGTGCCGGACAGCGTGACGATCCACTGCCCGTCCTCGATGGGGAGCACGAGGCCGCTCTGGCCGGGACGGCCGTCGCGGTAGTCGGCGTAGACGCTGACCGCGGGGAACCTCGCCGCGGCCGCCCGGGGCGCCCGGAAGATCCGCGTCGCGTAGGTGACACCGGCGTCGACCACGTCCTCGGCTGGTTCGTCGGCACCCACCGCCCCGAGCCACTGCCGCAGCCGCGACCCGCGGCCGGTGGCGTCGACCACGACCTCGGCGTCCACTGTCGACAGGATCTGCCCGTCTCGCTCGCTGACCTGCACGCCGGCTATGCGGGTGTGGTCGCCGTAGAGGCCGACGGGCGTGGTCTCCTGGCGCACGCTTATCCGGCGGTCGGCCAGCGTCAGGTCGCGGATCACCCAGTCGAACAGCGCGCGGCTGGCGGCCAGCAGGAACTGGGTCTCCGGAAACCGGTGCTGCCACCCGTACGCCGATAGCGTCACCATGTCCTGGTGGACCCCGATCCGGTGCGCCCCGGCGGCCAGCAGCCGCTCGGTGGCGCCGGGCAGCAGCCACTCGATGAGACGGGCACCGCCCGACCAGACCAGGTGGGCGTGGCGCGCCTGCGGCACACCCCTGCGCTGGACCGGGCCGGCAGGCAGCTCGTCGCGCTCGATGACGGTCACCCGGTCCAGGTGGCGGCTCAGGACGCGGGCGGCGAGCATGCCGGCCAGCCCGCCGCCGAGCACGACACCATGGGTCGGGCCGCTGGTCGACACGGTCAGTCCCTCCAGCCGTCGCGGGCACCGGTTGGGCGGTGGGCCGGCGGGCTGCCGGGCGGCAGCCCGCCGGGGGCTGGGCTCACCCGGTCAGGTTGGCGATGAGCGTGGTCGCCATGCCCTGCTCGCCGGCTGCGTTGGGGTGGAACGGCGCCGCCGAGCTCTGCGGGAACAGCCCCTCCACCCACCGCACGCTGCTGCTCTTGCAGGTGTCGTGGCCGATCGAAGGGGTGTAGACGTTGACGTAGCGGGCCCCGTTCGCCGCCGCCGTGGTGGCCAGCATGCTGTTGAGGGACTTGTGGATGGCGCGCAGGTACGGCACGTCGCCGTACGCGATCGGCACCACCGGCCAGCACCCGTACCCGCTGTCCGGCAGGATCGCGATATAGCCGAGCACGACCACCTGGGCGCTGGGCGCCCTGGCGCGGACCGCCTGGAGCACCGAGGCGACCTTCGGGACGGTGGCGGCGATCCTGGCCTGGAGCTGGTCGGTGCCGCCAGCGGTGTACCTGTCCTTGCACGGCG
Source organism: Micromonosporaceae bacterium (assembly GCA_035649895.1). Lineage (GTDB taxonomy): Bacteria > Actinomycetota > Actinomycetes > Mycobacteriales > Micromonosporaceae > DASSUC01. The sequence continues at coordinate 15,253 of DASRIS010000102.1, read as the reverse complement.
AGCCGAACGGGCTGTCCAGGCTGGCCTCCGCGCAGTTGGAGATGATGCCGGAGAAGCCGATGTCGTTGCCGCCGATCTCGATGGTCACCAGAGTGGTTGTGGCGTCGACCGCGTTGATCTGCGCCGGCACCGGCAGGCCGAGCTGGCCGGTGCTGGGGTTGAGGATGTCGCCGGTGGTGGCGCCACCACAGCTGGCGTCGGTGAACGATGCGGGCTGGATGGCCGCGGCCAGCAGCGACGGGTAGTTGCGGTTGGAGCGTACGCAGTTGAGGTCCACCTGGGTCGGGATCAGCGGACCGGAGGTGAACGAGTCGCCCAGGGCGACGTAGCGCCCGGTGGACGCTACCGCATTCGCGGACGTGGGGATGCCGGCGACCAGTCCGGCGGACACGACGGTGGCCGCCATGGCTATCCGGACGGCGATGCGTAGCGTGGTGCCGGAGATGCGGCTCATGGCGCTCCCAAGGCAGTTGCGACTACGGAGTGTTAGTGATTCTCTACTGTCACTATCATCTCCGTCAATGTCTTGGCCCTGGTGTGCCGCTGCGTGCACCCGGGCTGCGCCGGGAGCGGCGCTGGCGGGCGCCTCACGCAGCGGACGGGTGCGCCTGCTGGTCGGCGTGGGCGATGTGGGTCAGCTCGCGCCAGAGCAGAACGAGGAAGGCGGCCGAGCCGGCGAAGGCGAACCAGAAGGGTGCGGCTACGCCGTACTGGGTGGCCAGCGCACCGCCGATGGCCGAGCCCACGACCAGGCCACCGAAGACGCAGATGGTGTTGACGCTGTTGACGCGGCCCTGCAGGTGGGTGGGCACGGCCCGCTGCCGCACCGTGGTCGAGGTGGTGCCCCAGACGAACGCGTGGGCGCCGAAGATGAAGAAGACCAGCGAGGCGAGCGCCGGCGAGGTCGTGATGGCGAGGGCGAGGTGGGTGAAGGTCTCGATGACCAGGCCGACCCGCATGATGTTGCCCAGGCTCATCCGCCGGGTGATCCACCCGTACAGCGCCGTGCCGAGCAGGCCGCCGACCGCCGCGACGGTGGTGAGCAGGCCGAACCCGATGGCGCCCAGGCCCAGGCGCTGCTGGGCGTAGAGCACCAGGACCGACCAGGCCGCACCGAAGGTGACGTTGAAGATCAGGATGGTGAGGGACAGCGTACGGACCGCCGGATGGCGCACCGTCCACCGCAGGCCCTCGACGATGTCCCGTCGCACGCTTGCCGCCACGCCCACCAGCTCCCGCCCGTGCGCGGGCAGCACGACCCGCGACACGAGCAGCACACCCGCGGCCGCCAGGACCGCCTCGGTCACGAACGGCCACACCCGGCCGGCGGCGAACAGCGCCGCACCGACCGGTGGGCCGGCCAGCTGGTTGAGCGTGATGAACCCGATCTGCAACCGGGCGTTGGCGAGCGCAAGGTCGTCCCGGTGGACCAGCATGGGCGCCAGCGTCGCCGACGTGTTGTCCGCGAAGACCTCGGCGGCGGCGAGCAGCCCCAGCGCCACCAGCGTCCAGAGCACCGAGGCCGTGCCCGTGGCCAGCATGACGACCAGGGCAGCCAGTACCACCACCCGGGAGGCGTCCGCGGCGACCACGATCCGCCGCCGGTCGAGGCGGTCGGACAGCACGCCGGCGTACAGGCCGAACACCAGCGGTGGCGCCCATCGCAGCAGGGCGGCCAAGGAGACCAGGAACGCGTCGTCGGTCAGCGACGCCACCAGCAGCGGGCCGGCCGCGACCGCAACGCCGTCGCCCAGGCTCGTCACCCAGAACGAGGCCAGCAGCCAGCGGTAGCCCGCTCCCAGCCGCGCCGGGACGAGGGTCTCGACGACCTTCCTCACAAGGCCAGGAGACTACGACCGCTCCCGCCCCGGCCGCACACCGATATCCATGAGCCCTGGACAATGATCGTGCGACCTGCTGCTGTTGACCTCACTCACGCTGGTGTCCGTGACCGTCGACGGTACGACTTCATCAGCGGTGGGGGGCCTGCGCTCATCGCCGACCGGCTCCTGCGCGCCCAGCTCCTTGCCGAGCTCGTCCTGGCTCTTGGGCTACTCGTCAGTCTCGTCATATACGTCGCCAGGCGTCCGCGTAGGCTGCGGCGCTGGACGCGCACCCGCCCGCCCCAGACCGGGCCCGGCTCTGGAGAGACAGGCGGGCGCTGACGAGCGCCGCATCGCCGCGCGGAGGCGGCGCCAGGTGGCGTCCCGAGGGATGCGTCAGGCTAGCCGGCGTTTAGCGCCTCTTTAGAACCGGCTGGAAGCATCTGCCGGAACCGTCGATCGACTCCAGTCTGCGGATCCCATGACCGGTCCCGCGGCAGAGCCACCCGACCTTTGCCGGTGCTCGCCGCCCGGCCCCTGACGGTCAGTGGAAGGCCGCCGACTACCCGGAAGCTCCTGCCGCGGCAGCTCGACCGAAAGGGTAGCGATGACGCAGGCGATGCCAACTGTCCAAGCTGGACAGGTCACCTCGCCCTTGCTGACCGACGTGACGCTGGCGCCGGCATGGCGCTCGACGCTCGCTGTGGACCTGGACGACCCGTTCTTCTTCGACCACCCACTCGACCATGTGCCCGGCATGATGCTGATCTCCGCACTGCTCGAGCTGGTACGAACGTCCACTCCGGAGCCTTCTGGCGGCACCCGGCGGCCGGGGCTGCGGCGCCTGGCCACCGTCCTGTGGTTTCCCCGGTTCTGCGAGCTGGACGAGCCTACCGAGCTAGGGGCCTGCCCGCCGTCCGGCGCGGGCGGGTGGGCGGTCCAGGCGAGCCAGTCGCGTGGACCGGTCTGCCTCGGCTCGGTCGCCATCGACGAGACCGGCCCGCAGCTACCGTCCGGGCCATCGTGGGACCGGCGCTCCAACGGCGGCCCGGAGGCGCCGGAGCTGAGCCCGGAAGCGGCAGACGCCTCGTTCGTCCACCGGGCCCGGCCGGAGAACATCCTTGTCAGCCGGATCTCGCCGCAGGACGGCGGCGCCCGGCGGGTGGCGGTACTCGGCTCCTCGGACGAGGCCCATTTCACCCGGCGTACCGGCGCCATGCGCTCCCCGGAGGAGCTGCTCGAGGCCGCCCGCCAGGTCGCGACCATGGTGTGGCCGTGCGAGTACGGCTGGCCGGCCGACGTGCTGCTGACCCTGAACCGGGTGCAGGCCGAGCTCCCCGTCGCCCTCGACCGGAGCAGGTCGCTGGAGCTGCGCTGGAGGCCCAGCCAGCCGCGCGGCACCAAGGCGCGGATAAGGCTTGAGCTGGTCGACGCTACCGCCGAGCCGCAGCGGGTCGGGTTGGTCACCATCGAGTCACAGGCCTGGACACGCGAGGAGTGGCAGCGGCTCCGGGCGGGACAGCGGTGAGGTCGAGCCTGGCCGGCGCAGCCCTGCCGGCCGGTGCGACCTATGTGGACCGGCTGGTGGAGGCCGACGAGGCGCAGGACGCGGGCCTGGTCGGGTACAAGTTCGCCCGGCAGGCGGAGCTGCTCCGCCACGGCCTTCCGGTGCCGGAGTTCTTCTGCATCCCGGGCACGACGTTCGACGCGCTCGTCGCCGGCGCGACCACCCATGACGCCGGCGCCCGGCCCGGTCCCGACGCACCGCAGGCGGAGGTCGTCGCCTGGGCGGCGAGCCTGCGTGACCAGGTGACGGGGGTATGCCTGCCGCCCCCGTTGGCGGCGCGGCTGCTGGACCGGTTCGACGCGCTGGTCGGCGCCGGCGGGCTGGTCGCCGTACGCGGCTGCGCGGTCGCCGGCGCCCACGGCGTCGGCGAGGACTCGGCCGAGGACCCGTTCGCCGGGCTGAGCGACAGCTTTCTCTACGTCGGCCGTGACGACCTCCTTCGCCGGGTGGTCGACTGCTGGGCCTCGGCGTTCAACCCGCGGGCGGTCCAGTACCGGCTGCTGCGCGGTGTGGACCCCCTGTCGACGAGCATCGCCGTTGGCGTCCAGCGGATGGTCCCGGCGACCCGCTCGTTCGTGGCGTTCAGCCGCGACCCCCTCGACCGCACGGAGCGGTGCGTCATCGCCGCGGCGTACGGCGTGGGCGAAGGCGTCGTGCAGGAGAAGGCCGACCTGGACCACTACGCCGTCGACCGGGGCTCCGGCGCGGTGGCCAGGCGGCTGGCGCACAAGACCCGGATGGTCGGCTTGGACCCGGTGGGCCCACGCCGCGGACCGGTGCCCCTGCCCGTGGCCCCGGAGCTGGCCGACGCCGCGGTGCTGAGCGACGAGGAGGCCGGGCGGGTCGCCGCGCTGGCCGTCCAGGTGGAGCGGCACTACGGCACCGCCCAGGACATCGAGGGAGCCATCACCGGCGACGGCGCGATCATGCTGGTCCAGGCCCGGCCCGCCGTACTGGCACCCGCGACTGACGGACGGCCGTACCCGGTAGCGGGACCGGAGACCGCCGCTGGGGTCACGTACACCAACAGCAACGCCACCGAGAGCTACCCGGGCGTGTCCAGCGTGCTGACCTACTCGGTGGCGACCGAGCTGACCGAGGTGGCGTTCCACGACTTCTACCGGCGCATGGGCGTGCCGCTGGACGTGCTCCGCCGCAACCGCTACGAGCTGCGCCGCCTGCCCGTACACCTCAAGGGACGCATCTACTACCGGCTGGACAGCTGGTACCACCTGCACTCCCACCTGCCCGGCTTCGACCTGCTCCGCAGCAGCTGGGAACAGGCCATCGGGCTGCGCCAGCCGGCGCGTCCGGACCGGGCTTCGGGGCGGCGCCGGTTCCGACGGCTGCGCACCGCGTGGTGGGCGGTGACCCTGCTGCCGCGGATGGCCCGCACCCGCCGCGACATCCGCCGGGCGCTGCGCTGGTGGGATGGGTACTACGCCAGCGCGTCGCAGCAGGAGGACCGCCCTCCCGGCGCGGTGGTCGAGGAGTACCAGCGGTTCTGGGGGGAGCTCGGCGAGCACTGGGGCCTGCCCTCGGTCAACAACTTCCACGGGCTGGTCACCGTACGCCTGATCAACATGCTGCTCGCGCGGTGGGCCGGCGGCATTACGCCCGGGGTGGTCAACGGCCTGCTCTGCGGCGGCGCCGAGAGCCGGTCGGCCGCCGCCCTGCGCTCGGCGGTGGAGCTCGCCGAGCGGGTGCGGCGCACCCCCGCGCTGCGCGCCGCCCTCGCCGCCGGCGACGAGCGCGCGGTGTGGCGCCGGGTGGTCGCGGGCGAGCTCGGCGAGGACTTCGCCGCGGCGGCGCTGCGGCACGTCCACCGGTACGGCGACCGCGGCGCGCAGGACCTGAAGCTGGAGACCGAGACGGTCCGCCGCGCGCCCTGGTCGCTGCTGCCGGTGCTGCGGGCGTACGCCGACCAGGACCTGACGGTGGCCGACAGCCGCCGCCGCGAGCGGGAGGTGCGGGCCGCCGCAGAGCGGGAGCTGCGACAGCACTGCCGCGGCCCGCTGCGCCGGGCGGTGCTGAAGGTGCTCTACGCGAGCATGCGGGAGTCCGCCCGGATGCGGGAGGACACCCGTTTCTGCCGTAGCCAGATCGTCGGGGTCGCCCGGGACAGGCTGCTCGCGCTCGGTGCCGACCTGGCGAGGACGGGCGCTGTGGAGGACCCGCGGGACGTGCTGGACCTCACCGTCCAGGAGGTGCTGGGCGTGTACCAGGGCACGGTGGCGGCGGCCGACCTCAGGGGGCTGGTCAGCTGGCGCCGGGCGCAGCGGGAGGAGTGGGCGCGCGAGCCGGACCCGCCGGCCCGGTTCACCGTCGCACCGTCCGGGCCCCTCACCCGCTCGCTACCGGCCGGCCAACCATCCGCACCATCCGCAACCGCGACAGGCCCGGCCGGCCAACCATCCGCGACGGAGCCGGCCGCATCGCGCCGGCTGGTCGGCATCGGCTCCAGCCCGGGACGGGTCCGCGGCCGGGCCCGGGTGGTCCACGACCCTCGGATCGACCCGGACGAGTGCCGCGAGCGCATCCTCGTTGCCCGGGAGACCGATCCGGGCTGGCTGTTCCTCATGATCGGGTCACGCGGGATGGTGGTCGAGTGCGGTTCCCCGTTGTCGCACACCGCCATCACCGGCCGGGTGCTGGCCATCCCGACGGTGGTGGCGGTCGCGGGCGCGACCAGCCGGATCCGCGACGGCGACTGGGTCGAGCTGGACGGCTCCGCGGGGACGGTGGTCCTGCTGGACGGGCCGGACCAGCCCACGCCGGAGCTGGGGAGCCGCGGCTCATGACCGTACGCCTGGCCCGGTTCGTGGCGGCCAGCTACCCGCCGCTGGCGTACCTGGTGACGACGCTGTTGTGGGCGTGCGGGCTGACCGGCCTCGCCGCCGCGGCAGACGGGCGGGCCGCGTGGTCGCCCGGCCTCGGCCTCGCGGTCACCGTGCTGACCCTGTTCGTCGGCATGCTCGTCATCCGGGCGCTCGACGACATCCGCGACCTGGCCTACGACCGGGAGCACAACCCGCGCCGGCCGCTGCCTTCCGGTGTCGTACGCGTCAGCGACCTGGTCCTGCTCGCCGGTGTCGGGATGGGCGTCATGCTCCTCGCCAACGCCTGGCGCGGGGTCGCGGCGCTGGTGCTGGCGGGCCACCTCGCCTACCTGGTCGCCCTGGTGGGGGTGAACGTCCTCCTGCGCTGGCCGGCGACCGAGAACCTCCTCGTCCAGCTGCCGCTGAACCTGCCCGTGCAGCTGCTGCTCTGCGGCTACGTGTACGCGGCGTTCCTGACCGACCACGACCGCCCGGTCACCGGCCACGGGCTCGTCGGGGTCGCCGCGGTGGTGTTCGTGCTCGTGCACCTGGAGTTCGCCCGCCGGGCCACCAGGCAGCCCAGGGCGTCCGAGCGGACCTACGTCCAGCAGCTCGGCCTCGCCGGCACGCTCGGCGTCGCGGGCGCGGCCGCCGTCCTGTCCGCCCTGTGCGCGGTCATCGCGGTACGGCCGGCCGGGGCAGCCGGCGGGCGCTGGGGCTGGCTGGCCGTTGTCCCGCTGGCCTTCCCGGTCCTCGCCGGCGCCCGGTTCTGGGGCGCGCGCCTGCCCCGGTGGCCGGTGTCGCCGACGCTCGGCTTCGTCCTGTGCAGCTTCGCCGTCTTCCTCGCCCTCGGCGTGCTTGCCGGGGACCACCCGTGAACGGGTTCTGGGTCGTCCTCGGCGGGGACTACTCGGGCAAGTCCGAGACGTTACGGCGGCTGGCGGCCGAGGGCTGGCGGGTGGTCTCGTACGACGACCCGTACCTGCACGGCTTCCCGGTGGTCCGGGCGCTGCGCAGCACGCTGTTCTTTGACGCCTACCGCCGGATCGGCCGGGACTACTCGCCGGAGCTGGCGTTCTCCCTGCTGACCCCGGTCGTGTGGCACCTGCGGGACGAGGCGCTGCGCGGGGCCGGCCAGGGACCGACGCTGGTCGACTCGTACTACTTCAAGCTGCTCGCCAAGGGGATCATCAGCGGGATCGCCGACCCCGCGACGGTCGCGCTGTGGCGCTCCTTCCCCGCGCCGGAGGGTGTGGTGTTCCTCGATGTGGACCCCGACCTGGCGTGGCGCCGGGCCGGCGGCGCGGCCGGCCTGAACCCGGTCGAGCACTATGGACCCGAGGCCACGTACGACAGCTTCATCGGCTACCAGCGCGACCTACGGGCCGCGATGCTGCATGAGGTACGAGACGTGGGCCTGACCTTGGTCGATGCGAGCCGGTCGACGGACCTGGTCATCGCCGACCTGCGTGCGGCGCTGCCGGCGGGAGCGCGCGGGCCGGCCCGCCGGCGGCCGCGCCGGCTGACGGGGCAGGTCAGGTGACGGTCTCAGCGCGCCTGCTCACCGTCGACCCGGGTCAGCACCGTGAACAGCCGGGGCGCCGGCTGCTCCGGGGCGGTTTGATGGACCCGGGCGTACGCGCAGCCGGTCCGGCTGGTACGTACCGGGTCGAGGTCCTCGACGTGCCGCAGGGCGATGGTGGCGTCCGCGGGCAGGACGCCGGTGAGCACCGCCTCGGCCACCGTGTGGTGCAGGTGGACCAGGTACCGGGCCAGGTCGAGGCCGCGCACCGCGACATGCAGCTGCCAGCCAGGGCACCGGTCCGGGCCGGTAACCGTGTCCAGCTGGCTCAGGTCATCGGGCAGCAGGCCGGAGACCGGCCGCAGCAGCCGGCGGACATGCTCTGCCCGTTGGGCGTCGTACACGCCCAGCCAGGCGACCTGCCCATGCGCACAGACCACTGCCGGGGGGTGCCGCTCGGACAGGTTGGCCGGGTCGCCGAACAGGAACATGGTTCTCGTGTAGCACCGGAACCAGGCATCAGCGTCCACTGTGGACAGCCCCGCGGCAAAGGCCATGGCGCCGGGCAGGAGGGCCGCCGGGTCGAAGGCCCGCATGGCGACCGGGACGGTGACCTGGCCGCGGGCGGAGGCGCCGACCGTCAGGCCCTGTGCGGCCCGCTCGTGGCGGCGGGCGAGCGCCTGCGCGAGCCAGCTCTGCGCATCCTCACCGGACCCGGCCTGTGTCACGGGCCCGTTCCGGTGCCATCCGCCGGCACCGCACCACGGTGATGCGCATCGACAGCCAGGAGGATCTCCATGCCTCACCTTAGTGGTCTGCGCCGTAAGTCCTTCGGGGGTTATGCGGCGAGGGCCAGTACGGCAGGCTGGTGGTCGCAGTCATCGTGCTGTTGGAGGTCTGACTCTTTCTGTTCGTGTCGCTCGATCCGGGCCAGAAGGTTCTCGAGGTCGGCCGGGGTGAACTTCCATCTGAAGGGCCGGGCGGTCGCGTTGTAGCGCTGCTCGAAGGCGGCGAGTCGGTCTTCGACCTGGTCAAGGCTGGTGAAGTCGTTGGGTGTGAGGACTTTGCGTTGAATAATGGAGAAGAAGATCTCCACTTGGTTCAACCAGGAGGCGTGGACGGGGGTGTGGACCATGACCGCGTTCGGGAAGCGTTTCGCGAGGCGGTCGATCGCGGCCTGGCCGCGGTGGGAGGAGCCGTTGTCCACGATCCAGAACACCCGCCTCGCGGAGGCGTACGGTTCTTGCGTCATAACCTGCTCGACCAGGGTCATGAACGGCGCGATCCCGGTCTTGGGTGAGCAGTGCCCGAACACGCGTGCCCGGCCGACGTCGTAGGCGGCCAGGTAGGCCAGGGCGCCGCCGCGGTCGTACTCGTGGTTGACCCGCATGGTGCGGGCGGCGCCGGGTGGCAGGCTCGGGTGGCAGCGGCAGCGTGCCTGGACGCTGGTCTTCTCGTCACTGGAGATCACGTACTCGTCCGGGCCAAGCGGGACCCCGTCGTAGCTGCGGGCGTACAGGTCCAGCACGCGGGTGGCCTTGGCGGCGAAGTGCGGGTCGCGGATGAAGATCCAGGACTGGTACTGCCAGGGTTTGATCGCGTCAGCGGCCATGACCCGGCGTACAGTGGACGCCGAGATCGCGGTGGTGATGCCGCGGGCAATGACTTCACCGGCCAGGTCGGGACAGCTCCACCGGGACAGCGGCACACCGGTCTCGGCGGGCAGTTGGCAGGCGAGGGCTTTGATCTCAGCGACCTGTACCGGGGTGAACCGAGGTGGGCGCCCGGACCGGGGCCGGTCGGCCAGCCCGGCCATGCCTTCCTCGGCGTACCGGCCGCGCCAGCGGCGCACGGTGTCGATGGTGATGCCATGGCGGTGGGCGATCTTGGCGTTGGAGTAGCCGTGGGCGGCGTCTCGTATGATCCGGGCGCGGATGACCTGCTGGTAGCCGGCGGTATGGGAGTAGGCCAGGGCTTTGAGCCGGTGTCGTTCGGCGGCGGTCACCGTGATCCGGCGTGCGCGGCAGGCAGGCACAGGCTCTACTTTCGATCGATGATCCTCATGACGATCACCGATCATGCCGAACAGCCGGCCGGCAACGGGCGTACGACACGCCCGGCGGCGGGCAGGATGGGCGCCATGCCCGCTATCCCCGAGTCCACCAAGACGTCCCTGGCGCAGCGGCTGCGTGCGCACGCCCGCCAGAACTGGCCGCAGCTGGCAACCGTTGATGTGCGCTATCGCGGCCAGTTCGCCTACGTCGCAGGCGAACTGGCCGACGGTGAGCGGCTGCCGCTGATGCGGCTGCGCTACGGCGGATCCGCCCGCAGGTGGGGCACGGCCATCTATGTGGCCAGCACGAACAGCTACGAAGACCAGACCTGGTTCACCGGCTCTACCGAAGAAGCTCTCGACCTGGTCTGCGACCTACACATCGCCCCCATCACCCCGTGATCACCAACAGCATCCGAGCCCTGAATCGTCAACCCCCGAAGGACTTACGGCGCAGACCACTTAGCTTCCCGCTGCCCGAGCACGGGGGCGTCGGCCCCGCTGCCGAGCTGGCCGCGCTGCGCGGCGCCGGGCCGTGCCCGGCGCTGCTGCCCAGCGGCGTGCCGGCGCTGCTGGTGCACGGGTACGCCGAGCTGCGCGAGGTGGTCACCGACGTCCGGCTCAGCCGCTCCGCAGCCGCCCGCCACGGCATGACCGCCCGGTCGCCGGAGTCGCTGGCGCTCAACAGCGCCGACCCGCCCGACCACACCCGCCGCCGGCGGGCGGTCGCTGCCGCCTTCACCCAGCGCCGGGCTGACGCGATGCGCCCCGCGGTCGCGCGGCACGCGGATGGCCTAGCCAGCCGGATGCTGGCCGCCGGGGCGCCGGCCGAGCTGGTCGCGGACTTCACCCGGCCGCTGGCGGTACGGGTGATCTGCCAGCTGCTCGGCGTACCCGATGGTGACTTTGCCCGGTTCCACCCGGCGGTGACGGTGATGATGTCCACCGCCGGCCACCCGCCGGACCAGGTCTCGGCCGCGCACCGCGACCTGTTCGACTACTTCGCCGACCGGTACGACCGCCGCCGCAGCGGGACGGACCCGGCCGGGCAGGACGTGCTCACCGACCTGGTGGAGGCCTCCCGGCCGGGCGGCCCGCTGACCCGCGAGGAGGCGGTCCACGTCGGGTACGGGCTGCTGATCGCCGGGTACGAGACGGTCACCCACCAGCTCGCCATCTGCGCCTACCTGTTGCTGTCCGACCGGTCCCGGTGGGAGTGGCTGCGCCGCAACCCGCGGCGCCTGGCCACGGCGGTCGAGGAGATGCTGCGCTGCACCTCGTTGGCTGCCACCGGCGGGGCGCCGCACATGGCGCGGGAACCGACCGCGGTCGGCGCGGTGAAGGTGCCGGCGGACCAGGTCGTCGTCCCGGTCTTCGCCGCGGCGAACCGGGACCCGGTGGTCTTCGAGGCCCCGGACGAGCTGCGGCTGGACCGCCACCCCAACCCTCATGTGGCGTTCGGCTACGGTCGGCACCTGTGCCTGGGCGCCCCGCTGGCCCGCGTCGAGCTGACCACCGCCCTGGACACGCTGCTGCGCCGCGTGCCCACCCTCGACCTTGCGGAGGCCACACCCCGCTGGCGGGAGGGGATGTTCGTCCGCGGGCTGACCGCGCTGCCGGTGCGCTGGTAGCGACGATGCCCGGCTCCCGGCCTCCGCGCGTAGCGACGATGTCCGACCTGCGCCCACCTCGTGTGCTGGTCGCGCCGATCACCATCTCCCCCACCAAGCCGCTGACCCCAACCCACGCGAGGTTCCTGCTGATCATCGACGTGCTCTACCGGGCCACCGCCCACATCGCCGACGTCACCTGCGTGTACGACCACCACGCGTTCGCCGCCGGCCACCAGACCGTGGCGTTCTGGGAGTACCTCGACCGCACCTGTCCCGACGCTGACTTCAGGCACGCGACCGAGGAGGAGATCGGTGAGCTGTACGTGCGCCACCACGCCGAGGGGGCGCGCGTGCCGTACTCGCGGCTCGAGCCGTACGTGCAGCGGGCGCGGAGTGCGCGCTGGCTGCACCCGTCCGCGCTGCGGCTGCTCGACATCTGGCGCGGGCACTACCGCACCCTGAACCTCTTCGACACCGAGCTGGGCCGCCACGGCCCGCCGGTGCTCTCCGACGCCGAGCTGGTCGAGGTGCTGGCCGACCGGCACCTGTGCATCGACGGCAGGCCGGTACGGGCACCGGTCTACCTGGACCTGACCGCCCAGGGCATCCCGCTGCGCGGCCTGGTCAGCGCGGCCGGGCAGGCCAACTACCTGACCTGCGTGCTCGGCCAGCTCATCCCGCTGGCCGGCCGGTACGACCTGTTCGTACTGGTGTACGACCGCGGCCTGCGGGAGGACTACCTGCTCGTCGAACGGGTCCTTCGCGCGTTCGGGGCTCGGGCCGTCCGGTTCGAGGTGGACCGGGTGCCCATCGGCGGGGTTGCCGCGTCGAGCCGGCACGGCGGCTGGCAGGGGTTCACGCTGGACGCGCTGCGCCGCCAGGTCGACGTCGACAAGGTCACCCTCCGGCTTGCACTGCGGCTGTACCTGATCGCCGCGCTGGGGCGTGGCGCGTCCGGCTCGTTCCGCGTCGAGGACCTGCGCCGGTGGGTGCACCGGGCGCGGCGGCTGAAGGCCACGACGGACGCCGACACCGCCACGCTCAGCCCGTTCCTGGCGCGGCTGGCCCGTGGGGTCGGGTACGTCGACCCGCACCGGCTGACCGCGCAGCTGCTCACCCGTTCCGACCGGGTGCCCAGCCGGCAGCTGCTGGAGCGGGTGTACCCGTGAGCTCGCCGGCCGCTGTCCCACGGCGGCCGCACTCACCCGGCCGTTACGTCACAGCAGCCGCGCTCACCCGGCCGTTACGTCACAGCAGCCGCGCTCACCCGGCCGCGAGCAGGGACCGCATCTGTTCGACCGCCTCGGCCGCCTCGGCGTCGGAGCAGCTGCCCGGGCTGACAAGGAACCTGCGCCCGCGGACGTCGGCCGGGCGGCGCGGCATCAGCCACGAGTGGAAGTGCGGTGCACCCTCCATATTGGAGAAGACGTGCACCCGCTCCGCCCCGGTCACCTGCTTGATGACCGGCATCAGGCGGGACAGCAGCGCTGTGTACGAGGTGGACTCCTCCGGCGTCATCTCCGCGTAGTCCAGGTAGTGTCGGCGCGACTCGACCAGCAGCGTCCCGCAGGGCGAGAAGACGGTGGGACCGTGGCCCACCCGCCACAGCTCGTCGTCGACCAGATGCTTGCCGGGCGGCTCCGCCCGCCCAGCCCAGGCCGGGACCGGTCCTCCGGCGTACTTGCGGCAGACCAGGCAGCTCGGCAGGTCGGCCGGGGCGGCCCCGTCCAGCAACCGGCGCAGCGGGTCGGGGATGCTCGCGGTCACGTCGAGCCACAGGTGGCGGATGAACCAGTGCTCCAGCTCGGTCACGAGCGCGTCGGGGTCGTCGGGAACGGGCACCGTGACCGGCTCCCAGCGCTGCCGGGCCTGCTCCGCGTCGAGACCGGTGGCGGCGGCGACCTGCGCCCAGCTCAGCCCGCGCCCGCGCGCGTACGCCACGGCGAGGTCCTCCAGCTGCCGGGCGTCGTCGAGCACCGGCGCGACCAGGCCGGTCAGCCACTCCTCGGCGGGGACATCGTGCCCGTGCTTACCGACCAGGGCGTGCGCCCCGTCGGCGACCCGCGCCGCCTGCTCCGCCAAGGCGATCCGGCCCAGGTCCCGGTCGGTGTAGCCGGTGGCACTGTCCATACTGGACTCCCTTTCGCTCAGCCGGGTGCGGCATGGTCCGGGCTAAAGGTGGCTACGGCGGTGCAGGCCGGGCTGCGTCGACGCCGGGACGCGACGCTGCCCTGCCACAGTCGACCCGGCACCGCTGAAGCCGCGACAAAGCAGCGCTTTCGCGCTGCCAAAGGATGGCATCTGCACGCTTGACTCGCATCCGCAACGCCGCGCCAAAATCAACTGTGCTATCCACCCTCGCGCAGCGCCGGCCGCCGCAGGACAGCCAACAGTGCTCCATCCAGCAGGTCTCCGCCGAGGTCGAGGCCGACCTCGCCGCCCTGGTGGAGCAGCTGGGCGGCCGTCCCGGCCTCGTCGACCAGGCGATGTCCCAGTTCATCGGGGCGGTTGTGGGGCGGGCGCGGGCCGGCGGCTCGAACGGCACGATCAACATCATGGTCCGGTTCCCGCTGCTGGTGCACGCGGCGGAGGCGGGCGACCCCGCTGCTGGCAAGAGCGCCGCCCTCGTGCACCTGCTCTGGTGGACGGCGGCGCGGTTCCTCGACGACCTGGCCGACACCAGCGCCAGCGCCAGCGCCGGCACCGGCCCGGAGACGCGGCAGGACGCAGCCGCGGGCAACCGTGGGGTCCTCGCCGCGATAGCCGCCGGATGCCACCTGCCGACACGGCTCTTCGCCACGGCAGAGGTCGACGACGCAACGCGGGTGCACCTGATGCACGAGGTCTCCCGGTGCTGGCTGGACGGCATCAGCGGCCAGCTCCTGGACTATGCGGCACGCCCGGCGGACACGACGACCGACGCGGTGCTCGACAGCTACCGCGGCAAGACCGGTGCCCCGTACGCGATGGCCAGCGCCCTGGCCGCCCGGCTGGCCGGAGCCGACGACCACCGCACGGACCGGTGGCGCGAGATCGGCCGGCAGCTCGGCGTCCTGCGCCAGCTCGTCAACGACCGCAAGGACCTGGTGACCGGCCGGGACGAGGACCTGCGGAACGGTACGGCGACCTACCTCCTCGCGTACCTCGTGCAGTCGCTCGCCGAGCCGCTGCGGGCGCAGATGCTTGCGTTGCACGCCGCTGCGGCCACATCGCCCCAGGCGAGGTCGGCGCTCCGGCACCACCTGCTCGCCCCGGAGGTGGTGGACGGCTACTGCCGCCAGGTTGACGCCATGGTCGACGACGTCCACCGGGCCCTGGACGGCCTCGGCGGCGAGCCACCGTACGCGGCGCACCTGCACGCGCTCGTCGACGAGTCGATGGACATGTTCCACCTGCCGGGTACGCCCGCGGCCTCCCCCGCCACCGCCGGCTCGGGTGCCACCCGCGGGTAGCTACCCACCGCCTGGGCCCGGCGGCGGGCGCGTGCCACGGATGCAGGTCCTCGACGTCCCGGACGTGGCGCAGCGCCCGGTAGACCGGCAGGGCGGAGGCGGCGATGATGCCGCCCGAGACGAACAGGGTGGGGCGCAGTCCGACGAGCTCCCCGAGGACCCCGCCGAGCAGCGCCCCGACCCGGAACAGCCCCATCATCAGGAACCGCATCGTCGCGAACGGTGAGCTGCTGGACAGGGCAGCCTCCACAAGCTGATGGGATGCCGAGTAGCCCGGGGGATCTCACCCCCGGGCCCTCACAGAACCGTACGTAACGGTCGCCCGTTATACGGCTCTTGTCGCTCTGGTCACCAGACCGTGGGGGCGTGGGTAACCCATGCCCAGTGGGCGAAGGCACCCGGTC
>DASRIS010000101.1:0-7459 GCA_035649895.1 Micromonosporaceae bacterium | reverse complement strand
GTCGCACTGCCTCGGGGTGGGCGGGCGGGACCTGTCCGGGGCGGTCGCCGGCCGCTGCACGCTCGCCGCGCTGGACGCCCTCGACGCCGACGAGGCCACCGAGCTCATCGTGCTCGTCTCCAAGCCACCGGCGGCTGCGGTGGCAGGCGCGGTCCGGGCCCACGCGGCGGCGCTGCGTACCCCGGTGGTCTTCGGGTTGCTCGCGACCGCGGCCGCCGGCTCCGCCACCGCCGCCGGCTCCGCGGCGGGCGCCGACCCGGCCGCCGCAGGTGGGGTCGACCTGACGGCAGTGGTCGAGCAGGTCCTGCGCCGCCTCGACCGGCCGGTGCCGGCGTGGCCGGAGTGGCACCCGACGCCGGCCTCGGCGCCGCGGGCGGGCTGCCTGCGGGGCCTCTTCGCCGGCGGCACGCTCTGCGCCGAGGCGCTGGCGGTCGCCGCGACTGGGCTCGGCGAGGTGCGGTCCAACCTGCCCTACGCTCCACAGTGGACCCAGGGCGGAGGCGGCGGGCACTACCTGCTCGACCTCGGGGCGGACGAGCTGACCGAAGGCCGGCCGCATCCGATGATCGACGGGTCCGGCCGGCTGGCCCGGCTGGCCGCCGAGGCCGGCGACGCGACGTGCGGGGTGGTGCTGCTCGATGTCGTGCTGGGCCACGGGGCGCACCCCGACCCCGCGGCAGACCTGGCACCGGCGCTGGCCGCGGCGCGGGAGCAGGGGGTGGCCGCCGTGGTGTCGCTGGTCGGCGCCGCCGGCGACCCGCAGGGGCTGGACGGGCAGGCAAAGGCGCTGTGCGACGCCGGCGCCGCGGTGTTCGCGTCGAACGCGGCAGCCGCGCGCCACGCGGTGCGGCTCGCCAGTGGCGCCAGCAGTGCCAGGGGTGGGCGATGACCGGCCTGCTCGACGCCGAGCCGCGCGTGGTGACCGCCGGCGTGGACCTGCTCGCCGAGGCGCTCGCCGCGCAGGCCGTACCGGCGCAGGCGGTGTCCTGGCGGCCACCGCCGGAGCGGGCCGCCGCCGCGCTGGCCCGGGTGGCGGCTGACCCGCGCCGCCGGGACGCCAACGACGAGGCGGTACGCCGCATGCTCGCCGCCGGGGCGCTCCTGGTCGACGTGCGGCCGGCCGCCGAGGTGCTGGGGCTTTCGGCCGGGCAGTTCTGCCACGCCGGCCCGCCGATCGGCTGGGACCGGGCCTCCGGGCCGCTGCGCGGCGCGCTGGTCGGCGCGGTGCTGCTGGAGGGGCTCGCGGCCGACCCGGCGGAGGCCGAGCGCCGGCTCGAAAGCGGCACCGGCATCGAGCTCTCGCCCTGCCACGCGCTGGGCGGGGTGGGTCCGATGGCCGGCGTGGTCTCGGCGTCCATGTGGGTCTGCGTGCTGCGCGACGAGGCGCACGACCGGACCAGCTGGTGCACGCTCAACGAGGGGCTGGGCGCGGTGCTGCGCTACGGGGCGTACGGGCCGGCGGTGCTCGACCGGCTGCGCTGGATGGGGGCGGTGCTCGGCCCGGCGCTGCAGGCCGCGCTGCGCGCCCGCGGCCCGGTCGACGTCAAGGCGGTCATCGGGCAGATGGTCCAGATGGGCGACGAGGGGCACAACCGCAACCGGGCCGGCACGCTGATGCTGCTGCGCGACCTGCTGCCGGCGGTCATCGACAGCGGGCTGCCCGCCGCCGACGCCGCCGCCGTGGCCCGCTTCATCGGCGGCAACGACCACTTCTTCCTCAACCTGGTGATGCCCGCGTGCAAGCTGGCCACCGCCGCCGCGGCCGGCATACCGGGCTCCACAGTGGTCACCGCCATGGCGCGCAACGGCACCGACTTCGGCATCCAGGTCTCGGGCACCGGTGACGCGTGGTTCACCGCGCCGGCCGGCGTACCCGAGGGGCTGTTCCTCGGCGGGTACGGGCCGGCCGACGCCAACCCGGACATCGGTGACTCGGCGATCACGGAGACGGCGGGGCTGGGCGGCTTCGCCATGGCGGGCGCGCCGGCGATCGTACGGTTCGTCGGTGGCTCGGTGCCGGACGCGATGCGCACCACCCAGGAGATGTACGAGATCACGCTCGCCGAGAACCCGGCCTACGCGCTGCCGGTGCTCGACTTCCGCGGCGCGCCGACCGGCATCGACGTGACCCGGGTGCTGCGCACCGGGATCCTGCCGCAGATCAACACCGGCATCGCCGGCCGGGTCGCCGGCACCGGGCAGGTCGGCGCGGGGCTGGTCAAGCCGCCGGTGGAGTGCTTCCTGGCCGCGGCCGGCGCGCTCGCCGACGCCGTGGCCTGACCGGCCGCTCTGCGCAGCGGACGGCAAAGGCAAGGAGGTCTCACTCCTTGCCACTTTTACCCTATAGCGCACCGGGGGGCTTGCGGCAAGACCCGGGTCGGGCCGCAGAATCGCCCGGCCGGACCGAGAACGGAGGTGCGCGCGCCCGCCCGGCTGGGCGGAGCGGCCGGCCGGCTCGTCCGAGGGAAGGCAGCGAGAGATGAGGACGTGCCGAACAAGAGGCTCGGCAGAGCGGGAGGCGCCGGTGGCTCGACCGGCCGGTGCAGGGCAGCGGAGCACGGCTGCCCCGGAGGTGTCGCGGTGAGCGAGCAGTACGTGTTGGGTCTTCACGAGGTTGACGAGGTGCAGGTCGCGGTCGTTGGCGGCAAGGGCGCGCACCTGGGGGCGCTGTCGCGGATCGACGGCATCCGCGTGCCGGCTGGCTTTTGCGTGACGACGGACGCCTTCCGGCGGATCATGGCGGAAGCGCCGTCGATCGACGATCAGCTGGACCGGCTGTCGCGCCTGAACCCGGACGACCGGGAGGCGGTCCGCACGCGCAGCGCGGAGGTCCGCCGGACCCTTGAAGGGACCGCCGTCCCGGACGATCTCGCGGCGGCGGTCACCCGTGCGCTCGCCCAGCTCGGCGAGCAAGCCGCCTACGCCGTCCGGTCCAGCGCGACGGCAGAGGACCTGCCGACGGCCTCCTTCGCCGGCCAGCAGGACACGTACCTGAACGTCGTGGGGCCGGCGGCGATCCTCCAGCACGTCAGCCGGTGCTGGGCCTCGCTGTTCACCGAGCGGGCCGTGACCTACCGCCAGCGCAACGGCATCGACCACCGTACGGTCCAGATGGCCGTGGTCGTGCAGCAGATGGTCTTCCCCCAGGCGGCCGGTGCCCTGTTCACAGCCGACCCCGTCACGTCCAACCGGAGGGTCGCCTCCGTAGAGGCCAGCTTCGGCCTCGGCGAGGCCCTGGTCTCCGGCCTCGTGAACCCGGACGTCTACAAGGTGCGCGACGGCGAGGTCGTCGCCAAGACGGTCGCCGCCAAGCGGCTCGCCGTCCACGCCTCGCCGGTGGGCGGTACGCAGGAACAGGCGATCGACCCGCAGCGGCAGGACCAGCCGGCGCTGACGGATGCGCAGGTGGTGCGGCTCGCGCAGCTCGGCCGGCGGATCGAGGCGCACTTCGGCCGCCCCCAGGACATCGAATGGTGCCTGGTCGACGACGGCTTCCAGATCGTCCAGACCCGGCCGATCACCACGCTGTTCCCCATCCCCGAGTCCGGCGACCGGGAGAACCGCGTCTATGTCTCCGTCGGCCATCAGCAGATGATGACCGACCCCATGAAGCCCCTCGGGCTCTCCTTCTGGCAGATGACGACCCCCGCGCCCATGGCCGAGGCCGGCGGCCGGCTGTTCGTCGACGTCACCCAAAGGCTGGCCTCGCCAGCGAGCCGCGCGGGCCTCCTGGAGGCCCTGGGGAGATCCGACCCACTGACCGGGGACGCGCTGCGGACCATCCTCGACCGCGACGGCTTCGTCCGGCCGCTGCCCGACGAGGGTCCCCCCGGGCCACTGTTCGGCGGCGCGCCAGCCCCGATCGAGGCCGACCCGGCCATCGTCACCGAGCTGGTCGGGCGCAGCCAGGCATCCATCGCCGCCTCGGAACGCGACATCCGGACGAGGTCCGCAGCGGCGCTGCTCGACTTCATCCTGGCGGACATCCAGGAGCTGAGGCGGATCTTGTTCGATCCGCGCAGCCATCAGGTGTTCATGTCGGCGATGGAGGCCACGTGGTGGCTCAACGAGCGGCTGGAGGCGTGGCTGGGCGAGAAGAACGCGGCGGACACGCTCACGCAGTCCGTGCCCCACAACGTCACGTCGGAGATGGGGCTGGCGCTGCTCGACGTCGCCGACGTAGTCCGCCCGCATCCGGACGTGGTGGCATTTCTGCAGCACGTCGAGGACGAGAGTTTCCTGGACGAGCTGCCCAGGCTCGCGGGCGGGCGGGAAGCGCGAGACGCCATCGCGGCCTGGCTCGACAAGTACGGCATGCGCTGTGTCGGCGAGATCGACATCACGCGGCCGCGCTGGAGCGAGCGCCCCGCCACGCTCCTGCCCATGATCCTCGGCAACATCAAGAACCTCGAGCCGGGAGCCGGCGAGCGGCGCTTCGAACAAGGGCGGCAGGAGGCCTGGAACAAGGAGCAGGAGCTGCTGGAACGCTTGCGGGCCCTGCCGGACGGGGAGCGCAAGGCCGAAGAGACGAAGCGGATGATCGACCGGGTCCGGACCTTCATCGGGTACCGGGAGTATCCGAAGTACGCCATGGTCAGCCGCTACTTCGTGTACAAGCAGGCCCTGCTGAAAGAGGCCGAGCGCCTCGTGCAGGCCCGCGTACTTCGCGAGAAGGAGGACATCTTCTACCTCACGTTCTCCGAGCTCCACGACGTCGTACGCACGAACCACGTGGATGACCAGCTCATCGGCCGGCGCAAGGACGCGTTCAGGTCGTACCAAGCGCTCACGCCGCCCCGGGTGCTCACCTCGGATGGCGAGGTCATCGCCGGGGCGTACCGACGCGACGATCTGCCGGCCGGCGCGCTGGTCGGCCTACCGGTCTCCGCCGGGACCGTCGAAGGGCGGGCCCGCGTCATCCTGGACATCGCACGGGCCGATGTCGAACCGGGCGACATCCTCGTCACGGCCCACACGGACCCCAGCTGGACGCCCCTCTTCGTCGCCGTCGCAGGCCTAGTGACGGAGGTCGGCGGATTGATGACTCACGGCGCGGTAGTCGCACGGGAGTACGGACTGCCGGCCGTCGTCGGTGTGGTGGACGCCACCCGGCTGATCCTTGACGGGCAGCGGATCCGCGTGCATGGAACCGACGGGTACGTCGAGACTCTGCCTTGACTGATCACACCGAGAACGCCCATCCGGCCGCCGTGACGGCCCCATCCACGGTGGCCGCGACCGAGCAGCCGCCCGTACGTTCCACCAGCATCGCCTACGGAGCTCGTCGCGTGGCGCGCCCTCGACCTGCGGTCCTTTGTGGACAACCGAACGGAGGCATCATGCACAGGACTCGCCCGGGCCCATGCCGGCCCATGCTCTCGCCGCTGTCCGTCGTACCGCGCCAACGTTAGCCTTTCACCCGCCTGCCGGCGACGTCCCGGCCGCCGCAGCACCCGGTGGCCAGACCGCCACCACGACCGGGCCGGCCACGCCGAGCGGACCGCAGATCATCTACTTCCGTGTCGCCCAGCAGCCCAGGTGCCCGCAGGGCACGACGCTCTACCCGGTCCCGGGCAAGCCGCTGGTCCTGGAGTGGAAGGTCAGCGGCGGCGGGGCGCAGCGGTCGAAGACGCTGACCGTCTCCGCGATGGTCTACGAGATCGGCTCGCCGTGACCGGCACCGGGCCTGGGAGCCGGGCCCAGGACGGCCACTACCGTGGTCTTCCCGGCGCCCGTGCGCCGGTGCCGATGTACCGGCGCACGGGTCAGCTCAGTCGGCCGGCCACTCGTGCACCGGCACGTTGCTGTGCATGTGCCCGATGTAGCGGCGCAGCACCTCGCGCAGGGCCTCGGTCCGGCCCATGCCGCCGCCGTTCTCCAGCTTGTGCAGGGTGTCAACCTGCCAGGAGGCTCCGTTGCGCTCGGTCAGGCAGCGCTGCTCGATGATGCGCAGCAGCCGGTCCCGCTCCTGCGGGTGCACACCCCACCGGTCCAGCCCCTCGTACGCCAGCGGCAGCAGCCGGCGCAGCACCAGCTCGGTGACGGGCAGGTAGCCCAGGCCTGGCCAGTAGACCGAGGCGTTGATGCCGTGCCGGGCGGCGTTGAGGAAGTTCTCCTCGGCCGCGCTGAACGACATCTGCGACCAGATGGGCCGCTCTGCGGTGGCCAGCATCCGGACCATGCCGAAGTAGAACGCCCCGTTGGCGACGACGTCGGCCACCGTGGGCCCGGCCGGCAGGACCCGGTTCTCCACGCGCAGGTGCGGCAGGCCGTCCACCACGTCGTAGACCGGCCGGTTCCACCGGTAGATGGTGCCGTTGTGCAGGCGCAGCTCGCCGAGCTTGGGCGTCTGTCCCTGCGCCAGCGTCTCCACCGGGTCCTCGTCGTTGCAGATCGGCAGCAGCGCCGGGTAGTAGCGCACGTTCTCCTCGAACAGGTCGAACACCGAGGTGATCCAGCGCTCACCGAACCACACCCGGGGCCGTACCCCCTGGGACTTGATCTCCTCCGACCGGGTGTCCGTGGCCAGGGTGAACAGCGGGATACGGGTCTCGCTCCACAGCTCCCGGCCGAAGAGGAACGGTGAGTTTGCGCCCAGCGCCACCTGGACCCCGGCGATGGACTGCGCCGCGTTCCAGTAGTCGGCGAACTCGTCCGGGCTGACCTGGAGGTGGAACTGCACGCTGGTGCAGGCCGCCTCCGGCGCGATCGTGTCGGCCGTGGTGTCCAGCCCCTCCACGCCGTCGATGGCGATGCGCAGGTCCTCGCCGCGGGCAGCGAAGATCTGCTCGTTGATCAGTGCGTAGCGGGGGTTGGCCGACAGCGACTCCAACGTCATGTGCTCGCTGCGCAGCGTCGGCAGGATGCCGATCATCACCATGTGGGCGCCGACCGTACGCGCCTTCTCCTCCGCGGCGTTGAGGCTGGCCCGCACCTGTTCCTCGAACTCGGTCGCACCGTGCCCGCCCAGCTGGCGCGGTGCCACGTTGACCTCGATGTTGAACTGCCCCAGCTCGGTCACGAACGCCGGGTCAGCGATCGCCGCCAGCACCTCGGCGTTGCGCATCGCCGGGTCAGCCCGGTCGTCGACCAGGTTCAGCTCGATCTCCAGGCCGGTCATCGGCCGCTCGAAGTCGAACCGTGACTCGCGCAGCATGGTCGCGAACACGTCGAGGCACCGGTGGACCTTCTCGCGGTACCGCGTCCGGTCCTCCCTGGAGAACTGCCGCTGCTGGACATCCTCGCCCATCAGGCTCACCACTCTCTGGCCCAGGTCTCGGGCCCCAGCCTAGCGGCGTATCGCGGGCCCCACGTCACTCTCGACTTGACTCGAAAATAACCCGTGGCGTGGTGGTCAGGCAGCTATCGGGTTGAGGGTGACGTGGTAGCCGAGTCGTTCCAGGGTGGCGATCGCTCGGCGGCGGTGGTGGTCGGGGTTGACGCGGTTGGTGAGGTAGTC
>DASRIS010000100.1:0-25140 GCA_035649895.1 Micromonosporaceae bacterium | reverse complement strand
TCGACCAGCACCCCACACACCGCTGACCAGCACAAACACCACCGCCTAGTGACACGCCCCACCAGCGTGCCGCCAGCCATTCCCACAGCTCAACCCCCGAATCCGCGCACTACACCCGAACCCGAACTGTCGAACTCCGGTTTGACCATACCCGGCATGAGGCCGAGCGGTGGGTCCGCCGGTTGGAGCAGCTGGCCGGTGGGGAGTCCGAGTACGACCGCAAGGAGGTCTCCGCCTTCTGGGACAACATCATGGACGAGCACGCCCGGTTCGTCGCCCACCTGCTCGACCCGGACGAGCTCGAGCTCATCGAGAAGGTCCGGCAGACCAGTAACGTGTTCCGCAAGCTCGGTGCCGGCGGACCAGGCGGAGCGGTCGCCGCGCTCGTCGCCGAGCCGGTGACGGTGGCGAAGGCACTGACCGAGCACCCGGAGACCAGCGCGGTGCTCAGCGCGGCCGAGTCGATCCTCGAGTTCAAGACCAAGGCGGCCCGTGACATCGAGGGTGCCCGCATCAAGAGCATCATCGACCCACGCCTGTCCGACCACGTCCGGCGCGAAGCGCTGAAGTTCGTCGACGAGCTCAAGCGAGCTGTCTAGCACCGCACCATCCGGTCCCCGGCCGGGCGTGCTACGCGGCGGCGCCGCCCTGGCGTAGCTCGGCGATGCACCTGATGAGATCGCTCTGGCTGATGGGTGCGGCGGCGACGCCGGTGCGCGCCTCCTGCATGGCCTTTGCCAGCTGCACCCGCCGGAGCGCCTCCTTGATGTCGGCGCCGGTCATCCCGCGGGTGGCCCGCGCCAGCTCGACAGGGTCGAGGTCGTCGGCGAACATCTGGAAGCCGGCGACCTCGTGCCTGGCGACCAGCTCGCGGACCATCTTGACAAAGATCTCCGCCCGCCCGGCCTCGTCGGGCACGGGGATCGCCATCTTGATGTCGAACCGCCCCGAGCGGGTCAGCGACTCGTCCACCCGGTGCGGGAAGTTGGTCGTCGCGACCACGATGACGTTCGGGTTGTCCTCGATGAGGCTGTTCATCTCCTGCTTGAAGATGCCGGCCACGGCGTTGACCGCCTGGCTCGCGGCATCGCCGCCCTCCCCGGCGTAGCTGATGATGCTGTCGAACTCGTCGAAGAGCATCACCGTCGGCTCGCGGTACCGCCGGGCCTCCCGGAAGATCCGCTTGATGTTGCGCTCCGAGGCGCCCAGCCACTTATCCAGGATCTCCGGAGTACGGATCTCCCGGAAGCTCGCGCCGATCTCGTTCGCTAGCGCCCGGGCCAGCATCGTCTTGCCGGTGCCGGGCGGGCCGTAGAGCAGGATGCCCTGCGGGCGCCGCGCTCCCCACCGCGCCATCACCCGGGGGTGGCGGAACGACAGGGCGATCTGCCGGAACTGCGCGACCACGTCGGCCAGGCCGCCCACCTGGTCGAGGGTCACGTGCTCGGAGCCTTCCACTGGACCCCCGGCCGGGTGCCGGCCCACCACGTAGCTGCGCCCGGCGAGCGGCTCGGCACCGGGCATGCCGCCGGTCAGCTCCGCGACCACCGCCAGGACCAGCGTGACCATGGCCCGCAGGTGCGCTGAGGAAACCTGGTCGCTGGGGACCGCTGCCCGCAGCACCACAACCCGTCCGGGACGGCCCAACGCCGGGAACACCGGGGGCGGCGCGTCCTCATAGGTGACGGTGGCGCGCAGACCGGCCACCTCGTCCTCGCGTACCGTTGTCTGCCCCGCTGCCGACGGACGGCTCGATGCCGGGCCATCCGGCGTGGTGGGCCGGCGGCTGTCGGAAGCGCCGGGGCGCCGGCCGTTGCCGGCCCTGCCCCCGCCGGGCCGGCCCAGGCCAAGCCGCCGATACGCCTCCGCGGCGGCGCTGCCCACGTCGGCGATGCGGGAGGTCAACTGGTCGGTGCCGGGGATCTTACGGGCGAGCAGCACGCTCACCGGCCCGGTGAGCCCCAGCACGGCCGTGCCGAGCCGGTCGGGCAGGTCACCGGCGCCGACGTGGACGCGAGCAGCGAGCAGGTGGACCGGCCGCCCGTCGCGGACCTGGGTTGCCACGCCGAGCCGCACCTGGCGCACGGGGGCCGGAAACTGGCCCTCCGGCACCAGCTCCACCCGTCCGGGGCCAGCCGCGGCGAGGATGCCAGCCGGGTCCACCAGCGTCACCCGGCAACCTGCCGCCTCGAACGTCTCGACGCCCGGTCGCGGATCAAACTCCTGGTCTGGCATGACGCTCCACGTCAGTCGAACGGTTGTGCCCTTGCGAGTCTGACACGGGCATGCCGGTCCGGCGAGCTTCGAGACCGCTTCGGCGGCCCGTCGCCGCCGGATGCGTCCGGGGCCTGGGCTGCTCGATCTGTCCAAGGTCCGTCACTTTCGGGTGGGCCAGCGAGGACCACCCGGCGGCCGTCGTCGGCGTCGGGTTATCGGTGTCTTCCATTTGTTGGTGTCTTCCATCACGGCCTGCCGAGCCCCGTCGGGCCTGCCCCCTGCTCGGGTGGCTTCGGCTGCGGGATGGGCGTACGACCCACCCTCCAACACCTGGCGGAGGCTGCCCGCAGCCCCGCTGTCCGGGCGGTACGCCAAGGGGGTCTGGACCGGCCGGGAGCTGGTCCTGCTCGGTGGAAGCGACAGCTTCGCCGTCACCGCCGGCGCCGCGTACAACCCGGCGACCCGCACCTGGCGGAAGGTCCCGTCACTGCCAGGACCCCGGCTGTACGCCACGTTCACCTGGACCGGCAGCGAGGTGCTGGTGGTCGGGGGCCACGCCTTGGACGAGGAGCCGTGCCGGACGTACCAGGACGGGCTCGCGTACAACCCGTCCACCAACCGGTGGCGCCGGCTGCCGGACATGAGTACCGCCCGCACCTTCCACATGGCCGTGTGGACCGGCCGTCAGCTGCTGGTGTGGGGCGGGGTCACCACGCCGGGCGACCACCGGTCCACACCGCCGTACGGTGTGGCGTACACCTCGGCGACCAACCGGTGGTCGGCTGCCCAAGGCGCCGCTGCGCGGCCGGGCCGGCGCGGCCGCCGTATGGACCGGCCGGGAGATGCTCATCTGGGGTGGGTCCTACGGGGACCTTCCCCTCAGCGACGGCGCCGCCTACCGGCCGCCGACACCTTCCTGACCCAGCTGCCCTCCTGACCCGACCGCGCCCTGACCCGACCGCCCCCCTGACCCGACCGGGCCTGGCAGGCTCGCGACCGCCGGTCCGGAGCTGGCCGGCGTCGAGGGTGGTCCAGGCAGGCCCACCTAGCGTTACTGTCTGTCTGAGGTCCGTCACCCCGTTCGGGCCGGATGGTTCTGCCTGACCAGCTTCTGCCGGGAGAGTTGGTGTTGTCGGCCACGACTCGCCGGGCCCATTGGGGCCGTCCCCCGCCCGGTGGCTGTCGGCGAGGTTGGAAAGAGGTGAACCGCGATGCGTCCTCGTCTCGAGGACCGCCCGGCCCGTCGCCGGCTCCCGGTCATCGTTGCCCTGGGGGTCATGGCTCTGCTGGCCGTCCCCGGCTGCGAGGACGGCGGAGCGGACAACCGCGGCGCCGAGCCCCAGCCCGGTGGACCGGCCGCCAGCCCTTCGGCACCGGCCAACCCATCCACGCCAGCCAGCCCGTCAGCACCGGGCAGCCCATCGGCGCCGGTCACGCCCCGCCCGGGCACCACGGCGTCGAAGCCGCCGGCTGCGGGCACCTGGCGGATGCTGCCCGCAGCGCCGGTCTCCGGGGGGACATACCTCGCCCATGTCTGGACGGGCACCGAGCTGATCATCCACAACGTCGTTCGCGACACCTCCGAGAGGCCTCGGGTCGTCGACGCGGCGTACAACCCCACCACCAACCGGTGGCGGAAGCTGCCCGCCAACCCGTACCCGGTGCGCAACACCGAGGGCGGCGTCCGGGCCGTGTGGACCGGCACCGAGATACTCACCTTCGGGCAGAGCTACGCGGCCTACAACCCGCGCACCAACCGCTGGCGGCCGATCGCTCCCGGGCCCGCCGGACCCTCGGTGACCGTCTGGACCGGCCGGCAGGTGCTGATGTGGGGTGGCGGCTGCTGCGGCGGCGAGGAGTCGGCCGCGGGATGGGCGTACGACCCGTGGTCCAATGCCTGGCGCAAGCTCCCCGCGGCGCCGCTGTCCGGGCGGCATGCCACCGGTGTCTGGACCGGCTGGGAGATGGTCGTGGTCGGCGGTACACGCCACGGCGTCGAGCTCACCGACGCCGCCGCGTACAACCCGGCTACCCGCACCTGGCGGAAGATCGCGTCACTGCCGGCGCCCCGGCTGCAGGCCACGCTCACCTGGACCGGCACCGAGGTGCTGATGGTCGGCGGCGGCGCATGGAGCCAGTGGACCTGGCGGCCCTACCAGGATGGGCTCGGGTACAACCCCTACACCAACCGGTGGCGCCGCCTGCCCAACCTGGAGCAGGCCCGCAGCCAGCACATGGCCGTGTGGACCGGCCGCCAGCTGCTGGTCTGGGGCGGGGTGCCGGTGCCGTTCAACAACCGGGAAGGGCTGGCCGGCGGCGCGGCGTACACCCCGGCGACCAACCGGTGGTCGGCGCTGCCCAAGGCGCCGCTGCGCGGCCGCTGCGGTGCGGTTGCCGCCTGGATCGGCCGGGAGATGCTCGTCTGGGGTGGGACCTCCGCAGGCACCGCCTTCAGCGACGGCGCCATATACCGGCCGTGACCGGTCTCCTGACACCGCACGGTCCGAAGGCCCGCGGTCGCCGCACCCGCCGGGTGTGAGCTGCCCGCCGTTGCTCACCGCCCAGGCTCAGGCGGATCCGCACGCGCGGGCAAAGCCGGTGGAGCCGGTGAGGCTGATGGATCCGGTGGAGAACGGTCGGGCAGGTCGATCCCGGCCCGGGCCAGCACGCGGGCCACGAAGGGCCGCTTCGCGGCGGTGTACGCCGTGATGTCGTCGCCGTGCTCCTGCGCGAGCCGCAGCTTCAGCCCCTGGTAGTCGGCGCGCAGTGCCGCGTCGCCGCGCAGGGCGTCGCGGAACGCCAGCCGCTCCCGCCACAGGTCGCCGCCCGGCTCGGTGAGGTGCAGGTGGTGGGTGCACTCCCACCAGTGCCGCGCGGGCGGCTTGGAGAACCGGTAGGCGCGCGGCCGGTGCGGCGAGTAGGCGTAGCCCAGCCAGCCGAGCGGCTCGAACGCGGCCCGCGCCCGCGCCAGGTCGCGTACCCCCGCGACCATGTCGATGATCGGCTTGGCAGCCAGGCCGGGCACGGCGGTCGAGCCGACGTGGTGGACCCCGCCATGCAGCCAGGGTGCGAGCACCCGCTCCAGCAGCGCGCGCTCGGCATCGAACCGGCGGGCCCAGTCGTGGTCGTACTCGACGACGCTGATCGGCATAGGCAAGGATCGTCGCATGGAGCTGTGGAACAACCCGTCCTGCTCGAAGTGCGCCGGTGCGCGCCGGACGCTGGACGAGGCGCGGGTGCCGTACCGGCTGCGGGCGTACCTGGAGCAGCCGCCGACCCGGGAGGAGCTGGTCGAGGTGCTGCGCCGGCTCGGCGTACCCCCGTGGGAGGTCTGCCGCACCGGCGAGCCGCAGGCGCAGGAGCTCGGCATGGCGGACTGGCCGCGGGACGAGGCGAGCGTCGACCGGTGGGTGGACGCGATGGTGGCCGCGCCCCAGCTGATCCAGCGGCCGATCCTGCTGCTGGACGACGGGTCGGCGGTGGTCGGGCGCACCCCGGAGGCGCTCGACGAGGCGGTACGGCACACCCGGGCGGCCTCGGCCGGGGCGTGACGCCCACGGGCGGAGCCGGTCCCGGCCCCGCCCGTGGCGTGCGTCCGGTCGCCTCCGGGCAACCGTCGGTACGGTCAGCCGACCGTGAGCGCTATCGACTGGCCGTAGATGTTCTGGTCGAGGCCGTGCGCGTTCGGGCACCGGTCGGGCTCGAGCGCCGTCGGCGTACGGCACTGGTTGACGTCGAAGCCGTCGACGTAGTCGGTCTCGCGGATGTCCACTCCGGGCAGCACGTCGCGGTTGTCGGTCCACGCCATGTACCCGAACAGTGTGGTGGCGCTGTCGAACGCGAGCGCCACGTGGTTGTAGTCGCCCTGGAAGGGCAGGTTCCGCCCGCCGAACATCTCGTACGACGGCTGGTGCGTCACCGACGAGACCTCGCCGAGCGGGGTGAACGTGGTGCCGTTGTCGGAGACCGCCGCGTACGTGCCGACCGCGTCGGTGCCGGACGAGACCGGCCGGCCCTGGGCATCGAGCGCGTTGCCGATCGGCAGCTGCACGCTGTACGCGTTGTCGGTGCGGTTGTCCTGCCACATCGCGACCAGCTTGCCGCCGAGCGCGTCGACGTCCGAGAAGTACTGGTGTCCCCGCCCGCCGGCCGGGTCCACCGGGATCGGGTTGGACCAGGTGCGACCGTTGTCGGTGGAGCGTACGACGTAGACCACCGAGCGCCCGACAAAGCCCGAGTTGGCCCCGGCCGAGCTGTACGTGGTCTGGCTACGTACCACCGTGGCCGGGTCGACCGCGTTGTAGGTGGCGTAGATCCCCGGCAGCATGCCGCTCTGGTCCGAGGTCACCCGCGGCTCCAGCGGCACCCGGAAGAAGACGAACCGGCTCGGGCACGTAGCCGCGCCGTCGCCGCAGTCCCGCGCCCCGTCCGACGGGAAGTAGCGGGTGAACGCCTTCACCTGCCGGGGCTTCTCGAAGCTGGCGCCACCGTCGGACGAGCGCGCGATGGCCAGCCCCTCCACGTCGATGCGGGACGGCGAGTTGCGGGTGCCCCAGGTGACGTAGACGTCGCCGTCGGCCTCGACGGCGATGTCACAGCCCTGGACGTCCACGCCCTCAGAGAGGTTGACCGGGTGCGAGAACGTCGCCCCGGAGTCGGTGGAGCGGGCAAACTGGATCTTGGTGCGCCCGGCGCCGACAAAGCGCGACCAGCAGATGTAGACGTTGCCGTCGTACCGACCACCGGTCCGGTCGGCCTCCAGCTCCGGCTTGTCCTGGAACGGTCCGGCCAGCGCCGGCACGCCCCGGGCCACGACGACGGTACGCAGGTAGTCCTTCGGGTAGCCGCTCGGGTGCGGGCGGTTGGCGTAGGTCGCTACCCAGACGTCGCCGTTCTGCGGGTTCACGCGGTTGAACGCGATGCCGCCGGCGAAGAGGTTGCCGGCGCGGTCGAAGGTGAGGAGCGGGTCGCCCGCCTCGGCCTGCCGGCCGTGTAGTGGCGAGGCCATCCCCTCGGCGGAGGTGTCGCTCGGGTAGCCGGGGATCTTGGACGGGGTCCAGGTCTCCCCCCGGTTACGCGAGAAGGCGATGCCCATCCAGCCGCCCCCGAGGTCAGCGTCGCAGTAGTCGTTCCACGCGGCGAAGACGAGGTTGGGGTTGGTCGGGTCGATCGCCACCGAGGGCTCGTTGCCCTGGCGGAAGGCACCGCCGTCGTTGGAGTCGGTGTCCCCGTCGTTCGGGACATCCGGGGCCAGGCTCGTCGAGGTGTCGGAGCAGTGCTGAACTGCCCGGTCCGTGCCGCCGTCGTGGCGCACGTACGCCGTTGCCGGGGTCACCCGGTCATCGGCGTCGGCCGGTTGCGCCTGGACGGGCGATGGCGCCGCGACCGCGGCAGCCAGCAGGGCCACGGCGCCGAGCAGAAGGGATCGTCGCATGAAGCCTCCAGCGACTAGACGACGCGGCGCCACCCCGTAAACCGGCGCCGCTCCCCCTCATCCCACCCCAGCACCCGTGGGGTCACAAGCCGAACACCAGCCGGCGAGGGTGACGAGCCGGGTCGGCTGGTCACCCATGTCCCTGCTCGGGCGAATGGTGCTGTCCTGCCGCAGTCGCGAGCTGGAGGCTACCCCTGCCGCCAGTCCGCCGACTGCAGGTGCGAGCCCGCCTGCGGCCCCATCAGCAGCATCCCGCCGTCGACCACCCAGGACGAGCCCGGTCATCGGCGTGGCGGTCTCCCCCGGCGCCACCGCGTTCACGGTGATGCCGTGGCCCGCCAGCTCCTGCGCCATGACCTTGGTGAGCAGGCCCAGGCCGCGAGCACCTCCCGCCACTGCTCGTACGTGGTGTCGAGTACCGGCGAGCCGAAGCCGGCCTTGGCCAGGGCGACGGCCACCGCCTCGCCGATGCCGGAGTCGGAGCCGGTGACCACCGCCACCCGGTCGTAGCTGTCGTATCGCTTGGGCATGCCACGGCGGTACCCCGGGAACCGCCGTGCTAACGGTCGGCGGGCAGCAGCAGGCAGCTGTCGCCGAACTCGTGCCACCGGTAGCCGGCCCGCAGCGCCTCGCCGTAGGCCCGCCCCACCAGCTCCGCACCGGCCACCGCCTCGAGCAGCAGCAGGTGCGACGCGTCCGGCGCGTGCCACCCGGTGACCAGGCCGCCGACCACCCGCGCCGGCCGGTCCGGCCCGAGGACCAGGTCGGTCCAACCCCCAGCGGGTACGACCGAGCCGTCCGGCTGGGCGGCGCTCTCCAGGGCCCGTACCACCGTGGTCCCGACCGCGACCACCCGCCCGCCCCACCGCCGTGTCTGCGTGACCAGCCGGGCCGTTGCCAGCGGCACCCGGAAGCGCTCCGGCTGCGGCGGCTCGTAGGCCTCTAAAGAGGACACTCCGGCGTGCAGCAGCACCGGCGCCACCGCCACCCCACGGGTGACCAGGTCGGTGACGAGGCGGTGGGTGAACGGCCGGCCGGCACTGGCCATCTCCGCGCTGCCCGGCTTCCGGCCGAACACCGGCTGGTAGAGCCGCAGCGGCCAGCGCCCGCGCAGGTACCCGTAGGTGATCGGCCGCCCGTGCCGGGCCAGCACCCGGCCCAGGCCGCCGCCGCTCACGTCGCCGCCGCTCACGTCGCCACCCGTCGCGCCACCACCGGCCCGGGCGGCCCACAACCGGCTCCCGGTGGTCACCCTCTCATCCGGGTACGCGGACAGCAGGGTCAGCACCGCGCCCCCGGGCAGCTCGACCCGCTCCCCGGCGCTGGCGTCGCGCACCGGGCCGGACCCGTCCGGCAGCCGCAGCTCCACCACCCACGCCGCCCTGCCATCGAGCGGGGTCGAGCAGTGCACCACGACCCGGCTCCCGTCGGCCCGGGTGCCGTCGACAGCGGCCGGCAGGGTGGCCGAGGTGTTCACCACGACCAGGTCGCCGGCCCGCAGGAACCGGCCCAGGTCGCGGAAGCGGGCATGGGCCACCCGGCCCGGCTCGGCGACGAGCAGCCGCACCTGGTCGCGGGCGAGCCCGCGCGCCTCGGGCGGCTCGGTCGCCGACCGCTCGTCCGCGAGCTTGAACGACGTGCTCGGCACCTTTCCCAAGGCCGCGACGGTCACCGGGCCGCTCCCGTGCCGACCGCCTCCTGCGCGGCGGGGACCAGCAGGTCCACGGCGCGGTAGCGGCCGCTCGGCGGGCGCTCGTCGAGCAGCCGCAGGAGCGCCGGGACCACGGTCTCCGGCAGTGGCCGGTCCGAGATGTCCTCGCCGGGGAACGCGAGCTGGTGCATGTCGGTACGCATGTCGCCCGGGTCGAACGCGTACACCCGCAGGTCCGGCCGCTCGGCGCACTCGGCGGCGAGGACCGCGGTGAGCTGGTCGAGGGCAGCCTTGGACGCGCCGTACCCGCCCCAGCCCGGGTACGCCTCCACGGCCGCGTCCGAGCTGAGGTTCACGACGCTGCCGCGGGCCTCCACCAGCCAGGGAAGCACCAGCTGGGTCAGTGCCAGCGGCGCGAGCACGTTGACGTCGAAGACCTGCCTGAGCTCAGCCAGCGGGTACCGGTCGAGTGTCGGTTGTGGACTCGGGCCGAGCAGGCTGGCGTTGTTGACGAGCAGGTCGAGCCGGCCGGCGGCGCGTACGGCGTCGGCCAGCTCGGCCCGGTGGGCCGGGTCGGCCACGTCGCCGGCGACCGCGGTGACGGCCGTGCCAAGGTCCGCGGTGGCGCTGGCAAGAACGCCCGGATCCCGGGCGTCAAGCACGAGCGTCCAGCCTTGTGCGACGAGCTGCCGGGCCAGCGCGTTGCCGAACCCGCGCGAGGCTCCGGTGATGAGCGCAACGGTCATGCCCGAACGGTAGAAGTTGAAGCTAGCTTCATGTCAAGCGACAGCTGGGCAGCCGGCTTGGACCCGGGCGGCCACCGTCCAAAGAGGTGTCCGGCAGGCACTGAGGACCGTCAGCCGCTCGGCTCGGGTGCGTCAGGTCCGTCCACATTCACCGTGGGCTGCCCGGTGCCGGCCCGCGCGATGACCGCCGTGGCGACCTGCCCGGTCGGGTTGGACTCGCGGTGCACGACGCCTGCCGGCACGTAGATGAACTCACCAGGCCCGGCGTCGACCATCGACTCACCACCCGGCCCGAACTCCAGCCGCATCGCCCCGGACACCACGTAGAGGCAGGTCTCGTGCTCGCCGTGATGATGCCAGCCGGAGGTGGCTCCGGGTTCGGTGTGGACGAGCCCGGACCACAGGCCGGGCACGTCGATCGCGCGCTCGCGGCGCATCCCCGGGGTGGGGTCCGCTTCGCGGAGCGCGGCGGGCGGGATGACCAGGATCGGCTTGGGCATAGCGCCATCCTCTTGCACAGCTGGCGTCACGACAACGCCTCGGGCGCCAGCCGCCGGGGCGGTCGCCCGAACCCTGCGTACGCCAGAATCGTAACCCTCGCTCTGCCTCATCGCCGTTGCCAGCAGCCCTTTTCCATACATGATCCAACTAGGACCGAGGGGGCGGCGGAGCGGAACCCGGCTGGCTGAGCAGGAACCGGGACTTCATGCTGTGGTGGACGGGATCGGCCGTCTCCTCGTTGGGCAGCGGGATCTCGCACATCGCGTACCCGTTGCTCGTGCTCGGCGCGACCGGGC
The DNA here is from genome assembly GCA_035649895.1 of Micromonosporaceae bacterium. GTDB lineage: Bacteria > Actinomycetota > Actinomycetes > Mycobacteriales > Micromonosporaceae > DASSUC01. Next base: position 14,295 of record DASRIS010000100.1, on the reverse strand, counting down.
TGTGGTGGCCGGGGAGGCGGTCGTTGTCCCCGGCCACCACTGGTCGTCGATGGGACTCCGGTGTCAGCCGGGCGGGATCATGTTGTTCTTCGCCACGGGCAGGCCGAGCTGGATGGCCTGGACGAGGCTGGCGTTCTCCGCCGGCAGGCTCGCCAGCGACGGGTTGATGTGGCGCAGGGTGAGGTTGACCATCACCGGCAACGGGGCGGTGACGATGTCGTAGACCTGCAGGTCGATCCAGCGCACGATGTTGAGCACGTCGGAGGGGATGAGCTCGTTGTTCTTGGCCACCGGCACGCACAGCTGCCGGCCGTCAGTGACCCGGGCCTCGTGGCGGGGCAGGTTGCCCAGCACCGGGTTGAGGTGCGAGAGAGTCAGCGGGATGTTCAGTGAGGTCAGGCTGGTGCCGTAGCACTTGAGGTCGATGTGCTGGACGAGGCGTAGCACGTGGGACGGTGGCACCACACCGTTCTTGACCACGGGTACGCACAGGTGCTGCGGGGAGGTGATGACGGAGTGGTTGTCCGGCACGCCCATGTTCCGCAGTACCGGGTTGAGGTGGTGCAGGCGCAGGGTCCGGTTGACCGGCATGCCCAGGATCCGGTAGCAGGACAGGTCGACGAACCTGACGAAGTCGATCACGCCAGGAGGTGGCATGACGTTGTTCTTCGCCACCGGCACACACAGCTTGTCGCGGTTGCCCAGGGTGACCGCCTCAGCCGGCAGGTCGGCCAGGACCGGGTTGAGGTGGCGGGTGATGACCGTGGTGGTCGGCGGGGTGTACGGGTTGGTCCGGTAGCACTCCAGGTCGAGGTTGGAGGCCATCTTCAACGGCGTGGGCAGCACCGGCACCGGTGTCGCTGATGGCGCTACCGTCGGCACCGCCGTCGCCGACGGCGTCGCCGTCGTCGATGCGGATGCGGAGGCCGTGACGGCGACGGCACCGGACACGAGTACGGTCGCCGCTACGGCCAGGGCAAGTCTCGCCCCTAGGCTGGACCTCGCGGCTGGTAGGTGGGTCATTGGGGTCAGTCCTTTCGGCTGGGGGGACTATCGCCTCAGCCCAGCACCGACCCGTTGCGGTCTGGTTGTCCCTGGGTTGCCGAGCCCGACCGCGCTGCGGATCGCCGATGCGGATCTCATGCCGCCGCGGCTGTCGCCGGCGTGCAGGGACAGGACCCCTAGCGTGGCGGCTCTACCCGCGGCTTCGCCTACGGGACGCACTGGCCCGCCAGGTGGTCATCAGTGCCCAGGTGACCAGGCAGCCGGCGGCGAAGCCGATCACATAGGGAGCGGCCCGGCGCGCCAGCTCCGACACCCCGCTCACCCGAAGCAGGTCGATCGGCTCGGCGGCCGGGGTTGGCGGCGGGGCCGGTGGCGGCGGCTCCACGCTGGCCACAGGCTCAGCCCGGGTCGCCGGGCCGGCAGGCGGGTGCTCGGCGCCCTCCGACCCGGCCACGCCCGGCGCGACGCCCGGTGCCACAGCCGGTGCCGCTGCTGGTGCCACAGCCGCGGCGGTGGAGCCTTCCGCAAGCGCGTCGAGCTTCGTGGCCAGGCAGCTCGCGAACTGGCCGATCAGCCGGCCGCCGATGTCGGCGATCATCCCCCGGCCGAACTGCGCCGGCCGGCCGGTCACCGCCAGGTCGGTGACGACAGTGACCACGGTCGACGTGCCGTCAGGCGCCTGAGCCAGGCTGCCGGTCACCGTCGCGGTAGCCGTGCCACCACCGCGCGCGTCCCGGCCGGAGGCCTCGATCACCACCCGGCGCTCCGCCTCGTCGCGCTCCACGAACCGGCCGCGCCCTGCGTAGGTCATGCTGACCGGGCCCAGCTTGACCCGGACGTTGCCGGCGAACTCGTCACCGGTGAAGGACGTCAGGGTCGCACCCGGCATGCACGGGGCGATCCGTTCGACGTCGAGCAGCAGCGCCCAGGCCCGCTCCGGCGGTGCCGCCACAGTGAAGCTGTGCTCCAGCTGCATCGCTGCCTCCCTGATGGCTCACTTCCCTGGATGGCCTGCAGCGCTCCTTATGCACTGCACCAGCAAAGCGAGCAGAGCATGAGCCGCATACCCATTACCCCCGTACGCCCGACAACGCCGCTATGCCGGCAGGAGGGGCAGTCCAGCGGAGTTGTTGCACGCCATGGCTGCCTGGCTCCTCCAGATCTCAACCGGTGGCCGGGCCGACCCAGCTGAGTTGTGCCGGGTCGGCCCCACCACCGGCTACAAGCCGGCCGCCGCGGTGACCGCGCGCCGGGTGAGCACCCGGGCCAGGTGCTGGCGGAACTCGGCCGACGCGGCCAGGTCGCTGGTCGGGCTCGTACCCTCGGCCGCGTGCTCGGCCGCCGCGGCCACCGTCTCCACCGTGGCGTCCGCGCCGACCAGGGCCTGCTCCACCGCGACTGCCCGCACTGGGCACGGGCCCACGTTGGTCAAGGCCACCCGAGCGTGCGAGATCACCCCGTTGGTGCGGCAGACCGCCGCGGCGACCCCGACCGTGGCCCACGACTGCGCGGTGCGGTGGAACTTCTCGTAGTGCGCGCCCCACGCCGGCAGGCGCGGCACGCGTACCTCGACGAGCAGCTCCTCCGGGGCGAGCGCGGTGGTGAAGTAGTCGACGAAGAAGTCGCGGGCGGGAACCGTACGCCGTCCGGACGGCCCGGCCACGACCAGCTCCGCCTCCAGCGCCACGGCCACCGCCGGCAGGTCGCCGGCCGGGTCCGCGTGCGCCAGTGCCCCGCCCAACGTGCCGAGATGGCGGACCTGGCGGTCGCCGATCCCGCCCGCTGCGGCCGCGAGCAGCGGGGCGTCGGTGCGTACCGCGTCGGAGGAGGCGACCTCGGCGTGCGTGGTCATCGCCCCGATGGCGAGCACGTCGTCGAGGACGCGCACCCCGCGCAGCTGCGCCAGCCCGCCGAGGTCGATGAGCACGCTCGGGGCGGCCATCCGCAGCCGCAGCACGGGGATCAGGCTCTGCCCGCCGGCCAGCACCTTGGCCTCGTCGCCGGCCTCGGCCAGCGCCGCCACCGCGTCCTCCACAGTGGACGGCTTGAGGTAGTCGAACGCGGACGGGATCATGGCCGGGCCTCCTGGATGGCGCGCCACACCCGCTCCGGGGTGCACGGCATGCGGATGTCGTTGACGCCGTACGGCCGCAGCGCGTCGACGACCGCGTTGACCACCGCCGGGGTGGCGGCGATCGTGCCGGCCTCGCCGACGCCCTTGACGCCGAGCGGGTTGGAGGTGGCCGGCGTCTCGGTCCGGTCGGTCTCGATGTCCGGCAGGTCCGCGGCGCTCGGCAGGGTGTAGTCCACAAAGGACCCGGTGAGCAGGTTGCCGTCGGCGTCGTAGACGGCCTCCTCGAACAGTGCCTGGGCGATGCCCTGGGCCAACCCGCCGTGCACCTGGCCCTCCACGATCAGCGGGTTGACCACCCGGCCGACGTCGTCGACGCAGACGTAGCGGCGGATGTTCACCGTCCCGGTCTCCGTGTCCACCTCGGTCGCGCACAGGTGGGTGCCGTGCGGGAACGAGAAGGTCTGCGGGTCGAACGTGGCGTCGGAGTCGAGCGTCGGCTCCACCCCGTCGGGCAGGTTGTGCGCGGCGAAGACGGCCAAGGCACAGTCCGCGATGGACTTGGCCGCCTCCGGCGTGCCCCGCACCCGGAACGTGCCGGCCGAGAACTCCAGGTCGTCCGGGGAGCACTCGAGCAGGTGCGCGGCGACCGTACGCGCCTTGGCCACCACCTTGTCGCACGCCTGCACCAGCGCGATGCCGCCGACCGCGAGCGACCGGGAGCCGTACGTGTCCAGGCCCTTGTGTGAGACCCGGGTGTCGCCGAAGCGCACCTCCACGTCCTCGAAGGCCACGCCGAGCTGGTCGGCGACGATCTGGCTCCACGCGGTCAGGTGCCCCTGCCCGTGCGGGCTGGTCCCGGTGATGACCTCCACCTTGCCGGTGGGCAGCATCCGGATGCTCGCCGACTCCCAGCCACCGGCGCCGTAGCGCAGCGCGCCGAGCACCCGCGACGGCGCCAGGCCGCACATCTCCGTGTACGTCGAGATGCCGATGCCCAGCTGCACCGGGTCGCCGGAGCTGCGCCGGGCGGCCTGCTCGGCGCGCAGCTCGTCGTACCCGAAAAGGCTCATCGCCTTGTCGGTGGCCGCCTCGTAGTTACCGGAGTCGTAGACGAGCCCGGCCACCGTGGTGAACGGGAACTCCTCGTGCCTGATCCAGTTGCGCCGGCGTACCTCCATGGGGTCGAGACCCAGCTCGACGGCGAGCTCGTCCATCACCCGCTCGATGGCGTACGTCGCCTCCGGCCGCCCGGCCCCGCGGTACGCGTCGGTGCGGGTGGTGTTGGTGAACACGCCGCTGCACTCGAACCGGTAGGCAGGGAACTTGTAGATCGCGTTGTACATGAAGGCGCCCAGGATCGGCACGCCCGGGGTGACCAGGCCCAGGTAGGCGCCCATGTTCGAGAGCAGCTTCACGTCCAGCCCGGTGACCGTGCCGTCCCGGCGGGCGGAGAGCGTGAGATCCTGGATCATGTCGCGCCCGTGGTGCGCGGAGACCATCGTGTCCGACCGGGTCTCGGTGTACTTGACCGGCCGGCCGACCCGCTCGGCCGCGAAGAACGTGATCATCTCCTCGGGGGTCACCTGGAGCTTGCCGCCGAAGCCGCCGCCCACGTCCGGTGCGATGACCCGGATCTGGTGCTCCGGCACGCCGGTGAGCAGGGCCAGCATCAGCCGCAGGATGTGCGGGATCTGGGTGGCCGACCACATGGTCCACTCCCCCGGCCCGGGGTTGACCACCACGCTGCGCGGCTCCATGAAGGCCGGGATCAGCCGCTGCTGCACGTACCGCCGGCGGACCACCACCTCGGCCTGCGCCTGCGCGTCGGCCACCGCGCCGCCGGTGCCCGCCTCGGCCGAGTCGAAGACCCAGGTGAACGACTTGTTGGTGCCCTTGTCCGCGTGCACCAGCGGGGCACCCTCGGCCAGCGCCTCCTCCATGTCGAGCACGACCGGCAGCGGCTCGTACTCCACGTCGATCGCCTCGAGCGCGTCCACGGCGCTGGCCGCGTCCCGGGCCACCACCACGGCGACCGGCTCGCCGACGTGGCGCACCTCGCCCACCGCCAGCGGCAGGTGGTCCGGGTGCACCATGTCCTCGGTCACCGGCCAGGCGCAGGGCAGGCTGGCCTGGCGCTCGCCCAGGTCGGCGCCGGTGAAGGCGGCGACCACGTTGGGCCGGCTCAGCGCCTCGGTGACCTCGACGCGGCTGATCCGCGCGTGCGCCACCGGGCTACGCAGGATCGCCAGGTGCAGCATGCCGGGCAGGGCGATGTTGTCGGTCCACTGGGTGCGGCCGGTGATCAGCCGGACGTCCTCCTTGCGTAGCCGGGCCCGGCCGACCTCGGGCTGGCTCAGGGTGGCGGTCATGACGCGGCCTCCGCAGCGACCGGCACGGGCTGGGTGGCCGGCTGGGCGGGCGCGGGCCCGTTGCCGCCCGCGACGGCAGCCTCCGGCGGGGGTACGGCGGCCCCGCCCCGCATCTGGCCGGCGGCGTCGATCACGGCCCGGACGATGTTCTGGTAGCCGGTGCACCGGCACAGGTTGCCCTCCAGCCCCTTGCGCACCTGCTCCGGCGTTGGCTCCGGCACCTCGCGCACCAGATCCACCGCCGCCATGATCATGCCGGGGGTGCAGAACCCGCACTGCAGCGCGTGCCGCTCGTGGAAGGCCCGCTGCATCGGGTGCAGCTGCCCGTCCGGCCCGGCCAGGCCCTCCACGGTGGTGACCGCGGCGCCGTCCGCCTGGACGGCGAGCACGCTGCAGCTCTTCACGGCCCGCGGCTCGCCCTGCGGGTCGGTCATCAGCACGGTGCAGGCACCGCAGTTGCTCGTGTCGCAGCCCACCACCGTGCCGACCTTGCCGAGCTGGTCGCGCAGGTAGTGGACGAGAAGTGTTCGAGGTGGGACGTCGTCGGCGTACGCCACGCCGTCGACGGTGACACTGATCCGCGCCATCAGTCCTCCCGCACGGGTCGACGGATGGCCCGTCGCTGGCGCGCGGGCCGCCTCCCGATCACTCAACCCCTCCAGGATGATCACATCAAGGGGTCACGGGCCCGCGCCCTCAATGAACCCTATAGGCCCTGCGTACGTGGCATCTCATGGCAGGTTTTCCAGTAGCGACAGCTACGGAGGGAGTCCCTTGCTCATGAACCATCGCCGCGCCTTCGGCGGCGCGCTGGCGGTGCTCGCCGTGCTCGCTGCCGCGCTCGCCGGACCGGCTCCCGCCGCGACGGCAGATACCGGTACGACCACCGTCCCGTTCCCGACCACCATCGCGCTGCCGGACGGCTTCCAGCCCGAGGGCATCGCCATCGGCCTGCTGCCCTTTGCGTTCTTCGGCTCGCGGGTGGACGGCGACCTCTACCGCGCCAACCTCGTGACCGGCCAGGGAGAGGTGTTCAGCCAGGGTCCGGGCACGCAGTCCCTGGGTCTGAAGATCGACCTGGTCGGCCGGCTCTTCGTCGCCGGTGGCAGCGGCGGGGACGGCCGGGTCGTCAGCGCCTTCACCGGCGACGTACTGGCCAGCTACCGCTTCACCACCGACCCCAGCTTCGTCAACGACGTGGTGCTGACTCCGCAGGGTCCCTACTTCACCGACTCGCGCAACCCGTTCCTCTACCACCTGCCGATGGGGCCGTTCGACGCGCCGCCAGCAGCGGACCAGGTGGTCCGCATCCCGCTCACCGGTGACATGGTGCACGGGCCGGGCAACAACGCCAACGGCATCGCCCGGACGCCGGACGGCACCGGTCTGCTCGTCGTCCAGTCCAACACCGGCCTGCTGTTCCGGGTCGACCCCGCCACCGGCGTGACCACGCGCGTCGACCTCGGCGGGGAGCTGCTCACCAACGGCGACGGCCTGCTGCTCGACGGCGGCACGCTCTACGCCGTACAGAACCGGCTCAACCTGGTGGCCGTCATCCACCTCAACGAGACCGGCACCGCCGGTACCGTGGTGCAGCGGGTCGGCAACCCGCGTTTCGACGTGCCGACGACCGTGGCGCGGTACGGGTCCCGGCTCTACCTGCCCAACGCCCGGTTCACCACACCGCCGACGCCGACCACGCCGTACACGGCGGTGGCCATCCCAGTTCCATGACACCCACCTGACGGTCGGGCCGTAACGGCTGGGCTTGCCGGTGTCGGGGGGCACGAGAGGTTCTCGTGCCCCCCGTTCTTGCTCTCTGCTCGCCCAGGCGGTCCCCACGCCGACACGCCGGGCCTTTCAAGGGACCGCTATTGTCCTCAGGTCGTAGGATGTTTGCACCTTCAACGGGGGAGTACCGCATGGCAATCAATGCTTCGCTCACTGGGCGCCTGCGGAACACATCGCTACCCAAGAGCAATGCCCTGCTTCCCCTGTTCGAGGCGGTAGTGAACGCGATTCAGGCCGTTGACGCGGTCCATGACGGCATGGCGTCCACGCGGATCACCGTCGAGATCCATCGGTCACAGCAGCTGCCCCCGCAGCTTGGTGCCGGCGTGGACCACGGCGCGGGCGTCGTCGAGCCCATTACGGGGTTCGTAGTCAGCGATAATGGCGAAGGGTTCCATGATGGGAACATGAACTCGTTCGAAACGCTCGACAGCGAGTACAAGCTAGCGTACGGCTGCCGCGGCGTGGGCCGGCTGCTCTGGCTCAAGGCGTTCGACAAGGTCGAGGTAGTCAGCTGCTATCGAGATCAACAGGATAGGTCCAAGAGGCGCTCGTTCGTGTTTTCGGCCGATACTGGCGTATCTCAGCATAATATTGAGGACTGCGAGGACCCCAAAACGGGAGCCGAGGTACGGCTGGTCTCCTTTCACGAGACGTACCGTAAGGCCGCACCCAAGACCACCAGCGTGGTCGCCAGGAGTATACTCGAACATTGCCTCTGGTACTTTGTGCGGCCCGGTGGGGCGCCGAACATAGCCGTTATTGATGGGCTAGATAGAGTCGACCTGACGTCGGTCTACGACGAGTACATGCAGTGCTCCGCCCAGGCGGAGGAGATAATGGTAAAAGGATACCCATTCGACCTCGTTCACCTGCGGCTTAAGACCACCGCAAAGAACGCGCCACAGCTGTATTGGTGCGCAGACAACAGGGTTGCCTCAGAAGAGAACCTTTCCGGGAAGATCCGAGGACTGAACGGAAGGCTCAGAGACGCCGATGCAGAGTTCGCGTACGCATGCTTCCTAGGGTCACGATATCTGGACGAACGGGTTCGCGTGGAACGGACAGGATTCAATATTGCGGAGTCTACGGAAGGGGCGTTCGACGAGCATGAGCCGTCCCTTTCGGACATCCGGGCCGGAGTGCTGGCAGCAGCAGAGCAGCACCTACTCACAAGCCTGGTAGAAGCGCGGCGAGCAGGCCGGGTTCGCGTCGAGAAATTTGTGGACAGCAAGGCCCCGAGATACCGGCCAATCCTGAGGTACGTCGATGAGGATAAGCTAAGTGTCGACCCGGAGATCAGCGATAAGGAACTAGAGCTGCAGCTGCATAGACACTTGGCCGACATAGAGCTTGAGCTACTGGCGGAAGGGCAGCAGGTGCTCGACATATCGGGCCCTGACGACCTGGAGTACAACAAACGACTCCGCGCGTACCTGGAGAAAGTTGACGATGTCAAGAAGTCCGACCTTGCCGCATACGTCTCCCGACGGAGAGTGATACTCGACCTGCTCGCGCGCGCCATCCGTATCGACGGAGAAGGCAGGCACGCAAAAGAGGACGTCATTCATAGCCTGGTTATGCCACTGAGGACCACATCCAACGACGTAGCGCCAAATGTCTGCAACCTGTGGGTCATCGACGAGGGGCTCGCCTTTCATAACTTCCTGGCGTCCGATAAGCCGATCAGGACGATGCCGATCACAGACTCGACTTCGAAGAAGGAGCCGGACCTGCTAGCATTAAAGGTGAACCATGGGCCGATTCTGGTGTCGGAAGGCGAGAACCTGCCGCTTGCTTCCATAGTGGTGGTGGAGTTCAAGCGTCCAGCTAGAGATGACGCTGCCCCCGGCGAGAAGGACCCTCTGTCCCAGGCCCTGCAGTACCTCGAACGTGTCCGTGAGGGACGAGTCACCACAGCGAGTGGTCGTCCCATCCCAAGGTCCGAGCAAGTTCCAGGATTCTGCTATGTCGTTTCTGACCTGACCCCTACGGTCCAGGAACGGTGCAAAGCGGGAAACCTGAGGCCGACACAGGACGGTCTGGGGTTCTTCGGCTACAACGACAACTACAAAGCGTACATAGAGGTCGTTTCTTTTGACCGTCTCTTGAATATGGCGCACCAGAGAAACCGCGCCTTCTTCGACCGGCTCGGGCTGCCAGCCAGCTAGACCGAGGAAGAAGATGGTGTATCGCCTCTAAACCTGAACGTCACGGGTTTCGCGCCCGACCGCGTCGTGGTGGATCCGGTCGTCCAGAGTAGACAGTGGCTGCCCGCCGCCCCCCCAGCGTCGCGCGATGACCTCCGCGGCGATGCTGACCGCGGTCTCCTCGGGCGTACGGGCGCCGAGGTCCAGCCCGATCGGTGAGGCGAGCGCCGCCAGCTGCTCCTCTGGCACGCCAGCCTCCCGCAGCCGGGCCAGCCGGTCCTCGTGGGTGCGCCGGGACCCCATCGCCCCGATGTAGGCGAACGGGTGCGCCAAGGCCACCTCAAGCACCGGCACGTCGAACTTCGGGTCGTGGGTGAGCACGCAGACCACGGTCCGCTCATCCACCGCACCCGCTTCGAGCTGCGCGGCGAGGTAGCGGTGCGGCCAGTCCACCACCACCTCCGCGTCCGGGAACCGCCTGGGCGTGGCGAAGACCGCCCGCGCATCGCAGACGGTGACCCGGAACCCGAGGTACGCGCCGAGCCGGGCCACCGCGGCGGCGAAGTCGATCGCCCCGAAGACCAGCATCCGCGGCGGCGGGGCGTACGCCGCCACGAAGATCGCGAGGTCGTCGCCGCGGCGCTCACCGTCCAGCCCGTAGTGCAGCTCACCGGTGCGGCCCGTCGCCAGCAGCCCGCGCACGTCGTCAGCTGCCGCGTCGTCCAGCCGGGCCGTGCCGAGCGTGCCGGCCCGCCGGTCCGGCCAAACCACCAGCCGCCGGCCCACCTGCTCCTCGGCGCCGCGCACGATGGTGGCCACCGCGACCGGTTCGTGCCTCTCGATCGAGCCGGCCACGTCACCGAGCTCGGGGAAGCCGGCCGCGTCGACCCGCTCGACGAACAACTCGATGGTGCCGCCGCAGGTCAGCCCCACCGCGAACGCGTCGTCGTCGCTGACCCCGTAGCGGACCAGCACCGGCCGCCCGCTGGAGCGCACCTCGGTGCCCAGCTCGTAGACGGCCCCCTCCACGCAGCCGCCGGAGACGCTGCCCACGGCGGTGCCGTCCGGCCCGACCAGCATGGTGGCCCCGGGTTGGCGGGGCGCGCTGCGCCAGGTGGCCACCACCGTGGCCAGGCCGACCGGCTGGCCCGTCCGCCACCACGTCATGAGGTCGCTCAGCACATCCCGCATGGACTCACCCTCCTGCCCGCGTCACACCAGCCGCCCCGACCACCCAGGACGCCTCGGCACGAACCGCATCGGCTCATCGTCCCGCACGCAAGGTGTCCACCAGCTCGGTCAGCGCGGCCAGGCTGTGCCCGGCGACCAGCGCGTCCAGGTGCGGCAGCACCGCGGCGAGCCCGCCGGCGGTGGGTGCGAACCCAGGCCGGCCCCGGTGCGGGCTGACCCAGATCACCCGGTACGCCAGCCGCCGCAGCCGCACCGCCGCCTGCGCCAGCGCCGCCGGGTCGCCCCGCTCCCAACCGTCGCTGAAGACCACCACGGTGGCGCGCCGGGCCAGCCCCGGGTGCGCGTACCGGGTCACGAACGCGCCCAGCACCTCGCCCAGCCGGGTGCCGCCGGACCAGTCCGGGATCGCCGCGCCGGCCGCGGCGAGCGCCGCCTCCGGGTCCCGGGCCCGCAGCGCCCGCGACACCCGGGTCAGCCGGGTGCCGAGCGTGAACACCTCGGTGCTCGCCGGGCGGCAGCGCACCGCCGCGTGCGCGAAGCGCAGCAGCGCGTCCGCGTAGGGCGCCATCGACCCGGACACGTCCACCAGCAGCACCAGCCGCCGCGGCCGGTCGCGACGGCGCTGCCGGGCCAGCCGCGCCGGCTCGCCGAGGGCACGCAGCGTGGCGCGCAGCGTCCGCCGCGGGGCGACAACCCCCCGCGGGTACGGCTGGAAGCGCCGCGCCGGCCGGGTCTGCGCGGCCGGCCGCAGCAGCCCCAGCAGGGTCCGCACCTCGTCCCGCTCGGCGCTGGTCAGCTGCCCGAAGTCGCGGTGGCGCAGCAGCTCGTGGCCTGACGCCCGCAGCGCCACGGTGGCCGGATGAGGCCCGTCCCCGGCGTCGTCCCCGTCCTTGGTGGACAGTCCGAAGGGGACGAGCACGCGCCGCGGCGACGAGGCCGGCCGGGGCAACGACGACGACCGGCCGTCCCGACCCGCCGGGCCCTGCCGGTAGGCCCGGTAGGCCGCGTCGAAGAGCACCACGTCCTCCCGGCTGCCACACAGGGTCAGCCGCCCGGCCCAGTAGAGCTGCGCCGGCCCGAGCGCGTCGAGCGCGGCGGCGAACGCGTGCACGCGGTCCGGGCCGACCGGCACGCCCGCCCGCCGCACCCACCCCACGAAGGCGAGTACGGCGTCGAGCACGTCCCCGGACACTCAAGCCTCCAGCAGCGCCGGCAGCTTCTCCCGTACCCGGGCCAGGTCTTCGCGGACCTTGAGCACGGCGCCGAGCGACGCGCCGGCGAGCGGCGGGGTGAGGCTGGTCGCGCCCAGCGCGTGCAGCGCCTGCGCCCAGTCGATCGCCTCCGCCACCCCCGGCGGCTTGACCAGGTCGAGGTCGCGCAGCCGCGCGGTGGCGGCGGCGACCTGGGTGGCGAGCGACTCGGCCAGCTGCGGCAGCCGCAGCCGCAGGATCGCCACCTCCCGCTGCGGGTCCGGGTGGTCCACCCAGTGGTAGAGGCAGCGGCGCTTGAGCGCGTCGTGCACCTCACGGGTGCGGTTGGAGGTGACCACCACGGTCGGCGGGGTGGTCGCCGCGACCCGCCCCAGCTCCGGTACGGTCACCGCCCAGTCGGCCAGCAGCTCCAGCAGGTAGGCCTCGAACTCGTCGTCGGCCCGGTCGACCTCGTCGATGAGCAGCACGCACGGGGCGCTCTCCAAGGCCCGCAGCAGCGGCCGGGCGACGAGGAACCGGCGGTCGTAGAGCCCGGCCTCCAGCGCCACGGGGTCGGCCGTCCCTGCCCCGGCCGCCTCCATCGCCCTCAGGTGCAGGATCTGCCGGGCGAAGTCCCAGTCGTAGAGCGCCTGCGCGGCGTCGAGCCCCTCGTAGCACTGGAGCCGGATCAGCTCCAGGTCGAGCGCGTCGGCCAGCGCCTGGGCGAACGCGGTCTTGCCGACCCCGGCCTCCCCCTCCAGGAACACCGGCCGGCCCAGCCGCCTGGCGAGGAACCCGGCCGTGGCCAGGCCTTCATCGGCGAGGTAGCCGGCCTTGGCGAGCGCGTCGGTGAGCTGCTGCGGAGAGTCGGGCACCCCTTCACTATGCCGGCCCGTCGGGGCCGTCGGCGACCTTCAGCCCGATCTCTGTCCCCAGCACTGCACATGTGACCTGGCACACAATAAAGCATATTCGATCTGTCGTCGGCTTGACATTCGCGTATGTCGACTCGTTACCTTTCCATGGCCACGCTGTTACTGATCCATGGCCATCCTCAGTACCAACGGGTAGCCCGCGGACCGGCGGGGCGGTAAACGATGGTTTCCTCCGGCGCAGCTCTTGGCCTTCTCCGGCCCGGAGACCTTGGTCGCCAAACTTTCCTGAAACTGCACAGAGCCCCCCTGAGACATCAGTCACAGCACCGCTACCGATAGACCAGGACGCCGCACCACGAGTGGACCGTCAACGCCCCCGGTGGGCGGGTTCCCTCGGAATATTCGGACGATCTCTTGACCCTAGCCGATACATTGTTCGATCAAGAAAGCAGTCGTATCGATCTGGTCGGCGCCACCCGCAGCGTTATGTGCAAATGGGGGACAGCAATGGGGATGTTCCTTGAGTTTCGCATTCTCGGCCCAGTGGGCGCCTGGATAGACGGGCGTCCGCTGCCGGTTGCGGCAGCGAAGCAGCAGGCGTTGCTCGCTGCGGGCCTGGTGTCGGCGAACCGCATCGTCCCGGTGGGCCGGCTCGTGGACGCGATCTGGGGCGACGATGCACCGCCGACCGCACCTGCTCTGGTCAAGAGCTATGTCTCGGCGCTGCGTCGGGTCGTGCACCGGCGGGAGCTGGCGCCCATCATCCTGACCCGCCCGCCCGGGTACCTGTTCCGCATCGAGCGGGGCGCGCTCGACCTGCACCACTTCGAGTCGCTCGTCGCCGAGGGGCGCCGCGCGGCGTCAGCGGACCGGCCGGCGGACGCCAGCCGCGCTTTCCAGTCCGCGCTGCAGCTCTGGCACGGCCCGGCGCTCGGCGGGCTCGGCGGGGCGGGCCTGCGCGCGGAGGCGGTGCGGCTGGAGGAGCTACGCCGGGCTGCTGTCGAAGAGCAGATCGCCGCGGACCTCGCTCTGGGTCGCGCCGCAAGCGTCCTGCCCGAGCTGGTTGGGCTCGTCGCTGCCGACCCGCTGCGGGAGCGGCTACGCGGCCAGCTCATGGTCGCGCTCGCTCATCTTGGACGGCAGGCCGACGCGCTCAGCGTGTACCACGAGGGGCGCGTGCTGCTGCGTGACGACTACGGTCTGGACCCAGGGCCGGAGCTGCAACGGCTCCACCAGAAGATCCTAAGTGGACAGCACTCCGCACCGCTGGAACGCATCGCCGTCTCCGTGCCGCGGGCGCGCCCCGCACAGCTGCCTCCCCAACCCGGCGAGCTGACCGGCCGGGGTCCGGCCGTCCGGGCGGTTGTCACGGCGCTGCGGGCTGCGGTGACTGACGCGCGGCCGTCGGCGCCGATCGCAGTCTCCGGCATGCCCGGCGTTGGCAAGTCCGCCCTCGCGGTCCACGCGGCGCACTCAGTGCGCGCCGACTTCTCCGACGGCCAGCTGTACGCGACGTTCGACATGGAAGGGCAAGACGTCGAGCCCGGCGTCGTACTGGCCCAGTTCCTGCGGGCACTCGGTCACCACGACGCGGAGATGCCGGCCTCTACAGAGGAACGGACTGCCCTGTTCCGCAGCGCGCTGGCCTCC
>DASRIS010000099.1:0-6073 GCA_035649895.1 Micromonosporaceae bacterium | reverse complement strand
GTCAGCTTCAAAGAACGCGACATCGCCGACCTACTCACCCTCTACGGCGTCAAAGACGAACACACCCGCACCGACCTGCTCACCCTCGCCACCCAAGCCAACACACCCGGCTGGTGGCACCGCTACGGCAGCGTCCTACCCACCTGGTTCCAGGCCTACATCGGACTAGAGACCGCAGCCACCCTCATCCGCACCTACGAGGTCAAGTTCATCCCCGGCCTCCTCCAGACCGAAGACTACGCCCGAGCCGTCATCCTGCTAGGCCACCCCAACAGCTCCCCCACCGACATCGAGCACCGGGTCCAGCTGCGCATGCAACGGCAGCAGAGCGTCTTCAGCCGCTCCAACGGCGGGCCCCGGGTCTGGGCGGTGGTGGACGAGGCGGCGCTGCGACGGCCCGTCGGCGGCCCGAAGGTGATGCGCGCCCAGCTGGAGAAGCTCATCGAGGCCACCACGGAGCCGGAGGTCCGGCTTCAGGTGATGCCGTTCAGCGCGGGCGGCTACGCGGGGGCGGGTGGGCCCTTCACCATCATGCGCTTCCCGGACCAGGAGATCTCCGACATGGTCTACCTCGAGCACCTGGCCAGCGCCCTCTACCTGGACAAGCCCGAGGACACGAGCGACTACGTCGTGCTGATGGAGCAGCTGGTCGTCGAGGCCGAGCCCCCGGACCGCACCAGGGAGATCCTGGAGGCGGCCCTGCACGACCTCCCCGCCCACGACAGCTGAGCCGCACGGCAGCTGGGCGTCAGCCGCGACCCGCCGTGGCCGCCGCCGCGGAACGGCTCAGGCCCTTCGCCGAGCGAACGGGCAGCTCTTCCGCCGCGGCGGAACGGGCCGGTCAGGGCTTGCGACCGATGCCGCCGATCTGCTGGACCGGGGCCCGCCGGCGCGACGGGTCAGGCCGCCACCGGGTCACGTCGACCACACCCGGGTCCACGAGCTCCAGGCCGTCGAAGAAGCTGGCGATCGTCTCCGGGCTGCGCAGGTGGTACGGCACCGCGCCGTTCTCGTTGTACTCCTGCTGCGCCTCGACAACCGCATCGCTCATCGGGGCGGCATCGTAGAGCGCCAGGTAGCTGCCGGAGGGCAGGCCGTCCAGCAGCTGGCGCACGACCGAGCGCGCCTCGTCGTCGTCGGCGACGTGGCCCAGGACGCCCATCAGCATCAGGGCCGTGGGCTGGGCGAGGTCCAGCATCCGGGTGACGCCGCCGAGGATCTGGGCCGGGTTATGAAGGTCGGCGTCGATGTAGTAGGTGGCCCCTTCACGGCTGCTGGTCAGCAGGGCACGGGCGTGCGCCAGCACGAGCGGGTCGTTGTCCACGTAGACGATGTGGGACTCCGGCGCCACCCGCTGCGCCACCTCATGGGTGTTCTGCGAGGTCGGCAGCCCGGTGCCGACGTCCAGGAACTGGCGCACACCGACCTCGCCGGCCAGGTAGGTCACGGCACGGACGAGAAACGCCCGGCACTCGCGGGCGCCCTCGACGATCCCCGGGAAGATCTCGCGGAACCGGTCACCGGCCGCGCGGTCCACCGGGAAGTTGTCCTTCCCGCCCAGCCAGTAGTTCCAGATCCTGGCCGAGTGAGGAACAGAGGCATCGACCTTTTTCCGCGGGTCGTAGCCTGCGCTGGTCGGGCTGACGGTCACTGGACACCTTCCCGTGGTGCGTCCGTGTCTCCCGCTGGCACAGCCTAGTCCTCGCGGCCGAGCCGAACCAACGGCCACGCCCGGACGGCACTGGGGCCGATGCCCGGCGGCGGCGTCACCCGCGCGGTGGCTGGGCCTGCCGGTCCCCACCCGCCGCGCGGACCTGCTCAGACACCCAGCGCACGAGGGGCGCGGCGACGACGCGACGTGACGACAAGGACTGCCAGGGTCACCAGATAGGGCAGCGCGGACCACGCCTCGACCGGCAGCACCACGCCACCGCTCTGCGCGTGTAGCGCCAGGCTGTCGCAGAACGCGAACAGCAACGCGCCGGCGAGCGCGCCGAGCGGGGTCCAGTTGCCGATGATGACGATCGCGACCGCCACGAACCCACGGCCCGCGGTGACCCCGTCGGTGAACGACCCGAGGTACCCCACGGTGATCGCCGCGCCGGCCACCCCGGCCAGCGCGCCGCCGGCGACCAGGGTCAGGGTCCGTACCCGGGCGGTCGCGACACCGCGCAGCGCGGCCGCCGCCGGGTCGTCGCCGACAGCGCGTACGGCGAGCCCGAACCGGCTGCGTCGCAGCATCCACGCCAGCGCCGGGACCAGCGCGAGCGTGCCGTACATGAGCAGGTTCTGCGCGAACAGGGCGGGCCCGACCAGCGGCAGGTCGGCGAGCCCGGGCACCCGTACCACGGGCACCGGCGACACGCCGACGCCCTGGCGGCCCGACGGGATCCACGCCTGGAACAGGAAGCTGGCCAGCCCGGTGCCGAGCAGGGTGAGCGCGACCCCGATGACGACCTGGTTCGCCCCACCCCCCACCACCGCGAGGGCCATCAGTGCACCCAGCAGTGCCCCGACCGCCGCTCCGGCCGCCACCCCGGCCCATGACCCGCCCCCGACGGCCGCCCAGACACCGGCGAGCGCACCCATGATCATCATGCCCTCGACGCCCAGGTTGAGGATGCCGGAGCGCTCCACGAGCGTCTCCCCGAGCGCAGCGAGGGCCAGCGGCACGGCCAGCCGGACCGACCCGGCCAGCACCACCTCCCAGAACGCCAGCGTGAGCAGCTTCACCCAGGTCTCTCCCCCGCGTTCACCCAGGTCTCTCCCCGGCCCCCCGGCGTAGCCGCCGGTGGCTGGCTGCCGCGCTCAGCGCCACCCCGCCGAGCAGCAGCGCCTGCACCACGGTGGCGAGTGACGCCGGCACGCCGGTGCCGACCTGCAGGCCCTCCGCGCCGGTGGCGAGCGCGCCGAAGATCAGCGCGACGCCGAGCACCCCGGCGGGGCGCAGCCCACCCAGCAGGGCGACCACCAGCCCGGTGAAGCCGAGCCCACCAGCCACGCTGGGGTAGAGCCTGCCTTGGACCCCGGCGACCTGTACCCAGCCGGCGAGCCCGGCGGCTGCGCCGCCGACGAGCATTGTGGACACTACCGCCCCGGCCGGCCGTACTCCCATCCGGGCGGCCAGGGCCGGATGGGTGCCGTACACGTCGAGCGCGAAGCCGCGTGGCGAGCGCACCCACCACGCCAGCCCGGCGGCCGCGACGAGCACCAGCACGACGCCCCAGTGCAGCCGGGTGCCGGGCAGCAGCGTCGGGATGCGGCCGGCCTCGGGCAGGTCCGCACTGCTCGGCGTGGTCAACGTGCCCGGCTCGCGCAGCGCGGTCCGCAGCAGCCACAGCAGCCCGAAGCCGGCCACGTAGTTCAGCAGCAGCGTGGAGAGGATCTCGTTCACCCGTGCGTACCCGCGCAGCAGCGCGGCCGGCAGCGCCCACAGCGCCCCACCGGCCACCCCGGCCAGCGCCCCCACGGCGAGCAGCAGCGGCGCCGGCAGCGTGCCCAGCGCCAGGACGGCCACTGTGGACGCCAGCGCGCCCATGGCGAGCTGGCCCTCTGAGCCGATGGTGAACACGCGGGCCCGCAGGGCCGGCACCACGCCGAGTGCCACCACCGCGACCGGCACGGCCCGGACCACGGTCTCGCCGAGGTGGTAGCGGTCGCCGACGGCACCCAGCACGATCTCGCGGTACCCGACGACCGGGTCGGCGCCGACGGCGAGCAGCTGGACCGCGCCGGCGGCGACCGCCGCCCCGACCACCACCCAGACCGGCACCGTGCCGCGCAGCGCCCGCACCGCCCGCAGGACGCGCGTAGCCGGCAGGCCTCTCGGCACCCGTGGGGTCACGCCAGGCCCGCCATTGCGCGACCCAGCCGGGCCAGGTCGATGTCCGCGCCCGGCACCTCGTCGACGAGCCGGCCGCCGACGAGCACCATGACCCGGTCCGCCAGGCTCAGCACCTCGTCCAGGTCGGTGGAGATGAGCACCACCGCGGCCCCGGCGTCGGCCGCCGCCCGCAGCTCCCGGCGCAGGACGGCCGCTGCCGCGACGTCCAGCCCCTGGGTGGGGCCATGGGCGACGACCACCGCGAGGCGGCTGGCCAGCTCCCGCCCGACCATGAGCTTCTGCCGGTTGCCGCCGGACAGCGCCGCCGCGGGCAGGTCCGGCTCAGGCGGGTGTACGCCGAAGCGGGCGAACACTGCCCGGGCGAAGGCCTCGGCCGGGCGGCGCAGGCGCAGCCCGGCCCGGGTCAGCTCCGGCGCGCCGGCGCGCAGCACCACGGCGTTGTCGGCCAGGCTGTGCGTCTCTACCACCCCGTCCGCGCGGTCGTCAGGCACGTAGGCGACGCCCCGGGTGACCGCGGCGGCCGGGGCACCGGTGACGTCGGCACCGTCCACCGTCACCGTGCCGCGCGCCGGCCGGCACAGCCCGACCAGGGTCTCGGCCAGCACCCGCTGGCCGCTGCCGGCCACCCCGGCGACCCCCAGCACCTCTCCACCCGCCACCGCCAGCGACACGTCATGCAGGCCCGGGCCGCCGTTCGCGGCCGCGGACAGCCCTTGCGCCCGCAACCGGACCGGTGCCCGGGCCCGCGTGTCCAGTGCCGACCCGCCCTGCCGCGCCCGCTCGTTGCCGGTGCGGGCACCGGGCATAGCCTCGTCCGCCGCCCGCTCGCCCACCATCAGCTCGGCGAGCTGGTGCGGACCCAGCGCGCCGGCCCGGCCGTGGTGGACGCGGTGTCCAGCGCGCAGCACCGTCACCTCGTCGGCGACCCGGGCCACCTCGTCCAGCCGGTGGGTGACCAGGACCACGGAAGTACCTGCGTCGGCGAGCGCCCTGACCCGGCCAAGCAGGTGGTCGGCCTCCACCGGCCCGGCCGCCGCGGTCGGCTCGTCCAGCAGCAGTACCCGGGCGCCCTGGGCGAGCGCGAGGACGACCTCACCGAGCTGCCGTTGGGCAAAGGCGAGATCCCTGGTCCGCCGGTCTATCGGCAGCTCCACCTCGGCCAGGGCCGCAGCGTGGGCCACCTGGCGGCGGGCGTCGGCTCGGCTGCGCCGTCGCATGCCGCTGGCGGCGAGCGAGAGGAGGTGGTTCTCGACGAGCGTGAGCTCGCCGATCAGGCTCAGCGCCTGCGGGACCAGCCCGATCCCGGCGGCGATGGCCGCCCCGCGGTTGGGCAGGACACCGCCGGCACCGTCCAGCAGGATCTGGCCGCTGTCGGGGCGCAGCGCGCCGGCGAGCATGAGGGCCAGCGTCGACTTTCCCGCCCCGTTCTCCCCGACCAGGGCATGCACCTGGCCGGGGCGCAGGCGCAGGTCCACCGCGTCGAGCGCGACGACGGCGCCGAACCGCTTACCCACGCCGACCGCCTCCAGCACCGGGGGCGCATCCGGCTGCGGGCCTGGCGACCCGCCGGCCGGCTGGGCCTCGGGCACCGGGTCACCGGGGAGCCGGTCTTCGCCAACCATGGCTTACCAGCTCACGGCTTGCCAGCTCACGGCTTGCCAGCTCACGGCTTGGCCGCCGGCATCTTCTGACCGCCCGGAGTGGGGCTCGCGACCCTGCGGGACGCTGGCTGGTCTCGGCGGTGCGGTCGCGGACAAGCCGGGTTCCTTCTGTCGAGGGTGCGGACGGCAGGGCCGCTACGCGAGCGCTGCGCGAACGGCCCCGTGAGGATATACAAACAGGACCGGGCACCGCCGGGCCGCAGCGTGTGGCCGGGGCAGGATCAGCCGTTCGGCGTGCCCAGGTCGGGCGGTCGTGCGGACTCCGTGGAACTCGGAGGACAGGCATAGAGACCTCCCTCCTGTCCATGACA
This sequence comes from Micromonosporaceae bacterium, assembly GCA_035649895.1. Classification (GTDB taxonomy): domain Bacteria; phylum Actinomycetota; class Actinomycetes; order Mycobacteriales; family Micromonosporaceae; genus DASSUC01. The sequence goes on along the minus strand of DASRIS010000099.1, from coordinate 257 downwards.
TGCTCACGGATGACCTTGGGTGGTGTGTTGCTGGGCTGAGCTGAGCTGAGCAGGTGGAGGCTGGCGAGTCATGACGGCTCAGCTACCAGACGTGGTCTCTGGTGGGCCGACTGTCATCCGCATCCTCCTGGGAGCACAGCTACGCAGGCTCCGGGAGGAACGCGGCATCAGCCGCGAAGACGCCGGCTACTCCATCCGCGCCTCCGGCTCCAAGATCAGCCGCATGGAGCTCGGCCGGGTCAGCTTCAAAGAACGCG
>DASRIS010000098.1:0-30402 GCA_035649895.1 Micromonosporaceae bacterium | reverse complement strand
AGGTACCCGTTGTCGGGCCGGATCGTCACCGTCGCCTTGGGGAAGCTCGCCCGGGTAGCCTCCGCGACCCGGGTGAGGAAGTCGTCCGGGTCCGGCCCGCGGCGTTCCGGCCTACCCGCTCTCTGCCGGTCCAGTCCATAGGCCCCGTACGCCCACGGACCGGCCTCCTCCCGCGCGGGCTCCTGGTCCACAGTGGAGAATGCCGCACCGACCTGGACGAGCTGGTGCGGCTGGTAGTCGCGCCAGTCCGACCCGGTGGCGCTGATCCGGGTGTCGCCGACCCAGCGGCGCTGCCCGGGTGCGTACTGGCGGGCGTGCCGGGTGAAGCCGTACGGCCCGACAGTGACGATCTGGTACTGGTTGGGCACCTCGCCTGGGCGTGCGGCTGCGGTGACCGCGGCGCTGCCGGTGGACAGGGCGACCAGCCCGGAGGGCAGCCGCTGCAACCGCCCGTCGTGCGTGTGCCCGTGCAGGAGCAGGTTGGCCAGGCCCGGCCGCCCGATGACCCGGTCCAGGTCGTCCGCGTCGCGCAGGTTCTCCTCGTCGTCGACCGCGCCCCGCACCACGTTGTGGTGCACGGCGACCAGCCGCAGCCACCCCGACTCGCGGTACGACGCCAGCCGCTCGGCAAACCAGCGCAGCTGCCCCTCACCGACCCACCCGTAGTGGTCGGAATCGAGGTGGCTCTCGGCCATGGTCGAGTTCAGCCCGGCCACCACCACCGCCAGGTCGCTCATCTCGAACAGCGTCCACGGCTCGTCCGGGGTGAACGTCACCCCGTCCACGCCCGCGTAGAACTCCTCGAACGCCGCGACAAAGTGCTTCCACTTCGGAAAGTACGGCGCCACCGGGCTACGCTCGTCGCCCTCCTCGGCGAGGAAGTATGCCTCGCAGGCTCGCCGGTTGACGTCGTGGTTGCCCGGCACGACCGCCACGTGCCGGCGGGGCAGGCCGGCGGCGTCTGCCAGCGCCGCGAGAAACTCGGTGACCCGCTCGAACTCGGTGCGCAGTCCCCACTCGGCCAGGTCGCCGGTGACCACCATCAGGTCCGGCCGCAGGTCGTGCTCGTCCGCCAGCCCGGCGAGGTCCTCGTGCAGCCGGGCGAACAGCGTGTCGTGCGCCTGGTCGGCCGGGGTCAGCCCGTTGCCGCCGAAAAGGTGGTGCCTGCCGAACTGCGGATCGGACACGTGCAGGATGGTCAGCCGCTCGGCTCCCGAGCGCGGGCGATCCGACCTGCGCCGTGCCCCGCGCCGGGCGGCGGCCGATGGGGCGAGCACCTCCGGCCAGGCCAGCCGGAGCCGGTCGGCGTCGACCGCGTAGCTGTCGCGCTCGCCCGCCCGCAGCGGCGCCAGCGACAGCAGTCCCACCACGCGGCCGGCCTTGTCGTCGTAGACCGGGCTCCCGCTGTACCCCGGCTGCACCCGCAACGCCGCATCCACACCCGAGTCCAGCTGCAGCCGGCCCGCACCCACCCGACCCTGGACCCGCGTCGACACCCAGCCACCGTCCGGCCGCGCCCCCGGATAGCCGAACACCCGCACCGCGAGCCCGGCCGCCGGGGCGCTGGTAGCCAGCCGGGCCGGCGTGGCACCAGGGGGTGGTGCCAGGGTCAGCAGCAGCCCGGCGATGTCATCACCGGCCGCGCCCTCCGGCGCCGGCGGAAGCCAGCGCACCACCTGGGCCGTACCCCGCCACGGCTCACCCGGGGCCGGGCTGTCCAGCAGCGGGAGCTCGACCGTGACCGGGCCTGCTGGCACCGGCTGCGCCCGCGCGTCCAGGCCCAGCGCGGCGTTGACGACATGGGCGCAGGTGACGATCTCCCTGGCGCCGACCAGCATGCCCACCCCGACCGCGCCGCCCTTCGGCCCGAGAAACCGGACGATGAACGTCTCCGGTGCGGCGTCAGGCACGGTCGCTGCCGCTCCCCACCGCGGTGCCGCTCTCCGGCTGTCTCCACGTCAGCGACACGGTGAAATGGACCTGGGTGGTGCCCTTGGCCACCACGACACCGGTCTCGGCACCCAGCACGATCCCGAACTCGACCGCTATCTCATCGGGTGCCATCGCGGCCAACCGGTCCCGTACGGCCGTAACGGCCGGCCTGAGCTGGTCCAGCGCCTGCTCCAGCGACTGTTCCACCCGGGCGACCACCTCACCCGGCCGGAGCGCCGCCAGCTCCAGACCGCCGGGTAGCTCCTCTTCCGATACCTGGACCAGCAGGCGTCCCCCGCCCTCCACCGGCACGTCGAGCAGGTACGTCATCGATCCTCATCATCGTCCGTATGCGTCGAGATTCCTGCGCCACTCTAGTCATTCGGACCCGGGAACAGGCCATACTCCACCGCAACCGCAGAGGCCTGTCACTGATCCGACAGCAGCGCTGACAAACGACTGCTCATCGCCACTGTAGGTGCCGTCGACCAGGCCATGTGGATCCGGTGGAAGCAGGCGGCCAGTGCCCACAGCAGCATTCGGTCGCCCTCGCGGTCCTGCACGGCCGCGCCTGGTGACCAGCACCACCAGCAGCGGGCGCCGCCCGCACAGTCTGGGAGTCCAGGACTGCGGCTGACAAGGCACGGCAGCCGGGGTGGGAGAAACTTACGTGGCCGGAAGCCGCTTGTACCGGGTTGTCTTCGCGGAAAGTTACATGCTGGCCATGACTTCTGCTGCATGCTCGCGCCAGCTACAGATCCAGGAGGGTCGCCTGCCCGGGCCGGGTCGCCGCCGGTTGCCCGTTGAGTGGGACGCTGGCTGTGGCTAGTAGCTCGTGCAGGGACAGGCCGTCGTCCCAGCCGTGATGGATGAGCGTCTCCAGGAGCAGCGCGGTACCTACCGTGTCCCAGAGGGCGCGGTGGGGGCGACTGCCGGGGGCGGCGGCGGTGACCTGACCGGTCAGGTTGAAGCTGGCTAGCAGGGTGGTCAGTTTGTGCTTGCCAGGCAGTTGGAGGTGCCGGGCGATTCGCAGCGTGTCGAGTAGGCCGGCGGGCGCGAGTCGGGGGCATCGGCGGTGCAGCAGGCGCCAGTCCACACCGATGTTGTGTCCGACGATGACCATACCGTTGACCATGGCGGCGACTCGCGGCCCGACCTCGCCCAGGGGCGGCGCGGCCGATAGTATCCGCCCGGCCAGCCCAGGTGATAGCCACGGCCGCGGTGGGATGAACCGGCCGGGGTTGACCAAGGTGGTATACGCACCGTCGCAGTCTGGACGCCCGCCGCGCAGCGGCACGACGGCAATCTCCAGGATCGCCTCGTCGGCACCGTCCTGGGCGCCGCTGCCTTCCAGGTCGAGGGCGACGAGCGGGGCGTCTCGCCACGTGCTGTTCATGGTCACGCCCGTCACCCGGCCTTTCGTTGTCAGTCATCTTCATACCGCGCCGCCTGGGTGAACTGCTCGCGCACCGCCGCGATCCGCGACACCTGTGCTGGGTCGGTGTCGTGGCCGAGCAGGGAGCGGCCGTGGGCGTGCACGTAGTGCGGCTGGTCCAGTTCCCAGATCTGGTGGCGCAGGGTGTGTTGGATGGCGTAGCGGCGCTGCTCGCCGAGCCCGTGCGTCCATACGTGGCCGTCATCGATAGCGAAGTGGCTGCGGTACCCGAACCGGTCGAGCGCGCCTTGCACCTGGCCTGGTGTCGGGGTCCGGTAGTCGTCGGCGCAGCGTCTGCGTTGCGTGGCTGGGCAGATGTCGCACAGCTCGCGCACGCCCCAGTGGCCGTTGTAGTCCGGTGTCTGGTGGGCGTAGGCGACGCCGCAGGAGGTCTTCCGGAACAGTGGTGTCTTGGTTCCTGAGCGGCGCCACGCGGCGACGACCTTGGCGTCGATCTCGGCCGGCATGGTCTTGCGCCGGTGGTAGTGGTCGCCGAAGGGCACCTCGACGCCGAGGCTACGTAGGTAGGCGGCGTTTTCGGGCTTGTGGTAGTAGCCGGTGAACACGAGGGCGTCGGCGACCCGGCCGATGTCGAGGACGTGCGCCATGATGTCGGGGGCGTCGTTCCACCCGGGCACGATCGGGCGCCAGTACAGCACGACGCCGGTGCGCTGCTTGTGGGCTGCGGCGGTACGGATCGACTCGACGGTCGTGGCGGTCTTGGCGATCGGCTCGACACGCGGGTCGGTGATGCCCGAGTAGGTGAACAGCAGCGTGACGCGGAGGTTTCGCAGCCGCTCGAGCCGGGCCATGTCCTCGGTGGTGACCTTGAACCGGGTGATGACCAGGACGTGGTTGGTGAACTGGCGTGCGTCCAGGGCTTCGAGGACCTGGAACAGGTGCGGCTTGACACCGGGTAGGAACGGGTCGGTGGCCTTGTTGAACAGCTGGATCGGTGTGATGTGCGGCTGGAATGTCTCGTGCCCGGTCAGCAGCTCGATCGCCTGGACGGTGGGGATGAGCAGATGTGGGATCTTGACGTCGAAGTTGCCCCAGAAGTGGCGCACGCAGTATCCACAGTCGAGTGGGCAGCCGATGATGTGGTTGAGGCTGAGCCCGCTTTTGCGGTAGCCGACGATGGTGGCCATGTACGGGTCGAGCTGGGCCTGTTGGTCGGCCGGCATGAGGGGCAGCTGCCGGGGGCCGGCTGCGGTCCCGGAGTCCGTCAGCGTCATGGGGCTTCTCCGTTCACGGGGATTGGTAAGGGTGTAGGAGGTTGGCGGCGTCGGGGCCGTACCAGATGGCGAACTCGTGCGCCGCACCGCTGTGGTCGTCGGAGGAGTGGATGACGTTGTCGATGAGCCGACCGTCTGCCATCGCCTTGCGCAGTGAGTCGGTGCCGAACCGGCCGCGGATGGTGTCCGGGCTGGCCTGGGCGGGGTCCCAGTGGCCTAGCAGCGCCCGGACCCGGGCGGCGGCGTTGTCGCCGTGGCCCAACGCGATGCCGACCCGGTGGCCCACGTAGCTGCGTCGCAGGTCTGCTGCCACATCAACCCAGGTGAAATGGGTACGGCGGGTGGTGAGCAGGTCGTGGTAGTGGGCGAAGATCTGGTCCTCGGTGGGATCGAGGAGCCGCTGGTCGACGAGGGTGACCACCGTGGCGACCCAGGTGAGGACTGGGCGGACGAGACCGCGGGCCACGCAGTCGGGCTTGAGCAGCACGACGGTCCAGCAGGTCCAGTCGGTGTCTCCGATGGCGGCGGGCTGCGGGTCGGGTTGGTTCATGGTTGGAGCCACGCAGTATGGGTGGGCACCCGCTCGGGCCACCGCTGGGCAACCAGCCACCGGTGCCCGGGGTGCAGGGCGGCGAGCGTGGAGGTGTCGATGGGACGGTGGGGCTGGTGGGTGACCTGGCGGTAGGTCTCGAACAGCAGCAGGACCCGTTGCCAGTACGGGTCCAGATGAAGCCCGGCGGCTTTGTCCGGCGTCAGCGCAACGGTGTTGGTCCGTAGGGCTTCCTCGTAGGCCAGCACGAGGCGCAGGTCGGCCCATCGGGTGCCGGGCGGCATCGTCGGGACCGGGTACCGGTGCGCGATGGTGGCCTGGTCGTACTCGGTGATCATTGCGGTGACCCGAGGCATGTCGAGCACGTTGATATGCATCGAGCCGACGTGATGGGTGTAGGTACCGACCGGTACGTCGAGCAGCCGCGCGGCGAGCTCCTGGATGAAGGTGAACGAGAACACGTCGCACAGCAGCCCGACGACGGCGTCGTTGCCGCGCATGTAGCCGGTCATGTGCAGCCGGCCGCCGCGCAGCATCAGGTGCAGGCCCAGCGTGCAGGCCACGTCGGGGTTTTCCGGGTCGACCAGCTCGTCCGGCCGCATGATGGGCATCGCTGCGCGTTTGCTGTCCGGGTCGGCGCGCAGCAGCGCGGTCACCCGGTCGAACGGGCTCAACCCGTCGGGCTCGCCCGGCGCGAACAGCCGGGGCCCGTACGCGGTGCCGGTCAACCGGCACCCGTCCGCGGACAGCTTGGCCAGGCTGGGCGCGTAGTAGCTGATCATGTCGAGGTCGTCGCGGCCGGCGAGGTACCACAGCGCCTCGGCGTGGTTGAACACGATGTTGGCGCGCCGGGCGGCGAGGTACGGCGTGCGGTCAGCCGGGTTGGTCAACCGGAAGCTGATGTTGGTCGACTCCCACGCGTCCTTGCCCCGCCCGGCGGTGCGGTACTCGTAGTCGCTGACGATGTGGCGTAGCACCGACAGGTAGGCGTGGTGGAAGGTGGCGAACTCGGCCGGGGTCAACACGTCGTCACACGCCCTTGGCTATCGTGGCCGGCGCGGGGCGCGACCCGGGGCTGCAACACACGGTTGAGCACGCCGACCTGGCGGGACAGGCGGAAGGGGTCAAGGAAGGCCAGGCAGTCGGCGATCAGTCGGCGTGCTCGCGGCCACCGGCGATACCCCGTAGCCACTGCACCCGGTCGACCACCTCGTCGGCGTCGGCGGCAAACAGCGATGGCGGAGCGAACGCCTCCCGGCAGGCGATGCTGGCGGGAACGACCGGTAGGCACCCGGCCAGCAGCGCCTCGAACCACCGAGAGGTCATGTGCCCGACCCGGGCATAGCGGCCGGGCAGCAGCAGCACGGTCGCCAGCGCCCGATCGTGGATGGTGGCGACCTGGTCGAAGGCGCACCGGCCAGCGAAGCTCACCTGCGGCCAAGCCTGGGTACGGGTCCACTTCCCGGCCACCAGGTGGTCGAGGCGCCGCGCGGCTGGGGCGAAGAAGTGGTTGAACGCCTCGTCCCGGTCGTACTGGTTGCCCACGTACACCAGCGACACCGGCCGTGGCCGCGCCGCGAGCGCAGCCGGGTCGGCGGCGTCCAGCGCTGCGTCCGGGACCGGGCAAAGCAGCGTCGTGGCGCTGGGTGTCGGTCGCAGCGCGAGCTCGCACACCGTGGCGTTCGGATGGGCTCGCAGTGGATCGCTGGCGGGCAGTTGCCGGTCGAGATCCCACACGACGGTGGGCAGGCATCGCGTCCGGAGGTAGTAGTCGACCAGCTCGGCCTGACGGTGCAGGTCACACGTATGCCCGGGGCTCCCGCACGCGGTCGTGTTACGCCCCGGCAGTGGCCACCGCCACTCCAGCATCAACGCGTCGAGGTTGGGGAAGCCCGTTGTGCCACACGTAGCGGTCCCGCAGGTCGACCCGAGCCTCGAACAGGTCCCGGTTGTTCTGCAGGAACACAACCTCGTGGCCGGTGGCGATGAGCGCGTCCACCATCGCGCGCCGGTAGCTGCGCGAGCCGTCAGGGGTGTCCAGGGTGCCCGTACCGAGGAACCCCCACATGCTGTAGCCGATCCTCATCGTCGTCTCACGCCGCCGCATGGGTCACAAGTGCCCTGCCGCCGATCCGCCGTACCGACCAGCTCGGGGCGGGTCGTGCCGGACCGGCGGCATGGCAACCGCCGGACCACGAAGAACAGCGCGCCGGCCGTCTCCCGTCGCTGGCAAGGTCCGGGGATACCGCAGGCCACGCACAGCCCCGTGGCGCTGGACACCAGGTGCTGATCGAGCACCTCCTGGGCGTTGCCGATCTGGTCCGTCGCAGCGCCGCCGTAGGTAGCCATCACGCATCACCGCTCGTAGTCGTTAACAACCCGGATGCCACGGCCCCAGCGACCAACCCACGACGTCGGTAGAGGAACCGGCGGCCGGTCGAGTGGCGACAAGGCGCGCCGCTCGAATGTCCAGCGCCGGCCAGTACGGTCCCGCCACTCGTACGCGACGGCCATCCGGCTTGACCGGCTGGGGAGACGAGGCCGACGCACATCACGGTGTCCTGCATGGACACATCGATGCGCCAGCCGCCGCGAGGCGCCATGCTCGGTCGATACGGTGATCCACGCTTGCTCCTCTCGGCGCGGTTGGGCGACGTCGGCAGACCTCGCAGCCCCCAGTCGGATGACCTTCGCGGGATTGACGTGTCGCCTTCGACGGAACGGTCTCAACGTGACAGACGGCCCGACATGCCAAGAAACGGATGTCGATATGCGTGTGGCGGGTGGCAGGCTGCAGCGCGCGGACCATCGTCAGCAGCTACAGCGGGGCACGGGCCGTATACGCGCCATGCATAGGCGCCGGCAGCCGGAGCGCGTACCGTGATCGTCAGTGGCTAGACTTTCGGAGCGGAGCACAGCTGAGGACGTCAACGAGCCAGGTCGGACCGATGCGGGAGAGCCGGACGCCGCGTTACTGCCGTTGCGGGACGCGCCTGGGGCGATATCGCGTTGGAGACCTGTGCGGTCAGTGCGAGAAGAAGCTCGCCGCGCTGCGTACCACCCCGCCGCAGGTCCCGGTGGAGTTCTGGGAGACAGCTCAGTTCCGGGACGCCTTCGCCGCTCAGCACATCGGCCAGGTGTGCCGGGCCTACCGCAAACACCCGTACCATCTGGCGGCGTACGGCAAGGACGGCATCCCACAGGAGGTGGTCGGCGGGTGGCTGGGGCTGACCCAGGCGCAGATCAGCCGCATCGAGACCGGAGCACCCGTTCGCCAGCTCGACAACCTCGCCCGATGGGCGCGGACCCTGCGCATCCCCGAGCCGCTGCTGTGGTTCAGGCCTCCGCCACAGCAGGCGGCTCCGGCACCCCCTCCGGACGATCCCGCTGTGACGCTCGACGGCGGGAGCCGGCAGGACAGTCCGGATACTGACGACATGAACCGCCGTGAGCTGCTGCGCCTGGTCAGTATGGCCAGCGCCGTGCTGGCCGTGCCCGTTGACCAGGAACGGGTGGCGTACGCCATCGACGGAACCGGTCGGCTTGACTCCGAGACGGTAGGCGAGTACGGGACGCTCAACTCCCACCTATGGCAGGTCTTTGTCCTGTCCACCTCCAAGGCCAGCACGCTCCCACTGGTCCGCGGGCAGATCAAGGTCCTGCTCGACAGCCTCCGCCAGCCACAGTCCCTCGAGCTGCGTCACCGCCTATGCGTACTGGCGGCAGACCTGTACCAGCTCGCTGGGGAGATCTTCTTCGACAACAACGAGTACACCGAAGCCGCACACTGCTACGCGCTGGCCGCCAGTGCCAGCAAGGAGGCCGAGGCATTCGACCTGTGGGCGTGTGCGCTCACCCGGCATGCCTTCATCAGCGTCTACGAGCGGCAGTTCCAGACGGCCTCGCCGATGCTGGAGCTGGCCGCCGGGCTGGCCCGCCGCGGCGACGCGACACTGTCCACACGGCACTGGGTGGCCGCCGTCCAGGCCGAGACATTCGCCGGCCTCGGCCAGCTGGACCCCTGCCGACAGGCGCTCAACACAGCAGAGCAGGTCCACCAGCTGACCGGTCCGGTCCATAACGGCGGTTGGCTCCGCTTCGACGGCTCCCGCCTCCCGGAGCAACGCGGCACCTGCTACGTCGCGCTGCACCGCCCGGATCTTGCCGAGACCGCCCTCACCACCGCGCTGGGCCAGCACCTGTCGACCCGCCGCCGCGGCAGCGTCCTGGTAGACCTTGCGCTGATCGGCGCCCAACGCCGTGACCTCGACATGCTCGTCACGCACGCCGACGCGGCACTGGACCTCGCGCGGCAGACCGGCTCGGGCGTGATCACCCGCCGGCTACGGGGCCTACAGACCCAGCTGGTACCGATGCTCGGCGACACCAGCGTTCACCGTCTTCATCAGCGGATCGCGACCGTAGCTAGCGCATCCGCTGCCTGACGACCGCAAAGGAGAACCGCAGTGCAGCTCGAACGAGGGCAGATCTTCCGCGAGGCGTGGATCGCCGGTGTCCGCCGGCACTACCCCGGCGAGCCCAAGCCCGGCTATGTAGCCCCGTGGGAGGACACCCCTCAATGGGAACGCGACAGCGCCACCGCGGTCTACGACCAGGTGGCCGCGTTCGTCGAGGTCACCGGCGGGCAGACCGCCAAGCTCACCCGGACGCAGAAGGGCCGGTTCGTGGCCCTGTGCTGGATCGGGCAGATCCTCAGGCACATCCCCGACCCCAAGTCATCCTACGTCGCCGACTGGGACGAGCTGCCGCAGTGGCAGCAGGAGACCGACGCCGACATCTTCGAACGCATCGAGCAGGAGTCGACCAAAGGCGGTCTCCAGCGGGCAGTGCATCCCGTGAGATGACCAAGTGACCTGCTGACTGGCTGGGCCGTCATCCATCGGTGGTCTCGTGACAATATCTACCAGGCTCTCAGCTCAGACTCAGGCTCAGCCCCAGCCGCGGGCGCGATCTGGAGGGACGTCGGCGGAGTGGGGTTCGATGGTTGGCTCGCAGGCTTCCTCCAGGTACGTCTCTACCGCTTCCCGCAGGTTGGATAGTGCTTCACCAACCGACTCGCCTTGACTGGCGACGTCCAGCTCAAGGCAGCGCGCGATGTACCAGTCCTCCTCGCGGTGCACTGCTGCGGTAGACGTATGAACCCGGCGGCTGTCCCGTACCGCCTTGACGATCTCACCTGTGGACGGACCTGCGGAGCGGTCCTTGGCTTTGAGCCGCTGGACTATCTCTGCATTGGTCGGTCGCGTCGCGATGTTCGTCAGCTCGCGGGCGACGTAGGCCGACAGTGACATGCCGGCCGCCGCCGCGCGCTCGTTGAGGGTCTCGACCACGGCGTCATCGACATCGCGGATGTAGAGAGTTGTCACAAGAAGTTGCTAGCACATGGCAAGGCGGCGTGACCTGATGCTCAGGGAGAAGTCACATCAGCGCCTCGCCCAGGCCCATGTCGGTCAGGCGGGTCATGTGCACGGTGCCGGTCAGCTCCAGCGCCTTGGAGATGCGCTCCTCGGGCGTGGTGTCGATGAGCCGCCGGCCGGGCCAGACCTCGTAGTCGCCGACCAGGTCCGCGTGCTGCGCCATGCCCTCCTGGAACAGCGCCTCCCAGCGGGCGAGCTGGTCGAAGACGGGCAGCTGCGCCCAGAGCATCATCCCGTTGCGCACCACGTCGAGCAGCCGTTCCTTGTCCTCCGGGTGGCTGCCCAGATGCTCACGGATGATCGAGCTGCCGACCGCGAGGTGGCGCACCTCGTCGATGCCGGCGCCCTTCTCCATGTCGGCCATCACCGGGTCGATCGGGCGCCACTTGCGCTCGCTCAGCTCGAAGGAGGGGGCCAGGAACCCCTCCACCAGCACGGTCAGCAGCACCACCCCGCCGATGAAGTCGTGGTGCTCCCGGACGATCGGCAGGCCGACCTCCTCCAGCGGGTTGAGGATCGTCTCCCGGTCGAGCTTTGTCAGCTGCTCGATCACCTCCGGGATCTCCTTCTCGCCTACCCCGAGGTTCTGTAGGTGGTTGCGGAAGATCATGGCGTGGCGGGTCTCGTCGAACAGCTGGGTGGCGTAGAACTCCATGGTGGTCGAGTCCGGCGCGCACGCCACCACGTACCCGATGGCCCTTGCGGCGCGCTCCTCGGCCAGGGCGCGGAAGGCGACCTCCTGCATGAGCGCCTCGCGCAGCGGTCCGGGCTCGCGCAGGAAGGCCGGGGTGGTGACCTCGGGGGCGTAGCCCACGACGTTGCCGCGCAGCGTCCGCTGCGGCACGTTGGCGAACCAGTACTTCAGGTCGCAGTCGCGGGCGGTGAGCCGCAGCGTGTCGCCCCCGTCGAACAGGGACGCCGCCTTGTCCCAGTCCGCGGCGTCGTGCGCGCTGGTCGCCGGCTCCGGCTCCGCCGCGGGCTGCGCCGCCGCCGGCTCGGCCCCGCCGGCCGCGGCCGGCTGCCGGGGCGCCTCGGCCATCAGCAGCGGGCCGCTGCCCTCCAGGTACTCCACAAGGGACGAGGCCACGCTCGTCCGCGACGGCGGGTGGTAGGCCAGGCACTGGCAGGCGGCGACCAGGTACGCCAGCTCGTTGGAGCCGATGAAGGCCATGCCGCCGAGCAGCTCGGCGGCCTGCCGCGTGGCGTCGCCGATGGCGTCCTGCGCGCCGTAGCGGGACATCAGCACGTTGGCCAGGCCGTCGTTGCCGGTCTCGCCGGACATCACCGCGCGGGCCGCCCCCTCCACCAGCAGGGTGGCCGTCTCCAGCCGGGCGCCCAGGGCGGCCCGGTCGCTGGTCGCCCCGCGCCGGCCGGTCAGCGTGCGCTCCACCAGCGCGCTGGCCATGCCCAGGTACGAGGCGCAGATGAGCAGCTCGAACCAGATGAACCCCATCGTCTGCAGCTCGTCGATGGTGCCGTCCGGACCGGTCTCGGTCGGGATCACCAGGTTCTCCTCGACCAGCACGTCGGTGAGGCGTACCTCGTCGCTCTCGGCCCCGGCCAGCACCGAGCTGGCCCAGAACGGGTGCCGGGAGATGCCGGGCAGGGTCGAGGGGATGAGCAGGAACGCGGTCTGGTGCCCGCCGCCCGGCTGCGGCAGCGCCAGGCTGGCGGTGAGCAGGTCCATCGAGTGGGTCAGGCAGCACGGCTTCTTGGAGCCGTTGACCAGGTAGCCGCCCTCGGCCGCCACCGCGGTCATGGTGGGGGAGAGGATGCCCTGGTCCGGGCGCCCCTCGGCGAAGCCCGAGGCGACCAGGAGGTTGTTGTTGGTGATCGCCTCCAGCAGGGCCCACTCCATGCCGGACTTTTTCACGCTCTCGGCGAAGGCGAACAGGGTCGCCACCGAGAAGTGGTGCATGGTGGCCGCCACCGCCAGCGAGGGGGAGTAGGAGCCGACCGCCCGCGCGACCCGTACGGCGTCGAGCGGGGTTGCCCCGAGCCCGCCGTAGTCCCGCGGGATCACCAGGCTGGGGCCGCGGCTGCTGCGGAACACCGGCAGGGTGGCCCCGCCCGGGGCCTCCCGCTTCTCGAACGGGATCTGCGCCAGGCCGTCGATCAGGCCGGGCAGGTAGGTCTCACAGACGGCGCGAGCCTGGTCGAGTGATCGCATGTTGTGCCTCCATCGCGCGGTTCAGCGGTTGAGCAGGGCCCGGGCGGCGTCGCGGCGCAGCTTGCCCGAGGGGGTCTTGGGCAGGCTGCCCGGCGGCAGGATGGTCACGAGGGCTGGTCGTGCGTCCACTTCGGACACGATGCTGGTGGTGACCGCGGCGACGATCCGCTCCTCGGCCGACGGGTCGCCGGCCAGGCGGGACTCGACCAGGACCGCGAACGACTCCCGGGCCACGCCCTCGCCGGGCATCAGCCGTACCGCGGCGACGTTGCCTTCGCGTACCCCGTCGACCGCGGCGGCGGCGCGCTCGATGTCGGTCGGGTAGAGGTTGCGCCCGCCCATGATGATGACCTCCTTGCGGCGGCCGCAGACCACGATCTGCCCGCCGGTGAGGTAGCCCTCGTCGCCGATGTCGAGCCACCCGTCGGCGTCGCGGGCGCTGCGGACCCCGTCCCGGGTGAGGTACGTGGTGGTCACCGAATCCCCGCTCAGCAGGATCCGGCCGACCTCGCGCTCGCCGAGCACCGCGCCGTCGTCGTCCACCACGCGCACCGCCACGCTCGGGAACGGCGGCCCGAGCAGGGGCAGCCGCCGTACGCCCGCGGTGGTGTCGGGGTCGGCCGGCACGGCCCGGCGGTTCTTCTCCAGCTCCAGGGCGTCCACCACGTCGACGAGCATCGGGTCGGCGAGCTCGGACATGGAGATGACCAGCGTGCTCTCGGCCGCGCCGTAGCAGCAGTTGACCGCCTCCGGCCGCAGCCCGAACCCGGCCGCGACCCGGGTGAAGGCCTCCATTGTGGACGGGTCGACGGGCTCGGCCCCGTTGCCGGCGATGCGCAGCCGGGACAGGTCCAGCGAGCCGGGCTCGGCCCGGGCCAGCTGGCGGGTCAGGATCGCCCAGGCGAAGTTGGGCGCGGTGGTGATCGTGCCGCCGTACCTGCTGATCAGCTCGGCCCAGAGCATCGGGCGGCTGAGGAAGTCCAGCGGGGTGACGCTCACCAGCCCTACGCCGCTGAACATGGGCATCAGCAGGCAGCCCACCATGCCCATGTCGTGGAAGAGCGGCAGCCACGACACCATCACGTCGCTGCGCTCGTCCCAGCGCAGGTGGGCGACGGCGTCGGCGACGTTGCGGTAGAGGTTGCCGTGGGTGATCCGCACCGCCCGCGGCTCGGCGGTCGAGCCGCTGGTCAGCTGCAGCAGCGCGACGCTGTCCTCACCGGTCTCGGCGATGGTGAACGCCCCGTCGTCGCGGTCCAGCCCGGCGATCATGCGGTGGGCGATGCCCTGCTCCGCCAGGACCGCGGCCACGGGCTCGAACGGCGTGCCGACCAGGACCAGGCCGGCCCCGATCATCCGCAGTACGCGCAGCGTGTCCTCGCGCCACACGGCCAGGTCGGTGCGGGGGGTGGGCTGGTGCAGCATGGTGAGGCTGCCGCCGGCCAGCCAGATCGCCTGGGCGACCCGGGCGATCTCGGCCGGGTCACCGCCGAGGACCGCGACCGCCTGCCCGGGCCGGAGCCCGGCCTCAACCAGGCTGGCCGCGCTCCGGCGGGCCGCGGTGTGCAGCTCGGCCCAGCTGCGCTGGACGGGGGCGGCGGGCTCGCCGGTGATCATGCTGCGCGGTGACCGCGCGGCGGTGGCGACGACGGCGTCGACAAAGCGGCTCACGGGCGGCTCGATCGAGTCATGCGCCCCAGAGTAGTGAGGCACATCGACGTAGACTAGTGGCTCTTGAATCGGGAGATCGACAGTTGGGTCCCTGTGGTGATCTAACGCCGCAGGTAGAGAATGATGCGACGAACTGGCCCGATGATCTACGTAACGAATGCGGTCGATCATCTTCGCGAAGGGGGAGCCGTGGTGAGTGGGCCCGAGGCGCACCGGTGGTTGGATCTCATCCGCTCCGAGGCAGCCGCGGTGCTGGGCCGGCCAGTCGACGCGGTGCCAGCGGGCGCCGCCTTCGCCGAGCTGGGCTTCGACTCGCTCTCCGCGCTCGAGCTCGCCGAGCGGCTGGCCGACGCGACCGGGCTCAACCTGGCCGGCACACTGGCCTTCGACTACCCCACGCCGGCCGCGCTCGCCACCTACCTGGCCGGGCAGATGGCGCCCCCGGCCGCACAGGCGGCGCCCGCGGCGCCCGCCGCCGCGCAGCTGGCGTCCCTGGCCGGGCAGGCGGCGTCTACGCCCGGACAGCTCAGAGCGCCGGGCGGGCGACCGGCTGCCGCGGCGACCATCCCGGGGCCGGTCGTCGCCGCCTCCAGCGAACCTGTCGCCATCGTCGGGATGGCCTGCCGGCTGCCGGGCGGGGCGGACACCCCGGAGGACTTCTGGGCCGCCCTGTCGCAGGGGCACGACGGGATCGGACCGTTCCCCACCGACCGGGGCTGGGACCCGGAGCTGTTCAACCCGGACCCGGACCATCCGGGCACCTCGTACGTGCGCGACGGCGGGTTCCTCTACGACGCGGGCGACTTCGACGCCGGCTTCTTCGGGATGTCACCCCGGGAGGCACTCGCCACCGACCCGCAGCAGCGGCTGATGCTCGAGATCGCCTGGGAGGCGCTGGAGCGCGCCGGGGTCGCCCCGCACCGCCTGCGGGGCAGCCGTACCGGGGTCTTCGCCGGCGTGATCGCTGGCGACTACTCGCCTCGCCTGGGCGAGATCCCGGCCGAGGTGGCTGGCTTCCTGCTCGCCGGCAACGCATCGAGCATCGTCTCCGGCCGGGTCGCCTACACCCTCGGGCTGCAAGGGCCGGCCGTGTCGGTGGACACCGCCTGCTCCTCGTCGCTGGTGGCGCTGCACCTGGCAGTCCGGTCGCTGCGCGCGGGAGAGTGCGACCTGGCGCTGGCCGGAGGGGTCACCGTGATCGGGACCCCGCTGGTCTTCACGGAGTTCAGCCGGCAGCGCGGGCTGGCGCCGGACGGGCGGTGCAAGTCCTTCGCACGCGCGGCGGACGGCACCGGGTGGGCCGAGGGGGCCGGCGTGCTGGTGCTGGAGCGGCTCTCGGACGCCCGGCGGCACGGGCGGCACATCCTCGCGCTGGTACGCGGAAGCGCGGTCAACTCCGACGGCGCGTCCAACGGCCTGACCGCGCCCAACGGCCCGTCCCAGCAGCGGCTGGTCGCCGACGCGCTCGCCGACGCCGGCCTGGACCCGGCCGGGGTGGACGCGGTCGAGGCGCACGGCACCGGCACCAAGCTGGGCGACCCGATCGAGGCCCAGGCGCTGCTGGCGGCGTACGGCGCCGGCCGGGACCGGCCGTTGTGGCTGGGGTCGGTGAAGTCCAACATCGGTCACACCCAGGCGGCCGCGGGCGTGGCCGGGGTGATCAAGATGGTGCTGGCGCTACGGCACCAGCTGCTGCCGCGCACGCTGCACGTTGACGAGCCGTCTCCGTTCGTGGACTGGTCGGCCGGCCCGCTGGCGCTGCTCACGCAGGCGCAGCCGTGGCCGCGCGGCGACCGCCCGCGTCGCGCCGCGGTCTCCTCGTTCGGCATCAGCGGCACCAACGCCCACCTGGTCATCGAGGAGGCGCCACGCGTCGATGACCCGGCACCGGCCGCGCCGGACAGCCTGGCTGCGCCGGACGGGGCGGTGCCCGCCCAGGCGGCTCTGGTGCCGGTCTCCGCCCGCACCGCCGCCGCCCTGCGCGAGCAGGCCCGCCGCTGGCTCGAGCACCTGTCCCGGCACCCCGAGCTGCGGCCGGCCGAGGTGGCCGTCGCGGCTGCCGCCCGTACCCCCTTTGAGCAGCGCGCCGTCGTGCTCGACCGGGCCGGCCTCGCCGACCTCGCCGAGGGCCGGGACAGCCTGGCGGTGGTCACCGGCACGGCCACCGACGGCCGGCTCGCGCTGGTCTTCTCCGGCCAGGGCGGTCAGCGGCCAGGCATGGGGTCTGGCCTCGCCGCCACCGCGCCGGTCTTCGCCGCCGCCATGGACGAGGTCTGCGCTGAGCTGGACCGCCACCTCGACCGCCCGCTGGCGGACATCATCGGGGGCGACGCCAGCCTGCTCGACCAGACCGGCTATACCCAGCCGGCGATCTTCGCCCTCCAGGTGGCGCTGTTCCGGCAGCTGCGGGCGTGGGGCCTGGACCCGGGCTTCGTGCTCGGGCACTCGGTCGGCGAGATCGCTGCGGCCCACGCGAGCGGTGCGCTGGCACTGCCGGACGCCTGCCGCCTGGTCGCCGTCCGGAGCCGGCTGATGCAGGCCCTCCCCCCGGGCGGCGCCATGGTCGCTATCCAGGCCACGCCCGACGAGGTCGCGCCGCTGCTGGAGCAGCGCGCGGACGAGATCAGCCTGGCCGCGGTCAACGGCCCGCGCTCGGTGACGGTCGCCGGCACCGAGGAGGCTGTGGCGCAGGTGGCCGAGGCGTTCGCCGCGCAGGGCCGGCGCACCACCCGGCTGCGGGTCAGCCATGCGTTCCACTCGCCGCTCATGGACCCGATGCTCGCCGACCTCGCCGCGGCCGAGAGCGACATCAGGTACGAGCCATCGCAGGTCCCGCTCGTCTCCAACCTCACCGGGGCGCCGCTGGACGCGATCGAGCCCGGCTACTGGGCCCGGCACGCGCGGCAGCCGGTGCTCCTGGCGCAGAGCGTGCAGTGGCTACGCGAGCAGGGGGTGACCAGGTTCCTGGAGGTCGGTCCCGGCGGCGGGCTCAGCGCGGTCGTGCTGGAGAGCCTGGGCGGGCCGAGCGCGGACGTGGTGGCCGTACCGCTGCTGCGCGACGGGCGCGGCGAGCCGGAGTCCGTACGCGATGCCCTGGCCCAGCTGTACGTACGCGGGGTTGATGTCGACTGGGCGGCGGTGGCCGGCGGCACCGGGCGGTGGACGCCCCTGCCGACGTACCCCTTCCAGCGCCGCCGCTACTGGCTCGCGCCCGCCGCCAAGCCGCTGCTGGGCGAGGCGGTTGAGCTGCCCGGTGAGACGGGTGAGCCGGGGCTGGTGCTCAGCGGGGAGCTGTCCCTGACGGCACAGCCCTGGCTCGCCGACCACCGCATCGGCGGTGTTGTGGTGGCGCCGGGTGCGCTCCTGGCCGAGCTGGCGCTGCGCGCGGCCGACCGGGCAGGCTGCGCCGAGGTGGCGGAGCTGCTGCTGCAGGCGCCGCTGGCACTGCCCGAGCAGGGCGGGGTGGAGCTGCGGGTGATGGTCGCCGAGCCGCACGAGGGCGGTCGGGCGCTCACCATCCACGCCCGCCGCCCGGGCGAGGCGTGGACCTGCCACGCCACCGGGACCCTCGCCAGCGGCTCGGCCACCCCGCCGGCCCGGCTGAGGCTCTGGCCCCCGCCGGGCGCGCTGCCGCTCCCGGTCAACGGCTTCTACCAGGACCTGGACGCCAGAGGGTACGGCTACGGGCCGGTGTTCCAGGGCGTACAACGGGCCTGGCGCCGTGGTGACGAGACCTTCGCCGAGGTGAGCCTGCCGAGCGAGCTGGCGGAGCAGGCTGGCGAGTTCGGGCTGCACCCGGCCCTGCTGGACGCCGCCCTGCACCCGATCAGCCTCGCCGCGGAGCCCGGCGACGGGGTCGCGCTGCCGTTCTCCTGGACCGGCCTGAGCCTGCACGCGTCGGGCGCGACCACCCTGCGGGTCAAGGTGACCAGGCGCGGGGAGCAGGTCTCGCTGGCCCTGGCCGACCCGACCGGCGCGCCGGTCGCCTCGGTGCAGCAGCTGGCCCTGCGGCAGGTCGCGACCGACCAGCTCGCCGCTGGCGCGGGCGGCCGTCCCGGCGGCAGCTACGAGCTGCGCTGGGTGCCGGTCGGGCAGGCACAGCCGTGGGCCGGGTCGGCCGGCTGGCTCGACGAGCTTGCCGGCGCGGTGCCGGCGGCCGGTGACGGGGCGGCCGGCGGCGCGGCGAACGGCGTACCCGATGTGGTCTTTGCCGAGCTCGCACCCGGCGGCGACGAACCGTACGGGGCGGTCGCCGCCGCGCTCGGCCTGGTGCAGCGGTGGCTCGCCGACCCGCGGCTGGGACGGGCCCGGCTGGTGCTGGTCAGCCATCTCGCCGCCGGCGACGCCCCGCAGGACCTCGGCCAGGCGGCGGCCTGGGGGCTGGTGCGCTCGGCGCAGTCGGAGCACCCCGGGCGGTTCACCCTGGTCGACCTGGACGGCACCGACGCCTCCCGGCAGGCGCTGCTGGTCGCCGTGGGCAGCGGGGAGCCGCAGCTGGCGGTCCGTGAAGGGCGCCTGCTGGCGCCGCGCCTCGCCCCGGCCCAACCCGCCCCGGACGCAGCCGGGCTGCTCTGGGACCCGGAGGGGACGGTCCTCATCACCGGCGGTACCGGTGCGCTCGCCCAGGTGGTGGCCCGGCACCTGACCACCCAAGGGGTACGCCACCTGCTGCTCGCCGGCCGTCGCGGCCCGGGTGCGCCCGGTGCGGCCGAGCTGGTACGCGAGCTGGAGGAGCTGGGCGCGGTCTCGGTCCAGGTCGTCGCGTGCGACGTCGCCGACCCTTCCGCCCTGGCGCAGCTGCTCGGCTCGGTGCCCGCGGCGCGCCCGCTCACCGCGGTGCTGCACCTGGCCGGGGTGCTCGACGACGGTGTGGTGGAGTCGCAGACCCCGGAGCGGGTCAGTGCGGTGCTGCGCGCCAAGGCCGACGGGGCGTGGCGGCTGCACGAGCTGACCAAGGGCCTGGACCTCGCCGCGTTCGTGCTGTTCTCCTCGGCCGCCGGCGTGCTCGGCTCGCCGGGCCAGGCGGGGTACGCCGCGGCGAACGCGTACCTGGACGCGCTGGCCCAGCACCGCCACCGGCTCGGGCTGGCGGCCCAGTCGCTGGCGTGGGGGCTGTGGGAGCAGCCGGGCGGGATGGTGGAGCAGGTCAGCGCGGCCGGCCTACGCCGGATGCGCGGCATCGGCCTCGCCCCGCTCACCGCCGAGCGGGGGCTGCGGCTGCTGGACGACGCGCTGCGCAGTGCGGCGCCGATGCTGGTGCTGGCCGAGGTCGACCGGGCACGGCTGGGCGGCGAGGACGTGGCGGCGGTCCCGGTGGTGCTGCGTGACCTGGTCACCGCGCGGTCCACCCGTCGCGCCAGCGCGGCCGGCGGCGCTGGTGGCCCAGGCGGGGCCGGTGGGTCGGGCGGGGCCGGCGGGGCCGGTGGGTCGGGCGGGGCCGAGCTGGCCGCGACGCTGCCCACGCTGACGCCCGCAGAGCAGGAGCGGGTGCTGCGCGAGCTGGTGCTCGCCGAGGTCGCCCGGGTCCTGGGCCACGCGTCAGCCGCGGAGCTGGACGCGTCGCGTGCCCTGCCGGCCTTGGGCTTCGACTCGCTGACAGCGGTGGAGCTGCGCAACCGGCTCGCCGCGGCCACGGGCCTGCAGCTGTCGGCCACCCTGGTCTTCGACCACCCCAGCGTGGCCGAGCTCGCCGCCCACCTGCGGGCGGAGCTGCTGCCGCAGCAGGCGGCGACGGCGCTGGGGATGCTGGAGGAGCTGACCCGGCTGGAGTCCGGCCTGGCGAACCTCAGCATGGACGCCATCGCCCGCAGGCGGCTCGCCGACACTCTCGACCGGATCATGTCCAAGGTGGACAGCAGGGCGGACACGGCAGAGAAGGCCGACGACGACTTCTTCGACCTGATCAGCTAGAACGCCGGCCATGCGATGAAAGGAGCGGGCCTCCGCTCCCCTCAGGGATGACCAGCCGGAGGGTGGTGCGCGTCCTTATGCTCTGCACCATTGCCACTAGCAGAGCCTGGACACGTGCGGCTTCCGCCTGGCCCGGGTTGAGATACCAGCTCTGCTAGCGCAGATCGTGCAGAGCATAAGAACCCACAACACATCCCCGTCCCGCATCCGCCCGAGCGCCACCCCGCAGGAGTGACGCGCTGGTGGCGCAGGCCGGCAATAGCCAATACGGCTCAATGGAACTGGCGGCGGCGGGCGAGGTAGGTGCCGGTGGGCGGCGGCGCGGCTGTGGTGCCCGGCGGGGCGCGGTGGGCCTCGGCAGCCGCGCGCACCAGCTCGATGACGAACGTCTCGTCCGCGGGCTCGCACACTTCCACCGCGAGCCAGTCCGCGGAGCTGCTGGGGCGCAGCCGCACCCGGGGATCGGCGCGCAGCTGGGTCCGACGGTCGCGGATCTCCTTGCGGGTCAGGCGGATGTCCACGACCGACTCGCCTTCGAAGTGGGCGATCTCCTTGCCGTTGCCCCAGAACGCCGGAGCATCGGTGAAGTAGGACTCGCTCTCGACCACCCCGTCGATGCGCGCCAGAGCCTTACGTAGCCGTTCCAGCACACGCCGAGTATCGCACCAGTGCTGCCGGCCATACATCTGTTCCTGCGCTCCTGACCGGCCCGCGTGCACCGTGGAAGCGTGGGCCCAGGCAAGGTCGTACGGCTACGGGCCGCCGGGACCATCCTTCAGCGGCACAGCTGGGTCAGCCGGGCGTCGGCTGGCCCACCGGCGCCGCCTCGACGACCCGGACCTCGATGTCCTTGCCGAAGAGCCCGAGCAGGATATCGCGTACCGCGTCGCGCATGGCCGCGCACGCGACCGGGTCGATCAGCGTGGCCAGGGAGGCGATGCCGAGGTCGAACCGGCTTGCGAACTCCACCCGTACGTCGGCGCCCTGCTCCACGACGAGCCAGGAGCCGGTGAACGTGGCGAAGTCGCCCCGGGTCTGCTCGAAGCTGATCCGGCGGCCGACCGGGTCGATCTCGTCGCGCTCGGACCAGACCAGGATGCCCTTGCGGAAGTTGACCTCCCACTTGGACTCCACCCTGGTCGGGCTCAGGGTGTTCACGGCGACCGTGCGTACCGTGTCGGTGAGCTCCGGATAGGCGGCGAAGTCGGCGAGGCGGTCGAACGCCCGCTTCGCCTCGCCCCGGGGCAGCCGGGCGTGCAGTATGACCGAACACTCCATGAAAGCTCCTCCGTCGGCTCCGTCTAGCGCAGGTCCCGGATCAGCCGGCGCAGCGCCACCCGCCACGCCGCCTCGACCTCGCCGGTGGTCAGCGGCTGCGGACCGCCCGGGATCTCGCCGAACGAGGTGGGCAGCAGGTCCGGGATGATGACCAGCCCGCACACCGCCACCACGCTGTCCAGCCGGGCCAGGTCCTCTTTGGACACCACGTCCTCGAACGCCGGGCGGACCAGGCGGTCCACTATGGATGGGTCGGCGAGCCGGACCGGTGGCACGCTCATCCCGGCCGAGCGGCCCTCCTCGACCACCAGCTCGAGGTACCGCTCCACGGGCACCGCGGCCGGGCCGACGGTGAGCCACAGCTCGCCCTTGCGCAGGCCCGCGTCGAGCACCGCCCGCACGCCCTGCGCCACCAGGTCCTGCGGGACCAGGTCCAGGTACGTGCCGGGGTTGGCCGGCAGGAACGGCAGCTTGCCGGTGAGCAGGTACTCGGCGAGCAGGTGCACCGCCTGGTTCTGCCGGATCTGCCCGGTGCGCGAGTCGCCGGTGACGATGGCGGGGCGCACGATCACCGCGTCGATCCCGCTGTCGCGCACCATCTGCTCGCCGAGCCACTTGGAGGCGACGTACTCGTCGGTGCGCGGGGCGAGCTTGGTGCTGCCGAGCCGGTCGCCGCCGCCCGCCTTGCCGTACCGGGAGGTGTAGGCCGTGCTGACGTGCACCAGCAGGGCGCCGGCCTCGGCGGCCAGCTCGATCACCCGGCCGAGGCCCTCGATGTTGACCCGGTCCACCTCGGACTGGTCGGCGGAGAAGTTCACGATGGCGGCGGAGTGCACCACCACGTCCACCTCGTCGCAGAGCCGCTGGTACGCGGCCGGGTCCAGGCCCAGCAGCGGGGCGTTGACATCCAGCCGGACCACCCGGTCGGAGCCGGCCGGCAGGCGCCGGTACCCGGCCGCGACCACGTCGTAGCCGGCGAGGGCCGGCAGCAGGGCGGTGCCGACCACCCCGCTGGCCCCGGTGACCAGGACCGTCCGCCCGGTCACGGGCGCGCCCCCGCCGCGCCGGCCGGCGGCACGGGCTCCGCGGGTGGGCCGGCCGCTGCCGGCGGGAAGCGGCTGGCCAGCGCCTGGCACGCGGCGTCGAAGGCGCTGAGCAGCCGGGACTCGTCGGCCGGCGTCATCGTCGCCGGCGGGGTCAGCCGCAGCACCGGGTGCGCGTTCATGGAGTGGTTGACCAGCATGTCGTTGTCGAGCAGGTCCATCAGCAGCTCGGCGGCGAGCTCGCCGGAGCGCAGCTCCACGCCGATCAGCAGGCCGGCGCCGCGGACCTCGACGGCCAGGTGCCCGATGTGCGCCGCGACCGTCTTGGCCAGCCCCTCCAGCAGGCGGGCGCCCAGGTCGCGGGCCCGCTCCACCAGCCCCTCGGACTGGATCACCTCGACGGTGGCGCGTACCGCGGCCATCGCCAGCGGCGCCGCGGAGTAGGTGGAGGTGTGCAGGTAGGGGTCCTGGTCGAACGGGGCGAACGCCTCGGCGGTGGCCAGCGCCGCGGCCACCGGCACCACGCCGCCGCTGAGCGCCTTGCCGACGAGCAGGACGTCGGGGCGTACCCCGTCGCGGTCAGCGCCCCACCAGGTGCCGAGCCGGCCCAGGCCGGTCATCACCTCGTCCAGCACGAGCATCGCCCCGTGCTCGCGGCACAGCGCCTCGACGGCCTTGAGGTAGCCGGGTGCCGGGAGGACCACCCCACCCTCGCTCTGCACCGGCTCCACGACCACGCAGGTGTCGCCGCCGAGCACCTGGGCCAGCGCGTCCAGGTCGCCGAAGGGCACGTGGGCGACCTCGGGCAGCAGCGGGCGGAACGGGTCCTGGTAGAGCGCGCGCGCCGTCAGCGACAGGGCGCCGGTGGTCTTGCCGTGGTACCCGTCCCGCATGGAGACCAGCCGGCGCCGGCCGCTGGCTCGGGCGATCTTGATCGCGGTCTCCACCGCCTCGGCCCCGGAGCCGCAGAAGTAGACCTTGTCCAGGCCGGCCGGGGCGACCGCGGTCAGCGCCGCGGCGGCCTGGGCGGCCGGCTCGTTGAGCAGCACCCGGGTGGACAGCGCCTGCCGCTCCAGCTGCTCGCGCACCGCGCCGAGCACGTGCGGGTGCCCGGCGCCGACGAAGAACACCCCGTACCCGGCGCAGTTGAGCAGCTCCCGGCCGTCGAGCGTGGTCACGGTGGCGCCGCGGGCGCCGGCCTCGACCGGTGTGTTGAGCATGGCCGCCACCCGGCCCTGGCCGTCGCTCAGGTGCCGGCGGTAGAGATCGATGACATTGGTAGCCACCACCGAAGTCTCCCTGAGAGATCTTTGTCTATCAAGCCATGTGAGCGCCGTCTACTCGACACGTACGACGATTGCTGCCGGTGCCGGCGCCGCCTAGGGTGATCGACGTGAGTGCGTACCAGGAGATCAGGTACTCCGTCGTGGACCGGGTCGCCACGATCTCGCTGAACCGGCCCGAGGACCGCAACAGCTACACGGTACGCATGTCCGACGAGCTCGCTGACGCGTTCGGCCGGGCCGACCTCGACGACGACGTGCGCGCGGTCGTCCTCACCGGCGAGGGTGAGCACTTCTGCGCCGGCCTGGAGCTGTCCACATCGGAGCTGGACGCCCCCGACGACCCGGTCGCCAGCGGCTGGGCCGAGCCGGCCGGCCGCTGCTCGATGCGCATCTTCGAGATGAACAAGCCGGTCATCGCCGCGGTCCGGGGGGCGGCGGTGGGCGCGGGCGCCACCATCATCCTGCCCGCCGACTACCGGCTCGCCGCGACCGACGCCCGCTTCGGGTACGTGTTCAGCCGCCGCGGCATCTACGCCGAGGGCGCCTCCGCCTGGTTCCTGCCCCGGCTGGTGGGCATGGGGCGAGCCCTGGACTGGATGGTCAGCGGGCGGGCCTTCGACGCCACCGAGGCGCTCGCCGCCGGGCTGGTGCACAGCGTGTACGAGCCGGACGAGCTGCTCGCAAAGGCGTACCAGCTGGCCCGCACCATCAGCGCGAAGACCGCGCCGGTGTCGGTGGCGGTGATCCGGCAGATGCTCTACCGGATGAGCGCGCTGGACTCGCCGTACCCGGCGCACCGGCTCGACTCCAGGCTCGCGGCCGACTGCCTGACCAGCCCCGATGCGATCGAGGGGTTCAAGTCGTTCCGGCAGCGGCGCGACCCGGAGTTCAAGGGCCGGGTCAGCACCGACCTGCCCGGCTACCTGCCGTGGCGCGGAGAGTGAGGCTGGGCATGACCGCAGAGGTGGCGGAGCGGGTCACGGTGGTGGCGCCGGCCGGCGAGGTGTTCGCGGCAGTCGCCGACGTACGCCGGATGGCCCGGTGGAGCCCGGAGTGCTTCGCGGTGTGGGTGTGGCGGCGCCGCGACGGGCTGCCGCACAGCTTCGTGGGCTGGAACCGTCGCGGCCCGTTCGTCTGGTTCACGACCTGCCGCGTGGCGGTCGCCGCCCCGGGCGAGGAGTTCGCCTTTGACGTGACCACCTTCGGCCAGCCGGTGGCGCGGTGGGGCTACCGGTTCGCCAAGGGCGCCCGCGGCGCCGCCGCGGACGGGGCTGGGGCTGAGGCCGGGGGGACCGAGGTGACCGAGGTGACCGAGTACTGGCAGGACCGGCGTAACCGGGCGGCCACCCTCCTCGGCCGGATCTTCACCGGCACGCCAAAGGGCGGCCGGCCGGAGGCCAACCGGCAGGGGATGCGCGAGACCCTGACCCGGCTCAAGCGGGAGCTGGAGAGCCGTAGCTAGCCCGGTCGCGGGCCGGGGCACTCCCGGGCTATCCGGTCGGCCGCGGCGAGCATCTGCCGGCCGACCTCCAGCTCCTCCCAGCTGGCCGCGAGCGCCTTCGCGCGGACGGGCCGGGGCACGATCACCAGTGCGACGGGCGGACCAGCGCCGCCGGCAGCCGGGTGCCGCCGTCGCCACCGGCAGTGTCCAGCTGGGACTGGGTGAGGAAGAGACAGCCGCGCAGGTCCGCGCCGCTCAGGTTGGCACCACGCAGGTCGGCCCCTGCCAGGTCGGCCACTCTCAGGTCCGCGCCGCTCAGGTCAGCCCCGATGAGGTACGCGCCGCGCAGGCTGGCGCCGCGTAGGTCGGCACCGTGCAGGCCGGCCCCGACGAGGTCGGCCCCGCTGCGGTCGACCTTCCGGCCGGGCACCGTGGCGCGCGCCAGCTCGCTCGTGCGCCGCAGGAGGTCGGCGACGCCGCGCCGGTGTGCCGCGACGTCCAGCTGGACGACCACCTCGGGGGGCTGGTGCCTGAGGCGGTCGGTCTGGACGAGGGCGTGGCGCAGCGCCGGGCGCAGCGGGCGGGCCGCGGGCAGCGTCACCGCCTCGGTCAGGTGCCACAGCAGCTCGTGCAGCTGCCGCATGACCGCGAACACCTCGAACATCTGCCTCGCCGTCCCCGGCGTACGCCGCCAGTCCTGCCCGCCGAAGGTGACCTGGGCGACGTGCTGCCCCGCGCCGAAGCAGTCGTAGCCGGCGCAGCCGGCAAAACCGCGCTGCCGCAGCCGGTCGTGGATGCCGCAGCGGAAGTCCGGCCGCAGGTTGGGACAGGGCCGGCCGGCGGGCTTGTCGACCGCGAAGTCGGCGGATGCGGAGAAGGCCGGGGCGACACAGCACAGCCCGAAGCAGCGCGCGCAGTCGGCGCGCAGGCTGCCGCGCCCCGGGCCAGGTACTGGCCCGGCGTCCCGGCTCTGCTCAGACAAGGTGGGCTCCAGCTGGACCCAGGGCACTGCCCTGCGCGTGCTCAGTCTCGGGGCCTCAACCGGTCCGTCCCCGCGGTACGGGCCGACGGGTCCCCGGACGCCACCCTACGGAGGAAGGTACCTGTGCCGCGAGCTGCCGCCCGGCCGCAGTGCGGCGGTGGTGCTGCCCGCGGCAGACCCTGCCCAGGGGGCGGGGAGGGCGCGAGCAAGCTCGGTAAAGCCGAGGCCGGCGTCTGTGACAAGCTACCGGTAGCCGAAGCCCAGGGCCAGATCATGGCGCGTTAGGCTCGGTTGGCTATGGTGCGCGCGTTCCTGCTGACCTAGGCGCTGCGGGTGGGTGATGTCCGGGATCCCTACGGTGGTGGGCGGGGGCTTGCTGGCCGCCGGTAGGGCGACGGTCAAGCCCGTGGGGCGGTTCGCCCTGGTGCTCGCCGTCTGTGGCGCAGGCCTGGCGGCGTCGCGGGCCGGCTGGGACGGCAGCGGGGCCGCCACGGTGCACCCATCGCAGCGCACGGTAGAGGTGGCGGTCCTGGCCCGGTCGTGGAGCGCGGAGTGGACGGTGACCGGCACGAAGACCGAGCCGACGTACGTCGAGACGGTCCGCATCGAACGCCGGGGGGACTGGTTCGCCGTTGAGGCGGCGGCCTACGGCCAGCGGCTCGGCCGCGTCGAGATGTCCGTCGACGGCCACGGCCAGGTCGCGGTCCTCGCCTGCTCACCCGGGCTCGCCTGCGACACGCGACCCACCGGCTTCCTGGCCACCGTCCCGCTCCTGGCCGCGGCCCGGCGCGGGCAGGACCTCGGCCGGGCGCCCGTGCTGGCGTACGCCGGCCGTGAGGTGGCCTGTGTCCCGGTTGACCTGTTACGGGGCGTTGAGGCGGGGGTGGCTGAGGCGGAGGCGGGCGTCGGCGGCGACCCGAGCGTAAGGCCCCATGCGGTGCTCGACCCCTGCTTCGATATCCTCACCGGAGCCGTCCTCGCCCAGCGTACGCGGGACGGCGGCGGCCTCTCCGGTCCCACCCTCGACGAAGGAACCCTGATTGTCCTCGACCGCACGACCGGGACCGGTCCACGTACCTCGGGATGGCGCCTCGGCGCGGTCCAGCAGGTTCGGTAAGGACGTCAAGCTGACCGCGCGCCGTGCCGGTGGCACGCGTACGCGCCGACGCGCATCCCGCCCGGTGGCCGCCGCCATCGCCTTCGTCCTCGGCGTGGCCGTTCCGCTCGCCGGATGCGGCGCCGGCAACGGGCCTGCGCCCGAGCCGACCGGTGGCGCGAAGAGGCTGAAGGTTGCGCTGCTCGTGCCCGGGCTGACCAACGACGGCTCGTTCAACCAGGTGGCCCGGGAGGCGGTGGAGCGGCTGGAGCAGGAGGGCCGGGTCGACGCCGACATCCGGGAGAAGATGGCCGACCCGGCGGTGGCTGAGCCGGTGGTCCGCGAGTACGCGACGAAAGGGTACGACCTGGTCATCGGCCACGGGATCGAGCTGCTCGAGCCGGTGCTCAAGGTCGCCGGGGCGTTCCCCAAGGTCCACTTCGCGGTCGCCGGTGGTCCTGACGCGCTGCGGCGGGCGGCGGCGAACGTCGAGGTGTGGACGTTCGACTTCGGCCAGCAGGGCTACCTGGCCGGGTTCGTCGCCGGCAAGATCCGCGATGTCCGGACCGCCGGCCTGGTCAGCGGCCCCCAGCTGCCGTTCCTCGAGACCATCCACAGCGGCTTCAAGGCCGGGCTGAAGGACGCGGACCCGTCGCGACGGTGGCTGGAGGTCTACACCGGCAGCTTCGACGACGTCCAGAAGGCGGTCGAGGCCACCACCGGCCTCATCGACCAGGGTGCGCAGGTCATCTTCACCACCGGTGACGGGATCGCGTTCGGCGTGGCCTCGGCCGCGGCCAGGCGCGAGCCGAAGGCGCTGACCATCGGCGTGACCGGCGACGCGGGCGGTCTCGCCAGGCAGGTCAACGTGACCAGTATCGAGCTGGACATGTACCCCACCTTCCGGTCGTACGTGGACCGGGTCGCGGCCGGCGCCTTCGGTAACCAGGGTTACACCGCCGACCTGGCGAACAAGGGCCTGGTGCCGACCCCCATCGCCGAAGGCGCGCGGGACCCGCGGGTCCCGACCGACCTCCAGGTGCAGGTGGACAAGCTCGTCGCCGACCTCGCCTCCGGTGCCCGGAAGCTGCCGTCGTTCGGACCCTGAGCCACCGCCGCGAGGCGGCATGGACGACCCGCCTGTCGTGGCAGCCGTGTCATGCCCCCGCGCGCTGGCCGCCCGACCCGCGCGCGCTAAGTGCCTGAGCGGCTGGTTCGACGTGCCGGGGAGGGTTACTAAGGTTGGGCGGAACGGCGTACGCAGGCAACGTGGAAGGTACCCAGTGACCGTCAGCTCGGCCGGCACGGGCTTTGGCCCGCGAAGGAAGATCGACACCACTGTTGCGCACTCGGCCAGGATCTGGAACTACTGGTTGGGCGGCAAGGACAACTTCCCGGTGGACCGCGCGGCCGGTGACCAGTTCCGCGAGACCTTCCCGGAGATCGTTGACGGCGCCCGCGAGTGCCGGGCCTTTCTTGTCCGCGCCGTGACCTACCTGGCCCGGGACGCCGGGATCCGCCAGTTCCTGGACGTCGGCACCGGGCTGCCGACCTCGCAGAACACCCATGAGGTGGCGCAGCTGGCCGCGCCGGAGTCCCGCATCGTCTACGTGGACAACGACCCGCTCGTGCTGGTGCACGCCCGCGCCCTGCTGACAAGCTCCCCCGAGGGAGCCACCGACTATATCGATGCAGATCTACGTGCGCCGGACAAGATCCTGGCAGGTGCCGCGGAGACCCTCGACCTCACCCGGCCAACCGCCCTCATGCTGCTCGGGATCCTGGGCCACATCGGCGACGACGAGGGGCCGGGGTCGATCGTGAGACGCCTGATGGACGGCCTGCCCTCCGGCAGCTACCTGACCATCTGCGACGCGGTCCCGATGAGCGAGGCGGCGGTCGAGGCCCAGCGGCGGTACAACGAGAACGGCGCGGCCCCGTACCACCTGCGCACCCCGGCGGCGATCGCCCGCTTCTTCGACGGCCTGGAGCTGCTCGACCCGGGTGTGGTCGACGTGACCCGGTGGCGGCCCGACCCGTCGCGCCGGCGGGCCCCGGTCCAGCAGTTTGCGGGCGTCGGGCGCAAGCCCTGACCGCCGCCACCCGCCGGAGGCGGCCCAGCTCCACCCGGCCCCGCGGCCTCGCCACGCCTACAGCCCCTCCACCGAGGCTACGGCTCCACCGCGCCTGCGTCGGCGAGCCAGCCGTCGGCGGCCTGGCTGTCGAGGTCCCGCAGGGCCCGCTCCAGGATCTTCCTGGTACGGGCCGGGGTCTCGGCTTCGATGCACAGCTCGTTCATCGTCAGCGCGTACTCGACGGTGTCCTCGGGCTTTTCCAGGTAGAGCGCGTTGGTGAGGAGCTCGAGGTAGACCACGTCGGGTATCTCCTGGTCCGGGAAGCGCATGATGGTGAAGGGCCCACCCGCCGCGGCGTAGCCGCCCGCGCTGAACGGGATCACCTGGAGCCGGATGTCCGGCTGCGCGGTGGCCTCGATCAGCCGCTGCAGCTGGGCGCGCATCACCTTCGGGCCGCCGACGGGCCGTCGCAGCGCCGCCTCGTCCACCACCGCCCACACCCGGGGACTGCCGCCGGGGTGCTCGAACACGCTTCGCTGCCGTTGCATGCGCAGCTGGACCCGGTGCTCGATGTCGGTGGGCGAGCTGCTGCTGTGGCCCAGCAGGATGACGGCTCGGGCGTAGTCTTCGGTCTGGAGGAGGCCGGGGATGAACTTGACCTCGTAGGTGCGGATGAGGGTGGCTGCGGTCTCTAGTCCGATGTAGGCCTGGAACCAGGCGGGTAGGACGCTGCCGTAGCGGTGCCACCAGCCGGGTGTGTTGGCTTGGGTGGCGAGGGTGAGCAGGTCGGTGCGGGTGTGTTCGTCTTTGACGCCGTAGAGGGTGAGTAGGTCGGCGATGTCGCGTTCTTTGAAGCTGAC